>JAHYIV010000063.1 GCA_019429465.1 Desulfoarculaceae bacterium
GGTTCTCTGGATTGCTTCGCTGCCGCTCGCAAAGACGATATCCCTTGCACCCTTACATCTGGTTCCCATGCGCCGCATGGGAACGAGGAGAACAAGGAGAAAGTAGCCTGGATGGAGCGGCAGCGGAATCCGGGGCCGGTGGGTGTTTATGCCACGCCCTGCCCCGGATTCCATTGCATTTCATCCAGGCTACGCTGGCACCTCTCACCTATCGCCTCTTGCCACTTCTTGACCTTCCTTCAGAGACAAACGCTGTCGGGCTATTTCGATGGAACGATGCAGCCTGGCTGCCAGCAACTCTTTTGGCGGCAACAGCGTGAGATAATCCGCGACACGAATATTGCTCTTATCCAGCTGCAGTAACTCCACATGCTCATGATTCTTTCCCGTACAAAGGATCAGGCCGATGGGGGTGTTCTCGCCATCCAACTGTTCGTGCTTCTCCAGATAGCGCAGATACAGCTCCATCTGGCCTTTATAGGCGGCTTCAAATTCACCGATTTTAAGGTCAATTGCCACCAGGCATTTCAGGCGGCGGTGGTAGAAAAGCAGATCGATGTAATAATCACGCCGGTCAATGGTGATCCGCTTTTGCCGCGCCATAAATGCAAAATCGCTGCCAAGCTCGACAATAAATCATTGCAGCTCGGCCACAATGGCCGCTTCAAGGTCCTTTTCGGCATAGGTATCGGCAAGCCCGAGAAAATCCAGCAGATACGGATCACGAAAAGCCAGACCGGGCGAAAGTTGCCCTTGATCACGCAATGAGTTGATTTCCTGGCGGATGGTTTCCTCCGGCCTCCGTGAAATCGCGGTACGTTCGTAGAGCATGGATTTGATGCGCTCCTGCAATTGACGCACACTCCATCGCTCCAGACGGCACATCTCAATATAAAAATCACGCTTGAGCGGATCATCGAACCCGATGAGCAGGCGCAGATGCGACCAGCTCAATTCTGCACACACTGTGTTCACAATCTCCGGATCGGGGAATGTATTGGTTATTTGCAAACAAAGCCACAACTGGCGTTCGCTCCACCCTTTTCCATATTCGTTGATGAGTTGTTGCGACAGGCTCGTTATAATCTGTTTGCCGTATTCAGCCCGTTCTCCACCGAGCACTTCCTTTTGCAGGCGCTTCCCTATATGCCAATAAAGGAGAGTTAATTCAGTGTTGACGGCAACGGCAGCGCGTTGCCGGGCACGTTCAATAAGCTGGCGAATTTCGAGCAGCACCGCTGAATGATCGCCTGAATATATAGGGGGCAAAACGGTTCCGGAGGTATCATTCTTCATTCTTGATTCCTGCCCTGCAGATGTCATTCACATTAGGAAATTAGGGAAATTAGGGACATCCTCTTTATTCCCCCACCCGTCACTGCGAGGCGCGCAGCAACGTGGCAGTCCAGGGGTGGGGGGGGTACGGTCACTAAGACCTTCTGTTTTACTTCACCCTCGTGCGCACAAACGGGCCGTGTGCTCTGGATTGCTTCGCTGCCGCTCGCAAAGACGGACAGGCTACAAAAAAATTGGGGACGGGATGAATATCTCTCCTGCCTTACATCTGGTTCCCATGCGCCGCATGGGAACCCCTCCAGGATGCGCCGCATCCCATGGCCAAAGACCGCC
Organism: Desulfoarculaceae bacterium; assembly: GCA_019429465.1. Lineage (GTDB taxonomy): Bacteria > Desulfobacterota > Desulfobulbia > Desulfobulbales > Desulfocapsaceae > UBA2270. The sequence continues at coordinate 1,630 of JAHYIV010000063.1, forward strand.
AACTCACCGTGCATCCGCAGCCCCCCGCGCAATCCGCCTGCCTTATTCATCGCCCTGGAGAATCACCGCTCTTGCGCAGTCTCGTGCCAGAGGATGCGGCGCATCCACGCTGCATTCCCATGCGGCGCATGTGAACGAGGAGAACGAGGAGAAAGTAGCCTGGATGGAGCGGCAGCGGAATCCGGGGCCGGTGGGTGTTTATGCCTCGCCCTGCCCCGGATTCCATTGCATTTCATCCAGGCTACTTGCTGCTTACTGCATACTGCTCGCAGGCGACTAAATACATTGGCCAAATCGATTGACATGCGCAGGCAGCTCTTTTTCGGAAATGTGGGTGAAGGCGCCATCGGGCAGAAAGTCCATTTCCGACGGACGAGGGACATAGTAACCCGACGCCCTCTCACTGACGAGGCACAAGTTACTTTTTCAAAAATTCTTCCGGATCAATACCCGCCTGCTTCAGAATCGCCCGCAGCGTACCATCGGGCATATCACCAGGATGATTCGGAATTGTGGTATACCGATTTGCAGCTGCATTAAACCACACCTCATGGCTTCCTGCAGCCTGGCGATCAAATACAAAACCAAATCTTTTGAGGCGTTTGATTATCTCGCGATACCTGAATCCTGCAAATCGGCCCATGTCAGTTAGCTACGACAAGTTGCATGTCAAAACTTTTTTTTACCGGCGGCAATTTTAGAGATTTTTCATGCCCACTCTGTGCTTCCAGCAGTCTACGCGCCACATCCCTGGCAATTTCCATCGTTTCAACCACGGTTCTGCCCTGCGCCACCAACCCCTGGACGTCATCTGACGTAGCAAGATAAAAGCCCTCGGGCAGTTTTTCAATGTGGATATTGATAATTCTTTCCATAATGCCTCCGCTTAATGCTCATTTATAATGTGAGAAAAAGGAGCCACTCCCTGGATTTCTCCCACCGTTATCATACCGGAAATCAGGTAGAGTAGGAAGCTGATTTCCGATTAGCGATCGGGAATTTTATCTGAGGCCTCGCTGCATGCAGCTATGGGACAGCAGGTATTTTGATCCCGGATTTTCCCTCACCCAGGCCCTCTCCCTCAGGGCGAGGGCAGTATCCTGAGACTTTCGTGGTATTTCCTATCAGGAAGCACATATAGGGCAGGCTCTTTCAGCCCTGTAGATTGGGTCAGGGAAACGCAACCTGACATCTTTTTCGGAGTAGCTGTCGGACAGGCCAGGAAAATCCAATTCTCTCCGCACTGTAGAGAGAATTTGCTCATCGGGGTATACCTCGGCCATTCGATTACCTGGTGGCCCTGGCTTCCCTGGAACTTGTCGCAAGCGCAATTGCTTGGAAAAGACTGCTGGAGGGAGATGGAGGGGTATTCGGGGTGGGAATTGGTTTAATGTTATTCCGGCCCCGGATTGCGCTGGCGCTTCATCCAGGCTACTGGTTGCATCCAGGCTACTGGCTGGTTTTGTTGCCATGAGGCGCAGAGGAACGAACGGGTAGCCTGTATCCCCAACTTGACTTAGAGATCTCTGACAAGAGGGATAGAACCAAGCAGTTGTTGAA
>JAHYIV010000039.1 GCA_019429465.1 Desulfoarculaceae bacterium
ATAATCCATCCTTATCTTGATAATGATCGCTTTTTCATTGAGCAATGGGTTTATGCCCAGGTTATTCCTGGAAATCCTTGCTCAATTGAGTATTTTGTTTGTGCCCCTGAGCATTGGAGCCAAATTGATCAAAAAAGGGTTGCTACTCATTTTCATGATTTTGAATTGGCAAAGCGATACAGTATTTAGGCTGCTGAAGAGCTTGCAATCCTCATAAGTCAACGAAGGGGTATTATGAAACAGCTGCCTTCAGTTGATTTTAGTCAACATTTGGCGTCATTTTTAGATTCTCCACTTTTCATTAATCACTGGAAAAGGGTAATGTATCAGTGCGTTACAGCTGATAAATGGTTCTGTACCTTCTTCTTCTAACCCTTAGTCTTCAAAACATTGGGGGCAGGTCTTGAACGTAAATGACGTAATAGAAAATAGGGGGAGTGCCCCTGGTTTTTATACACTATGAAAAATAGTTCGTCATCTGCAGGTAGACCCTATTTTTATTTCTTATCATAGATGACCTCTTTTACTGTACAGCTTATGAATAGTCATACTTGTAAAACATGTTTGCACAGTAGAATCGACTGCATTGGTCAAATATTTTGTGCGGAGTATTGCACAAATTTTCCGGTTACACATTGTTGCAATCAGTGGGCAAGTGAGGCTGAAAATACTCTGAGTGAACAAAGCAATCCTGGATATGTCTATATTCTTTCAAATCCTGATCTGCCTGGTTTGTTAAAAGTAGGAATGACATATAAAAGGCCAGAGCTTAGAGCCAAGGAGCTATCAAGTACAACTGGTGTTTCAAGTAAATATGTAATTGAATATTATGGTAAAGTTGCAGATAGGTTCGTAGCTGAAAAGGCTGCCCATAACAGATTAAAAAACTTCCATCATAAAAAAGAGTTTTTTAAGGTTGATATCGAAGTGGCAATTTATTGTGTGGAAACGATTAGCTCTCCAATTGAACGAGCTTATATAACATCTGGTAATGAACAGAATGTTTTAAATTATGCACGAAAAAGAGATAATGCTCCGTACAAACAAATTGCAAGAGAATGGGAAGCTAGGGAAAGAGAATTGAAACGGTCAAATGCAGAATTAACAAAAATCAAGAACTGGGAGGAAAAAGTCGAGGATTACATGAGAAAAAGGACAGGTAAAGAGGAATCACTGTTCGATTACCATAAAATGCCGGGAAATCCACGAGTGATCAATACAGAAACCAACCAATTTAAAGAAGATTACGATCCAAACAAAATAATTCTCCAAAGTGAATTTGCACGAGCAGAGCATAAAGCAAAGATTGCCATGGAAGAGCTTAATAAGAAAGAACGTGAAAATGAGAGGTTGAGAGAAGAATTAGCCAAGGAAAAGAACAAAGGATTTTTTAAAAGGTTATTCTCTTAGGGAATAGAACCGGGTCACATGGAACACTCCCCATTTTCTTTTGCAGACGGTGCAAAGCGTCCCTCTCACACCGTCTTGACAGGATTTTTATGATAGGTGACGCTGGGTGCGCCGTCAACGTAGATGCCTTCCAGGTAGGAGAGTTTTCTTGGCAGCTGCTGCACCGTGCCCCTGGTGATCAGGAATGTTGCCTTCCGCCCGACCGTAAGTGCTCCCAGCTGCTCCATGCCGAAGAATCCGGCTCCATTTTCCGAGGCGCAGCGGATGGTCTCCTCCAGTGAATAGCCGGCCTTGATGAACAATTTCATCTCCTCGCCCATCGATTCGCCATGGAGGATGCCGACACTGCCGGCACCGGTTCCCACCGCCGTTTTCACGCCCAATTCTCTGGCCAGACGCAGTTGTGTGAGTTGGTCGGCGAGCATCTTTTTCCAGAAGACCTCCGCGCCGGGGACCGGCTTTCCCGGTGCTACATAGCGCTGGGAGAAACGGCAGCAAACATCGCCGCTTGAGCCAGCACCGTCCAAGCCATTCTTGGCCCGCAGGACGCTGGGAATCCACAGCACATTCTGCTCCGCCATTTTCCTGAGATTGTCCTCGCCCATTCCGTATCCCTGTTCGATGGCATCGCATCCCGCCGCCAGTGCCTCCGCTACCTGTTGCCGGCCATTGGCCACCACCACCGCCTTTCTTCCGCTTCTCTGTTGCAGGATGCAGCCCAGATCTTCCTGGTTAAGCCGAAGATACGGGACTTCCTCGTCTTCGATATTGGAGGAATAACCGAGTTTAAGAAAATCACCGACTGCCGGGTTGCCGGACACACAATCCTGCAGGCTCCGGCAGAGACCGCCGGAGGTTCGAATGTCAATGATGCTCTCCTGCGCCAGTCCCTCTTGATAGCGTTCCACCAGGCCGATCAGGTCATCGCTTACGGCCACACCCAGCACTCCGTATGCATGGCAGTAGCTGATATGCCGTTCCACCATGGCGGCCTTTTCCGCAGGGTTGGCCTCTTCGGCGGCCAGCCGGACCTGCCGGTCCACGGAGGGCGAGCGCGTCAGCGAAACGCTGCAATCAACCAGCGCCGGCAATATGACACAGTACGAGAAGTCAGCGCTTGGAGCCCCGTCATGGCGGGGAAGGTCGGCGGCGGAGCCAATGGCGGTAATAATACCGTCCTTCACTGCCAGAAAGACATTCCTGCACACCTTGGCGCCACTGCCATCGATAAAACGTTCCGCCACTATGAATCGTGTTCCGCCCATAGATTTTGTTTCCTTATGTCTGTATAGGTAAGTAACTAATCTGGCTCGATATGGGTATCTCGCAATCCGTGCCAGATACATATCACGCTCTAACTGGCCGGAATAGTCTGGTTGGCGCATCAGATGCCAAGTTGCCAAAAGAGGTCTTGAGCGTCTTTGTCATGATGAACATCCTCGCCTCGTTCACTTTTTGCCCGCGTCTCTGTAATAAATTTGTTCGGTACAGGCATTTCAAACGGGATGCTTATCTTCTTGCCGCAGCCGCCGCTGATCTGTTCGGGACTCCAATCTTGTTTCAGCAGGAAAACTATGATAATCTTCTTTTAAACTGTCAACTTAATTACCTTGAGCTTCACGGCATGACATTATCTGGCCGTCTTGTCCGCCTGCTTGTGCCAATAGTCATGCTGCCCTGTATTACGTTTACGCTCGCGGCTAATGGACGATTGCGAACGACACATATCCTGGGGGGGCTATCCTGTCCCGAGAGTCGCCAAGCTTGCATTGCATTTCAATGGAAGGCCTTTCCTCAAAAGAAAGATGTGTGTATGCCATGATGCGTACCCACCTTGTTTGAAATCTTAAAGGTATTTTCTTACCATATTTTCACCTTGTCTGACTAAGCAAACACTTCGAGAGGGACGCGGGATTAGCCGTTATTCTTTTCATGCCTTCGTCTGTGGCCCGCGCCCTTCATGCGAGGCGATTGACAGGTGCATTACGAAAAAATTCAAAAAGGAGAAAAGACGGTGTCACAAGCAGATATCGGTCTGATCGGCCTAGCCGTCATGGGCCAGAATCTGGTGCTGAACATGAACGACCATGCGTTTACGGTGGCCGTCTTCAACCGCACGACCTCAACGGTCGATGAGTTCATGGCTGGCCCTGCCAAGGGGACGAATATCATCGGCACCCATTCCCTGGAGGAATTGGTCGCCACGCTGAAGAAACCGCGTCGAGTCATGATGATGGTCAAGGCCGGAGCTGTGGTCGATTCCTTTATCGATATGCTGCTGCCGTATCTTGATCCGGGCGATATTATCATTGACGGCGGCAACTCCCTCTATATCGATACCAACCGCCGCACCCGGGCGCTGGCCGAGAAGGGGATTCTTTTTGTCGGCACCGGCATCTCCGGAGGTGAGGAAGGCGCCCGTCAGGGGCCATCAATCATGCCGGGAGGCAACCCCGAGGCCTGGCCGCATATCAAGGATATTTTCCAGGCGATTGCCGCCCGAGTTGATGACGAACCTTGTTGCGACTGGGTGGGTGAAGAAGGAGCCGGTCATTTCGTTAAAATGGTGCACAACGGCATTGAATATGGTGACATGCAACTTATCTGCGAGGCATACGATTTCCTGGGCCGGGGGCTCGGGATGGACACGGATGCGATCCAGTCCGTGTTTGGCGAGTGGAACAAAGGAGTGCTCGATTCGTATCTCATGGAGATCTCCACCGATATCCTCGGTTACAAAGATGGTGATGGCTCGCCTTTGGTGGAAAAGATTCTTGACGCCGCCGGTCAGAAGGGTACCGGCAAGTGGACGGGGATCAACGCCCTTGACCTCGGAATTCCACTGACCCTTATCGGCGAGGCTGTGTTTGCCAGATGCCTGTCGGCGATGAAGGATGAACGGGTCAGAGCAGCGGCGGTTTTCTCCACTCCGCTGCCTGGTTTTGCTGGGAACATGAAGGAGTATGTCGGGTATGTCCAGGATGCCCTTTATGCCTCTAAAATAATCTCTTACGCCCAAGGCTATATGCTCATGCGTCACGCGGCCAAGGAATACGACTGGAAACTCAACTGCGGCGGCATTGCCCTCATGTGGCGAGGCGGCTGTATTATCCGCAGCGCCTTTCTTGGCAATATCAAGCTGGCCTTTGACACCAATCCGGTACTGGAGAATCTCCTGCTTGATGACTTTTTCCGAGCTGCCATCCAGCAGGCCCAGGGCGGTTGGCGCAAGGTGGTGGCCAAGGCCGCTGAACTGGGAGTTCCGACCCCAGCCTTCGCCTCGGCGTTGTCCTATTTTGACGGCTATCGCAGTGGTCGCTTACCCGCCAACCTGCTGCAGGCGCAACGTGATTACTTCGGCGCCCACACCTATGAACGAATCGACCGGCCACGTGGTGAATTTTTCCATACCGATTGGACCGGCAGCGGCGGCAAGGTTGCATCGAGCACGTATGAAGTATAAACGTCACCAAAAAAACAAGGGGGAAATGTTGACGAAAAGTATCCTGGCAGCAGACATCGGTGGGACCAACAGCCGGTTTGCCCATTTCCAGATTGATCCGGAGGGCACGCTTGTACTGGTTGATACAAAATGGCTGCCCACAACCGAAGTCGACTCTTTTTCTCAGCTTCTTGCAGAACTATGCGCAACTGATTTTTCCCTTGCACCAGACAAGGCCGATATTGCCGTGGTCGCCGTTGCCGGGCCAGTGGAACATGGTTCTTATTCCGCTCCGCCCTATATTTCCTGGGATATCGATTTCAGAAGGAATCAACATGTAAAACTCCCTCATGACGCTTACCTGATCAACGATTTTGTCGCCCAGGCATATGCCTGTCGATCTCAAGTCGGAGAATCCGCCCGAAATATTCTTGCAGGAGAAATCGTGGCCGACGGGACCATCGGCGTCCTGGGGGCTGGCACCGCGCTTGGCAAGGCAACTCTTGCGTCGCTTCCAGACAATAGGTTCTTGGCCCTGCCTTCCGAAGGCGGTCATGCTTACTTTCCCTTTATTTCTCTTCGAGAGTTTGCTTTTCAGGAGTTCTATCAGGAAAAAAGTGGCCAGAAACACATCACCGGCAATCTGGTGGTCTCCGGTCGTGGTCTGCGCTATCTTCACTGGTTTCTCGCCGGCGAGGAACTGGAACCGCGGGAAGTAAGCGCCCGTTTTACAGAAGGGGAAAAATCAGAAACCCTGGCCTGGGCCGCCAAATTCTATGGCCGTGTCTGCCGGGACTATGCCCTTGAGGTGCTGGCTTTCGGCGGGCTGTACATAGCAGGCGGAGTTGCCGCCAAAAATCCCGAGATTCTCACCCATGAAAATTTTCGCCACGAGTTTCTGGATTCACCAACGATGGGACATCTCTTGGCAAATATTCCGGTTTTTCTCATCGACAACCAGGACAGCGGCCTCTGGGGCGCGGCTTTTTATGGCCAGCAGCTTCTCCAGAAAGGATAAAGAAGGAACTTATCCCGTTCATCGGGGGTTAGGTATGACATAAAAAGGAGAGGCGGCATGGCAGATTATGATTATGACATCGGTATTATCGGCGGCGGTGCGGCAGGGCTCACCGTAGCATCCGGGGCGGCCCAGCTTGGCGCCAAAACCTTCCTCGTCGAAAAAGAGGCGGCGCTCGGTGGCGATTGTCTCCATTACGGTTGCGTACCCAGTAAAACCCTGATCAAGACGGCCCATGTCTATCATCTCATGAAAAATGGCCCGAAATTTGGCCTGCCGGCTATTTCCCCGCCTGCGGTAGATTTCAAAGAGGTCTCGGGTCGGATCAGGTCCGTGATCGGGGTTATTCAACCGCATGACTCAGTGGAACGGTTCTGCAAACTCGGGGCTAAAGTGATGTTCGGAAACCCTGAATTCACCGACGAACATGCCATCACCTTAAATGGTAAATCTATTTCTGCCCGCAGTTGGGTGATTGCCACCGGTTCCTCTCCGGCGGTTCCTTCAGTTGCAGGCCTCGACAAAACACCCTATCTGACCAATCGCGACATCTTCTATCTTGATAAACTTCCCGGTTCGATGATCGTGCTCGGTGCCGGTCCCATTGCCACCGAAATGGCCCAGGCCTTCTGCCGGCTTGGCACCAAGGTAACGGTGATCCAACGCAGCGGTCAGATACTCAGCAAGGAGGACCGGGATATGGCTAATATCATCCAGGAGGAGCTTGCGCAAGAAGGGGTTACTTTTCAGATGAATGCCTCGGTTATTCGGGTTGGCGATCTGGGCCATGAACGCGAAGTGGTGATCAAAAATGCGGCCGGCGAAAACCAAAAGCTCAGGGCCGAGGTAATTCTGGTGGCCCTTGGCCGCTCACCAAACGTAACCGGGCTTGGTCTCGAAAAAATCGACATCCCTTTCGATCACAAGGGGATCAAGGTGAGCAATTATCTCAGGACCAATCACAAGCATATCTATGCGGCTGGAGATGTCATCGGCGGCTATCAGTTCACCCATGTGGCCGGGTATGAAGGCGGGGTAGTTTTAAGCAATGCCATTTTTCATCTGCCCAAGAAAACAAATTACACCTTTGTTCCCTGGTGCACCTATACTCATCCGGAACTGGCCAGCATCGGTATGAATGAGAAAAGCGCTCAGCAAGCCGGTGTCGACTACTCGGTCTTTAGCGAAGAGTTCAATGGGAACGATCGGGCGCTTGCCGAAGGAGAAAGTGTCGGCCGTATCAAACTGCTGCTTGACAAAAAAGAAAATCCCCTTGGCATTCAGATCTTGGGCCCGCAGGCCGGGGATCTCTTAAGCGAGTGGGTGGCGATCATGAACGGCGGGGTGGGGCTGTCAAAAATTGCCTCGGCTATTCATCCCTACCCAACCCTGGGCGAGATTAACAAAAAAGTTGTTGGTTCGGTTTTTTCGCCAAAGATATTCTCCAGTACGGTCAAGAAAGGCCTGAAGTTTTTCTTCAGTTTCAAGGGCCGGGCCTGCAACTGCGAAAATGATTCAACCAATTGAGATTGAATGCCTGTTTGCGCCCGGGTGTGTGCATCGCGTAAGGATACCCGGGCCCTGGTGGAGAAAGTGGTTGGTGTGGGTCTCTTTCGCGGATATTCGGGAATTCGTTATTGCTTCTCCTGAAGAGGCCGCAAAATCCAGTTTTCTGGAGTTTCCGTCACTTCGAGTCAATGACCGGGGTGGCCGAAATGCTATTCAGGGACTCGGAAAATACTGATGTACCTGAATAGCTGCTGGATTTGGGCCGGATTTGGCTGTACCGGTTAAGTAAAACCGCAGATGTAGTTACGCTTCATCGAGGATTTTGCGATTGAGGTGCGGTCAAAGATGGCCCGAAGACGGGAAGCAGGATTGTATATTAGTATTTTCCGCGTCCCTTAACACCCTTATAAAGATGTTGCATTTTTCCTCTTTGCGTATAAAATATTTTCTTCTTTCATTTTGACTTTTCTGGTTACGACTGGTGGTTAATCTGCCAGGTAAAGGTTTATTCCGACGGCAGGCAAGGATGTGGTCTGCCGTTTTGTTTTTTGTGTTGCTTGGCGTTTGTTCCGATGGTTCTACCTCTAAGTGGGAGTCGAAAAAGATAATGGCCTTAATCGTACAAAAATTTGGCGGGACCTCAGTGGGAAGTCCTGCGAAGATAAAAGCAGTTGCCGAACGGGTGCTCAGGAATAAAAACCAGGGCAACCAGATGGTGGTGGTCTTGTCGGCCATGTCGGGTGAGACCAATCGTCTGGTCGATCTGGCCTCGCAGATGCAGGAGCTGCCCGATACCCGGGAAATGGATATGCTGCTGTCCACCGGTGAGCAGGTGACTGTTTCCTTGTTTGCCATGGCCGTGAAACAGGCCGGGGAGGATGCCGTCTCCTTTCTCGGTGATCAGGTGAAGATCAACACCGATTCGGTGCACACCAAGGCCCGGATCGAGTCCATTGATTCGGAAAAGATCCTGGCCGAGCTGAACCAGGGCAGGGTGGTGGTCATTGCCGGTTTCCAGGGTGTCAACGATAAAGGCGATATCACCACGCTGGGACGCGGAGGCTCTGATACCACTGCTGTTGCACTGGCCGCGGTCCTGAAGGCGGATTCCTGTGAGATCTTTACCGATGTTGAGGGCGTCTATACCACCGATCCGAATATCTGCGCCAAGGCCAGAAAAATTGACCGGATCTCCTACGATGAGATGCTGGAACTTGCCAGTCTGGGGGCCAAGGTTCTTGATATCCGGTCGGTGACTTTAGCAAAACGTTATAAAGTTCCAATCCATGTTCGCTCGACGTTCACTGAGACTGAAGGCACCTGGGTTATTGAGGAGGATAAACAAATGGAAGGATTGATCGTCTCTGGTGTTACCTATAATAAAAACGAGGCCAGAATCACGGTCTCAGGGGTGCCGAATCAGCCGGGTATCGCTGCCAAAATCTTCACCCCGATTTCCGACGCAAATATTATCGTCGATATGATCATCCAGAATCAGGACGCAGGACGGGGGAAGGCCGATATGACCTTTACTGTTGTGCGAACCGATTATGAGCGCACCCTCAAGCTGCTGCAGGAGCTGGTCAAAAAGATTGGGGCCGAAAGCGTGCAGGGGGATACCAATATTGCCAAAATCTCCATCGTTGGCGTCGGGATGCGGAATCATTCCGGCATTGCCTCCACCATGTTCAATGTCCTGGCCAGGGAAGGGATCAATATATCCATGATTTCCACCTCGGAGATCAAGGTCTCCTGCGTCATTGAAGAGAAGTACACCGAGCTTGCTATCAGGGCCCTGCATGATGCCTTTGAACTTGACAAGAGCAATCTTCCCGTCGAAGAGCAATAATTTCTTTCGCTCTAATATAGCGTTAGGTAGTATTGTTGGCAAGGGACATTAATCTTTATCCCGGAAATTATGCTATGACCAGACACGTACAGATCTATGACACCACCCTCAGGGATGGAACTCAGGCCGAGAATTTCAACCTGTCGGTGAACGACAAGATACGAATCAGCCATCAGCTTGACAGTTTTGGTATTGATTTTATCGAGGGCGGCTGGCCTGGTTCCAATCCCCAGGCAGTTGAGTTCTTCAGGGCCATGCAGGGGGAGACACTGAAGCATGCCCGCTTGTCGGCATTCGGCTCTACCAGGCTGTTTGTCAATCCTGTGGAAAAAGACGTCAACCTCCAGGCCTTGATTGAAGCCAGAACCCCGGTCATTACCATCTTTGGCAAATCCTGGGACATCCATGTCTTTGATGCCCTGCGCATTGAGCTTGAAGATAACCTGCTGATTATCGAAGAATCATTGCACTATCTGCGGCCCCACGCGGAGAGCCTCTTTTATGATGCCGAGCATTTCTTTGACGGCTTCAAGAAAAATCCTGAATACGCCTTGGCCACCCTCGGCAAGGCCATTGACGGCGGCGCGGATTGCCTGATCCTCTGTGACACCAACGGCGGCATGTTACCCCAGGAGGTGCAGCCTATCATCGAGCGGGTCCAGCTCTTCATCCAGGAACGAGGGGGCAGTGTCGATCTGGGCATTCATGCCCATAATGATTCTGAAACTGCGGTTGCCAATTCGCTGTTGGCCCTCAGCCTGGGTGTCCGTCAGGTACAGGGGACGATGAACGGGTATGGTGAGCGCTGCGGTAATGCCAATCTGACCTCCATCATTCCTGCCCTGGCCCTGAAGATGGATTGTGACAGTGAGACCGTCAGGAATATAGGCCGGCTCGCCGAGACCTCGAGGCTGGTGGATGAACTGGCCAACCTGCCTGCCAATAAATATCAACCCTATGTGGGCCGCTCCGCCTTTGCCCATAAGGGCGGCATCCATGTCTCGGCGGTAAAGCGCAACCCGCTGACCTATGAACATATCGACCCGGAAAAGGTCGGCAATATCCGCCGCATCCTCATCTCTGATCAGTCCGGCAAGAGTAATATCCTGCATAAGGCCAAAAAATTCGGGATCAATCTTGAGGGTGACAGCCCGATCGTTGCTGCCATTGTCAAGGAATTGAAGGAACTGGAGAATCAGGGATTTCAGTACGAAGGGGCTGAGGCCTCTTTTGAGTTGCTGATGCGCCGCGCCTTGGGCACCCAGAGAAATTACTTCCAACTCAGGGCCTTTCGGGCCATCAACAGCAAACGTGCCAGTGATCAGCCACCCGAGACTGAGGCCACCATCCGCCTTGAGGTTGGCGGTGAAGAGGTGCATACCGCCGCCATGGGCAATGGCCCGGTCAATGCCCTGGATAATGCCATGCGCAAGGCCCTGATCCATTTTTACCCCGGCCTGGAGGAGGTTGAACTCATAGATTACAAGGTGCGGGTCCTCTCCGGAGAGCATGGGACCGGGGCCAAGGTGCGCGTCCTTATTGAGTCCAGAGATCAGCATGAACAGTGGGGAACGGTGGGGGTTTCGTTGAATATCATCGAGGCCTCCTGGCAGGCCCTTGTTGATTCCATGAACTATAAACTGATGCGTGATGAGCAGAGACAGGCAAAGTAGCAGGCCCGGATCGCAGGTGCCACATATTGAAAACGATGCCCGGGTGGAGATTATTCTCTTCCTGGGCATCCTTTTTTGGTGCTGGCTACTGCTGGTGCCTTTTTTTCAGGGAAGGCCTTCCGAGCGACAGGAAAATTCATTGGCATTATATTGGAATGGAGCCGCCCTGCAGATGGGAACAGCTGAAAATGCCGTTTCAGGGCAGCATGAAAAATCAGTCACCAGTCCTGCTGCTGTCAGCCCTTTTTTGTTTCAACCTATTCCCGTTAATTTCGCCGATGCGAGACTTCTGGCAACCATATCAGGAATAGGGCCCAGGATGGCCGCGCAGATAGTCAAGACACGAGACAGCAATGGTTTTTTTGTCAGGCCGCAAGACCTGCTGGCCGTCCCTGGCATCGGGGTATCCCGGATGAATACATTTTCCTCTCATCTTTCCTTCAGCGTAAGCCAATGAACGAGTCACATCCCATAGAGCATCCGGTACTGGTGCTGGTCGGACCAACCGCCATCGGCAAGACAGAACTGTCATTGCAGCTGGCTGAGCATTTTGGCTGCGAAATCGTCAGTGTTGATTCCATGCAGGTCTATCGATTCATGGATATCGGGACCGCCAAGGTCAGCATTGAGGAACGGGTGCGGATTCCGCATCACCTCATCGATGTGGTTGATCCTGACGAAGAGTACGACGCGGCTTCTTTTGTCCGTGATGCCCTTCAGGCCATTAACCAGATTCATGCACGGGGCAGGGTGCCGCTGCTCACCGGCGGGACAGGGCTTTATCTGCGGGCCCTGATCGACGGGCTCTCTTCCGGGATAGGGCAGTTTCCGGAGATACGAGAGCAACTGCAGCAGCGACTGGCCCTTTCTGGTTCTAAAGTGATGCATGAAGAATTGATGCGATGTGATCGATATTCCGGAGAAAGAATACACAAAAACGACACGCATCGGCTGCTGCGGGCGCTCGAGATTTATCAGGCAACAGGCAAGCCGTGGTCTGAACATATAAGGCGGCACCAGAGACAAAAGACAAGTCGTTTCTCTAATATTCTGCAGATCGGATTGACCTGTGACCGGGACCTGCTCTATCGACGGATTGATTTACGAACCAACCGGATGCTGGGCAGCGGACTTGAAGAGGAGGTCAGGGGCTTAATTGCCAGAGGATACAGCCCACAACTCAAATCCATGCAGGCAATAGGATATCGTCATATGAATAATTACCTGCAGGATATCTGGGATATGGAAGAGACAGAAAGGCTGCTTGCCAGAGACACCAGGAGATACGCCAAGCGTCAATATACCTGGTTTGGTGCAATTCCTGGTCTGGAATGGTTTGATGTGCTGGATCAAGAAGGAATTGCAAAGAGGGTTAACGACTGGATACCCAGGATATCATCTGCGCCATCGAAAGATTAAATGTCAAAATGTTAAAAAGATAAGAAAGGTAGTTAATGTTAATTCTAGATAAAGAGAACCGTCCGGAGTGGAGACTGGCTCCACAGGTAGAGCCCAGCCTTGAACTACTGCAACTGGCAAAAAAAAACAATCTTCATCCGGTTATCGTAAAACTCCTGGCCGGGCGCGGGCTGCAGGAGCAGAAAAAAATAGAAGAATTCCTGGAACCAAGGCTTGCTGATCTCCCGCAACCTCTGGAGATGGGAGGGATGAAGGAGGCGGCGGCCATGGCCGGGCAAGCAGTACTTACCGGGATGCCAATTCTGATATGGGGTGATTACGATGTGGACGGGACCACCGGGACAGCACTCCTGGTCTCGTTTTTTCAAGAACTTGGCATTCAGGCGACATACATCATCCCCAACAGGATAACGCATGGGTATGGTTTGCATGTTGATCTCCTGCGAACATTGGCACCCGCTGAATCGGCTCAGAAAAATCTCCTTATAACAGTAGATTGCGGAATTTCAGCGAGCGAAGAAATCGCCGCTGCCCAAAAAATGGGGTTTCGGGTTATCGTCACCGATCATCATGAACCTCCACCGGGTGCTTCTGCCGCCGATGCGGTATTGAATCCAAGGCAGTCCACCTGCACCTTTCCCACAAAAGAGCTGGCAGGAGTTGGCGTTGCCTTTTACCTTGCCTGCGGAATCCGTCATTACCTGCGGGCAAAGGGATTTTTCAAGGAAGAGAGGCGTGAACCGGACGTACGGGATCTTCTCGATCTGGTCGCCCTTGGCACAATCGCTGATCTGGTACCTATGGGCCAGATCAACAGGATCCTGGTAAAAGAGGGAATGAGGCGGATCGAGCAGCAAAAAAGACCTGGAATCAAGGCAATGCTTGATGTCGGAGGATTGCTCAACAGGCAGAAAAGATTAATCGGCTCTCTTGGCTCCGAGGATATAGGCTTTCTTCTGGCTCCTATGATTAATGCAGCCGGCAGGCTTGCAGAAGCAAGGCTTGCTGTTCGATTGCTGCTCACTCAAAGCAGGGCCGAGGCCATGCTGCTTGCCCAAGAACTGCAGGCGTTAAACAAAAGAAGAAAAATGATTGGCCAGGATGTCTACTTGCGTGCCGTCACCTTGCAGAAACAGCAGGTTGAAGCAACTAACTGCCTGATATTGAAAGGTGATTATCATCATGGCGTCATCGGGATTGTCGCTTCAAGATTGGTGGAAAGGTATCATCTCCCGACCATTCTTTTCAGCCAGGAGAAGGATGGGCAGGGGGAGGTAATATGTAAAGGGTCGGGACGCTCTATGCCGGGGGTGAATCTTCATGCAGCACTGGCAAGGTGCTCGGAAACGATGATCCGCTTTGGTGGGCATGCCATGGCCGCGGGCATGTCGGTTTCGGAGGATCTTTTTGAGCTGTTTTCCCAGCGAATCAATGAGGAAATTGGCAGACAGATGAACGATGTTAAACAGGTGGCAAAGCTGACAATAGACCTTGAGGCAGAAATAGACGAGATTTTTTCTTCTGACTGCGGCAAGCAACTCCAACTGCTTGAACCGTTCGGGCCAGGCAATAAAAGCCCGCTGTTCTATACGAAAAAAGCACGGGTGGTTGAGTCCAAATCAATTGGCGCTGAAAATGAGCACCTGAAGATCTCATTTAAATCAAATGGCCTTATTCAAAAAGGTGTCGGTTTTGGCCTGGGGAGATATCAGTCAGATCTCAATCAAGATAATAATCCGGCAATTGCTTATAGCCCCATGGCCAATCGATATCGTGATATCCTGAACTGGGAAGTGAGGGTGGCAGGGATTCAAATTCAGCAGAAGCAAAAAGTGCAGGAAAAAAATATCTAGAATTTACAGTAGCAAGTTACAATAATGGCTTATTTTAACGAATAAATATATAATTAAACATAATATACATTATGCGACATAGTATATTTATCGTTTTTCGCTCTCATTTTTAATTGAAACTCAAGGAGGCTGTCCTTAAAGAGTTTTGTGTAGCTTCCTTGATCTTGTGTCAGTGTACAGTGGCTGAACATGAAGCAAGTCCGGCTCTTTCAGAAAACACTTGCCCTTTCTCTTTTGCCAAATCCGTGGTATCAATGAGTCTCTGATGAGACCGTCCCCTTTTTGCGGTCATTGCTTAGCAAAACCGCTTGCAGGATCGAGCTTCTTTTCCTGCCGGCTTGAAAATATTACTGCCTACTTAGGAGTGTTTTATGTCGAGAGATATCTATCAGGAACCCTTGGTGAGTCGCTACACCAGTCGAGAGATGCAGGAGCTGTTCTCGGAGAAGACCAAGTTTACCACCTGGCGAAGGTGCTGGGTTGCCTTGGCTGAGGCCCAGTATGAGCTTGGCCTCAGCGATATTGTCACACCAGAGATGATCGCCCAGATGCAGGCCAATATTGACAATATCGATTACGATCTGGCGGCGGCCAAAGAAAAAGAGATCCGCCATGATGTCATGGCTCATATCTTTGAATTTGGGACCAAATGTCCCCTTGCCAAGGGGATTATCCACCTGGGCGCAACTTCTCAGTTCGTGGTCTGTAACACCGATCTGATTATTCAGAAGAAGGCCTTTGCCTTGATTAAAGCCGCGCTGCTTCAGGTTATACAGAACCTTTCTGAATTCGCCTTGAAGTATAAAGATCTGCCAACCCTGGGGTTTACCCATTATCAACCCGCCCAGCCAACAACGGTTGGCAAGAGAAACACCCTTTATATCCAGGATCTTGTCATGGATCTCGAATATATTGATTCGTTTCTGGCTCAGGTAAAGGCCAGAGGGGCTAAGGGTACTGTCGGCACCCAGGCCACGTTTATTGAGCTCTTCAAGGGAGATAACCAAAAAGTCAGGGATCTGGATCTATTGGTTGCCAAAAAGCTTGGTTTCACTGATGTCTTTGCCGTGACTGGTCAGACCTATCCTCGGAAACTTGATACCAAGCTTGCTGAAACCCTTGCTGGTATTGGCGGTTCAGCTCATAAGTTTGCAGTTGACTTAAGGTTGCTTTCCAACTTAAAAGTCCAGGAGGAGCCTTTTGCCCAAAATCAAACCGGCTCCTCGGCAATGGCCTACAAACGAAACCCCATGCGCTCTGAGCGCATGACCGGCCTTGCCCGTAAACTCATGGGGTTGCCCGCTGATTTTGCGGCAACCTTTGCTAATCAGTGGTTTGAGCGCACCCTTGACGATTCTGCCATCCGGCGGATGGATATCCCTCAAGCCTTTCTGCTCTCCGATGCCATACTCAAGCTTTACATCAACATAACTTCGCAAATGGTTGTCTTTCCGAAACAGATAGAGCGACACCTGCGGATGGAACTCCCCTTTATGTCCACTGAAAAGATTCTCATGGAGGCCGTGGAGAAAGGTGAGAGCCGCCAGGAGATGCACGAGGTGATCAAGGAGCACTCACTGGCCGCCGGCAAGGTTGTCAAGGAGGAAGGCGGGGATAATGATCTGCTGCAACGCCTGGCAAGCGATCCGCGCATGCCCTTCACCATGGAGGATATTCAAGGAATGGTTGGTGACTATACTCAGTTCACAGGCCGGGCCGCAGCCCAGACCAGTGAATATATTGAGGAGGTCGTCCGTCCCCTTCTTGCAGGGCGCCAGGACCAGATGAAGGCAATTGACTCCTCGCTTTCGGTCTGATTGTCTGATGAGCATCGACGCGCATCAATGCAAAGAGCTCTATCTTTGCATTGCCCCTCACAGGTTTAACTTCCTCAAGTCTATCCTTGAGGGCTACGATGGCCTGGCTATCCTTTCCAGCATTAATGGCAAGACGGGAACGGTACGCCTTCGTTATCCGGCTGAATCAGAACGTTTGCTCCTGGAGGTTTTATCTGCACTGGCCCCCGGGCTCAACAAATACTCATAAACATTAATGTTGAATCGAGACAATCATACTATCTCACTATTTAAGGCTCATAAAAAAACACAATGAAACAACCTTCGTTTACTATTAAGACCTTCGGTTGTCAGATGAACGTCCGTGATTCTGAGATCATGGCCCAGCTTCTTGCCGAGAAAGGCTATGTCGAGTCGATGGAAATGAAAGATGCCGATGTGGTAATCCTGAACACCTGCTCCATAAGGGCCAAGGCTGAACAAAAGGCCATGAGTCTGCTCGGCGCCTTGAGGAAGGTTAAAAAAAGACGCCCAGGCATGAAGATCTGCGTCGCCGGATGCGTAGCCCAGCAGGAAGGCGAAGAGATCTGTCGGCGCATGGACTATGTTGATCTGGTGATCGGTACCCAGAACCTGTATGAACTGGTCGACCTTTTGGAGAGCGTTGACGGAACGAGCAAGGTGGCAACCTCCATGTCTAACTCCTACGAGATTCCAGCGTTTATTCCATCCATGCCAAGCCTGACCTCACCGGGAGGACCACAGGGTGCCACCCCTGCTCCTTCTGTCAGGAAATTTCTCACCATTATGCAGGGGTGCAATAACTACTGCACCTATTGCGTGGTCCCTTACACCAGAGGGAGAGAAATATCTCGCAAGGTCAATGACATCATTGAAGAAGCTCGTGTTCTTGTTGATGCCGGCGTGCAGGAGATTACCCTTTTGGGACAGAACGTTAATTCCTATGGGCGCACCAATTCTGTTACAGCAGAAGGCGGCGAATATTCTTTCGCCCTTCTTCTGCGTGAAGTGGCAGCCATTGAAGGATTAAAGCGATTACGCTTTACTACCTCCAATCCCAAGGATCTCTCCCCCGATCTCATGCGCTGCTTTAGCGAGATAGAGACCCTTTGCCCACAGTTTCATCTCCCAGTTCAATCCGGATCCAATATTGTCTTAAGTAAAATGAACCGGAAATACACAAGAGAGCTGTATCTGCAGAAGGTTGCTGAGCTTCGGTCGTTTCGCCCTGATATTTCCCTGAGCACCGATGTGATCGTCGGCTTTCCAGGAGAAACCGAGGCTGACTTTGAGCAGACCATGGAGATCCTGGAAGATGTCCGTTTTCACAGCTCCTTTTCCTTTAAATATTCTGACCGCCCGGGCACAAGGTCCGCTGACTTTGATGACAAAGTGGATGAACAGGTAAAATCGGAGCGATTGAGCAGATTTCAAAAGCGGCAGGATCAGATCTGTCTGGAACAGAATTCTCTGTATGTGGGAAAAATCCTGCCGGTGATGATTGAAAAAGTCACCGATGACGGTCTCATGGGTCGGACCGAGACGAACCATATCGTCCATATTAAAGAAATAATTGAATGTTCTCCCGGTGACATCGTCAGTGTCACCATCAATCACGCCGGTCAGCATTCCCTCAATGGAAGAATAGATTCCAGTAACCAATAACAGGCTTATTATTATGATTGATCTTCACACTCATACTTTTTTCAGTGACGGGGCCCTCGTTCCTGCCGAACATTTACGACGGGTTGAGGTGCTTGGGTATAAAGCGGTCGCTATTACTGATCACGCCGACAGTTCCAACATGGACTTCATCATCCCCCGGATGATTCAGGCGGCAAGGGACCTCAACCCCTTTTCCGGAACAAGGCTTCTTCCGGGTATCGAACTGACCCATGTCCCCCCTGCCCTCATCGGTGCATTGATCCGCAAGGCGCGGGAGTTGGGAGCGCAGGTGGTGGTGGTGCATGGCGAGACCATAGTTGAACCCGTTGCCGCGGGCACTAATATGGCGGCCATTGAGGCCGGGGCTGACATTCTGTCGCATCCTGGTTTCTTGAGTGAGACAGAAGCGCTTCTGGCAGCTAAAAATGGTGTTTTTATTGAACTTTCAGGAAGAAAAGGACATTCACTGACCAATGGTCACGTGGCAAAGATGGCCTTAAGGGCTGGGGCCAGGCTCGTAGTCAATGCTGACGCCCATGCCCCTGGAGATTTCCTCACTGCTGATATGGCCCGGATGGTGGCCATGGGCGCCGGACTCAGTGAGGCCGAATATGTACAATTGCAGGCGAACATGAACGCATTTGTTAATGGACTACCTGAGCTAAAATAAAGGCGGAAAAAGCAGGGATGGTTGCGCTGAATGCGTTCATCTTTCCGCGTTCTCATTCCTTTTTCTTATCATTTTTTTTATTCCTTACCTTTGCCCTCTTCCTTTCCTTCCTTTCCTTCTTGAGGCGCGCCCTCCGTGGCCGCAACGACCAGACCAGGCAAAGTCATATTCTGTTTCCGAGGCCTTGGCGTGGCCTTGCCGGTGGAATCCGTTACCCTTCTGACCACCCGGGGGGAGATCCGCTTCCCTTTGGCGTTTGGATTCTTGAACAGATAGTCATCGAAATAGACCTCCAGGATATTACTCTTCGCACGAGGGGAAGGTGCGAGGCTGACATGGGCGCTTGTCCCCTCACCCATCAACAGCAGGAGGATCCTTGAGCGCTTGTCTTCAGGGAAGAGGTGATACTCCTTGTCCAGGATAAACTTGGGGGTGGTAAAGCGCTTGGCGTAGGTCAGATTTTCCTGGCCATCCCGGTAGAGGATATTGAAGATCAGGCCGTCTTGGACAACCCCGACCCAGGCCAATTCATGGCCGACAAAGAGTTTATCGCTGACCGGAATCACCTTGTACATGCCGTCCTGAAAGATCAACAGGAGCCGGTCATATTCGGAACAGTTCAGGGTGAAGTCCTGCTTTTCGTCCTCGGCCTTGATGTTATGGCCCAGGAATCCAGTGGAGCGCTGATAGCCGACCACCAGATTGGCCAGGGCCGCACTCCGGGCGCTCACCTCTTCAAACTCGCACAGTTCTGTCTGTCTCGGGTAGAGATGGCCATATTTTTTCAGCAGATCGCCAAGGAAAGAGACGGTGTAGCCGACCATGTCCTTGAGGTGATGGGTGATGGTCTTGATCTCGCTGCGTATCTCTTTGATTTCTTTCTGCTGTTTATTGATATCATAGCGGGAGATGCGCTTGATCCTGATCTCGAGCAGCCGTTCTATGTCCTCGCTGGTAACCGGGCGCAGCAGCTCTGCGGTGAAGGGCTGCAGGCCGATGTCAACGCTCTTGGTCACCGCCTTGTAACTGGTCTCCTCCTCAATATTCTTATAGAGCCGTTCCTCGATGAATATCTGCTCGAGAAGCCGGGCGTGCAGTTTTTCCTGGAACCTTCCGAGATCAATCTCCAGTTCTTTGGTCAGATCGTCGACAAGCTTTTGGGTATTGTGTTCCAACACCTCCTCAACCGTACAGATCAGCGGGGTATTGTCCTTGATCAGGGTCAGATTGGGAGTGATGGCAACCTCGCAATCGGTAAAGGCGTAGAGGGCCTCAATGGTCTCCTTGGCATAGACACCCCGGGCCAGATTGATCTCGACCTCAACCTCTTCCGCCGTATAGTCATTGATCGACAGGATCTTGATCTTCCCGGCCTTGGCCGCCTTCTCAACAGATTCGATCAGTGACTGGGTGGTTGTCCCGTGGGGGATATCCTTGATGATAATGGTCTTGTCGTTCAACTCCTCAATCCGGGCCCGGCAGCGGATCCGGCCATTGCCGTGATCATAGTGGGAGACATCCACCAGCCCCTTCTTCTGGAAATCGGGATAGAGGGTGATCTCTTCATTGCGCAGAATCTTGATCTGGGCCTCAAGGAGTTCACAGAAGTTATGGGGCATGATCTTGGTGGCCATGCCCACCGCAATCCCATCCGCCCCGAGCAGCAGCAGCAGGGGGATCTTGGCCGGCAGGGTGACGGGTTCCAGCATCCTGCTGTCATACGATTCAACGAACTCGGTCAGATCCTTGTTGAAGAGGATCTCTTTGGCCAGGGGGGTGAGGCGGCACTCGATATAGCGGGCGGCCGAGGCCTGATCGCCGGTATAGATATTGCCGAAATTCCCCTGCCGTTCAATCAGGTATTCCTTGTTGGCCAGATTCACCAGGGCGGAGAAGATGGAGGCATCGCCATGGGGATGGAGCTTCATGGTCTCGCCCACCACATTGGCCACCTTGTGGAACCGGCCGTCCTCCATATTGAACAGGGTCTGCAGAATACGGCGCTGGACCGGTTTCAGACCGTCGTGGATGTCGGGAATGGCCCGCTCCCTGATGACATAGGAGGAGTACTCAAGAAAATTCTGGTCAAAGAGCTGCTGAAGTCTTCCGTACTGTGAGTTCATAGAGGTATTGAAGGTTGAAACATTCTTGAGGTTGAGGTCAGTTTTGCCTGAAAATCAGATCGTGGTTACCAGGTGTTCCATGATGTACTGCTTGCGTTCCGGGGTGTTTTTCCCCATGTAAAAAGAGAGGATCTTGCTCACCTCACTGACTGACCCCATATTGACCTGCTGCAGACGGATATCGGGGCCGATGAACTGCTTGAATTCCTTGGGAGAGATCTCGCCCAGTCCCTTGAAGCGGGTCATCTCCACGGTGCCGGCCTTGGCGCCTGTCCCCTGCAGCTTCTTGATGGCGGCAAGCTTTTCCTTGTCCGAATAGCAGTAGCAGGTCTCTTTCTTGTTGCGGACCCGAAAGAGCGGGGTCTCCAGGATATAGACATAACCCAGTTTCACCAGCGGTTCAAAGTAGTGGAGAAAGAAGGTCAGGAGCAGATTGCGGATATGCAGCCCGTCCACATCGGCATCGGTGGCCAGGATCACCTTGTCGAAACGCAGGTCGGCAACGGACTCTTCAATGTCGAGGCTCCGCATCAGGGAGTACATCTCCTCATTCTTGTACAGGAGCGCCAGCTTCTGCCCCAGGACATTCATGGGCTTGCCCTTCATGGAAAACACCGCCTGGGTAAGCGGGTCACGGGAGGAGACAATGGAGCCTGCCGCCGACTGCCCTTCGGTGATAAAGACCATGTTCTCGTGCCCTGCCGGCGATGGTTTCTTGCGCGTGGGATGATGCTTGCAGTCTTTCAGCTGGGGGATCTTGAAGGCCACTTTTTTTGATTTCGCCTTGGCCTCCAGGCGCACGCTCTGCAGCTCCTTTCTGACCTTTTCGTTGCGCTGGATCTTCTCCAGCAGTCGTTCCGCCGCCTCGGTATCTTTATAGAGGGCGCTGGAGACCGCGTCTTTCACCGTGCCCACGATCCAGGAACGGATGTCGCCATTGCCCAGTTTGTTCTTGGTCTGTGATTCAAAGAGCGGGTCCTTGATCTTGATGGCCAGGGTGCCGACGATGCCGTCGCGCACATCCTGACCGATGAAACTTTTTTTGGAAAATTCATTGACCCCCTTGAGGATCCCCTCGCGGAAGGCGGAAAGATGTGTGCCGCCTTCACTGGTATAGGTGCCGTTGACAAAGGAGTAATAGGTATCGCCGTAGCCGTCGGTGTGGGAAAAGGCAAATTCGAGGGTCGGGTCACGATAATAAATGGGCTCGTAGATATCCTGATCATCCAGCTCCTTGGCCAGCAGATCGAGCAGGCCATTGGCGGAATAATAGCAGTTCTTGTCCAGATAAAGCTTGAGACCGGCATTGAGATAGGCGTAACGCCAAAGGCGCTCTTCGATGAAACGGGGGTCAAAGGTGTAGTCCTGGAACATCTCCCGGTCAGGGATAAACTCCACCAGGGTTCCATTGGGCTCGCTGCTCGCCCCCTCTTCCTGGCTGATCAGCTTTCCTTGTGTAAAGACCGCGCTGGCAAATTTCCCCTCACGAAAGGCCGTGACCTTGAAGCGCGACGACATGGCGTTCACCGCCTTGGTGCCCACCCCGTTCAGTCCCACCGAGAATTGAAAGACCTCGGTATTGTACTTGGCGCCGGTATTGATGGTGGAGACGCAGTCCACGATCTTCCCCAGGGGGATGCCGCGGCCAAAGTCGCGAACCGTGACCATCCCCTCCTCGCCGATGTGGATATTGACCCGCTTGCCTGCCCCCATGATATATTCATCCACGGCATTGTCCACCACCTCCTTGAGCAGGATATAGATGCCATCATCGGGGTGGGATCCATTGCCGAGGCGGCCGATATACATCCCTGGCCGCTTGCGGATATGCTCCAGAGAGCTGAGGGTTCTGATCTTGCTTTCGTCGTAATTATGCTGTGATGCTGTCATAATATAATGTTATACATAATGTTTATTGGTGGTTTTTTGTTCTACTCTGATTCAAGCCTTGCAATACTATTGTATTTAACTATATTAAGCAACTCTGATGAAAAAAAAGACAGATCTCGCGCAGAGAGACGCCCGGGCGACGGATAAAGAAAACGATAACAGGTATCTTCCCTCTGCAACTCTGCACTTCCGACCGAAAAAAATTTTTACGCTGGTTTTGCCATGGTTGACTGCACCCGACCCAAACTCTCACCAACCGTGTTGACGATTGCCGGTTCAGACCCAACCGGAGGGGCCGGTATCCAGGCGGACCTGAAGACCATGACCGCCATCGGGGTCTATGGCGCCGCAGCCATTACCTGTATTACTGTCCAGAATTCTCTGGGGGTCAGCGAGTCTGTCCCCCTTGATAGCGGACTGGTGGTCAGGCAGGTCGAGGCGGTGCTGGCGGATCATCATGTGACCCATATCAAGATCGGCATGATTGGCGCCATCGATATCGCCAGGGCCTTAGGCAATCTCCTTGCAGTTTTTCATGGCGAGGTGATCTACGATCCTGTCCTGGCCTCAACTACCGGCCAGTCCCTCCTTAACTGTTCCAGTCTTGACGAACTGAACGACCAGCTCATCAGCAAGGTTACTGTCTTGACCCCCAATTGCTCGGAGCTCGAACAGCTTTGTCAGCAGAAGCTGGAAACAGCAGAAGACGCTATTCGTGGTGCCATGGGTATCCTGGCCAGGCATGAGCATCTTCAGGCTGTCATCGTCAAGGGTGGACACCTGGAGGCAGGCCGGTCGGATATCTGTGATTATCTGGTTCTAAAAAGTCAGGAGATAGAAACAAGCAAACGAACACGTATAAAAAGCGTCAATCTCCACGGAACCGGCTGCACCTACGCCTCAGCCTTTGCTTCCTTTCATTGCCTGGAAAACGATTACCGCCAGGCATTTTTCCTTAGCGCTGCCTATATGGACAGGGTTATCCGCAAAAGCAGCACCATCTTACTGGTCAAAAGCGGTGCGGGCGGGCCCCTTGTTCATAGCCTGTAAGTAGAAATAAATCTACCAATGCCTTTTTTCCTGTCACTTCTCCAATATCCTTTCGTTGACTTTGGAAGAGCTCTCATCATAGACCTTTAACAAGGTATGCACTTTACTCAAGTGCCCCCTACTTCTTGTGGCTGCTCGTCGAGAAAGTTGACGACTGCGCCCTTTAGTGTAGGCAACGGAGCGGGATCAACCTGAGGTGGTCAAGTAAAAAATGTACAGTTTACTAAGTGGCTTTTTTAAGAAGCCACTTTTTCTCAAATGCTTTTGGGCTCATGTAACCCAAATATAAATGACGTCTTCTGCTGTTGTAAAACATTTCGATATAGTCAACGATGTCCTTTCTGGCCGCATCGCTTGTCATATAACTTGAAGAAAACACCCGCTCGGTCTGCAAAGTGCCAAAAAAGCTCTCAGCCACCGCATTGTCCCAGCAATTACCTTTTCTGCTCATACTGCTG
>JAHYIV010000064.1 GCA_019429465.1 Desulfoarculaceae bacterium
GCGGCTGGAGACGAGGTTACCATCCACACCTACGAGGTGGACCGGCAACTGGCCGCCCAGTTGCCCTGCACTATCCGCCAGATAAAGATTCCATTTCTGCCCAGGCGCTGGAAAAAATATTTCTTTCTGTACAGATGCAACGCCGGTTTCAACAGAGAGGAGTATGACATCTCACTGAGCCTCACCCGTACCAGTTGTCAGGACATCGCCGTCTTCGGCGGTGTGCACCCCGAGGCGGTCAAACGGACAAAACGCTCGTCACTGTTCCGCTGGTTCTATGATAAAATCGAGATTGCCTTTGAAAAAAAATTACTGGCAACCGTGCCGATTATCATGGCCCATTCACAGGCCATAGCCAGAGAGATCTTCAAACATTATGAGGTGGAAGAGAGCAAGGTCAGAGTGCTGTACCCACCCATTGATACCGACAAATTCCTCCGATCTGATCCCCGGACAGTGCAGGAGACCTGTACCGAGTTCAACATCTCTCCAGACAAGCTCACCTTTCTGCTGCCGTCATGCGGGCATCAATGCAAGGGATTACGAGAACTTCTCCTGGCGTTCAATCAGCTTGACCCCAGCCGCTTTGAGCTCCTGGTGGCAGGCACCAGACTGCCGCGAAAAATACCGGCAAACGTCCGCTATATAGGCTACATTAACAATCTTGCCCCTGTATACAGCGCGGTTGATTATACCATCCTGCCCTCTCATTATGAGGCCTTCGGCCTGGTGATTCCCGAATCACTGCAATGCGGCACCCCGGTGATCACTACCAAGGAGGTAGGCGCGGCTGAATTACTCTCAGACCAGGATGGCATTATACTGGACAACAACCAACCGGAAACCATTGCCGCCACGATCAGAAAACTGAGCGGGACAGCTCCGGTGGCGGGTCGCTCCTGTGCCGTCCATGGCACCTGCGACACTGAATCGTCCCTGGCCTGTGGTCGCTCCTGCGCCATCCCTGGCGCCCGCGACACTGGGCCGTCCCTGGCCTGCGAAAACTTTGCCGGCAGACACCGACTGACCATCAGCCAGCATATAGCCGACATCAAAGCACTCTATCCTGCCTTACGTTCCAGATGACAAAATCTGCAGAAATCATTCATCGTTCATGCGCTACAGCCGCTTATCCCGCCCATACATTTTCCTGAGCCACGCAGGGCATGGGCGCCCCGGTATTGCATACTCCAAGAACGGTTGGAAGTGACCCGACAAAGGTCCTTATCATCAACCGCGGTGCTCTTCGGCAACATTGTCCACACCTTTCCCTTTCTGGCCAAGGTCCGTAAGACATATTCAACAGAGTATGAGTGCTGGACAAAGACCAATGGGAGTCCGTATGATTGACCTATCACTTGAATCTGGTTCTATAAACAATCGTCCTTATTGTGACCTCCCGTCCCGATTACTGTTTGCGTTGCCTGCACAACCTGATCCACGGTGATCTGCTCCATGCATTCATGATTGCGGTTACAAAACCTCTTCAAGCAGGGACTACAGGCAATTTCCGCCCGCAGTATCGTGTGACCCGAGCCGAAAGGACCGGTCCGCCATGGAGCCGTTGGCCCGAACAGGGCAACGACCGGCGTACCCACTGCCGCCGCAAGATGCATGGGCCCGGTATCGGTGGTAATGAGCACGGCCACCCTTTCATAAAGGGCAGCCAGATCTTTCAGGGTTGTCCTGCCTGCCAAACTTGCAGCTTTGCCGATCATGGCGACACGAATCCCTTCTATAGCCCCCACGTCCTGTGGTCCGCCGCTGAAAACAACATTCATGCCCCTGTCGAGCAGTTGATCAGCAACCTGGGCAAATCGCTCATTTTTCCAGTGTTTGGTCTCCCAGGTGGTCATGGGATTGATGGCCACCAGAGGCCTGGCTGGATCGACCCCTTCGGCTTCAAGCAATTGACTTATTTTCCCCCTCTGTTCGTTGCCCATCGGCAGGTCATAAACCACTTCCTCGCTCTCGATGCCGATGGCCTTGAGCAACAATAATCCCCGGATCACCGCGTGCAGATCCATACTCACAGGCGAAACAGTCTCGTTGAGAAAGACATAACTGCCTTCGGCATGTTCCATTCCCCTGCCGAAGCCGACTTTTCTTTTAGCTCGGGCCAGCCAGACAGAAACCCCGCTTTTCAGCAGCCCTTGAAAGTCAATGAGCAGGTCGTACTCTGTTGTCCGCAATCGTTTCACAAAATCAGCAAACCCTTGGCAGGCCGCCAGCACCCTCCCCTGTTTCAAATCTCGAACCCACGCCTTACGCCGTAAGACCAGAACATTATCAAGGGCCGGATGGCCGACAACCAGATCAGCCGCGGCCTCTTCCACCAGCCAATCAATCCTGGCCTCAGGGTATTTTCGACGCAGGGCATTCAGGGCAGGAAGGGTATGGATAACATCACCGATGGCGCTGGTCTTAACAATAAGAATATTCATAGAATCCGGCTCAGGACAGCAAATCTTTTTCTTTCCGCTTCCGCTGCTCACGCATTTTGGCGGCACTGCACATGGGGATGCTACACATTGCCCAATATGCCCCTTAACAATCTTCAGTTAGATGATTACTTTCAAAAAATTAAATAATTGCCAGAGAGAGGGCGCTTATTATGAATAATACTTAAGGGCCTCGGAAAATACTGATTTTAGTGCCTTACAGATTATTTTCTTGTTTTTTTTGCAAGAAAATAATCTGCGAAAGGCACTTATCCCGTTCATCGGGGTTAGAATATTGGAGACCTGAGCATCAACTGGAGCCAGACCCTATTCACCACCTTTTACATGAAGCGCTTCCATTAGGCTCAACTTCAATTTTAAATCTTGATTATGCGCACCTCACTTATCATCACCACCTACAACTGGCAAGAAGCCCTGGAGGTTTCCCTGCTCAGGGTCTTCAAACAGTCTCAGCTGCCGGATGAAATCATTATCGCTGACGATGGTTCCGACAATGCAACGAAAGAAACCGTTGAAAGACTGGCGAAAGATTCTCCTGTCCCCCTGATTCACTCCTGGCAGCAGAATAAAGGTTTCCGGCTGGCCCGCAGCCGCAATAAGGCTATCGCCAAAGCAACAGGTGACTACCTGATCTTAATCGATG
>JAHYIV010000008.1 GCA_019429465.1 Desulfoarculaceae bacterium
AGACTGGCGAAAGATTCTCCTGTCCCCCTGATTCACTCCTGGCAGCAGAATAAAGGTTTCCGGCTGGCCCGCAGCCGCAATAAGGCTATCGCCAAAGCAACAGGTGACTACCTGATCTTAATCGATGGTGACATTATAATGGAGCACCATTTTATAGCTGACCATATCCTGGCGGCCAAGGCAGGATTTTTCGTCCAGGGAACGCGCGTCATCCTCAAGGAGAAGACAACTCAACGTGCCCTGCGACAAGAAGAGATCAATTTCTGTACTTGGGCCCCTGGCATAGAAAACAGAAAGAATTGTCTTCGCTCTCGCCTGCTGTCAAAGATTTTTTCCTTCAGCAGTAAAAGCCTGTCAGGGATCAAGACCTGTAACTTTGCCGTCTGGAAAAAAGATGCCCAGGCGGTCAATGGATTTAATGAGGAATTTCAGGGATGGGGACGCGAGGATTCAGAGTTTATAGCAAGATTACTCAACAAAGGCATCAGACGTCAAAATCTCCGTTTTAACGCCCTTGCCTACCACCTGTATCACCGGATAAACTCACGCCAGAGCCTGGCCGTCAATGACGCCATACTGGCCCGCACCTGTGATCAGCACCTTACCTGGTGTGACAAGGGCCTGGACCAGCATCAGCAGGAAAGCTGACTCATCTGCTGCCTTATTCTTTCGTCAGAGGGGGCGACTCAGGCAACTGCCATTGAGATTTCATCTCATACAATTTTGCGTACCGATAAAAAGTCCCTTCGAAATTACCCAGGGCAATGACCAATCCCGGCCAGCCGTCGAGAATCCCTCGTTTCAAAAAATAAAGCTTAAAGAATGACCAGATGCCGTGTGCCAAGGCCTTGCCCATGGTCGCCTCCTTGCCGTTTTCAGCAAGCTTGACCGCCCCGAGAGTCGAATATCTATTGGCCTTATGCATCACCTCTTCCAGATTTTTGAAAGGGACCTGCCAGATGGCGTGGCGCAGATACCCCGGTTGTTGTGAAGAATGGATGGTATAGGCTTCATGCACCATATCCTGGCTGAAGACCAGGGTCCCTTTTCTGAAGAGCTGCGGCTGGCGGTAATCGGGATAGAAACCAGAGTGGCTGATCCATTGCCCCATAAAGAAATTCCGCCGCGGCACATAATAGTAGGCATCAGCACTCTTGTCGGCATGAACAGTTTCCAGAATTTCATCCCTGGCCTCTGGTGTACACCGTTCATCAGAATCGAGGCTGAAGATCCACTCATGAGAACAGGCGGCCATCGCCTGGTTCCTCAGATCACCAAAACCCTTGAAATCAACCTGCACAACCCGGGCTCCAAGGGACTCGGCAATCTGTACAGTATCATCGGTCGAATGTGAATCCACCACAATAATCTCATCAGCCCAGAGGACCGACTGCACGGCTGCCTGGATTTTTTCGGCCTCATTATAGGCAATGATATAAACAGAAATCTGACTCATAGTTAACGCACCGGTGGTTGGGGCTGGCGCCCACTGGAGCCGCCTGCAAGTTTGACAATAATCTGGTTTGACTTCTGCAGCCTGCCGACCATGGTCTTAAAAAGATGCTCTGAGACATCAGGATATTTCTTTATCACTTCTTCCAGCTTGTCACCAGGAAACCGCTTCACCGACGTACGCCCTTGGGACACTATCGAGGCGGCGCGCTGCTCTCCCGAGATTGCCGCCATCTCTCCAAAATACTCACCCGGTTCGGTCAGTTCGGCAATCTTCTTTCCTCCCTTGATGACCGTCAACGCCCCGCGAATCAATTTGAAAAAATCGATATCCCGGTTCCCTTCACGAATAATTATATCACCATCTTCATAATTCTCCACATCGGGATTCACCAGATAGGCGGGAAGACTCTCTTCGTGGGCAACCGTTCGCCGCAAGACCTCTTCGACACTGGTCACCCCGTCACGAACCTTTTGCAGGGCGGCACCACGCAAGGGGACCATTCCCGACTGGATCGCCACCTTGCGCAGGGTGTCCTCTGGAACCTCGGCGCTGATGGCCGTTGCTACCTCATCGGTCACCTCCATCAATTCAAAGAAACCGACCCGCCCTTTATAGCCGACACCATTGCATGCCGAGCAGCCGACAGCGCCATAGGTGACCAGGGTATCGACCTCATCTTCATGAAACCCCATCTGCACCAGTTCGTCGGGATCATGCATCACCGGTGTCTTGCACTTCTGACACAATTTTCTCCCCAGACGCTGGGACAGGACCATGGTGACTGAAGAGGCCAGCATAAAGGAAGGAATCCCGATATTCACCAGACGGGCAATAGTTGCCGCGCTGTCATTGGTATGCAGGGTTGAAAAGACCAGATGCCCGGTCATGGCCGCCTTGATGGCAATCTCCGCCGTCTCCAGATCACGGATTTCACCCACCATGATGATATCAGGATCCTGACGGAGAAAGGCCTTGAGGGCTGCGGCAAAGGTCATGCCGACTTCCGGGTTCACATGCACCTGGTTGATCCCCTTGAAGTTAAACTCCACCGGATCTTCGGCCGTAAGGATCTTGATATCCTCACTGTTCAGGGAGTTGAGGGCTGAATAGAGGGTAACCGTTTTCCCGGAACCTGTTGGCCCGGTAACGAGCAGAAGTCCCTGAGGCCGGTTCAGACACCGTTTCAGCATCTCAAAGGTCTCGACCTCAAACCCCAATTTGGTCAGATCAACATTCAGGGATGCTTTATCGAGGATACGCAACACCACCGATTCTCCGAAAAGCGTAGGCAGGGTTGACACCCGGAAATCGACGGAGCGGTTATGGCACAGCCGCATCTTGATGCGGCCATCCTGGGGAATACGCCGCTCGGTTATATTCAGATTGGCCAGGATCTTCACCCGGGCAACCAGGGCATTCTTGATCGTCAGCGGCAGGTTCATCGACTTGAAAAGAGAACCATCCTTCCGGTAGCGAACCTGCATGTTTTTTTCATACGGTTCCAGATGGATATCAGAGGCACCTTCCTGCACCGCCTTGACCAGAATGCCATTCACCAGTTTGATAATAGGGGCATCGGATGCGGCAAACTGCTCTTTTCCTTCTTTTTCCTCTTCTGTTTCTATCTCAAAGCCATCTGCCGCATCAGCCACAATGGAGCCAAAATCATCAATCTCGGTGACGGACATCTCCTCTTCCGCCTTCTCACCCTGGCCGCAGCGAAGGGCCGACGCCTCGGCAGCTTCAATACCATAATATTTCTGATACGCCGCAATAATATCTTCTTCAGTGGAGACACAGACCGTGACTTCTCTGCCGATAAGCCCCTGCAGCTTCGCTACCGCCTCGGTATCTGTCGGTTCCGCCATGGTAATCTGCAAGGTATTACCAATAACACGCAAGGGAAAGGCCATGAATTTCTTGGCCGTATCATAGGCCAGCAGTTTCAGGGCATCCTTGCCGGGCGCCTCCTTACTGATGTCAACAGAGGTAATATTATGCTGGCGGTTCAGAAAGGTGCTGATAGTGTCCCTGTCAATATATTCCGACTGAATCAGAATAGCGCCAAGCCGCCCGCCACTCCTCTTCTGCTGCTGTTTGGCAGTCTCCAGTTGAATAGGCGTGATATAACCAGCCTTACTCAGGAGCTCACCAATCTTATATTTTCCAGCCCCGGACTGATCTTTGACTGTTCCACGAAGACCGGTTTTTTTGGGCGACATTTTATTATCAGATACTACAGCCATTGAATTCTACAGATAAAGGTGAAAGGCGCCCTGACCACGAACCGGGATCCAAATAAAAATTATTAACTTTCAGAAGATACCTCTTTTTTCCTTAAAAAACAAACGGGTTAAAAAGAAAATCTTTTTAACCCGTTCGACGATACCTATATCTATTCAGCTTCGTCGCTACAATACGATGAAGCTGTTTCCTTATCTGCAAGACGCCACGCCAGGAAACAGCGGTAGGGACTGCTGTTTCCTTGATGCGGCATAAGATGCCGGTCGAACCTTGTATGATTGCCAGCAGATGTAACTTGCCAGACGCCACACCAGAAAACAGCGGTAAGGATTGCTGTTTATGGATGCGGCATAAGAGTCCGTAAATAAAAAGAGCAAGAAAAGCTTTGTTTGGACCTTGTGCAGGGTATCGGCTAAACGCCTCGCCAAGAAACAGCCGAAAAAGATTGCTGTTTTTTGGATGCGGCATAAGAGTCCGTAAATAAAAAGAGCAAGAAAAGCTTTGCTCTTTTTATAACGGTCTCTAAAATACGCCCTTGACCTTGCCAGTCTCCACATCAACATCGACACGCCGATAGGCTGGGTCTGATGCCGTTCCCGGCATCAGACTGATTGCCCCGGCCACCGGCACGACAAAGCCGGCGCCCTTATAGGTAAGGATATCGCGGATTGGCAGGGTCCAGCCCTTGGGCACGCCCTTCAGTTTAGGATCATGGGACAGGGAAAGATGGCTCTTGACCATGCAGGTTCCCATCTCCTTCATATCAGGATCATCGGCCAGACGTTTCAACTTGGCCTGGGCCTCAGGGGTATAGGAGACACCATCGGCGCCATACACCTCACGGGCAATGAGATCAATGCGTTTTTCCAGGGGATCAGAGAGATCGTAAAGAAATTTGAAGTCATTGGGCTCTTCACAGGCATCCATGACCGCATCGGCAAACTCAAGCGCACCCTCACCGCCATACTCCCAGTGACGGGACAGGGCCACCCGGGCACCGGCTGCCTCGCAGATACGGCGTACAGCCTTGATCTCGTTATCCGTATCGGTATAAAAGGCATTGATGCAGACCACAGGGCTGATCCCCGCCTTCTTGACCGTTTCAATATGATGGAGCAGGTTTTTACAACCCTCCTCAACCCAGGCCACATTTTCCTTGCCATACTCAGCAGGCATTGGCTTGCCGGGGACGGGAATGGGAGCGCCGCCGTGGCATTTCAAGGCCCGGATGGTGGCGACAACGACTGCACAGTTGGGCTTGTTGCCGGAGAAACGGCACTTCAGGTTCCAGAACTTCTCAAAGCCGATATCGGCGCCGAATCCGGATTCGGTTACATTGTAATCAGCAATCTTCAGACCAAGCCGATCCGCGATAACCGAGGACTGACCAATGGCGATATTGGCAAAAGGACCGGCATGCACCAGCACCGGCTGTCCCTCCAAGGTCTGCAGCAGGTTCGGATTCAGGGCCTGAACCATCCAGGCGGTCATGGCTCCATCCACTTCCAGATCAGCCGTGGTCACCGGCCTGTCCTGGCGGTCATAGGCAACCACGATCTTGCCCATACGCCTACGCATATCAGCCAGATCATTGGCAACGGAAAGGATCGCCATGATCTCGGAGGAAACGGCAATGGCAAAGGAAGACTGCATGGTGAACCCATCCATCTTGCCGCCGATGCCGATGGTGATATTGCGCAGGGCCTGGGCGCAGAAGTCAATAATCCAGTTGAACTCCACCTTCTTGGGATGGATATCGAGCCGCTTCAGATTCCGCTTGGCAAGCTGGGCATCGGTATAGTTGGCCTCATGCTGCATCCGGGAGGTAAGCGCCACCATCCCCAGGTTATGGGCATTCATGATGGCGTTGATATCACCGGTAAGACCAAGGGAGAACTCGGTCAGAGGAATACACTGGGCTAAGCCCCCACCGGCTGCAGAACCCTTGATGTTCATGGTCGGGCCGCCTGATGGCTGACGGATGGCGCCGATAACACTCTGGTTCCGCTTGCCAAGGCCCTGGACCAGCCCCATGCAGCAGGTGGATTTTCCTTCACCGAGAGGGGTAGGAGTGATGGCAGTCACATCAATATATTTGCCGTCGGGCTTGCTGCCCACGCGATTCATGATCTTTTTGAAATCAAGCTTGCCGACATAATGTCCGTGCGGCAGGAGCTCCTCTTTTTCAAGACCAAGCTTTTCAGCCAGTTCATACACGGTTTTCATCCGGCTTTCCGCTTCCTGGGCGATCTCCCAGTCTGCATGTTTTGTTGGATCAAGAGCCATTCTATTCTCCTCTCAAGGCAAAGGTTAAGGATCATGCGACGAGTGAGTCCGACACCAGCAGGCACCATTCCCCCTTGACACATCTCTAATTCATCATAATTGATGATCCATATAACTAATTCTTAAAAACATGTCAATATCAGAGCGCAGACCACAAAAAGAGAATGACTGAAAAGAGCAAAGGCCCCTTGTCTGCACAATTATGACAAGGGGTCTTTGCTCTTTTCAGTCATCAAGCCAGGAAGAGGAGAAATCACATTCCCCATTCCTGTCTGTTCATACAAACAATGTCGGATATCTTTTCGTTATCTCTTCCGCCAGGGGGATCATGACCTCACGCATGGAGGGTTCAGCGGCAGGAGAGGTCCGTAACCTGAAGATATGCTTCCATTCCGCAAGATTACAATAGACAATAATTTCGGTTTTACAGGAATTAGGCAAAACGGTTCTGGCAGCCTGGGGTGTCGAGGTCTCAAGCAACTGCAGATAAAGGGATTCAGTCAGCTCCATGGCCTGCTGCCATAATTTATATTCAGCGGAATCAGGGGCAAAAAAGAGGGGACGGATAAAGGTCACTTGATTGGCGAATTTATCCTGACTATAGCGGCAATACCGTTGACTCTCCTGGAGAAAGGAGCAGGGGCGGTGTCGGACAATCTCATGGGTGACTGCCCGGTTCACAATGAATTTCACACTCAAAAAGCGATGGCGAAGCACCAGGTTCGGCGCCAGTTGTTCCACCTGTTCCAGCGAAATCTTCTCAACAGCAATGGACGACTCACCCTTTCTGGACACAGGTTTCCACACACCTTCAAGGAGATAGGGATGACTGGCGCCAAGAAAATCCACCATTGCCTGAACCAGGGCATTCTCCGGAAAAGAGCCATACATCTCCCTGAAGGCCCTGATCGAGCCGGTCACCAGCAGGCCATTCTCCACCGGATCGACAATAAAAAATTTAGGCTGACATTCGAGAAAACCGGCACTCTGCTGAGGAGAACAGTGGAGACGCAGGGTCACCACCGCCATCTCCATCACCGAGTTATGACCATATTCCGCGATCTTCTTGACAAAGGGCAAGGCTGAGCCCTCGCTGATCTTTTCCTCGCTCTTATAACAGATACGGCCGCAGGCCTCCAACCGTACCACCAACGAAGCCTGGTCGAGATCGTCCTGGATCTCATAACTGGGATCAATAACAATCATCTACGCATCCGCCTTCCAAAAAGGTGACATCTCACGCAACCCGGCAATAATAGGCGGCATCTTCTCGAGGACAAAATCAACCTCCGCTTCAGTGTTATAAATACTTAAAGAGAAACGGATAGAGCCATGGGCCGCGGTAAAGGGGACCCCCATGGCCCGCAGGACGTGTGAGGGCTCCAGCGATCCGGAGGTACAGGCAGAGCCGGATGAAGCGCAGATGTTATATTGATCCATGTGCAGCAGAATGGCCTCGCCTTCCACATATTCGAAGCTGATATTGGCGGTATTGGGCAGACGATCGGTCTTGTGACCATTGAGCATGGAATGGGGGATGGTTGCCAGCAGCCCCTGCTCCAATTTGTCCCTGAGTCCCTTGACCCTGCTGTTTTCCTCAGCCATATGGGCGGCGGCCAGCTCACAGGCCCGACCAAGGCCGACAATAGAGGCCACGTTTTCGGTGCCGCCCCGCCGTCCTCTCTCCTGATGACCGCCCACCAGGAAAGGGGAAAAAGGCGTGCCACGACGGACATACAAGATTCCAATTCCTTTAGGGCCATGGAGTTTATGGCCGGAGACTGACAGGAAATCAACATCCATTTCTTTGAGATTAATGGGGACCTTGCCCACGGCCTGCACGGCATCGGTATGAAAGAGGATGCCCCGCGTCCTTGCCATCCTGGCCATCTCCGCGATGGGGAAGATCACGCCGGTCTCATTATTGGCCCACATGACACTGACTATGGCCGTATCATCCTCCAGGGCCTCTTCATACTTCTGGAGGTCAAGGGTGCCGTCAGCCGCCACCATCAGACGGGTCAGACGATGTTTATGGCCGGTCAGGGTATCAAGGTTTTCGCAGAGATTTTTAACCGCTGGATGCTCCACCCGGGTGGTGACTATATGGCGCTTATCTGGAAAGGATTGCAGGGCAGAGAGGATGGCGGTTGAATCACTTTCAGTGCCGCAACTGGTAAAGACTATCTCTTCCGGCTCTGCCCCCAGCAGGTCGGCCACCTTCTTTCGGGCTTGAGTGACGGCAGCCTCAACCTGTCCGCCAAACCGGTGCATCGATGAGGGATTGCCATAATAGTCCCGCAGATACGGCAACATATCTTCAAGTACTGCAGGCGCCACTCTGGTGGTGGCATTATTGTCCATATAGACAACATTCTCAGGATTAATCATTTTGACTCCTCCACAATCAGCGAGTCAAGGACCAGCTCCCGCAGTTTTTTCTCCACATATTCCTTCAAGGTGGTCTGTGATTTTGCGCAACTGGTGCAAGAGCCCCGCAAGGAAACAGTGACAAAATCTCCATCCACGTCAACCAGTTCAATATCGCCGCCATCCTTGCGCAGACCAGGCCTGATCTCACGCTCCAGGGCCTCTTCTATCTTCTTGATCTTCTGCAGGGTGGTCATGCGCTTGGGCTTTTCAACTATTTTCTTGATATCAACCCCCTGATGCACCGTGGCCACCAGGATCTCGCGCAGACGATCCAGGCATTTGCCGCAGCCACCGCCGGCCTTGGTAAAATTGGTGATCTCTTCTACTGAATGCAGATTCGACTCCTTGATGGCCCTGATAATCTCAAGATCGGTGACCCCGAAACATTCGCAGACCACCTCCCCCTCCGCCATGGGAATTTTCAATCCACGATAATTGGCAATGGCGGCCTCAAGGGCCTCACGGCCCATCACCGAGCAGTGCATCTTCTCCTTGGGCAGGCCGCCGAGACGATCGGCAATGTCCTTATTGGTCAGCTTGGCGGCCTCATCCAGGGTCATGCCGATAATCATCTCGGTCAGGACAGAAGATGAGGCAATGGCGCTGGCACAGCCAAAGGTCTTGAATCTGGCATCCGCTATCTTCCCCTGGTCATCCAGTTTAAAGGTTAATTTCAGGGCATCGCCACAGGCCAGCGAGCCTACTTCGCCGATACCGTCAGGATTTTCAATCTCTCCCACATTCTTGGGATGCAAAAAGTGCTGCTGAACTTTATTGGTATATTCCCACATGAGCCACTCCTGATATTTTAGGGGCCGCTACGAAATAACTTTTACCTTCTTATCCATTTCGCTACGGCCCCTTATGCCGTTAACGGCACTGCGATAGATATTACAGTTATTTTCAACAACGGCTTATATAAAAAAGAGTGCATGAAAAAAACTGCTTCCCATTCACTTTTCACTCTTCACTCTTCATTTTTGCACACTAAATACTTCACCAATAAAAATCAACGTCCAATTCATGCTGTCAAAATCATTCCCTCACAAAAATACCTCGATTCATATTGACGAAGAGAGGCATGATTTCGCGCAGAGACGCCGAAAAAAAATAATTATCACAACAGACCGATCTCCTTCAGCATGGCTCTTGCCGCCTGCACAAGATTTCCGGTCCCGGCAACAGTCCGGGATTCAACATAAAAACGAACCTTTGGCTCCGTACCGGAAGGACGGATCATCAGCCAGGAACCATCCTCAAAGATCATCTTGCGGCCATCAATAGCAATGACCTCGGCGATACGCTGGTCAACAGCGCCCACCCTGACCACAGCGCCCCCCCCGTATTTGTGCAGGCGTTGCAGGCTGGCCTTGAGCTCTTCCCCTTTGGCGCTCACCGTTAGCCCGCCGCGATCTGGATAATAGGCCCCATATTCGTTCTCAATACGCTGCAGATAGTCTCCCAGGTTCAGATCCAAGGTCAGGACCATATCCATCGCCAGCAGCAAGCCGATATAGGCGTCTTTTTCCGGGGTATGACCAATGACCGAGATGCCATCCGACTCCTCAAAACAGACCAAGGCCTGACCAATCACCGGTTTAAACTCCTTGAATCCCACTTTGGGTTCAAAGACCTGCTCGCCAAAGGCCAACGCCAGTGCATTGGCCAGATTGGAAGTAGCCACGGTCTTGGCCACCATCCCCCGTTTCCCTTTGACCTCATGAAGAAAATGATAGGCCATGGCCCCGAACTGATTCATACTGATCTCAACGCTCCCGTCGGTAAAACGGATGCGATCCCCGTCAGGATCAATAATGGCGCCGATTTTCAGCCTTTCAGCTCTTGCCTGCAGGGTCTCACCCACCTGCTGCATATTAACCGAAGAAGGCTCCGGGGCAATGCCGCCGAAGGTCACATCGTCATCCGCCCGCAGATGGATCAACCGTCCTCCCGCATCTCCCTCAAAAAGGGGCGCCACGTGGAGGCGGCTGGCACCATGCACCGAATCAATCACCACACAGAGATCATGATTCTCCTGAAAAGCGGCCATGATTGTATCCAGCTCAAGACCGTGCACAGTGACATTCCGGCGCACCAGGGCCTTCCAGCTGGCCAGGGCATCGAAGGGGTGAATATCCGTCCTCTGGGCAGGAGGGACCAGAGGGGCAGTCAAGGAAACCAGGGAGGAGGCATTGGCCTCTATGATCCGCCTGGCATTGGCCGTGATCCTGTCGGTCAGCTCCGAGGCGGCTGGTCCGGCATCGGCGGCATTGTACTTGAATCCGCCATATTCCAGGGGGTTATGCGATGGGGTCAGATTAATGGAAAAGGCGGCGCCCAACTCAAGCAATGCGGCTGACAGGACACCCGTGGTCGACTCTCCGGCATAATGGACGGTAAATCCGGCCCTGACCAGGACCTCGATGACGGCCGCCGCCAGAACCTCGCCGCCGAAACGATTATCAAAGCCGACCACGCACCCTTTCCCTTGAGCCTCCTGCAGGCTTGTGACCCCGAGAAAAGAAGCCAGCTCCTGCTCCTTATCCAGCGCCTGATAGAGTTCCACAATGGCGGCGGTGACAAAGGAGACTGAACGGACACAGAGATCCTTGCCGAGCACCCCCCGCCAGCCGGAGGTCCCGAAGGTAATCTGATCCCTCGGCCGGTCTCTGTTGGTCACAATCTCATCCATGACCAGGAGATAGACCTGATCTAAATATTTCTGCCAGGCCTCGCCCTCATCCCTTCTTTTTTCCACGAGCTTGTGGATTAACGTGAAATAATCACTGCTGGAGTGATCATTCCCGATATTGCAGCTTTTATACAGATCACGCACAGTGTCCGTTATCGTCATCATTCAAGTTCCTTATTTTTATTAGAAAATATTTTTTTTGAGGCAACTCTTTTTTCCAAAAAAATATCCAGGGCTTCTTCGATAGTCTGCGGGTAGTGGAAGACGACACCTTCCCGTATATCTTCGGGAATCTCCAGCACATCTTTCTCATTTAAAAGCGGGAGAACAATTTCTCTGATCCCGGCCCGCAAGGCGCCAAGGACCTTTTCGCCGATCCCGCCCACAGGCAGCACATCGCCACGCAGGGTGATCTCTCCGGTCATGGCCACTTCGGGCCGAACGAGCCGTCCGGTGATCACGGAAACCAGGGATGCGACCATGGCCACCCCGGCAGAGGGACCATCTTTGGGAATGGCCCCTGCCGGGACATGCACATGGATATCAATCCTGGAGAATATCTTTTCATCAATCCCCAGCTCTTTTGCATGGGAACGGATGTAACTGAGGGCAGCCGTAGCCGACTCTTTCATAACCTCGCCCAGTTTGCCGGTGAGGGTCAGGACGCCATTTCCTTTCATTTTGGAGCTTTCAATAAAGAGAATCTTACCGCCCACAGGCGTCCAGGCAAGACCAGTGGCAAGCCCCGGCCCCCAGTTCCGAGCCTTGATCTCGGGAAAAAATCGAACAGGGCCAAGAAAGGTATAGAGATCATCCGCACCGACAACCCGTTTTCCCGTGTGCCCCCTGGCAATCTCAGCCGCTATTCCCCGACAGATAGCGGCAATCTCCCTTTCCAGATTCCGCACCCCGGCCTCACGGGTATACGATTCGACGAGACAGGCAAGGGCCTCATCCTCGATGACAAGATTTTCCTCACTCAGGCCATGGGCCTCCATCTGTTTGGCCAGGAGATGGCGCCTGGCAATGGCCACTTTTTCCTGCAGGGTATAGCCCGGGAGTTCAACCACCTCCATCCGATCGCGTAAAGGATCGGGAATGGTGTCAAGCACATTGGCAGTAGCAATAAACATGATCCTGGAGAGGTCAAACTCAAGATCCAGATAGTGATCGGTAAAGGTTGCATTCTGTTCAGGATCCAGGACTTCCAACAATGCCGACGAGGGATCGCCGCGAAAGTCATTGCCCAGCTTGTCAATCTCATCGAGCATGAAGACCGGATTATTGGTCTTCGCCCTTTTCAGACTCTGGATAATACGACCCGGCAGGGCCCCGATATAGGTCCGCCGGTGGCCCCTGATTTCAGCCTCATCCCTGACCCCGCCCAAGGCAATACGAACAAATTCACGGTTCATGGTCTTGGCGATGGACTGCCCGAGAGAGGTCTTCCCTACTCCCGGCGGGCCACTGAAGCAGAGAATCGGCCCATGCAAATCCTCTTTCAGCTTGCGTACCGCCAGAAACTCCAGGATCCTTTTTTTTATTTTTTTCAGCCCGTAATGATCCCGATCCAGATCGCTTTCAGCCTTGTCCAGGTCAAGAGTATCCGTACTGGATTCCAGCCAGGGCAGATCAAGGATCCAGTCGAGGTAATTACGGGAGACAGCATACTCAGGTGATGCGGGAGAGATACGCTCCAGACGGCCAAGCTCCTTTTCCACCACCTTCCGCACCTCTTCCGGCAGCTTCTTGGCCGCAAACTGCTCACGCAGCTCCTTGACCTCCACCTTTTCACCATCCTCTCCCAGCTCCTTGCGAATGGAGTCCAGTTGATGACGAAGGTAAAATTCGCGCTGCTGACCACTGATATCTTTTTTTATCGACTCCTGAATCTTATGACTGGTCTCCACCGTTTCCAGACGCTTGCCGAGTTCGAGCATAATCCGTTTCAGGAGTTCTTCAAAATCTATGATCTCCAGGATCTCCTGTTCATCCTCAACCTTCAGATTCAGTTGAGTGGTAATCAGGTAGCTGATATGAAAAGGATTTTC
Source organism: Desulfoarculaceae bacterium (assembly GCA_019429465.1). Taxonomy (GTDB): domain Bacteria; phylum Desulfobacterota; class Desulfobulbia; order Desulfobulbales; family Desulfocapsaceae; genus UBA2270. Next base: position 13,163 of record JAHYIV010000008.1, read on the forward strand.
CAGGGAGTTCAGGGCAACATCCAGCTCTTGGGGGAGCTCCATTAACTGCACGAGGCGGGCAAACTGGGTCCGCAGACTGAGGATCATGGCCTGGCCCTGTGGACTCTCATGAAAGACCATGGGAACTTCCCGTACTGTCGCCCGGTAATAAGGAGTGGTCTCAACGACCTTTACTATTTCAATCTTTTTGGTACCACTGACGATAACATGGTAATATCCTGGCACTTCTTTGTTTATTTTATGGATATAGCCAATCACTCCCACCCGGCACAGATCTTCTTCCGTCAGATTCTTCATGTCTTGCGACTCTGTTTTTCTGGTAGAGACCAGACCTATCATCCGTTCGCCAAGGAGCGCATCATCAATGAGTTGTTTGGACGCCTCTTCGCCTACCTGCAGGGGGAAACCCATTCCCGGATAAAAGACAAAACCATGCAGAGGTAAAATAGACAAAATTTCAGGGACCGCCAAACTGGCCGGGTCCACTCTCTTTTCTGTTTGCTGCTGTTCCTTCTCCATACTTCAGCCCCCAACCTGTATCCTGACTGTTATCTGGCTTTTCACTTCCATCTTCTTCATGGAAACAATAAGAATTCCATCCAGATAGGAAGACGATACCTGCTTCACATCGATGATCGCCGGGAGTTCTACCGTCCGTTCAAATGGTCCCAGTTCAATTTCCAGTTGATGAATACGGACAGTGGCCTGTGGCCTTGGAAGCTGTCGCAGGCCACTGATGTGCACTTGATCTTCTTCCACCAGAAGCTCAAGTGAGTTCTTGGTCACTCCGGCCAGGTCACAATAGACAGTTATTTCCTCACCTGACTCATAAATATCAGCCGGGGGCTGCCACAGGCCTGATTCGACCTTGATCATTCTCGGATAAGACATGTTCCGCAGCATACGACCGGTCAGCGCCTGCATCTCTTGAATCTCTCGCAATAATTTCTTACTTACTGGGGCCATCATTCCCTCCGTACTGATAATCGCAGCAACTCTTTTTCACTATTTCTTCAAGTATGGAATAAAATTTAATAAAAAGTCAATCGAATAAAGTTCCTTCCAATATCTCAGGCTAAACCTTGACGAATATGCACTAATCTTTATATAGTAGCTTTGTTAATTAATCCATCGTTACGCCCTGCTGACATTTTTCATCCGCCGGCATCCGGGCAGCAACGAAAACACTATAGAATTGGGCAAAAGCCCTTCCATTTAACCAACTAATCCCAGCAGGAGAACTACACATGGGTTACTTTCACGACAAAGAACTGATTCTCTGGTTTGATGATATCGGCATTGATGATGTACACCTGGTTGGTGGTAAAAACGCCTCCCTGGGTGAGATGTACCAGCACCTGACCTCCAAGGGCGTGGCTGTGCCGCACGGGTTTGCCATCACCGCCTATGCCTATCAGTATCTTATGAAAGCCGCCGGAATCGAAGAGGCTATCATCAGTGCCCTGGACGGTCTGGACACCCATGACCTGCATAACCTCCAGGCACGGGGCAAGAAGGTTCGCGACATCATCCGCGGGGCCGAATTCCCCCAGGATCTGAAAGACGCAATCATCAACGCCTATAAGGTCATGGAAGGCGAGTACGGCAAGGACGTGGATGTCGCCGTCCGCTCCTCAGCCACGGCTGAGGATCTGCCGGATGCCTCCTTTGCCGGCCAGCAGGAGACCTATCTCAATGTCCGTGGCTACGACGCCATCCTCGACTACTGCAGCCAGTGCTTTGCCAGCCTGTTCACCGACCGCGCCATCTCCTATCGCCATGACAAGGACTTCGGCCAGTTTGACGTCTATCTCTCCATCGTCATCCAGAAGATGGCCCGCTCCGATTCGGCCAGCTCCGGTGTTCTCTTTACCATCGACACCGAATCAGGATTTAAAGACGCGGTCTTCATCACCGGCTCCTGGGGTCTGGGAGAAAACGTGGTTCAGGGCGCGGTCAACCCGGATGAATACTTTGTCTTCAAGCCCACCCTCAAACAGGGAAAAAGGCCCATTGTCTCCAAGACCATCGGTTCCAAAGAGATCAAGATGATCTACGACAACGATCCCGCCACCAAGGATCCGGTCAAGAACATCGCCACGACCCAGGAAGAGCGAAATTCCTACGTCATCAGTGATGACGAGATTCTCCAGCTCGCCAAATGGGCCTGCATCATTGAAGACCATTACGGCAAAGCCATGGATGTCGAATGGGCCAAGGACGGAGACGGGGTCACAGTCGGTACCGGCAAGCTCTTCATCGTCCAGGCTCGTCCCGAGACCGTCCACTCCCAAAACGACAAGAGCGTCATGGAGACCTACAAGCTTCTGGAAAAGGGTACGGTTCTGGCCGACGGCCTGGCCGTAGGAACCAAGATAGGTCAGGGCATTGCCAACGTTATCTCCAATGTCAAGGACATCCACTCCTTTAAAAAAGGTGAAGTTCTGGTGACCGACATGACCGATCCCGACTGGGAACCGATCATGAAGATCGCCAGCGCCATTGTCACCAACCGTGGCGGCCGGACCTGCCATGCCGCCATCATCTCCCGTGAGCTCGGTATCCCCTGCGTGATCGGCACCGCTGACGGTACCGAAAAAATCGCCCACGGCCAGGAGGTCACCGCCTCATCGGCCGAAGGCGAGACCGGCTATGTCTATGACGGCCTGCTCAAGTTCGAGATTAATCGAGTGGACCTGGGCAACCTGCCGGCCACCAAGACCAAGATCATGATGAACCTGGCCATTCCGGAAAAGGCCTTTACCGAATGCCAGATCCCCAATGACGGCGTGGGCCTGGCGCGCGAAGAGTTTATCATCAACTCCCACATCGGCCTCCATCCCCTGGCCCTGTACAACTACGAGGAGCTCAAGGCCTCCAATGATCCGGAAAAGCAGGAGATCGTCAGGAAAATTGATGCCAAGACCGGTGCCTATACCGACAAAAAGCAGTTCTTCATCGACAAGGTCGCCGAGGGTGTCGGCCGCATTGCCGCCGGCTTCTATCCCAAGGATGTCATCGTCCGCCTCTCCGACTTCAAGAGTAACGAATATGCCAACCTCGCCGGCGGCACCCTCTATGAACCTGAAGAGGAAAACCCCATGATCGGCTGGCGCGGCGCCTCACGCTACTATGACCCCAAGTATCGTCCGGCCTTTGAGCTGGAGTGTCAGGGTCTGCTTAAGGCACGCAATGACATGGGCCTGACCAATATAAAGCTCATGGTCCCCTTCTGCCGCACCCCTGACGAAGGCAGGAAGGTCATTGAGGTCATGCGCGAATGCGGTCTGGTCCAGGGTGAAAATGGCCTTGAGGTCTATGTCATGTGTGAGATCCCCAGCAACGTCATCTCCGCCGATGCCTTTGCCGATATCTTCGACGGCTTTTCCATCGGCTCCAACGACCTGACCCAGCTCACCTACGGACTTGATCGTGACTCCGGTATTATTGCCGGCATCGCCGATGAGCGTGACGACGCAGTGAAAGACATGATCCGCATGGTCATCGCCACTGCCAAACGGCGTGGCAAGAAGATCGGCATCTGCGGCCAGGGCCCCTCCGATTTTCCGGACTTTGCCACCTTCCTGGTTGAACTGGGCATCGATTCCATGAGCCTGATTCCAGACACCGCCGTCAAGACCCGACTGGCAGTCCATGAAAAGGAAAAGGAGATGGGCATCAACCCCTGATTGATCTCTGGCAATACCTGAACAAAAAAGGCATGATCCTTGCAGATCATGCCTTTTTTGTTCCCTCCACCCGTGCCTCCAACCAGTTACTTCTCCTGATCGTCCAGGCTCCCGGCCTCATCAATCAGCATCACCGGGATATCATCACGAATGGCGTACACCAATCGGCACTTTTCGCAGACAAGACCATCTGCCGCCTCGGTGAGCCTGACCGGCCCTTTACATTTGGGACAGGCCAGGATCTCGAGTAAATCCTTGTTCATCATCTCTTTTTCTCCATTCATTTCATCAGCCAGACAGCCATAACCTCACGCAGAGGCCCCTTATTTCATTTATAAACCCTATCACAGTCAAAGCCATATTTCATCTTGAACCTGAAATTTGCTGTCATCCGTCATTCGGACGTCAATACCGGCACATTGCTGTTTCACTCCTGCGAGGGTACGGCTATATTATTCCCCTGTCTTGCTCCCTTCCGGTATGGACTGTTTTCTTGAGACATGGTACATAAAGAACATCTTGCCATTCAACAGAAAAGGATAAAAAAAATATGACAACAAAAATTGGCTTTATTGGCGGCGGCCAGATGGGTGAGGCCCTGATTCGCGGCATTATCAAATCCGGACTCTATGCCGCAGCTGACATCCTGGTCGCGGAACCTGATGACGCGAGACGTGCCTATCTCAACGAGACCTATCAGGTACAGGCCTTTGACTCCGGAGTACCAATCTGGAAATCCTGCGATACCGTGATCCTGGCGGTAAAGCCCCAGATCATGGGGTCCCTTCTCACTGTTTCAGAGGAGTTGATCACCCAGGAGCACCTGATCATCTCCATTGCCGCCGGACTGCCGATCTCTTTTTTTGAAGGCCATCTCTCCGGCCTCCAATACAAGATCATCCGCGTTATGCCCAACACCCCGGCCCTGGTGCTCGCAGGTGCCTCGGCCTTGAGCGGCAATAAAAATGTAACGACAGAGGAGATGGGGCTCGCCAAATCCATCTTTGACGCCGTGGGTGTGGCCGTCATTCTGGAAGAGCAGTACCTGGATGCAGTCACCGGACTCAGCGGTTCAGGGCCAGCCTATGTTTTCACCTTCATCGAAGGGATGATCGATGCCGGGATCAAAACAGGCCTGAGCAGAAACGTGGCCGAAACCCTTGCCCTCCAGACCGTTCTTGGCTCGGTCAGACTGATGCAGGAGAGCAACAAACATCCGGCCGTCCTCCGGGCCATGGTCACCTCTCCGGGAGGCACCACCATCGCCGCCCAGCATGTCATGGAAAGGGCGGGATTCAAGGGGATCATCATGGACGCCATTGAAGCCGCCACCAATCGCTCCATCGAACTTGGAAAAAAATAAGATGGCGGTCCCTCTTCTTCCATTTCGCACCGTCTCCGATATCGCCGTGCACCGGGCGGGCATCATCATCAAAAGAAATCACGAACCAGCCGACACCTTTGCCAGGATGCTCTGCAACTGGCTGGAGGACAAAGGGATTGCGACCACAATCAACCAGATTGATCCTGATCTTGACATCCTGATTATCGCGGGCGGAGACGGCACCCTGCTCCATGTGGCCTCCCAGGCGGCTCATCACTCCATTCCGGTGATCGGGATCAACCTGGGTAATCTGGGATTTTTGACTGAGTTGACAGAAGCCGAGACGATACCGGCCCTGGAAGAAATCATCAGCAGCACTGCAACCATTGAAAATCGAATGATGCTCAAGGCCCGTATCATCAGGGAAAATCAGCCGACAGAATATCGGTATGCCTTGAACGAGGTGGTGATCAGCAAGGGAACCCTTGACCGGGTGCTGCAGCTCTCCACCAGGGCCGACACGGAGTATATCACCACCTACAAGGCAGACGGCCTGATCTTCTCGACCCCCACCGGCTCCACCGCCTATAATCTCTCGGCCGGCGGCCCGCTGGTCTATCCGGGCCTGGCATCCATCCTGGTCACTCCCATCTGTCCCTTCATGCTCAGCAGCAGACCGATCCTCCTGCCCCCTGAAACCAGGCTCACCACCCGTATTGATAACGGTCCTGGTCATTGCGCCAAGATCATCATCGACGGCCAGCCGGCCTGGGACATGCAGGAAGATGAAATCATTGAAATTGAAGCGGCGGAAAACCCCCTGCGACTGATCATCTCTCCCCACCGCGATTACTTCTCTATCCTGCGCAACAAGCTGCACTGGGGGAAGACAATTGCGAATCACGAATCAGGGCGTATGAATCTCTGATTTTTAATTCGCAGTAACTATCCAGCAGCACCTCATCTGCTTCGTCATCGGCCTGCTCATGTACGAATCAGTACACTTCGCAGGCCTCTTTCTCGCATATGAGGCACTGCTGAATAGTTACGTGACATGTGTTTTGGCATTTCCCCGGCATTAAGCTGGATAGTTACAATTCGCAATTCGTTATTATTACTTCTTGATCCCATATTTTTTCATCTTGTACTGCAACAGACTCTTGGTGATCCCCAGCTTCTCGGCTGCCCGGGCCTGAACAAAGCCAGAGGCCTCCAGGGCCCGGTTCAACATCTTTTCTTCCACCGCATACAGAACCTCATTGAGTTCCGCCGACTCCGGGATCAACTGGTTAATATCCACCTGTTGACTCCAGGCGGCCCGAGAACTTCTGGCCGTGGATTCAGGCTGCACGTCATCCGCAGCTATCATGCTGTTATTACAAAGGATTCCAGCCCGTTCGATAGTATTTTCCAGCTCCCGCACATTCCCCTCCCAAGGCAGGGTCACCAGAAGACGCAGGGCGTCAGGACTGATGGAGAGACCGGGTTTGGCCAGACGTTCGGAAACGGTCCTGACAAAGTATTCAACCAGGATCGGAATATCATCTATCCGCTCCCGCAGAGGCGGCAGCAGGACATGAATCACGTTGAGCCGATAATAAAGATCCTCACGAAAACGGCCCTGATCCACTTCTTCTCTCAGGTCTTTGTTGGTAGCACTGATAATCCGGACATCAACGGACAGGGTCTTACTCCCCCCCACTCGCTCAAAGCTCTTTTCCTGCAAGGCCCTCAGCAGTTTGGACTGCAGGGCCAAGGGGATCTCACCAATCTCATCGAGAAACAGGGTGCCGCCGTCCGCCAGCTCAAAACGCCCCTTGCGCATGGCCACGGCACCAGTAAAGGCCCCTTTTTCATGGCCAAAGAGTTCACTCTCCAGCAGGTTCTCAGACAAGGCAGCACAGTTAACCGTAATAAAGGCCTTATCGTGACGAGGGCTGTTCATGTGGATGGCCTTGGCCACCAACTCTTTGCCCGTGCCGCTCTCACCGGTAATCAGCACCGATGAAGAGGTCGGCGCCACCTTTTCAATCAACTCATAGACCTGAACCATGCGCGCATTCTTGCCAACCATGCCGGCAAAGCCAGTACGGGTCAGGATCGCCTTACGCAATCTGCTGTTTTCCCGGACCAGAGAATAGTGCTGGAGCGCCTTGTTAATGGTGACAATCAGTTCATCATTGGAAAAGGGCTTGGCCAGATAATTAAAGGCCCCTACCTGCATGGCAGCCACCGCCTTATCCACTTCGGCAAATGCAGTGATCATCACCACCGGCAGATCGGGATTGATCTTCTTGATGGCCTGCAGCAGCTGAAGACCATCCATACCCGGCATCTGCATATCGGTAATCACCATATCCAGATCTACATTCCGAACAAGATCCAGTCCCTCTGCTCCGTCCGGGGCAGTAAAAACCTCAAAGCCCTCATCGCGGAGCAGTTCAGAAAGGATCACCAGATAATTAGGTTCATCATCAACTACCAGTATGGAATACATGATCAGCAACTCTCGTCATATCTATTGTTTTTTAAAAAAAACGCCTGCCCTAAGTACGCAGGCGCAATCTCTCTTTCATCTTCTCAAGCAGTTCCGGCGGCACGAAAATATTTTTGCCGCCGGCCAGACTGGTGCCGGGTCGTACTTCACCATGATAATCACTGCCGCCGGTAAGCAGGAGATCGTGCTGATCGGCAAGTTCTCGCAGTTTTTTCTTTATTTTATGCGAATGGGTCGGATAGTACAACTCAATCCCATCGAGCCCTGCCGGGACCAGAGCAGCAAGAACCGCGGGCAAACGGGTAAGCTCCGGATCGTTTTGCGCCGGATGGGCCAGGACCGTAAGCCCCCCGGCCTGACGGATCAGCGCCACAGCCTCGGCCGCGTCATAACTAAACCGCGAAGCATAGGCAACCTCTCCCTTCTTCAAAAACTGATCAAAGGCCTCCCTCATGGTCTTCACCACCCCGCGTTCCACCAGGATCCTGGCTATATGCGGCCTGCCGGTCTGTCCCTGTTCAGACACCACCTGCAATTCTTCCGCCGTCACCGGGATACCCAACCCCTTCAGTTTCTCCAGAATCTTTTCATTACGTTCAGCCCTTGCCCCCTGCAATCTGCTCAGAGCGGACGCAAGCACGCTATGACTGGCATCAGCCCAGTATCCCAGGATATGATATTCAACCTGGGCATGATTCACACTGATTTCAATGCCGGGAACGACCTCCACTCCCATCTGGGCACCAGCCAGAACGGCCTCTTCTATTCCAGCCATGGTATCATGATCAGTCAGGGCCAGGGCGGATAGCTTTTTATGTCTAGCCAGTGCCACAAGCTCGGTCGGGGTCATGGTGCCATCAGAAAAATTCGAATGGGTATGCAGATCTATAGACATATCAAAGGACAGGAAACTTTTATAGTAAGGGCCGACAATCGGCGGAACAAGACTTTTTCCGCCGAGACTGCCAGAATATTATTGTTCATTCATTATTAAAATAACTCGTAACTTTCCAGCTTCATGCCGGGAAATTGCCAAAACATTTGTCGCGTAACTCTTACTATACGCCTTCACTACAGATCAGGCAAGAAAGATACCTCTTGCCCCCCTGCTCTTCCCCTTACCTTGATCCTTTTTCACCTTGACCTCCGAGTCCGGCACCCGGAAATATCCCTTTACAATGGCTGCTCTCCAGACGTACAAATAAATGATGGCCTCGTAAAAAGTCCGATCTCCGGCCATACCCTCTTCAGTTAAACAATCAGAGAAGCCATTGGAGGCAAGGGATTACAGCCAACAAATACTGCCTGACCCCTGCAATCATTCGAGCATAGAGGGCGTCAACAGGGCCAGGCTTCTCAAACGACAAGGAGGCGCCTATGAAGGTCGTGGCAGCGGTAAACGGTTTGATCACCTCGGAGATTGCGGCCCTCTACGCCCTGCGCTACGCCTCTCTATACGGATTTCCCCTGACCCTGCTCCACGTTGAGAATCCCGAGGACAGCCTCGACGAAGTCGAACGAAGCATGGTCGTCATCGAGGAAGCGGCGGCGGTGGATGCTGTCACCACCGAGCGGATTTTACTTGCCGGCAAGCCGGTCAAGGCCATCAGAAGATATCTCTCTGCAAACCGGGTTGACACCCTTTTCTGCAGCACCTCCAGGCACCGTCATTTTTTTCAAAATTCCCTGCGCGAGCAGCTGACTTGCCAGCCACTCTCTGCCGATCTGGCTGTAGTCCAGATAGTCCGGCTGGATGCCGCCCATGCGGTACGCAACATGGTGCTGCCCATCGAGGAGGCCAGGCTGTCGGTGAAGAAGTTTGCGCTCTTTGCCTCCTTTGCCAGGGCCTACGGGGCCGCTACCGAGGTCTACAGTGTCACCCTGGCTGACTCGAAAAAACTGGCGGAATTCGATATCCATCTTACCCGGACACTGCTCAGAAATATCAACGAGCGCCTGTCCCATTATGTCAAACTGGCCAGCTTCATGGATATCCCCTTTCGCATCAAGCATGCCGTGGCCAGGAATGAGATCGACCAGATACTCCACCATCTCTCGCACCATGATTTCCAGTTAATGATTGTCGGCGGCAGGCGGCGGGCAGGCCTGCCGCGCCTGTTCGGGAGCCACCCCATCGAACGTCTGCTGCGTGAAACGCCGCTCAACACCATTGCCTTTTATGGTCGGGAAGATGGATAGCTCCAAGCGAATCTTCATGCTCGACACGGCGGCGCTCATGCGCCGCCTGCAGACAACGGAACAGGGGCTCAGCGCCGCCCAGGTGCATCGGCGACTGCGTGAATTCGGCCCCAATGTCCTGGCACAGGCCGCCAGGAAAAACTATCTGCTGGCCTATATGAGCCAGTACTGGCAGTTCTTCGCCCTGCTGCTGGAGGTGGCGGCAGGGCTGGCCTTTATCGCCGGCCACTTCTCTCCCGATGAAGGCACCGACATCCTGGCCTGGGCCATCCTCGGCGCAGTCGTGATCACCGCCACCTTCACCTTCTGGCAGGAGTACCGGACAGACAAGGTCATGGCCGCCCTGCTCCAGCTGATGCCGGCCCTGGTCATGGTGCGCCGCCAGGGAAAGGAGGTGAGTATCGACTCCAGGGAACTGGTGCCTGGCGACGTCATGTTGCTGGAGGAGGGTGACAAGGTCGCGGCCGACGGGGTATTGATTGCAGTCAGTTCACTCCACCTGAACCTCTCCTCACTCACCGGCGAATCAGCCCCTGCCCCCAGGCAGTTGTCCGCAGACGGAGCCACCAGGCAGCTTGAGGCCCGCAACATGGTCTTTGCCGGCACCACCGTGGTTACCGGCAGCGGTACCGTCCTGGTCACCGGCACGGCCAGTGCCACCGAATTCGGCAAGATCGCCAGCCTCACCAGAAACGTCCGCAAGATGATGACCCCCATGCAGAGGGAGGTCCTCCACATTACCCACGTCATGACGATCCTGGCCCTGGTGATCGGTGGCGTTTTTTTCGGGCTCTGTCTCTTTTTCGGCAAGGGACTGCTGCTGTCCTCGATCTTTGCCCTGTCACTGATCGTGGCCAACGTGCCGGAGGGCTTGCTGCCGACCATTGCCCTGTCACTGTCCCTGGCCAGCCAGCGCATGGCCCGTCGCCATGCCTTGATCAAAAACCTCGACTCGGTGGAGACTCTCGGCAGCACCACGGTGATCTGCACCGATAAGACCGGCACCCTGACCCGCAACGAGATGACAATCAAAGGTCTGTGGCTGGCTGGCGGCGAAGAGGTCGCCGTCTCCGGCGAAGGCTATCTGGATCCGGGTGAATTTACACCAAGTGACGAAAATGAGAGTACAACAGCCCGGCTTGAGGAGTTGCTTCTGGCCGGGCTCCTCAACTGCCGGGCCAGCATTGTCCATGACACCCTCAGGGGCGATCCGACTGAACTGGCCCTGGTCTCCGCCGCCCGCAAGCTCGGGATCAAGGCACCGGCCTGGCAAAAAGTCCATGAACACATCTTCACCAGCGACCGCAAGATGATGTCCACGGTCTATGAGGAAGGTGCGACCTTGCGTCTTTTCGCCAAGGGTGCCCTTGAGGTACTCCTGCCCTGCTGTACCGCCTATTGCGCAGCCGACAACAGCAGACAACCGCTGACCGAGGCGGCCCGCAAGCAAGTCTATGACCAGGCCGAAATCTTCGAGAATCAGGCGTATCGAGTTCTGGCCGTGGCTCTCGGGGAGGGCAAACAGGAAAATGAACTGACCCTGCTTGGTCTGGTTGCAATCATGGATCTGCCCCGGGCCGAGGTGGCGGCAGCTGTCGCTACCTGCCGGCTGGCCGGGATCCGCATCATGATGATTACCGGCGACAACCCGCGCACCGCCGCCGCCATCGCCGAGCAGATCGGCATGGCCTATGACCTCTTACTGACCGGGCTTGAGCTTGAGCGCATGAATGACGAGGAGCTGGAAAAAATAGTGGCGGACCAGGATGTCCTGTTTGCCAGAATGGCGAGCAGCCAGAAGCTCAGGATTGCCACCGCCCTCCAGAACAATGGCGAGGTGGTGGCCATGACCGGGGATGGAGTCAACGACGCCCCGGCCTTGAAAAAAGCCGACATCGGTATTGCCATGGGCCTTTCCGGCACCGACGTGGCCAAGGAGGCGGCTGACATGGTGCTGCTGGACGACAACTTTTCGTCCATCGTCACCGCCATCGAAGAGGGAAGAACCGTCTATTACAATATCAAGAAATTTGTAACCTATATTCTGGCCTCAAACATCCCGGAGATCCTGCCCTATATCCTGCAGTTTTTCCTGAAGATTCCCCTGCCGCTCTCAGTCATCCAGATCCTGTCCATCGACCTGGGCTCAGATATCCTGCCCGGGCTGGCCCTGGGGAGTGAACGACCTGAAAAAAACATCATGCTGCGGCCACCTGTAGGCCGCCACGAAAAGATACTCGACTGGGAGGTATTCAAGCGCGGCTATTTCTTCCTCGGTCTCATCGAAGGGATGGCGGCCATGGCCGCCTTTCTCCTCTTTCTCCATCTGCACGGCTGGCACTATGGTGAACGAATACTCACCGACCCGCTCCTGCACCGGCAGGCCATGACCATGACCCTGCTGGGCGCGGTGACCTGCCAGATCACCAATGCCTGGACCCTGCGCAGCTGGGATTTCTCGGCCATCAGTCTTGGTTTGTTTACCAACCGCCTGCTGCTGGCGGCCTTAGCAGCTGAGGTGGTCTGGATCTGGATGATGCTCAACCTCCCCTCGGTTCAGAAAATCTTCAACACGGCAAAGGTGCCGACAAACGATCTCTGGATCCTCCTGCCCTTCCCGATCCTGCTCTTCTGCAGTCACGAACTGTATAAATGGCAGCGACGTCGGCGCGAAAAAGCGGGCATAACGCCAGTGATCAATCAGCTGTTTCCCTGATTCCGCTGACGCCGCATCCAGACTACCGTCTCATGCAGCAACAGTAGCCCGGATGAAAGGCAATGAAATCCGGAGCATGGCTATACTATCAACGGACAGCAATCTAGATTTACCCTGACGGAGAGTCCTTTTTTCTTTACTTTTCTCAATCTTATCCGATACAGTCCTGTCACTGAAGCATCTTTTCACAAGCTGACACGGATCAACAACAGCGGACCAGGGATGGCTGAAGAGCGACCGCCGTTCCGGCAACCAGATGACGACCTCTTTTATTCCAACGCCTTATGGAGAATCGGCCATGCGCCTTATTATTTGTACCGCTTTAATCTGTCTTTTCGCCCTCAGCTGCAGTGGCTGCACGCGTATCCCGCAACCAACCACCTATGCCTACAGCGAACAGCAAAAGATGCAGGCGGCCCACCATTGGGATGTCCTGGCCAATGACGTGGCCGATCAGATCAACAAGACCCTTGTTCGTAACGATTATGTGAGCGAACCTGTTTTTGTCAGAGTGACCTGCGGCACTGAAAATGCGCCCTGCGGACCCGGTGAAACCACGTAATTTGATGAAGGCTTTCGCGATCTTCTGATTACCCAGCTCGTCCATTTCGGTGTCCCCACCAGCGCGGTGGAAACCCCGAAGGCGATAGTCGTCAACTACAAGGTTCATGTCGTCTATCATCGCGACAACCGCTATGCCGCCCGTCCTCCCGGAATCCTCACCGCCCTGACCACGGCCGTTTCCGTGCTGCGCCATGCCCCCGGTGAAATTCAGGCCATCGCCGCCGCCGGAATTCTTGATCTGGCCAACTCCACCACAGACAATGCTGGACATTACGAGGTCATCATCACCACCTCCATGATCACCGGCAATAAATACCTGTCCAGAACCTCGGATATCTATTACGTTAATGATCTTGACTCCTGGCATTACCAAAACAAGGCGCCAAACAGAGAAATTCAGGTCACCAATCGCTGATGATCGCTACCTCCTGACCAAACCACCATGAGCAAGTTTCCTACTCTCCTCATTCTTCGCTTCATCCTGACTATCGCCCTGCCGCTCTCTCTGGCCGGCCGCTCCTCGTTTAACTGCACCAGTTTGGAAAAAAATCTGGGCGCCGAGGAAAACCTGATCACCCTGACTGCCAGGATTACCGACAACCTGACCCGGCAGGCATCTCCGCCGCTGCTGCCCCGGCAACCGGATCTGCCAATACTGGTCACAACCTTTGTCAACAATGACAACCTGAAAGAGACATCACGATTCGGCAGGATTCTCCAGGAACAGATCACCTCACGTCTGGTACAGCTTGATTACACTACTAAAGAGCTCAAGCTTCGCAATACCCTGCTCATGCAGGAACGATCCGGTGAGACCATGCTTTCCCGCAATACCGATGAAATCAATGCCAAGCAAACACTCTCAGCCCAGGCTGTCCTGGGGGAACTTACTCCTACACCAACCGCACCATGTATATCTCCGCCCGGCTTATCAACCCGAGAGACAGAAACATTATCTCCTCCTACGACTATCGGCTCTGCATGGACGACAATATCCTGACCATGTTCGGACTGAAGCGGCAATCGTCAAACTCGACCGATGAGATCGACCCGCCACGGAATTCTTTTATTGATCGTCTCTTTTACTAACCCCCGCCACCCTTCCTTCCTGTTCACGTCTCTACAAAAAGAAGGTTATTCCAAGCACTGCGTTTTTTTCCTGGACTTACTCACCATTTCCTGATTTATATCTTATAAATAGGTTCTCTACGGGTGGCTGTCCCTGTGCTGCTCCATTTTCAGACTCAATCGGGATCTTCCCATCTCTTATCGCTATGTCGCCTCTAATGCCTATCGTCCAATTTATTGTTGTCTGTTTGCTCTCCCTCTCTTTTGCCGCATCAGCGCATACAGAAACAACAATACCGCGAAGCGAGATTTCAAGAGCTGCCTACCAGCGGCTGGCGCCACAGCTGGCACAGGCAATGCAGGAAAAAGGCCTGCAACTGGGCCAGCCGCTCTTTATCCGCATCTTCAAAGAAGAAAACGAACTGGAGGTCTGGATAAAAAAAGAACTGGCCTATGAACTTTTCGAGACCTACAGCATCTGTAAATACTCGGGCAATCTTGGCCCCAAGCTCCAAGAAGGTGACGGACAAAGCCCTGAAGGATTTTACACGGTCAGCGTCACTGCGCTCAACCCCTGGAGCAACTTTCATCTTTCCTTTAACCTGGGATTTCCAAACGAATATGACAGACTCCACAAACGTACGGGAAATGCCCTGATGGTTCATGGAAAATGCGCCTCAGCGGGTTGTTTTGCCATGAACGATTTCCGTATCGAAGAGATCTATACCATTGTTGACGCTGCCTTGAGCGGTGGCCAGGATCAGTTCTCTGTCCATATCTTTCCCTTTCGCATGACCTGGGACAAGATGGCCCAATATGCCGACTCTCCGTGGATTCCCTTCTGGGAAAACCTGAAACAGGGCTATGATTATTTCCAGGGACACCGGATACCGCCCATGGTCACGGTACAAGAGCAGCAATACGCCTTCCACACCTTTCATCCCATCCTCTTTGGCAGCGACCTGACCCCTGAGCAACCAGAGCCGGCACAGGAGGAGAGGAGCATCGCCGAGTTCAGGATAAAGCCAACGTACGAGAAGCGATATGCTCAGGTCAACGACAGTGCTTCAAAAAACCGGAGCCCACTCTAAGGGCCTGCAGGAGTCCTCCTTTTTTATTTTGCTTTCAGGGCCGCCCGGTCAAGAATACGGATCTTCTTACCATCCACTGCAATGAGCCCCTCGTCACTCATCTTGGCAAAGATGCGGGAAAGTGTTTCAGGAATTGTTCCCAGCAGGCTGGCCAGCTGCCCCTTTGATATCTCCAGTTCAACACTCTCTTCGCTCCCCTGCTCTTCCATGAGATAGAGTAGATAGCCGGCAAGCCTGGCCGGCACTTCCTTCAAGGATAAGTTCTCGATCTGAGCGACAAAGCGGCGCAGGCGCATTGACAGGACGGCCAGCATATTGAGAGCCAGAGAGGGATGCTCGTGGACCAGGGCAATAAAGCTTTCTCTCGGAAAGAAGATCATGGTGCTCTTCATCAGGGTCTCGGCATTGGCCGGAAAGGGCTGTCCATGAAAGACCGGGACCTCGCCAAAGGGTTCTCCCGGCCCATAGATATGCAGGATTTGCTCTTTACCGGACCAAGACATCTTGAAGATCTTCACCTTGCCCTCGCCGACCATATAAAAACCATTGCCGGGATCCCCTTCAAAGAATATGGCCTCACCCTTGACAAATTTTTTCTCAACGGCGATTGCCTCGATCGCGTCAAGCTGTTCTTCCGGCAGACCGCCAAACAAGACGCTGTCACTTATCACCTCACGTTTTCCCATCAGTTCCCTCTCCTGCTCTAACTCCGATGAACGGGATAAGTGCCTTTCGCAGATTATTTTCTTGCAAAAAAACAATAAAATAATCTATAAGGCACTCAAATTCCCTTTGTCTGTACCTTTCAAATGAGATCCATTTACCATTTTCCGTAAGTCCTGGCCATATTCATCAATTTACTCTGGCAAAACTGTGACAACTACAGTAAAAATAAAGTTGTCCAGGGATGGCCTGACCGTTATTTCTGCAGACCCCGCCTCTGTCGGTTCGTGACGAATTGGCCTTCTTCCGCCGGCAGAGACGGCATGGCTGGTATTTTTAAGAAAAAACATTGCCGCTATCAACCAACCATTCAATTTTACTTTCATCACAAAACAATGGCAGAAAGAATCATAGATACGCCGCTCAACAGGCCCGTCTCTGACGAGACCCTGCTCAAGGTTGCCAAGGAAATCGTGATCAAATTCATCGAAGTAGGCCGACTGACCCCTGCCACCTTTGAACAGACCTTTGAATCCATCTACCAGACGATTAAAAAGACGGTACGCCAGGCATGATCGAGCTCGACCCGAAACTCAATAAAGTACCTGAGCAGATCGGCCACATCCACATCATGGGGATCTGCGGCACCGGCATGGCGGCGCTTGCCGGGATGCTGAAGAGCTCAGGCTACACGGTGACCGGCTCCGACAGCGGTATCTATCCACCAATGTCTGATTTCCTCAAGGAACAAGGGATTGTGGCCGCCGGCGATTATGGCCCGCAGAACCTCAAACCCCGGCCCGACCTGGTTATTGTCGGCAATGTCATCACCCGTAAAAATCCGGAGGCCGCCGGGCTGGCAGCAGCAGCCATCCCCTATCTTTCCTTCCCCCAGGCCCTGGCCCATTTCTTTATCAGTGGCCGGACCTCGCTGGTGGTGGCCGGTACCCACGGCAAGACCACCACCTCCTCGCTGCTGGCCGCCGCACTCCATCAGGCAGGGCTCGATCCCTCCTTTATGATCGGCGGCATTGTCCGTGAATTTGCTGCCAATTTCCGCCTGGGGCATGGCCCCCATTTTGTGGTGGAAGGCGACGAATACGATACCGCTTTTTTTGATAAAGGGTCAAAGTTTCTCCATTATCGACCCGACATTGCCATCATCACCTCTGTTGAATTCGATCATGCCGACATCTTTGCCGATCTCGACGCCATCAAACGTTCCTTCCGCAGGTTTGTGGCCCTGCTGCCGAAAGACGGCCTGATCGTCGCCCACCTCGATGACCCGAACGTGGCCGAGGTCGTGGCTGATGCCCCCTGCGAAGTCCAGGGTTACGGCCTGAGTCCTGAGCTTTCCTGGTCGCTCGCAGGTCTCCGCGCTGAGCAGGGGGAGACTCATTTTCAGGTCCGCCACCAGGGTCAGCCCTGGGCCGATCTGACCGTCCGCCTGCCTGGCCGCCATAACTGCCTCAACAGTCTGGCCGTCACCGCCGTCCTCCACCGGATCGGTCTTGTCCCTGAACAGATCAACAGTGCCCTCAGCAGCTTTGGCGGGATCAAACGCCGCCAGGAGGTGCGCGGGGTGGAGCGCGGCATCACGGTCATCGACGATTTTGCCCACCATCCAACAGCGGTGCGCGAGACCCTCGGCGCCCTGAAGGCCGCCTATACCTGCCAACGGCTGGTAACGGTCTTTGAACCCCGGACCAACTCCTCCAGGCGGGCCATCTTCCAGCAGGATTACGTGAGCGCCTTTGACGCCGCCGACCTGATCCTGATCAGAGAACCGCTGCCCCTGGACAACGTTGCAGTGACAGATCTTTTTTCATCCACCCAGCTGGCCTCTGACCTGCAGGCGCGGGGGCTGGACGCCCGCACCTTTGCTGATACCGACGCCATCCTGGAACACCTCATGACCATCCTGCAGCCAGGGGATGTAGTGGCCATTCTCTCCAATGGCGGCTTTGACAACATCCACAGCCGTCTGCTGGTAAGATTACAGGAGACATCCAGCCGCATCTGACCGCCGCTGGTTCATGTATTCAAACCTCAACCACTCAACCGATGATGAAACTCGCCGTCCTTAAGGAAACAGAAGAAGGAGAACACCGGGTCGCGCTCATTCCTGACTCGATCAAACGCTTAGCGCAGAAAGGGTTTACCGTCCTCTTCGAAAAAGGGGCAGGAATCGGGGCCGGATACAGCGACCAGGAATACGAACAGGCTGGCGCCACCCTGGGGAGCTCGCCTTCGGAACTTGCCGGGCAGGCCGACTGTGTGGTCAAGGTGCGGCCCCCTTCACTCGATGAGGCCGGGATGCTGAGCAGCAACAGTGTCTTGATCGCCATCCTCCAGCCTAGCCTCAGACTTGATCTGGTGACAAAACTGGTGGAAAAACAGGTCACCTCCTTTGGTCTCGATATCATCCCCCGCACTTCCCTGGCCCAATCCATGGACGTCCTCAGCTCCATGAGCACCATCGCCGGCTACAAGGCCGTGCTGCTGGCCGCCGACACCATCAACCGCTTCTTTCCCATGCTCATGACCGCCGCCGGCACCATTGCCCCGGCCAAGGTGCTGGTCATCGGCGCCGGCGTGGCCGGACTCATGGCCTGCGCCACCGCCAAGCGTCTGGGCGGCGTGGTCGAGGCCTTTGATGTCCGAGCAGAGGTCAAGGAGCAGGTAAAGTCGGTGGGGGCCAGATTTATTGAGGTCCCATTCAGTGAGGACGGTTCCGGGGGTGGCGGCTATGCCAAAGAGATGTCAGACGAATACAAGCAGAAACAGGCGGAGCTGATCAGCAAACATATCGCCAAGTCCGACGTGGTCATCCCCACTGCCCTGATTCCAGGACGCAAGGCGCCCATCCTGATCAGCGAAGAACAGGTGGCCAGCATGAAACCGGGCTCGGTCATCGTTGATCTGGCAGCCGAGATGGGCGGCAACTGCGCCCTGACCCAGCCCGGCCGGACCATTATCGCCCATGGGGTGACCATAGTCGGCCACAGCAACCTGCCATCGACCATGTCTTTCCATGCCAGCCAGATGTTTTCCCGCAATATCGAAAAGTTCCTCCTCCATCTCTGTGACGAAAAGGGCTTCAAGATGGACATGAATGATGAAATTACCCGTGGATCCCTGGTCACCAAAGACGGCCAGGTGGTCCACGAACCGACCAGCAGCCAGATGGCCGGCTCGAAGATATAACAGGAGAATCAAAATGGATATTGGAACAATCATCATCGGCTTGACCATTTTCGTCCTGGCCTGTTTTGCCGGGGCGGAGCTTATCTCCAAGGTGCCGCCGACCCTGCACACCCCGCTGATGTCAGGATCAAATGCCATCTCAGGCATAGCTATTCTGGGAGCTCTTCTGGCCACAGGACATTCCGAATCATTGAGTTCCATCTCTCTTATTGGTTTTCTGGCCGTTATCTTTGCCTCCATCAATGTGGTTGGAGGCTACCTGGTGACCAGGCGGATGCTGCAGATGTTCAAGAAATAGGAAAGAAGAGATCCCCTGAAAAGCCATTCTGTAATCAGCTGCTCTCTTCCCGTTCACAAGCAGACATCCTGCGGACACTTTATACCCTCCTGGCGCCGGGCTGTCTTCTCATATAAACCACAGAAAAGTGCGTGACCCCCATGTCTTATCACCTCATCAATCTCATCTATCTTGCATCCGCCACCCTGTTCATGCTGGGCATCAAATTTCTGAGCTCACCCAATACGGCAGCAAAGGGGAACTACCTGTCCATGATTGGCATGGGAGCGGCCATCACCATAACCCTGGCCACCCCCGGCCTCCATGGATTTGCCATGATTGGAGCCGGCGTGGCCATGGGCGCGGTCATCGGCGGCTATGCCGCAATCAAGGTCAAGATGACCTCCATGCCCGAGATGGTGGCCCTGTTCAACGGCTGCGGCGGTGCTGCCTCGGCCCTTGTTGCCATGGCTGAGTTTCGGGGCCCAGGCTCAGAATTTGACTCCTTTACCCTGATCGCCCTCCTGCTCTCCATGATCATCGGCGGACTGACCTTCACCGGTTCCCTCATGGCCTATGCAAAACTGCAGGGTCTGATCTCCACCCGCCCCATCACCTATCCCGCGCAACAGTTTATCAATGGCATCATTGTCCTGACGACCCTTGTCCTGGCCTCCCTTCTCTTCCGGGATCCGGCCAATATGCCTCTCTTTCTCGCCATTCTCGCCCTGGCGCTGGGCCTTGGCGTGCTGGCCGTTATTCCCATCGGCGGCGCCGACATGCCGGTTATCATCTGCCTGCTCAACTCCTATTCGGGGCTGGCCGTTTCCATGACCGGTTTTGCCCTGCGCAATAACGCCCTGATCATTACCGGCTCTCTGGTCGGCGCCTCCGGCATCTTCCTGACCAAGATCATGTGCGATGCCATGAACCGCTCCCTGGCCAATGTCCTCTTCAGCGCCTTCGGCAAGGTGGTCGAATCGGCAGACGACACAGGAGAAGGCCCGGCAGGAACGATGAAGGGGTTTGAGGTGGAGGATGTGGCTACCATCCTGGCCAATGCCGGGACACTGATCATTGTTCCAGGGTATGGCATGGCCGCAGCCCAGGCCCAGCATGCCACCCGGGAGCTTGGTGATTATCTGGCCGAGCAGGGGGTCGAAGTCCGCTACGCCATTCATCCCGTTGCCGGTCGCATGCCGGGCCACATGAATGTCCTGCTGGCCGAGGCCGATGTCCCCTATGATCAGCTTTTTGCACTCGAAGATATCAATGATGATTTTGCCTCCACCGATGCGGTCTTGGTAATTGGCGCTAACGATGTGGTTAATCCCGCTGCCAAGACCAACCCCGCCAGCCCCATCTACGGCATGCCGGTGCTCGATGTGGAAAAGGCGACAACCGTGATTGTCCTCAAACGCTCTATGAATGTCGGTTTTGCCGGCATTGAAAATGAGCTCTTCTATATGAACAACACCAAGATGCTCTTTGGAGACGCCAAGTCTTCCCTGCAAAAACTCCTGACAGCCCTCAAACAATAACAAGTAGATCCCGTTGAAACAGCCGACACCCCCCGCAATCCTGCGCCAGCGGATCGGCGCCCTGCTGACGGCAAAAGACCTCATAAAAAACGGTGACACGCTCATCGTCGGGGTCTCGGGCGGCCCGGACTCGGTGGCCCTGCTCCACATCCTCTGCTCCGCCCAGCCGCTGCTCCGTTGTATCGCCGTTTATATTGATCACGGACTGAGGCCGGATGAAACCGGAGCCGAGATCGAACTGGTGCGGGGTCTGGCCCGGCAGCTTCAGGCCGGGTTTGAACGAATATCCGTCGATGTCATAAAGGCGTCCCGACAGGACAAGAGCTCCATTGAAGAGAGCGCCCGTACCCTGCGCTATCAGGCTCTGGAAGAGATGCGCCGGCAATACCGCGGAACAGCAATCGCCGTAGCCCATACCGCTGATGACCAGGCCGAGGAGCTCCTGATCCGCCTCATCCGCGGCAGTGGTCGTAAAGGACTGTCAGGCATGCAGTTCAAAAACGGCCGGATCATCCGGCCGCTCCTCCATGAAAGCAAAGAGACCCTGCTTCACTATCTGCAGGCCCAGCAGATCCCTTTCTGTATCGACAGCTCCAACCTGGAACGCACCTACCTGAGAAACAGGGTGCGGCTTGACCTCCTGCCCTATCTGCAGGAGCACTTCAACAAATCCATCAAGCAGACCCTGCTCCAGACCGCCAGAATCCTTCAAGATGAGGAGGCGCTGCTGGCCGAGATGACTGATAAGGCCTGGCATCAGGTGGCCAGAGAGGTTGCAATCCAGCCGGTCCCCCCTGACTCACCCCCCCACACTATCCAGCTTGACACAAAAGCATTCTGCCAATGCCATCCGGCCCTCCAGCGGCGCATCCTCGAAAAATGCTGCTGGCAGATGGGGGCCAGGCCGCAATTCCGGCAGATAGCGCAGCTGCTTGACCTGTTGCATATGGCACAGACCGGTGCGGAGATCCATCTGAGCAAGGGATTGCGGGCGCACAAGAACCGCCAGGGTGTGGTTTTCTGCTATCCGGTAGGCAAATGCAGTTACAGAGGAGGCGTAAGGAAGGAAGTTTAACCACGAGATTTGCGGACCTTGCAATGATGGTAAGCGCCACAAGAACCGTATCATTTTTTATTCCCCCACCCGTCACGGCGAGGCGCGCAGCAACGTGGCAGTCCAGAGAGGTGTGTGGGGCCACGATCACTTAAACCTCCGGCGTTACTTCACCGTCATTCGCACAGACGGGCAGGGTTCTCTGGATTGCTTCGCCGCCGCTCGCAAAGACGATGTCCATTGCACCTGGCCACTTCCCCTATAGATTACCTGGTGGCCCTGCTCCCCTGGAACTTGAGGCAAGCGCAATTGCCTGGACAAGTCAGGTGGAGGGGTTGATTGGGCGCTTAGAAACAAACGGAGTGTTTCAGCCCAGATCCGCCTTGCTCACCATGGCGCACAGTTCGTCGGCCATGGCCCCGATCACCGACTCATCCTGACCTTCGATCATCACCCTGATCAGCGATTCGGTGCCGGATGGCCGGACCAGGATACGACCGGTATCTCCCAGCTTCTGTTCCATGTTCCGCACGGTCGCCGTAAATTCAGGAATATGGTTGACAACTATCTTTGAAGAGGTCCGGACATTTTTCAAGACCTGGGGGAAGCTCTCCATGACCGTGGCCAGTTCAGAGAGGGGTTTACGCTGTTTTTTCATGATGGCGAGCAGCTGCAGGGCCGCAAGAGTGCCGTCGCCGGTGGTGATATGATCCAGAAACACCAGATGGCCGGACTGCTCGCCGCCAAAGGAATAGCCGTTTTTGCGCATCTCCTCGACCACGTAGCGGTCACCGACCTTGGTGCGCACCATCCGTCCGCCCATCTTCTGCATGGCCACCTCGAGTCCCATGTTTGACATCACGGTCGCCACCAGGGTCTTCTTCTTCAGTTTTCGCTGTTTCATCAACTCGGCGGCACAGATGGCCATGATATGATCGCCGTCGATGATCCGGCCCTTTTCATCGGCAACAATAAGCCGATCGCCGTCACCATCTAGGGCCAGCCCGATATCGGCGCCGGTCTGGCGCACAACCTCCGCCATGTGTTGCGGATACAGGGCCCCGCAATCCTTATTTATATTCTTGCCATCCGGATTGACCCCGAAAGTGGTAACCTTGGCCCCCAGCTCTTCAAAGACATGAGGAGACACCCCGTAGGTTGCACCGTGGGCGCAGTCGAGGACAATATGGAAGCCCTCCAGGGTAAATTTTTTAGGAAAGGTGTTTTTCAGAAAAACGATATAGCGGCCCCTGGCATCATCAATACGACGCGCCCGTCCCACCTCGTCGGCCACTGGCCGGAGGGCCGCCATCTTCTGGGAGAAGATCAGCTCTTCGATGTCGGCCTCATACTCATCCGGCAGCTTGAAGCCATCGCTGGAAAAGATCTTGATCCCGTTATCCTGAAAGGGATTGTGCGAGGCCGAGATCACCACCCCCGCGTCGGCCCGCATGGAGGTGGTAATAAAGGCGATACCGGGGGTCGGCAGAGGACCGACAAGAAGGACATCCACTCCCATGGAACAGATACCGGCGGCCAGGGCATTTTCAATCATATACCCTGAGAGACGGGTATCCTTGCCGATGACGATCCGATGCCCCTTGGCCCGGTGTTTGACCTGAAAGGCAATGGCCCGACCGACCTGCATGGCAATCTCGGTGGTCATGGGATAGATATTAGCCACCCCGCGGATGCCGTCTGTGCCAAATAATTTTTTCATGCCTGACCTGTCTCTTAGTTTTGTAGCCATTAAATAGTTACTTGTTGCTGTTGGGTTACGGCTTCAAAAGACTCGTCTAACTCAACTTTCACTCTCTTTTCCATTGTAGATGACCTTACTCTAACCTATTCTTTCAGGGGATCCTCGTCCTGCTTTGGCAAGGATGGCAACGCATCCGGCTTTTCTTCAACATACGTCACCACCAGGGGTTCGACCTTGACGACCCGTATCGGACCTGCGGTTTGTTCCCTCGGCACAACCCTGACTGTCATCTTTCCTTCTTCGGTTTCGTTCTCAACAGTCACCCTGAACAGGGATTGAAGGTTGTTATTCTCCCGAGTCAGACTTCTGGGCAAGATTGCGGTCACGGTAACCGTGGCGGGGCTGATTCGCCGAATACCTTTATAGCTGTTTAACTCAATCGGCAGACCGGATATACTCTTCTCCACGGTCTCCTCAACAATAACCAGATCCGCGGTCACCGAAGTTTCACCGATCAGCTCAATGAGTCCCGGATTCAGGACCAGGGGGATCTGCAGCTGCTTAGGCTGAGACATTCCGCTGATATCAATCACCTGGGTCTGCAAGACGTCCACTTGCGCCAGTACTGCCTGAGGCCCGGTAATAGAAATGGTCTCCGGTTTCATCACAATATCCTGGAGGATATAATGAGACGCTGGAGCTCCTGTAGTGACCGGCTTTACGGCAAGCTGTTTCTGGATAAGTTTGTCGAGCGAAAAGATAAGCGAGTCTGGCTGTATCCGCAGGACTTTCATCCCGCGCGACACAGGAATCATATGGGGCTCATTTTTTATGACCATCGTGCCAGGAACGGCGTGGCTAAGATCCACCTGCCTGGTTATATCTCCCTTTTCTATCTTCAAGACCTGGCTGCGCGAACCACTGATCGTAACCTCAATCTCCCGCTTGAACTGATTAGAGATCACCAGATCCCGCGGCAGGTTAATAACCTCAACGGGAGCCAGCACATTCTTGTCGACGGTATCATCGCCACCGACAAAATACCAGAGGAGCACGGCCAAGGCCAAAGAGATAAAACGCAAGGTCCAATCCTTCGGCCATGCCTCCTGTAAATCCTTGAAATCATGGATCTGTAATGGTGTCTTATATAAACTCATGATCTGCCCACCCAACTCTTCCAGCTCTGCGCCTGCTGATCTTTCACTATAAAAATGGCATGAAGCCCCTTGGTCAGTGTCATTTCATCAGTCATGCGGGTGAGCGCTCCATGCTGTACCAGTGAGACCTCCTGAGTCTCCTCAGAAACGACAATGATCACGGCATCAGTCTCTTCCGACAGGCCAATTGCCGCCCGATGCCTGGTGCCAAATCGTTTATCGATATAAGGATTCTTGGTCAGGGGCAGAATGCAGCCTGCCGTCTGAATCCGCCCTTTCTGGATGATCACCCCGCCATCATGCAGAGGGGAAACAGGCATAAAAATGGAGATCAACAACTCCTTGCTCAGCCTGGCGTCAAGATCAGAACCGGATTCAACAAAATCGCGCAGGCCGCTCTCCCTCTCGAGGACAATCAAGGCACCGATACGCCGCTTGGAGAGATAGAAGACCGCCCGGACAATTTCATCGAGTTCCTTCTCAGCCATATCCCTGTTTTTCTGAAAGGGAGACTTCCCGACCTGGGTCAGGGCCCTGCGTATATCATGCTGGAAGACGATCACCACAATCAGCAGCAGGGAGCCGAGAAAGGTGTTCAGCAACCACTGCAGGGCAGCCATATCAAGGGCGACAGACATGAAATAGCCGGCACTGAGCACCACCAGCCCCAGGATCATCTGCACCGAACGCGTCCCCTTGATAATCAGGATGAGCTGATAGATGATAAAGGCCACCACCAGAATATCGAGCATATCCTGCCAGCGCAGCAATTTGAGTATTTCAAGCATAAAAGCAGCATCAGGGAGCGAGGAAAAGGGAACAGGAGGAAAAGACAGATCAGCCGTCAAGGCATCGCGTGACTGACAACCCATGATCCTCCAACATCGTATGTTGTTTTTCAGTGTACAGCATAATCTCTGTTTTTTTCAATACATACTTTATAGCGTCATTCAAAAAACAACAGGAACATTGAAATGGCGCGCTCGGCTGTCGCTCTTCATCCTGCCAGCGAGCGATCGACGCAGGAATCCATGCTCCGCGCAAGGACTCGTCACGATATGGTCTAAGAGGTCATGATTATGTAACGGCCCCTGACCTGAAGGTAAAAAGTTGGAAATTGCCAGTTAAAGATGGTAAGTTGCACTCCGTAGATATTTTATGAGTATCCTTGTTTCACCACCTCATCAGAACGCCAACCAATCATGTCTGATCGTTTTAGTACCATCTCTATCAATCCTGAACCAAAGCCCCCAACTCAGCGGCCAGAAAGACCTAAAGCAGGACGGGCAGGTCGGCGGCCGGCAGCTAAAAGATCCGTTCCCGGCCCCAAAAGGCCAAGACGCTGGCTCATCCCCGGCTTGGGCATTCTCGTTTTTCTGATTACCGCCTATGCGGCAGGCGGCTTTTTCCTCGCCCCCTCATGGCTCACCAGATATCTCTCGGAATCTCTGCAACAGACTGCCGACATGGGCCTGACTGCCGGCGAGGCGCGTTTTAATCCCTTTACCCTGCGACTGCAACTGCTCGATATTGTTTCCACTGACAGCGCTCAGACCCCGGCGCCGACAGACACACTCCTGCAGATTGACCACCTGCTCATCGACCTGAACCTGATTGCCTTGCTTCGTAATGGTCTTGCCTCTAACCGTCTGGAAATTCAAGGGCTGACCCTGACACTCATTCGCTACCCGGACAAGTCGTACAACCTGCCAGCCCTGGCCTCTGCAGATAATTCCAGGGGGAAAGAGGATCCTCTTTCCCTGTCACGCCCGCCCCTGCTCTTCTCTGTGAACAATATCTCTATCCGCAACAGCAGGATGCTCTTTGATGACCGTGTGGCCGGCAAAAAACACAGCGTCGAACAGCTCAAGCTGGATCTTCCCTCCCTCTCCAACTTCTCCTTTGTGGCCAGGGAGTATATCCGTCCCCACTTTTCGGCAGTCATCAACGGCAGCCCGGTTGAACTCAGCGGCGAGGCGGCAATGCCAGGTAAAGGCGGCGCGAACGGGCTGAAGACCAATCTCTCCTGCAACGTCCAGGATCTCGACCTTCCCCTCTATTTTTCCTACCTGCCCAGCTCTGTGCCACTGGTGCTGAGCCAGGGCAAAGGCAATGGCCGGCTCCAGATCTCCTTTATCCCGAAAGACCAACAGGGCGGCCTTCTGACCATTGGTTTTGCCCTTACGACAACAGGGGTCGAGCTGGCCAACAGGGAACAGACCCTGTCGATGACCGCGCCGACACTTGCGATCGAAGGCAGCCTGCAACCTCTTGATGGCGCCCTGCGTATCCAGAACCTGCACGCCCTGCAACCCCAATTTTCAGCAGATAAGGCCAATTTTTCACGGGATATGGCCCAGCTTTTTTCCAGCCCTACCGCCAGCCCGGAGACGCCAGGACAGCAACAGCCACGACCTCACCTGGAGATTGACTCCCTTACTGTCGAAGATGGCACCCTGCGGATTATCAACAGCAAAAAAGAAAGCCCGGACCAGCCACCCTGGAACTCCATCCAGCTCACGGTAAAAAACTTCCGGCTCGCCCCGGAACCGGCCGGCGACAAAGGGACATTTGCCCTCAGCACCAAGCAGGAAAAAACCCAGGCCTCCATTGACTGGCAGGGTTCTTTTAATAACCGAGGAATCCCAGGCGGCGCCCTGCTACTGAACAATATCGAGGCGCGCACCCTCCTGGCCGTTATAGATCCCTCGCTGGCGGCAGATACGTCAGGGTCTGCAAATCTGAGCGGCCATTTCTCCTTTGACCCGACTGTGCCCAATTCCGGCATGACCACCCTGATCGACGCCACCACCGAGATCCTTGACCTGATCCTGCTTGACCAGAAAAAGCCCTGGCTCTCGGCCAGGAAGGTCGCGACCAAAGATACGAAATTCAAAGAAGACAAGCTTGATCTAGGCACGATCACGCTCGAAGAGGGCACCCTCACCCTGCAACAGAACAAGCTCCCTCACGTCCTGCAAGGTTTCAGAGACGATAGAAAAAGAATCCAGATCCAAGGCCTCGGCTTTTCAGGAAAGGCCACCCTCAATCCGCAACAAGACAAGGCGAAGGTTCTGCAGATCGACGAGCTGCAGATCAAGGCCGGTAAACTGATGGCCGGAACCGACAGTCAAAACAACTTCGATCTTACAGCCCGCATCAACCAGACAGGAAGGCTGAAAGGCCAGGGCCTGACTACCCTGGCCCCGCTGCAAGCCCGGCTCTCACTGGTATTTTCCGCCATCAGCTCGGAGCAGGTCGCACCGTGGCTTCCCGAGGCGCCCCTGTTTCAGTACAGCAGGGCCATTGTCCATGGCCAGGGGACATACCGCTATCCTGAGGCCAGCTTTACCGGCGACCTGCAGCTTGACTCCGCCCTGATCCGGGGTAATGAAAAGGGTTCAGGGCTGGCAGCGAGCAAGGCCGAGATCAAGAATATCGCCATAAAGACCAACCCCTTGGGCATCAGCATCCAGGAACTGGTCCTTGACACCCCAAATCTTTCCTGGCTGCAGGATTCAGCAAGCCCCGACCCCTTGACCCAGATCGGCGCTTTTCTCCAGGGCCTGGTGGCCTCATCACCAGACAAGGGGAAGCAACCAAAGGATGATGGCCGCTCCTCCTCGCCTGTTATCCGGAAGATCCGCTTTGACAACGGGACCATAAGCTATACGGACCAGCGTCTTAATCCGCCCTGGTCCGCTGAGATCAGTCAGCTCAATGGCCAGATCAACACTGTGCCGGAAAAGTCTGCTGCAGGCTCAAGCTTTGACCTTGCCGGTCAGATAAGCAGTGTCCCTTTCACCCTGTCCGGTTCCGCCGATCTCCTGACCAGTGAGGGGGACTTCACCTCGGATCTCGTTCTCAAGGGATTTCCACTCCAGTTGCTGTCAGAACAGATAAGCCCGCTCCTTGATCTCAATCCCGATTCCGCCAGCCTTGATCTCACTGTCAAGCACAACCGGCAAGCCGGTGAAGAGCAGGGAGAGGCAAACTTGCTCTTCACCGGCCTCCGCCCCGGTTCAGTACAGGCTGACACCGCCCTGCCCCTGGCCCTCATAGCAGACAGCCGGGATCAGATACAACTGCTGATTCCTCTGCCGGCAGACAGCGTCCAGCCGCTGTTCACACAAACCGTGGCTATTTTGCAGACCATGAGAGCCAAGGCCGCCGTGGCGCCATTCCTGCTGGCTGGAGCAGAATTTGCCGACCTTCGGAACAACCAGTTTATCAGCTTCCCCGCCGGCCTGAGCGAACTGGATGAAATCGGTAACAGTGATGCCCGGAAGAACCTGCAGCAATTTGCGGCCCTGCTGGCTGCCCGCCCGCATCTGGGCCTTATCCTCACGGGAGTGGCCGACCCGATTCACGACCGGGCTGTGATCCAGCAGGCGCTGGAAGAACAAGAAAGCAAACGGGTAGCCCTGAAAAATAAGCAGAGGCTGGAGGAATGGCTGAAAGAGCAGAAGATAAAAAAACAGGCACAGCAGGCACAGCAGACAGCCGCGCCTCAGGGAAAGATCACCGAAAGGGATATCCCTCCACAGGACACCCCGCCAGTCGCCTTGAGTCCGGACCCGATCACGGTCTCAGACACAACCCTGCTGGACCTTGCCCGGGAGCGGGCCTTACATATATATGATTTCTACGCCGCTCTTCCTGGCATCGCCTCGAGACGGATATCCATTCAGGAACAAAGCAAGGTGAGCGAAACAGGGACACCAGGCAATCAAGTGCTGATCGAACTCCAGTATGTCGAGCAGGCGGAACAATGATAACACTACCCTTTCAGATATCATACACAACCCTGTTTGAAGGGCTGGGGCTCCTGTCGCTGGCAACCTTTCTGCTCAGCCTGCTGCTCATCCCCTTTCTTATCTCCAGGGCCTCTGTTGATTATTTTCTCATCCATGCCACAATTGTGGAGCAGAGACATAAGCGCCATCCCGCCCTCGCCTGTACCATCAAGATCATCAGAAACTGCCTGGGATGCGTCTTGTGTCTCGCCGGATTCATGATGCTTTTTCTGCCCGGCCAAGGCGTGATCACCATCCTGATCGGGGTCTCTCTCCTTGATGTCCGCGGAAGACAGCGGGTGATGAACGCATTGATTCACCGCCCGTCTCTTCAGCATGCACTGAACTGGATTCGGCAGAAAACAGGTCAGCCGCCCTTTAATTTCCCATCAAAACCGCAAGGGCCTGTAAGAAAATAAGGTGACCCCCTGAAAAATCAGGGCAGGTCTAGCTCTTCCAGCATCCGGACCACCCTTTTCAGATCATTGGCGTCAGGGTGCCCCTTGGCAGCCGGGGCATCGGCAAACCAGGCCGGCAGCGGGTTTTTCCGGGCCGCTATCTGTAAAAATTCGGCGTCCACCTCGCCGGGACAGGAAAAAGTTGCCAGGATATGAGTCCCGGCGGCAAGCTCCTTGGCCTTTTTCATGGCATTTTCCGCATGCGCCGAACCCGCGGCGGCGCCATGACTGGCAAAGAGATAGACCGCCTGCCCCTCCTTCAACCTGGCAAGATAAGCCTGAGACTCCGGATCCGGCTGACCTGCCTTGAGCCAGAAGCCTACGGCCACAAAAGAGTATCCGGCCGGATCCGGCGCCTCAGCCACGGCCACAATCTCCTTGTCCCCGCCCAGGTACGCATACACCGCCTCCGCCATCTTCCTGGTATTGCCACTCTTTGATGAATAAACGACTAGATTTTTCATGTTTCCCCCTTTTTTTGGGTGATTCAACGGCAGAACTCTGCAGGTGAATAGTTTCGACATTCTTTGGTAGAATGGATTAATATCTAAAGTATGACAAACAATAAGATAAATCAAACCCTTTCCTTATCTCAGTAACCACACCATGCCTTCTTCTCTCACCCCGCTGCAACAGGCATTGATCACCTGGTTTCAGGAAAAACAGCGCGCCCTGCCCTGGCGCCAGGAGTACATCCCTTACCAGGTTTGGATCTCAGAGATCATGCTGCAACAGACGCAGATGGAAAGAGTCACCCTCTTCTTTGAGCACTGGCTGCGGGAGTTCCCGGACATCCAGACCCTGGCGCTCGCCCGGGAAGACAAGGTTCTCAAATGCTGGGAAGGACTTGGCTATTACAGCCGGGCCCGAAATATCCTTCAATGCGCCAGGATCATTGTCCGTGATCATGACGGGATCATCCCCAGCGACCAGAAATCCCTGCTGGCCCTGCCCGGGATTGGTCCCTATACCGCGGGCGCCATTGCCTCAATCGCCTACAACCTGACAGTGCCCTTGGTCGATGCCAATATCGGCAGGGTCTTTGCTCGACTTTTTGATATTGACATCCCGCTGTCACGGGCCGGCAAGATGTTGTGGCAGAAGGCGGAAAAGCTGGTGCCCGAGGGACGGGCCCGCTCCTTTAACCAGGGATTGATGGAACTGGGAGCGCTGATCTGCACCCCGAAAAATCCTGCCTGCGGGCAATGTCCATTAAACCCGTTCTGCCTGGCCCACAGGGAAGACCTGATTACCGAGCGCCCAGTTCCCCGGAAAGGCAAGACAATCTCCACCATTGAAATGGCAACCGGCGTCTTAACGCACCCGCAGGCCAATGGCCAATTCTTCATCCAGCAACGTCTGGCCGATGATGTCTGGGGCAGTCTCTGGGAATTCCCGGGCGGCAGGCTCAAAGAAAAGGAACAGCCTGAACAGGCGGTTGTCCGCGATTTTTTTGAAGAGACGGGATTCACCGTGCGGGTCGACAGAAAAATAACCACCACCGTCCATCATTACACCCGCTACAAGGTCATTCTCCACTGTTTCCTCTGCTCCCTTGACCCCCTTGAATCAGGGGAGATCCCAGACCCCATTCTCTATGCAGCCCAGGAGTATCGCTGGGTCATCTTTCCTGAACTGGCCGACTTTGCCTTCCCGGCAGGCCACCGGAAACTGATCGAATTCATGAAAGAAGGTAAAGAGTAAAGGACAAAATTTGATCAAGGAGATGGCTCTCCAGAAAGACCCAGGCAGGACAAAACAGTATTTGTAACTTTATTATGCGACGCCATCAGTCCTCTGGTTAATGACTCCACGGGCCAGCCACACCAGCAGGAGTACGGGAAGCCCCATCAGCGCTGTCATGAGGAAAAAGGACTCATAGCCCCAGGAGGCGGCAGCCGTCCCGGAATAACCGCCAATGAGCTTGGGAAACAGGGTCATGAGCGAGCTGAACAGGGCATACTGGACAGCGGTAAAAGAGATGTTGGTCAGGCTCGAGAGAAAGGCGATAAAGGCGGTACTGGCAAGTCCGGCACACAAGCTGTCGGCCCCGATGACCACGGTCAACAAGGTCAGGTCAGCGCCGCTGCGGGCCAGGAGCATGAACAGCAGATTGGTGCCGGCGGCCAGCAGGGCGCCGGTAAAAAGAATGGCGTACACCCCGAAGCGCACGGTCAGCATGCCACCCAGAAAACCGCCGAGCAGGGTCATTCCCAGGCCAAAGGTCTTGGTCACCGAGGCAATCACATTCTTGCTGAAGCCCAT
Organism: Desulfoarculaceae bacterium; assembly: GCA_019429465.1. Classification (GTDB taxonomy): domain Bacteria; phylum Desulfobacterota; class Desulfobulbia; order Desulfobulbales; family Desulfocapsaceae; genus UBA2270. The sequence continues at coordinate 45,431 of JAHYIV010000008.1, forward strand.
ATCAATATAAAAGACGTTGGCCACCACCCCGAGGACGATATCAGAGACCCGGTAAAAACCAACCAGGGTCAGGAGTAGAATTGCCGCCTTAACCCCATATCTGCTGAAGAAATCCCGCACCGGGGCGATATAGCTCTCACTCACCATCCCCTGGTCGACCACACCGAGCAGGACAGCAACCCTGGCGATCAGCGCCGCAACCCCCAGGGCCAGGAACAAACGGCAGGTCTCTACCAGAAAACCGACGAGTTCAAGGTGGATTTCAGCTTGCTGACCAAGGATCTCCTTCACCGAAGCGACCAGCGGGGCGCTGAAGAAAAAGCTGCCGCCAAAGGAGGCCGCCACCAGCAAAAACAGGATCACCAGTCGCAGATAGTGCTGCAAGGAGTAGTGGTGCCTAAGGGCGCCAACATTCCTCTCCGGTTCTCCAATGCAGAGCGTGGTTATCACCCCGACAGACATGACCCCGGCCATGACCAGATAGGTCATCTGCCAGGCCTCAAAACGATACAGCTCCCTGGTGGTGCCAAACAGGGTGGCCAGATAGAGTGACCCGGCGCCGGCAACCAGCATCCCGATCCGGTAACCGGCGACATAACTGGACGCCAGCAAGGCCTGCATGGAGGCGCCGACACATTCGATGCGATAGGCATCAATGACAATATCCTGGGTGGCCGAGGAAAATCCAAGCAGAACCGCGGCCAGGGCCATCATGATCATGTTTTTCTCACCGAGCACCGGATCCGTACAGGCCATCCAGGTAATGGCCGCCATGACGGATAACTGGGCCACAAGCAGCCAGGAACGCCGACGGCCCAGCAGGCGGGTAAGCAGAGGAAGAGGCATCTTGTCGATGAGAGGGGCCCAGAGGAATTTAAAGGAATAGCCGAGAGCAGCCCAGCTGAAAAAAGTGACCGCCGCCCGGTCAATCCCGGCCTCACGGAGCCAGACAGAAAGGGTGGAAAAAATCAGCAGGATGGGAATCCCTGCCGAAAAGCCGAGCAAGAACATGGCCAGCACCTGGGGGGAGAGCCAGGCCCTGTACCAGTTCCGGCGATCACGGGCCGCAGGAACTGCCCCCGGGCTACGAGGCAGCACCGGAGTCTCGGGTTCTTCTCGTAGGCCTGGTGAAGGCGTGACTGGCGATGTCTCATTTTCCCTGCTCATTCTTGTCTTTTCCATCCAATATGGTTATGCTACACTAGATATGTCGGCGAGGATATAGATAGACTCTCCTCACAACAAACAAATACGTTTCTTTTCCTACTGAAATCATCCTCGTAGATCAAGCGATAAACTCTTTTCTTTAAACCATGCCCATACAAACATACAACACCTTAAGCCGCAGAAAAGAACTGCTCAAGCCGCTGGAAAAGGGCCATATCAAACTTTATGTCTGCGGAATTACCTCCTATGACTTCTGTCATATCGGACATGCCAGATCAGCGCTCGCCTTTGACATGATCGTCCGCTATCTTCGCTACCGGGGCTATACCGTTACCTATATCCGTAATTTTACGGATATTGATGATAAGATCATTACCCGGGCCACGGAACAGGGCGTAAGCGCCCTGGAGCTGGCCGGACGTTTTATCGATGAGTTTTATGTGGATATGGACAGACTGGGGGTCGATCGTCCGACCCTTGAACCCCGCGCCACCGAACACATCCAGGAGATGATTGATCTGATCTCCGAACTGATCGGCAAAGGACTGGCCTATCAGGCAGGCACCGATGTTTATTATTCGGTAAACGGCTTTCCTGAGTACGGCAAACTTTCAGGCCGCAACCTGGATGACATGCAGGCAGGTGCCCGCATCGCCATCAACGAGAACAAGAGCCATCCCATGGATTTTGTCCTGTGGAAAGGGTCAAAACCCGGCGAACCGACCTGGGACAGCCCCTGGGGGCCAGGGCGCCCGGGCTGGCATATAGAATGCTCGGCCATGAGCCGGAAATATCTGGGTGACACCTTTGACATCCATGGCGGTGGCCAGGATCTCATCTTCCCCCATCACGAAAATGAAGTGGCCCAGAGCGAAGGGGCCAGCGGCAAGCCCTTTGTCAACACCTGGATCCATCACGGATTCGTCACCATCCGTGATGAGAAGATGTCAAAATCGCTGGGCAACTTCCTTACCATCAGGGAGATACTGACACAATACCATCCAGAGGTCTTACGCTTCTTCATCTTCTCCACCCACTACCGCAATCCTCTCGATTTTTCAGAGACGGCCATGCAGGACGCCATGACCGGCCTTGACCGGCTTTATGGCTGTATGGCGGCCATCGATGATCTCGGTACCACAGGGCTTATCGCTGACGTGACAGAGATTGTATCCCCAAAAGACCAAGACAAACTGCGCACCATTGAAGAACGCTTCCAAAAGGCCATGGACGATGATTTTAACACCGCCCAGGCCCAGGGCATCCTCTTTGATGCAGTCAGGATCGTCAATAAAATCTGCCAGCAGCTGCCGGCACGACCATGCCATGCAGATGTCCAGTTACTGAAAGAGACAGGAGCCCTCATTAAACAATTGGCCGGGATAATGGGCCTGCTGCAGGAAGATGCCAGGACCTATCTGGCCCGGAAGAAAACAGCCATGTTGCTGGAACTTGACATCAGCGAGCAGGAAATCCTGAAACTGATCCAGGAACGAAAGGACGCGCGAACGGCAAAGGACTGGGCGCGCGGCGACAATATCCGGGACCAGCTTTCGGCCAAGGGCGTTGAGCTGAAAGATGGCGCAGACGGTACGACCTGGGTGATCAACCGTGACCACAGGTAAGCGAACCACAGCCGAACCCCGATGAACGGGATAAGTGCCTTTCGCAGATTATTTTCTTGCAAAAAAAAACAAGAAAATAATCTGTAAGGCACTAACCCCGAAAAACAGGATAAGTGCCTTTCGCAGATTATTTTCTTGCAAAAAAAAACAAGAAAATAATCTGTAAGGCACTAAACTCCGCGGTAACGGCGTCAGATTGACGGCAAAAACGGCAGAGGAAACCGGTCATTTTCCATCCATCCGGGACCGTTGCGACAAAAACATCATGAAAGAGTGGGCATTCTTAGCGGTTCCTAAAACGGAGGTGACACCATGCACAGCACAATCCGAAGGCCGACAGTAGCAGACCGTTTTTATCCCGGAGACCCGGCGATTCTGTCCAGGGATATCGTGAAGATGACCCCGGTTTCAACAAAACCTCAAAAGGCCCATGCCGTTATTTCGCCGCACGCGGGCTATGTCTATTCAGGGGCTGTGGCCGCTGAAACCTTTGCCCGGGTTCGCGTTCCGGAGACAGTCATCATCCTCGGACCCAATCATCACGGCCAGGGAGATCCGGTGGCTCTGTCCGCGCTTGCCTGGCAGATGCCCATGGGGATGGTCCCGATTGACTCAGCCATCATGGAGGCCCTTCTCAACACCAGTTCCGCCATCACCATCGATGAGACAGCCCATCGTTTTGAACACTCACTCGAGGTCCAGGTGCCTTTTCTGCAGGCACGACAGCAGCACCTCTCTATCGTCCCGATTGTGGTCTCACACATCTCCTATCCCCTTTGTCAGGAGGTAGGGGCCGCCATTGCCAAGGTTATCGCCGGCTCGGGCAAAGAGATCCTGATTGTGGCCTCAAGCGACATGACCCATTACGAACCGCGGGAGGCGGCTGACAAAAAAGATCATTATGCCTTGAAAAAGATTGCCGACATGGATCCTGCCATCCTCTATCACTCAATCATTGACCACAGGATCTCCATGTGCGGCATCATGCCGGTAACCGTCGCCCTCATCGCGGCCATGGCCCTTGGTGCGACCAAGACAGAGCTGGTGCGCTATACTGATTCCGGGGCAGTGAGCGGCGACACCGACCAGGTGGTGGGCTATGCAGGGGTTATAATTTCCTGATTATCCCCCTTCACGTCCTCTTTTTCCTTGACAGAAGAGCAACGATTTTCTAAATAGACAGCTTCATTGTCTTTATCTTTGCATCACCTGCTGGGGGATGGTCTAATGGTAAGACAGCGGACTCTGACTCCGCTTATCGAGGTTCGAACCCTCGTCCCCCAGCCATTTCCCTTTTTTTGTCTGCCACTTCCTCTCCCCAAAGAAATTCATACAGCTCTATTTATCTCCTCAAGCGCATGAGATCCAAAGGCGGAATCACCTGTAAAGGCGGTCAAAGGTAGCACCATCCACCTTTCCCAGAAAAATCTTGGTGCAGATCAGGATATTGCGGGCAATATCGCCAGCCTGAATGCGCAACAACCCTTCTCGGATGATGATTTTTTTCAACAACTCCCGGCCATTCGACTCATTGTAATAAATATCCGAGTCCAGGATATCTCTCACAATCTCCGGTTCGGTTTGATCGATAATGAGCTGCAGGCCTAACCGGAAAAACCGATCTTTAACACTCGCCTGCTCTTCTTCCAGGGACAGAATGCCTCTTTTCTTGGCCTTGTCACCCATATCCTTCAGAATCCTGATAATAGGGACCAGGGATTCCTGATCCTCCTGGCTGCATGCGGCCTTGGCCGCCAAAGTAAGATCCCGTAACATGACGCTCCTTCTTCCCTGCCTTCATTACAATATATGGTAAAATCGAGAGGGATGAGACGAACCTGATCAAACTCGCCTCATCCCTCTCACAGAACCGTACGTCCGGGCCTCGTATACGGCTCCTGTTTATTTTCCTTCGTTTTCATACCGAAACAGAAATTCCGGTGTAACTATCCAGCAGCACCTCATCTGCTTCGTCATCGGTCTGCTCATGTACGAATCAGTACACTTCGCAGGCCTCTTTCTCGCATATGAGGCACTGCTGAATAGTTACGTGACATGTGATTTGGCATTTTCCTGGCATTAAGCTGGATAGTTACATTCCGGTTTTTACAGCACCGAGGTCAAAGAGCCCTTGCAGCAGGCCGGGTTTGCCCGCTACGCTGGGCAAACAAAAAGGGACGACCCAATGGGTCTCCCTTTCTGTCAAATCAGACAACAAGCTCTGACCTTACCTGCATTCGCTTGCGTCAATTCAGTGGATGGATAGTATTCCATTGAAGAGCCAGAAGCCACTCACAAACAAAAAAACATTCGAGATTCCCTCTACTTACAGGTCTTAGGGCTTACTCCATCCAGCGCATACTTGAGGACAAACTGATGCAGATGCTCCATCTGAACAGTAGTAAAGCCGTAGGTGTCAAATTGAGGCATCGATTTTTTAAATCTTTTGAAATCAGCAGTAAAAAAACGATCCCAGGCGGCCATTGTCCGATCACCAGGGCTGATAATCGGGGCCTTATTTTTTTTATGACAGGTCAGACACCTGCGAAAGACATACCTGCCTTTGATACTATCCCCTGCCGTAAAATCGAACACTCCTGCCGCCCCCTCACCTTTGTTGACCTCTCCCGGGGTGGACACTTTTTTAGCCTTGGCCTCAATAGTTTCGCGAGCAGGGGCTTGAGCAGCAGATCCAGTCGCCTCATTGTCTGCTGATTCCTCGACCAGATAACGATGGATATTCTCCAACTGACGCTCATTGATCCCCATGACTGAAAAATCATGTTTCCTGTCCCGCAATTTTTTATAGTCATCAGTAAAAAAAGAGCGCCACCCTGCTTCGCTCTTTTCTCCTGGTTCCAGACTGCTCAAGCCCTTTGCCTTATGACAGGAACGACAGGTCTGAATAGCATATTTACCCCACAGAGCATTCCCGCCTTTTTCATCAAAAGCCTGCACATCATGAGCACCAAACAGAAGCAGACCGGCCAAAACAGCAGTAGTCATTCGTCGCATTTCTTATCCCTTTATTCTTTCTTTATTTTTTGGAGACGACTCAATACACCGAAAATGGCATTGAGAAGACAAAACAAGACTTGTGTACCATATCGTTTCAAAAGGAGGAATACAACATCCTTGTGACATGCCCTGCTAATTCCAGTTACTCTGCCACCGAACCCTCCACCAGGGCCTTCATCACTCAGACTGCACCCGGCTCATCCAGCTCGGTAAATCCCCAATAGGGATAGTCCAGGCCATAGCTGCCAACTAGACCGGGAGAGTGTTCCCGGCTGGCCACCAGCCACAGCTTATTCTGCCGCTGCTGATCAGGCGCTGAGTCCAGAGGATCCCAGTCCGGAGAAAGCACCAGGGCATTATCGGCACTGTACTCTATATCTCCAGAGCCTTTAAACACGCCCATATGAGGCCTGTCCGTATAGCCATCTCCGCTGCCCCGCGACAATTCCGAGAGAATAAGAAAGGAGACCTGCAGCTCATCCCGTATGGCCTCCAGTTGCCGCAGCCAGGCGTCAATCCCGGTCCGCTGTTCGCTAAAATCCTTAAAAGGCAGCTTGTGCAGGCTGTCAATCACCACCACGGTGTACTCACTCCGGGTCTCATGACGGATAAAATCAATATGACGACGCATGATCTCGGCGTTGAGTTTTCGATCGTTGACCACCCGGAAAGAGACAAGGAGCTGTTGAAGGTCCTGACAGGCACGCTCAAAATGTGGACCTGCGGCACCTGTCGCCACACCATCCTTGATGTCACGGGTGGACAGGCGACTCAAGCGGCTCAAGGTCCGCTGATAGATCTTTTGCCGGCCATTCTCAAAATCATAGTAGAGCACCGGCACCTTTCGTCTTGCCATCTCCGTGGCAATCTGGATGGCAAAACAGGATTTTCCGGATTTGGGGGCCCCACCGATGACGGTAATGCCATGGATGCCATCCAGCGCCTGATCAAACTTGGGAAACCCCGTCCTGAGGGCCCCATAGGCAGGACCCGACTCCAGGGCCAGTTGCGCCAGAAAATGATTATATTCCCGCCTGGGGCTGGCAAAGGGCGAGAAGGCGCTGGACGCCTGCATCATGGACAGGACAGCAGCCTTAAACCCTTTTCCTTGGTCACAGGCCAATTGCCAGAGGTTATAATTTCTGGCAAGGGCAGCAGGCCAGCGCAGCAGACGGGCCTTATAGCCGATTCCGGCCGCGAAAAGACGCGCCGCAGCCTCAGCCTCAGCACTCTTCTCCATGACAATAAAAACAGTATGAACAAAGGCCAGACGATCCGCATCGAGTGCCTCCAGACTGTGACAATCAGGGACTGCCACCCCAGGAAAGCCAAGTTGTTTCAGGGTAAGCAGGTTTTCTTCTCCCTGACAGACAAAGAGGGCGCCGTTCTCGCAACGCTGAATGTCCTCAACATTAAAGATGTGGTACTGGTCAGCAAAAAAATGTTCGTCACCATGCCAGAAAGAGTCCTCCTGCCGCTCCGGAAAGAGACAACGGGCGGCATAGCAGTTTCCATCTTCCTGGACATACGGATAGACCAGATAACGGCCGTTATAGCCGATCTTCAGCTCGGTCAGGACGCTGCGATCAATCCCTGCCTGCTGAAACCGGGCCCGCATCTCTTCACTGAGCCGGTCCTGATAGAGCTGGATCTCATTATTGATATTGTTGACCGGATACTCTATCTGCCGCTGGAAATAGTCACGGTCAGGATCGTAGCCCGGAACCTCGACAGGGCTGATTCCCGTCAACCTGGCAAACCAGAGCGGAAAGCCACCAGCCACACAGCGATTCAGACAGCGGAAATAGCCATAAAAGAAGCCTTCCTTATTCAGATAGACCACCAAACGGCCGGCATACTCCCTGCCCTTCTGTTTACAGAAAGGACAGTCCGCACTCAGGTGCGATTTTTCTTCCTTGATGTTCTGCAGATGACTGAGATAAAAAAGGGCTACCGCCTCACTTTGTTCCATGCCAAGGCAGCTCCTGTGGTGGAAAGATAAGAGATAAGAAAGAAATGACTGTCAGGCTGTGAGCTTCAGTTGCCACTGGCGACTGCTGCCAGCTGAGCTTCCTGCAGGGGATGATCGAATTGGACATGGACGGTATACTGCAGAGAGGTCACCGACTCTCCGCCAGCGCCATTCTGTCCATATATGGCCACCACCATACCGGCCATCCCTGCTGTCAACGGAGTGCCTGGTGGCCCATCGATCTGACGGACAATCACCTTCCGCCCCAAAAGCAGACGGCCGCTTCGCTGGTGAGAAAGACGGACGGTGGCAGAGACCCCACCAATAGAGACATCACCCTTCTCACTCTGCAAGACAGTGCCTGTCTCCTGACCATTATCATCAAGAATAGCCAGGGCCAGTCTGGCTGAGAAATTCAACCGTTCCGTTGCCCTGCGGTCAATGACCATGACCTTCAGCGCATCCTGCTCCACGAGCTGTTGGCAGAAAGTCTTCAATTTTGACTCCAGCTCAGGGAAACTGTTCTGCCACTTCCGCAGCGCCTCCCGAGGCAGAACAAAGGCATCCACCGTACCGACACTTGCCGCATTAACAGTCCAGACCGATTCCTCAAAAAAAGAATCTACCCCAAAAATATCCCCGGGTCCCACTGTTCTGAGCAGGATATCATTACCGCGAGGATCCCGGAAAAACAGTTTAACCCGGCCCTTATTGACAAAGACAAGCCGCTGGTGCAGATCGCCTTGCACCACAATATTCTCATCCGGGACATAATGCACATGCTCCATGGCAGAATAGAGGCCATTAAACTCTTCGGTGCTGAGAAAATCGTAGACCTCCGCCCAGTTCTGAGTCTGGCCCTGATCGCTGCGGACGACTCTCTGTTCTTCAACCATCTCGGTTGCCTTAATAATATCATCGAGCGCCAGCGGATCAATCTCCACCAAACGCCGGCAAAGCAGCTCTGCCTGATCAAACTTATGAAGGCAGGCCACAGTGGAGATTAAGTCAAGAAGCAGAGTTTTGGCGGCCGCCCTTTTGTTCTGATCAAGCAGGAGATAGACATCATGTTCCTCGGTCAGATTCGTTACCGGCACGTACACCTTGGTGGTCGGCCTGCCCCGCATCACCTGGGCCTGCCTGACCGCGTTCGTTGAGGTCTTACGGAGCTCTGCATGCATTTGTCTCTTTTGCCTGCGACTGGCGTCAAGCAAGACAAGCCCCCTCTGCACAGCCTGCCGGACCTCCATGTCCATGTTTTTAGGACGCCCCCCCCCACTTGCCGACAACAGCAGTAAGGCCTTTTGGGCCTGAGCAGAGCCGCTATGTCCCAGAGTCTCGCAGATACTGGTCAGGAGTGTTTTTTTTATATCCGGCGAGAAATACTTCTCATCCTCCAGCAGCTCGACCAGGACGCCAACGACCTCTTCATCCACCACTGAGGCCAAGGCCAGCACCACCCGAAACTTCAATTTTTCACTGATCCGGGGCAGGGCGTCAAGCAGATACTGCTTCTTTTGTTGAGCACCGATCTTATAGATACAGGACAGGGCCTCACTCTGCACCCGCAGGTCATCATGGGAGAGATAGCCCTGCACTGCACTGGCATCTCCTTCAGCACCCGTTTCACCAAGCAACCTGATCAGATTGCGTTTCCCATACCAGGGCATGGGCTCCTGCAATCGTTCAAGAAGAAGTGAGGATAACATTGCCGCCCCCACGCCGGCCAGGATCTTCAACAGCCTGATCCGCTCTGCCCTTCTTTTACTGGTCAGCAACACATCGAGCAGAAACTGGATACCCAGCGGGCCATGCATGACAATCTTCTGACAATACATCTCCTCGACCGGTTTATCAAAGCAGCGATCAAGATAGGCTTGCAGGATAGTTCGATCCACCCCCCTGTCCTGCACCTGGGCCACCCGTTCCCTCACCTCCGCTGATTTCCCCAAGGCCCCGGAGCGAATGGCATAAAAGAGGAGGAGGATCTTTTCAGCCAGATCCTCTCTTCCTGTTTTCTGGGCATGGGTCAAAATATCCTGCAGAATCGCCACCAACCTGGCGCAGGACTCATCAGCATCCTCCGTTCTTCTCAGACAGAAGAGAAAGGTGGGTGTTAACTTCTCCAGCCACACCCAGGAGTCCAGAGACACAAGTTTCTCTCCGACCAGGCCAAGCCCCTGCCCTGAGCGGCGACGCAACTCATTATCATCCAGCTTGAGACCACCGACAAGGGTCTGGATGATAGCGGCGGCGATATTCTCTTTTTTGTTCAGGATGAGCCGTTCAAAAGTGGCCGCGAGATGCAGCAGGATCTCTTTATTCCTTAAGCCCTCAAGACTGCCCCGAGCCAGAGCGCTTACTCCCGCCTGCAGACGTTTGGACTGCCGCTGTTTTTCCGTCATCCCCATACTTTCAACCGCATGCAGTTGCCGCCCTTTTACCGTTGTCATCAGGTACCGGCAGGTCTCAGCCACCAGCATTCTGGACTCGGCATCACTTTGGTTCTGTAATCCGGCAAGTCTCGCTTCCTCCTGTCTCAGGAAAACAACCAGCACCTGAAAGCGTTCTTTATCAATGGCCGCGAGAAGAGCGTAAGACAGCGCCTCCCCGAAAGGAGTGACCGGGGGCTGGCAAAGGAGCAGAGCAAGGGACTCCTGATCCAGATTTGCTGCCAGCAGGGCAGCTGTCGCCGTCCCTGCTTTCCGAATCTCTTCATCCTTGAGCACGGCACTGACATTCTCAAGCAACTGGTAAAAGCCAGGAGAGCTTTGATAGACACCTTGATGCTGTATCGATTGCAGCACAAAACAGACTGCGCCGGCAAGGGTATGAGTTCCCTTGCCGGCGTCATCCAGCTCTCGCCGCATCTTCTCTCTCTGCTGTCCGTCCTGGTTGGACTCAAGCAAAAAGAGGATCTCTTCCTGCCGGACTCCAGCGGTCATCAGTTGTTGCAGAAAATCGGCAAAGCTGCGAACAACAGCCTGAGCTCGGCCCACCTCTTCACCCTCATCTTCCAGAAAAACAGGACCCAGGCCGGCGTTTTCCACAAAAGCAACGTGACCCCCGGACTTTTGGATCTGTTCAGGGGTCGCGGTAAAGAAAGACAATACCTGTTTAAACCTTTTGCGGTCAATCCCGCGGGCCAGGGTCATCTTCTCAAATCCGGCCTTTTCCAATGAATCAACCAGGGACAGGGCGTCCAGCTGTTCTCGCTCTTTTCTCTCAAAAATGAAGCTATCGAGAGTCGGCACCCCTTTATGAAAACCAAAACAAAGGGCATCATACAGACGGAGAAAAACCTTCAACTCTGAATAGGCCTTCTCTACCGCCTTGACGACCTGAACACTCTGACCAGGATAAAGGCGAAGATTAGTGATTGCCTTGTTGATAGACCGTAAGACCTCAAGAGCATGCTGCTGCCGATCAATGCTTGCCATAAAATACCTTGTCTGCTTTTTTCAAGCACTCCTGTTTATCCAATGCCCCACAACCTTGCATCTATATGTCGCCATCCCTTGAGCCGAGCCAATCGCGTCCAGGGAGAATTTCTTAAAAGATGTCAACAAACAAGTAGTGTCCTTCGTGGCCCATGGACGGCTCAGTCGCTTGACACAGGGGAGGGATAAGCGCAGCCTGACCCTTTCGTTACAGCAACCGATACCATCCTGATCCAGCTGACCACAACAGTATTTATTGTCAACAGCTTAGTGCCTTACAGATTCTTTTCTTGTTTTTTTCAAGAAAACAATCTGCGAAATGCACTTATCCCGTTCATCGGAGTTAGATCATTACCCTTACTGGCCTACCACAGGAAAAATACAAAAGTCAAGAAATGCGGCAGATTATCTCATCCTTCAACAACAGCCGTCAATCCCTGAGATGACCTGAGGGTCTGATGTTGATCCTGGCAGCCAAGGCCATTACAATGAAACGGCAATGACACCATACTCTTCAAGCATGACCAGAAGTTCAGACAACGGCAAGCCCACCACGTTCGAATACGAGCCCATGATTTCCTTGACCAGGAAAGCACCCTGCCCCTGAATCCCGTAGGAACCAGCCTTGTCCATGGGCTCGCCGGTTGCCACATAAGCCCGGGCCACGTCCTCGGAAAACGAGCTGAAAACAACACGGGTACTCACCGACCGGACAGCAGCGATTCCGTTCCGGCGACAGGCGAGACAGATCCCGGTCAGCACCTGATGTTCGTTCCCGGAGAGTTGCATCAGCATGGACACGGCACCGGCACGGTCTCCAGGTTTTCCAAGCACGGAATCAGCAAGACTGACCACCGTATCGGCAGCCACAATCCAGCTGTCGTGATAAAGCTCCATAACAGACCTGGCCTTTTCTGCAGCCATGCGGCGGACAAAGTCCTCCGGTGTTTCTGCCGGCAAGAGCTGTTCAACAATGTCAGCCGCATGGACACGATAGTCCAGACCAAGATCCTGAAAATAACTCTGCCTCCTGGGTGAAGATGATGCCAGGATTAAAGGCTTAAGGGTATGATAGATTGGTCGCTGATTCATCTCTGACAATGACCCTGCCCATGCCGGGACAGGTGGCAATATGTCGCTTGCTGCCCGGTGAGGCGTTATCAGCCCCTGATCGCATAGCCACCATCAACGGTAATAACCTGTCCCTGAATCATCGCGGCCAGACGAGAGCAGAGAAAGATTGCCGTATCGGCCACATCGTCGGGGGTGGTAAGTCGTCCCAAAGGGGTCCGCCTCAATGCGGTTTCCAGGATCTCATCCCGATTTGGAAATTTCTTCAGGGCATCCGTGTCCACTGCCCCGGCACTGATGGTGTTGACATTAATCCCTGCTGGCCCGAACTCCACGGCCAGGTGCCTCACCAGAGACTCAAGGGCCGCCTTTGAGGCACCCACTGTGGTATAGTTCTCAATAGCCCGGGTAGCGCCCAGACTGGAGACGGCCAGAATCCGACTGCCCCTGCCCATAAGCGGAAAACCCTTCTGTGCCAGGGTCAGCAAGGCCCTGGCGTTGATATCCATAGCCCAGTCCCAGTGACGCTCGGTAAGCTCCATGACTGGCTTCAAGACACCTGAGGCCGCATTGGAAACCAGGATATCAAGCGTGCCAAACTCCTTGCCAATAACCTCAAACATGGCGTCAACATCAGACGCTTCAGCCACATTCGCCTTTACCAGCAGACAACGACCGCCATGCTCTGCTATAACTGCCGCCGTCTCTTCGGCATCACGTTTATGACGTACATAATTCACCACCAGGTGCACTCCATTCTCCGCCAGGCGGATAGCGATTGCCCTGCCGATCCCACGTGAACCGCCTGTCACCAAAGCTACCTTTCCCTGTAAATCGAACATGATACATTCCTATTAAAAAAAGATTATATTGCCCCGTCATGCCAAGTTTCATCTGGGCCGCTATAAAAAATAACAGGGCCACCCGTAAGTCAAAAACGGCGGTCACTCTTCATCCATCCATGGAGCAAGCGACACTGGAGCATCCTGCTCAGCGTAAGGATCCGTAACGATACTTGTTTGATGGCGTCGTAAAAAGTCGCCAACTGCTTCGTTGCTGCAGGTAAGCGAGCTTGCGAGACTCCGAATTATCTCGTCACTGCGGCGTACTCAAGTACGCCTCATTCCTCGAAATTTGCGCGCCTCGCATTTGACGCTTTTTACTTAGCCATCCCAGAAATTGAGTTTTTACGAAATCATCTTGCTTGAAAGAGTCTCATCATTTCGTAACGACTCCTAACCATATAAAACTATTCTTATTCCCGTTGCAAGGCAAGAGCTACTCGCTTCAAGGAATTAAAGACATAGCGCAGTGGCCTGAACCGTACAGGGTCCAGGATTTCCGGGGCCACAAAGCCTGATCCGAAAAAATCAGCAGGCGCCAGCAACGGGAACGCTATCCCGCAGAGCTGACACCCGGGCAGATCACGCTCTCTGGCAGCCAGCCACAAGGGACTTCTGCCAGGATCGAGCTCAAGAAGCGTCAGCATGGCGGTGTCAAGTGCCACCGAGCTCCTTGACCCGGCGACACAGCCGAGTGCCAGCGGATCTCCGTGCACGGGCCCATGCCTGTGCATCACTTCAATACCATCGGCAAGGGTGATATTTTCCGGCAGCAATCGGTCAAGGTCCAGGAGAATCCTGGCAAATTCAAGGTGCGAATCCCCATACCGCATATGGAGCCACGACTTACGCATGCCCTTCACTATACCAAAATTATTTTTCACTGCCATACTTACATACATCTGATCATGGGCCTTGATCTTGGGCAGGTTGACCAGAAGATCACAATCAAGGGCCTCGGCGGCAACACCAATGGAGATTCCTCCGGATAAACGCCGGTGTACAACAGATGAGAATTCAACAAAGCGGACATCCATTCCCCGCACGGCCCGGGAAATTCCCTGACGCTCAACCGTCTTTATAGTGGAGCCAAAGGCAGGAGAGTCACCAATGAAGACCCGACAGCCATGATCAAGAAACCAGCTTGCCACCGCCGCAACAAACCCGGCATGGGTACAGGCAAGGGGCGGAGCGCTGGCGCTGATAAGATTGGGCTTCAGTAAGACCCTGGCGCCAGGCGTGAGATGCAGGTCATCAAGACAGAGAAGAACTCGTTCAAGCACTGGTAAGAGAGACTTACGCTCATAGCCCTGGCAGCGATCAAGAGAGACTGAGATAGATGGAAGCATAAAGAGAGAGAGAGACAGCGAGGGACAGAAACCCTGGAAAAAGAAAAAGCCGGTCACACAAGAGTGTGACCGGCTTTTTCCAGGAGAGAAGAGATATCTTACTTACTGCACATCTTGTGCCAGACACACGAAAAAAATATTTAACACACAATATCAGTGGGTTGAGGAAACATCTTACATCCGGCATCCCTGACAGGAGCCCAAAAATAGTAAAAAAACTATACTTTTCTCTGCAAAACCTATCGATGACACTCTTTTCATACAGCATATCAGATAATTAACAGTAATAATTTTTTAAACCAACACCAAAGAGACCATCTCGCCCCAGTCAAGACTCTCCATTTCTCCCTCATATTCTCCATTTTTTTGTTGTTTCCAGCAACTTCTGCTATGCTCTGGCAGACGACCTTGGCAGACGAGAGTATTTCACGATACAATATTTTATACGATACCTCTATCCCCCTTCACCCAAGAACTCACATGGCACCCATCTCAGAATCTACCAGACACCTCCACAAGGCCCTAGGCACTCTTTATCCCTATGGCCCCCACGTCCAGCTGACAGCTCTGGCAGCGGCCCTTATGGAAACGACCATCTTATGGCAATCACTGCCAAAGGGTATTCTTCTTTCCGGGCTGTTTTTTTATATTTGCCTTTCATCTGTTTATATTTTTTCAGTTGCATACGCGCGAAGAAGACCATCATTGAGAGTCAGCAGGACCTGTCGCCTCATGCTTCTCATCATTCTGCTGCAGGCCCTCTGCTGGGGAGGCAGCGTCTTTCTTGTCAACAATGGCACCTTGCTTGTCTACACCATCCATACACTGTTCCTCTACAGCACCTGTGTCCTCTTCACCATCTCTCTCGCCTCTGTTCCGACTATGGCTTATTGTTTTCTCACGATCAGCCTGGGGCCCATGCTCTTCGTCCTCTTTTTCCTGGCCCCTGTCGACATAACCCCACTTACCTATTGTCTGCTGGTGCTCACCATTCTGCTGGGAGTCACCATCCGCTTCCACTCAATGACGCTTCATGCCGCCATCCGAAAGCACATCCAGGATCAACGCACCCTCCACGACCTCAAAACACGACTGCAGACATACACCGTACTCTCAGACAGTTTTTCAGCCGTCAGCGTCCTGAACGACTTCAGAATAGAACTGCAAAAATTTAGCGAACAAAAAACAACGGAAGCAATGGCCCGCAACGAAGCAATCTGGGATACGATTCTTACCATCACCAATCAGTCCCATCTCCAGGATAACTGGCACCACTGTTTCAGCGGAAAACTCGCCAACCTCTGCCGGCCCCTGGAATCCGACCGGATCTATATCGCCGAAGCAGACAAAGGAGCCAGGGAAGCGCCTACTCATTCACCAGACAAATACCAGGCATCCATTGACCATAGCTGGATATTTAACAATTCTGACTGCGTGGCCCTCCTGAAAAAAGGAAGAATGGTCCATAACCAGTCACCCCAGTTGTCAGAGCAGCAACAAAAGGCCCTCAAGGGCCTTGGCGTCAAGGCCTTTCTCGATATCCCTATCCTGTTAAAACAGGAGCTCTGGGGAATCATAGGCATGGAAAGGCTGACAAATGCCACCCCTTTTACCCCGCAGCAGATCAAGGGACTTCAATTTATCGCCAATATCCTGGCCATGACCATCCGCAACCAGCAGGATCGCACAGAAAGGAACCGCCTGGCAACCGTTATAGAGCAATCAAGCGACTGCACCCTTATCACTGATCCCGCAGGCCGGATCCTGTATGCCAATCCGGCCTGTGAAACCATCACCGGCTATTCACACTCAGAACTCATGGGCACCAATATCCAAAAGCTTCATCCCGAGACCGGCAGGGACAGCAACATCTGGCAGCAGATATCAACGGCCCTGAAGAATGGAGAAAGATGGCAGGGTCAATTTACCAATCATCGTAAAGATCACGCCCTGTATGAAGAAGAGATGCTCCTTTCACCGGCCTACGATCATGAGGGCAGAATCGCCACGCAAGTGATAGTCAAGCGCAACATCACGGAAAAAAAACGACTGGAATCGATTGTGGAGGCCGCAAACCTCATGGATAATATCGGCTTTATCTTCTCCTCCATTCGCCATGAACTGGGCAACCCGATCAACTCGATCAAGGTCTCGCTCTCGGTTCTCGACTCCAATCTGGAGCTCTACGACAAAAACAACATCAAACGTTTTATCAACCGCAGCCTTGCAGATATTGTCCGCGTTGAATATCTGCTCAAGACACTCAAGAATTTCAGTATATTTGAGCGCCCGATCATCGAAAGAACAGATATGACAACCCTGCTCAACAAGTTCATCGCCCTGATTGCCACCGATCTCCAGCGAAAAAACATCCGCCTGACCGCCGCCATCCCCAAAGAACCCAGTATCGGCATGATAGACCCCCGAGCATTTCAGCAGGTGCTGCTCAACCTTATCGCCAACGCCGCCGACGCCCTTACCGAGACTGAACAAAAAAACATCTCTCTGACTATGCTCAAAGAAGAAAACGGGCAGATCAATATCATTATCGGCGACAATGGCTGTGGAATCAGTGATGTTGAACAGGCCAGTCTGTTCAAACCTTTTTTTACCACCAAACCGCAAGGAACCGGTCTGGGACTGGTTATTGTCAAAAAAATGCTTTCCAAGATGAACTGTTCCATCGATATCCGCAGTAAAAGCGACAAGGGAACCAAGGTTCTTATTGTTATTCCCGGCTGTTGACAACTTTTTCTGGACACAGACCAACCACACATGATAGAAAGAAAAGATTCGGATACCCTTTACCCGCATCATCACTTCACGCTTCATCAGCTCAGCGGTGTGAAAGGAACAGGGGATGTCTCCTCCTTTCCTCCTGATGACCAGTCACATCTATCACCCGGCTAAGCCGGTACGGAAACCACTATGAATACCGTTCTTATTGTTGACGACGATGAAAGTTTTTTGCTCAGCCTAATCGATGGCTTCAAGTCCTACGAGGATCAATTCGGCATCATGACCGCCAATAACGGTGAAGAGGCGGTTGCCATTCTCGATGAACAGGACATCCACCTGGTCCTCACCGACCTGAAGATGCCCAAGATGGACGGGTTTGAGCTGGTCGCCCATCTCAGCTCCCATCACCCGGAGATCCCGGTCATTGTCATGACCGCCTTCGGCACACCGGAGATGGAAGAGAGCCTGAAAGAAATCGGCACCTTTCAGTATATCGAAAAGCCTATCGATTTCAAGATACTGGTCACCAAGATCCTGACAGGACTTGAAGGGCGCTCCAAGGGCTTCATCACCGGGGTCTCTTTGAGTTCATTTCTCCAGCTGCTGGAAATGGACAAAAAAACATGCACCCTCACCGTTCGTTCCGGAAGGCATCAGGGCAATATGTATTTCAAAAACGGAGATCTTCTGGATGCCGACACCGATGATCTCTCTGGAACCGATGCCGCCTTTGAGATTGTCAGCTGGAAGAATGTGGAGATTGTCCTTGCCAACTCCTGCAATATCACGGAGCCAAAGATCTTTGACTCCCTTGGCTTTATCCTGCTTGAGGGCAGCAGGAGGCAGGACGAACGAAACACCTCTGCCACCAGTCCTGCTGTGCAAACTGATTCTGAAACCTCACCAGAGTCAACGGGCCTGACTGGCCTGGATCTGGATCTGGATCTGGATGACCTCCTCCATGATGAAGCTTCCTTCTCAACTCCCTCCCCAGCGGTCGAGGCAGTGACAGTACCCACCACGGCCTCAAGCCACTCATCCAACCCGGCCTTACAGCAATTTATCACCATGCTGGGAGCCATGCCCGAGATCAGCAGCTCCATTCTGGTCTCCAGAGATGGCAACGTAGTCCACGCTGACAAGGCAGGTGATGACCAGATTGTAAATTTTATCACTTATGTCTCCGTGGTCGGCCAGCAGCTGCAAGCGGCAATGGGAACCGGTGACCAGCATTACGCCCTGCTTACCATGAGCAATGGCAGCAGGCTCCTTGTTCTCTGCGGCAAGGAAGTCGTAGCCGGCCTGGAAATTGGCGCTACCGTGGCCCCGGGCCCGGTGGCTACTGGCTTACGGCCCGTGCTCAGCAGGATCAGCCTGCAATAAGAAGATACCGTTCGTCATTTCCAGGGCAGGATTCTTTTGTGACCACGGCTCAGGAATAAAACATTCACTCCCCACCCCCAAAAAAAAACGCTACCCACGAAGCAACTGGGACACAGACCATAAAAGGAAATGCACCATGGACTCACTCCTCAAGGAAATAAATATGCTTCCCGGAGTTTTCGGCTGCTTTATTTACACCGGGAATCAAGAGCTGGCAGCCGCAAAACTGCCACCAATATTCAAAGAAAACACCATAAAGAGCATGGGCAATCTCCTCACCCGTGCCCTTAAAATGGGCGGATTGGCCAATCTGGATCTGACGGGAATTGAGTTCAAATTCGATGTATCACTGCTCATTGTCAAGCCCCTGGAACAGGGATCTATTCTGGTCATGGTCTGTGAACCTGCCGTCAACAAATCCCTCATCAACATGACCATCTCCATGTTGATCGGGGATATTCAGGCCGCGATCAACAGAGGCCCGGAGCAGGCCCAGGTCATTGCCCAAGCACCTGCCCAGACCCAGCACGTGGCCGCTGCGGCCCCGGTAAAACAGCAGGAGGCCGATATTGACGCGACACTGGCGCCGATACTTGAAGACATCAAGGAGGCCCTGGCCTATGCCATCGGGCCCATTGCCGGACAGGTCATGAGAGACATCATTAACACCTGGGCACAGCAGGGTCCAACTTCGAGGCAACAACTGCCAGCCCTGGCCGCACTGCTTTGCCAGGAGATCAACGACCGCGAGCTGGAAGCAGATTTCATGAGTCAGATCAAGCCCTTGTTCTGACCGACAGATTAATCCTGCCGGTGCCGTTTTTCAACGGTGAACGGTCTATTGACTGACTGTTGAGCCTGTAATGACCGCGGTTTTATGCAACCGGTAGAGGCTTACCTCCCGTTCCGCTAAAAATATTATCACCCCCCGCTCACCTTCCAGACTGAGGCCAAGCTCCCGAAGACACTGCCCTGAAAAACGCAGAAAGAAACCTTTTTTAAAAAACTGATTCCTGCTGAACTTGTCGAAAACACCGGCAAGATCTGCTGCTGTCTGTTCATAGACATCACTCCTCACCGCCAGCGGCTGTTCTTCTGCGAGTTCGACCTGGAGAAACGATGGCAGAAAACGATGGCCACAACGCAGCCAGTCATAGCGCAAAAGTTCCAGGAGTAACAAGCCGTCCTTCCTCTCCTGGATCAACTGACTGAGTATCTCCCCCATAAATTCCTGAGTGGGAGCCAGTCCAAAAAAATTCTGGTGCTGGCAGAGACGCAGGAGTTTCTGAAAAAAAGAAAACACATCCTCTTCCTTTCGCCGCAGATACGCCCACAGTGAAGGAAAATAACGATTATTGACAAATTTTTCTACACACTCACACAACCAGTACAGTTCCTGTAAAGTGGCATGATCCATCCATTGATTGGCCAGCACCGCATAGGGAGGCTGCCTGCAGTTCGTGTACGAAAAACGCTCCGCATCCCTGCTGATCGCCGTGCCGGGCAGCAGCTTCAACAATCCCATCTGCAGATAATGAGCGCCTGTGGAAAAAAGATCAGCAAAGGAGCGACCAAAGTTCTCCCGGGTCTCATAGGGAAGACCAAGGATCAGATCGACATGGAGATGGATGGAACCAAGCGCCACTAATCTTTTGATATTCCGCAAAGCGCTTGCCAACTCGACCACGCGCCCAACGGCCTGCAGGGTTTGCTCATGGGTGGACTGTACCCCGATCTCAAACTGAAAACGGCCGACTGGCACGGTCTGGAGAAAGGCAAACATCTCTTCCGTAAAACGATCAGGAGTGATCTCAAAATGAAACAGGGTCTCGGTCTCTGTCCCCATGAGAAACTTCCAGATAGCCAAGGCCCGTTCCGGCCTGTCATTAAAGGTTCGATCGACAAAACGCAGCGTCGCCGGCTTATGAGACAGGATCTGGGCCAGCTCCTGCTGAACCTGGGGGAGTTCCTTGTGATAGACCCCTTTTTCTGCAGATGACAGGCAATAGGAGCAGGAAAAGGGACACCCTCTGGAGCTCTCATAATAAACAGCCCTGTCTTTCAGATGCGCACTGAAGTCCTCTTCGCGATACGGTGACAGGAGGAACCGATCCTGCATCTGCAGAAAGGACCCTCCATACACGGGCTGCAGCGCCCTTTTTTCCAGGTCCCGGTAAAAGGCCTTGTTCAGAGCCTCCATATCACCACTGACCACCGTACAGCGCACTGGAGGGAGATTGCGGCCGATGATCACGGCCTGAGGCCCACCCACCACCACCCCGCAGTCTGGCAGACAGACCTGCAGGTCCCGAATCAACTGTTCCACCCGATCGGAGTTCCAGACAGCCGCGGAAAAAAAGATATAATCCGGACTCCCCTGACTGAGACGAAGCAGCGTTTCATAGTAGGAATCATTGATTGTCAGCTGACACAACTCGGTATCAACATCCAGACAGTTCTTCTCCAGTTCGTTACGCACATGGAACAAGGCCAGACAGGAATGGGTGAAGCGGGCATTAAGGGCCACGATTTTGATCTGCATTGCAAATATCTTTGTCTTATTTTCGTTCAGACCTATTTCTGACAATCAGCCCACCAGCAGCAATCTCTCTGGACACAGGCAACAATCGCTGTTTGATAACAGGGCGTGTTCCCTTCCTTGAGCTGGATAGCCCTGATCAAATCCACTTTGCGCATCTTGGTGCCATTAATCCCCATCTCCCTTGCTATCTTTCTTATTTCTTTAACAATCATAATAAGTCCTCCGTCCTAAAGTGTTGTGATTTTTCTCGTCTGTACTCATGATCAACACGCTCACTTTTTTCAATCAAGTTTTCAACAGACAACCGCAAAAGTCAAATGACTCAAAATGAGCGTGTATCTCAATTCTCAATCTTCAAACTTGATGGTTTCGTAAAAACTCAATTTCTGGGATGGCTAAGTAAAAAGCGTCAAATGCGAGGCGCGCAAATTTCGAGGAATGAGGCGTACTTGAGTACGCCGCAGTGACGAGATAATTCGGAGTCTCGCAAGCTCGCTTACCTGCAGCAACGAAGCAGTTGGCGACTTTTTACGACGCCATCAAACTTGATTTATCCCTGATACCGGGGCATTCATTAATAAGCTGCTCCGGATGAGTCTTAAAATGATTCCAGAAGGGATAGGTACGACATCCGGATGGCCGCAGCGGGTAGATGGAACATTTTCTCTCTGCTCCCTGAAAAAAAATACATTCCAGTCCCAGAGCGGTAACCCGCTCCTTGCAGGAGAACCTGGTTCCGACCCGACAGAGATATTTCTCTATAAAATCAATGTGGTTCATCTGCAGGAACTCACATATCCTATTCATCTCCTGCTGACTGACCCAGACATTACCTGATTCTCCACAGCAGCAGTTGCCCGGACAGGTCTCACAGCTACCGGGATCAAAAACAAAATCAAAACCATCCATCCTGACACTCTCCATTGTCCCCTGCCCTGTCGTTTACATCTGCTCTCTCTGCCCTGCTTTTTCAGCTTGAAAAGCAGATGCAGAATATACCAGAGTAAGTTATATTCACAAAAAATATTAGTAACTATCCGGCTAGTGCGAAAACCAATACGCTGCAACTGTTCATTATACCTGAGCCATGGCAACAATGTTTCACTTTATTTCATGGTTTCATCGCAAGGAGACAACAGACACAATGCTTACCACCCAGAAAAAAAAGCTGTCCACCACTCCCACGGCATTTTTCCCTTTCCGCCATCTCGTTATCTCCCTGCTGACCCTGTTAGCCGTGGCAACAACAGCGGCAGCCGATACATACGTGGTCTCCAGCGATTCTGAAATACCGGTCAGAAGTGGTCAGGGAATTGAGTACAAGATCATCTCCCTCCTGCAAAAAGGAGACACAGTAACCTCTCTTGAGGAAGATGGCTACTGGCTCAGGGTACGTACCGCCACAGGCAGAGAAGGATGGTTGCTGAAACGATATCTGAGCACCCAACCCATTGACGACGCCTCCTCCTTTCCGACCGCCATCGGTAACGACACTGAGGAGACCAGCCCCGAAGCAGAACCAGACACCTTCCAGTCTGAGACAGGTATCCTTCCAGAATACAGTGAGCCTCTCCAACCGGAAGAGACACGGTCTCTCCTGGCAGAGCAACAGTTGAAAGAAGCAAACAAAGAACTGGTGGAGCTCAGAGAGAAGTTGGCAGCAGTCACCCTGGAGAACAAGAAACTGCAAGAGGATGAGCTGATAAAATGGTTCCTGGCGGGAGGAGGAGTACTGATTATCGGCTGGCTACTGGGACTCATAAGCTGCAAGTCACGGAGACGGAAACCCTCACTCCTGTAGGAGACATCTCCAAGCAACAAGAACAGAGTTTTTTTGTTATTACGAGCCTGGATCAAGGTTAAAAAAAGGCGAAGGCAAGAAAAAAGCGAGGCCAGCAGCGGGTTAAGAGACAAAATCAGGCTGCGCCAATTGCCTCGGCGACCTGGATTGCCTGTCGGCTGGAAAAAACATCATGAACCCGGACAATCGACACCCCCTGCATCACTGCCAGGGCTGAGACAACAGCTGTTGACAGATCCCGCTCTGCCACCTTGGCACCGGTGATCTCTCCAAGGAATCCCTTCCGAGAGTGAGCGAGCAGGATGGGCTGGCCCAGGACGGAAAAAGCAGACAGATTTTTGAGAATGATCAGATTATGGGCCAAGGTCTTGCCGAAACCAATCCCGGGATCGAGGATAATGCGGCTGCAATCGATGCCCTGGCCCCGCAGCCAGGAGAGACGCTCTTTGAAGAATTCAATGATCTCGCCAACCACATCCTGATAACGAGGTTCGATCTGCATATCTTCAGGCGTCCCCTGCATGTGCATAATGACAACAGGAACCGTGCTGGCTCGCACCAGATCGATCATAGCCGGATCATGACGCAAGGCCGACACATCATTGATCATATTGGCACCGGCGACAAGGGCCTGACGTGCGACCTCCGCCTTGCGGGTATCAATGGAGATGGGCAGGGAATATCTCTGACGAATAGCCAGAATGGCAGGAATGACCCGACGAAGCTCTTCTTCTTCGGACACCGGTTCAGCAAAAGGGCGGGTGGACTCTCCACCCACATCGAGCAGATCAGCACCGGTTGCGACCAGGGCATCAGCCTGGGCCACAGCGCTCTCCCGGGTAGAGTAACAACCACCGTCAGAAAACGAATCCGGGGTCACATTGATGATCCCCATAATCTGTACTCCAGCCACTGGTTTTACTCCTTGCCCTCGACCAGATCAGAAGTTTTCACCCTGCCTGCTTCTTCCCCGGCGAGTTCACTCCCAGCCGTCTCATCATCAGTGACGGGTTTTTTCTCTTGTCCTTTTGTGGCCGGCTTTACCGACTGCTCCTCAACCACCGGTTCATATTGGCCGGGACGCAGTTCAGCCAGAATCCGTTCGATATCAGCAAGGACAATGGTCTCTTTCTCCAGCAGCTCTTCTGCCATCCGGGTAAGGACATCACGATGCTCAGTCAGCAGCGACATCGTCTGGGCCGTGGCCACATCGATAATATTCTTGACCGCCGCATCAATCTTCCGGGCCGTATCCTCGCTGAAATCACGATGCTGGGCAATCTCCCGGCCAAGGAAGATCTGTTCTTCCTTCTTGCCATAGGTAAGCGCCCCCAGTTCATCGCTCATCCCCCACTCACAGACCATCTTCCTGGCCACATCCGTGGCCCGCTGCAGATCATTGCCGGCGCCGGTGGTGATCTCATTAAAAACGATCTTCTCCGCAATCCGTCCGCCAAAGAGGATGGAGAGCGTATGCTCAAGAAAGGTCTTGGAATGGGTGTATCTCTCTTCGGTCGGCAACTGCATGGTCAACCCCAGGGCCCGCCCCCGGGGAATAATCGTCACCTTATGAATGGGATCGGTATCAGGCAGCAGTCTGGCAACGAGGGCATGACCGGCCTCATGGTAGGCAGTAACCTCCTTTTCCTTATCGGTAATGACCATGGAGCGCCGTTCCGCACCCATCAAAATCTTATCCTTGGCCCGATCCAGCATGTCCTTGTTAATCTTTGTGGCACTTTCCCGGGCCGCCATAAGGGCGGCTTCATTGACAAGATTCTCCAGATCAGCACCGGAAAAGCCAGGAGTTCCCCGGGCAATGACGGCCATATCGATATCTTCAGCCATGCTCTTTGTTTTGTCGCCGTAGATCTCCAGAATCTTCTGCCTCCCCTTCACATCCGGCAGCGGCACCACCACCTGGCGGTCAAAGCGACCGGGACGGAGCAGGGCAGGATCAAGGACATCAGGTCTGTTGGTGGCGGCAATGATGATCACACCCTCATTTTTTTCAAAGCCGTCCATCTCCACCAGCAGCTGATTCAGGGTCTGTTCACGCTCATCATGACCGCCGCCTAAGCCCGCACCGCGATGACGGCCGACAGCATCGATCTCATCAATAAAGATGATACAGGGGGCATTCTTCTTGCCCTGCTCAAACAGATCGCGGACCCGTGAGGCGCCGACACCGACAAACATCTCCACAAAATCAGAGCCGGAGATAGTGAAAAAGGGGACGTCCGCCTCACCGGCAATCGCCTTGGCCAGCAGGGTCTTGCCGGTGCCTGGCGCTCCGGCCAGCAAAACCCCTTTGGGGATGCGTCCCCCGAGTGTAGTGAACTTCTGTGGATCCCGCAGGAAATCGATAATCTCTTCCAGCTCTTCTTTGGCCTCATCAATTCCGGCAACATCGGCAAAGGTCACATTGTTATCGCTTTTTTCCTTGAGTTTGGCCTTGTTCTTGCCAAACGACATGGCTCCCCCTTTACCGCCCATCTGCATCTGGCGCATAAAAAAGACCCAGACACCAATCAGCAGCAGCATGGGAAACCAGGAGACAAAGATCGTCATCATCCAGGAATCTTTCTGCACTTCCTTAACCGTGATATCTACCCCGTTTTTTCGCAGGATAGAGATCATCTCAGTATCATTGGCAGGAGAGATGGTCTTGAAAGGTTTTCCATCCTGAAGCATTCCTGATATGGCATTCCCGTCTATCCCGACCCTGGTAATGGCCTTGTTCTCCACTTGGGTCATAAACTCGCCGTAGGTCAGGGTGTTCATTGAGACCGGTGGCTTATTAAAAAGATTAAAAAGCAGGATCATGGTCAAACCAATCACCAGCCACATGGATAAATTTTTATAAAAAGTATTCAACGAAACCTCCGGTGGCTTCTGATTTTTTTAATTTGATCGCTCTATCCTGTGTATCTGACAGGAGTTAGCGCCAACTTTTGATTGTGACATATCACGGTAAGGCCGAACAGGACATTGTCGAGCCCTGATCGTCGTTTTTCAACCGGCAGATCGGACTCAACTCTTTTTTCTCATATAAAATATTGAATGGGTTGAACCCCCAGGGTACTTATACGTAAGGCCTGCATCGCCATGACCACAGACACGGCGCCGCTTTTCGTTGTCGTATAGGGGATACGCAATTCGAGTGCAGCCCGTCGAATCAGATAAGAGTCCTCAGTCGTCCGTCTCCCCAAAGAGGTGTTCACCACCCAGGCCACCTGCCTATCCTTGAGTTTATCAAGGATATGAGGCCGCCCTTCAGAAATCTTATTGACCTGAGCGCAGGCAACCCCATGATGAGCCAGATAGCTTGCCGTTCCCCTGGTGGCCAGAAGGGTAAAATCCATCTCCACCAGCTGCCTTGCCGCTTCCAGAATTCCTTCCTTGTCTCCATCGCGCACACTGATAAAGACCGTACCCGATGACGGCAGGGTAACGCCTGATGCCAGCTGGGCCTTGGCAAGGGCCAGCCCCAGGTTATCATCAATCCCCATCACCTCACCGGTGGATTTCATCTCGGGGCCAAGCAGGGTATCGACATTCTTGAACCGGTCAAAAGGAAAGACTGCCTCCTTGACTGCCCAATGCTGTATCGTCACCTCGGTGGTCAGGCCAAGCTGTTCAAGGGTCATGCCCATCATCACCTTGGTGGCCATCTTGGCCAGAGGCACGCCGGTGGCCTTGCTGACAAAGGGCACCGTTCGGGAGGCACGGGGATTCACCTCAAGGATATAGAGATCCTCATCCTTGACTGCGTATTGCACATTCATCAGACCGATCACCCCAAGCTCTTTGGCCATGGCCCTGGTAGCCTGCTTGATCTCTTCAATGAGGTGCGCAGAGAGGGTATGCGGTGGCAGGACACAGGAAGAGTCGCCGGAGTGAATACCGGCCTCTTCAATATGCTCCATAATTCCGCCGATAATGGTTTTTTGGCCATCACAGATGGCATCAACATCCACCTCGATGGCATCCTCCAGAAACTTATCGATCAAAACCGGGTGTTTGTTATCCGTCAGACCCTGTTTGGCCATGAATTCGCGAATGCCCTGATCACTGTAGACAATCCGCATATCGCGGCCACCAAGGACATAGGAAGGCCGAACCACCACTGGATAGCCGATCTTTTCCGAGGCACCGAGGGCTTCTTCCAGGGTATACACTGTATCATTATTGGGCTGACGCAGATTCAGCTTCTGCAGAACCTGCTGAAAACGTTTGCGGTCTTCCGCCCGATCAATCGAATCCGGTGAGGTCCCAATAATGGGCACACCTGCCTCTTCCAGGGCCACGGCCAGATTCAACGGGGTCTGACCACCGAACTGGACAATAACCCCATCCGGCCTTTCCAGATCAATGATGTTCAACACATCTTCCAGAGTCAGTGGTTCAAAATAGAGCCTGTCCGAGGTATCATAATCAGTGGACACGGTTTCGGGATTGGAATTGACCATGATCGACTCAATGCCGATCTCGGCCAGGGCAAAGGCGGCGTGGACACAGCAGTAATCAAACTCTATCCCCTGACCTATCCTGTTAGGCCCGCCGCCAAGGATCATCACCTTTTTCCGCTCCGACCTGACAGCTTCATTTTCCTGCTCATAGGTGGAATAATAATAAGGGGTATAGGACTCGAACTCGGCGGCACAGGTATCAACCTGTTTATACACCGGCAGGACCCCCCGTTGCTTCCGCAGGGCGCGAACTTCATTACTGGAGGTTCCCGTGAGAAAGGCCAGCTGCTGATCAGCGAAGCCGTACTGTTTGCATTTTTTCAAGAATGCCTGATCCATCCCAGACACACCCTGCAGGCGAATCTCCTGTTCCATGGCCACGATCTGCTCCAGATTGCGCAGGAACCAGGGGTCAATCTTGGTCAGAGTAGAGATATGTTCAACTGCCAGTCCGCGCCTGAGGGCCTCATAAATATAAGCGACCCGTTTGGAACTCGGGACCCGCAGTCCCATCTCCAGCTCAAAGATCTCCAGGTGATCAAGCGGTTCCTTGCCGTCGGCCCCGAATCCGGCACGACCGGTCTCCAGTGAGCGCATGGCTTTCTGAAATGCCTCCTTGAAGGTGCGGCCAATGGCCATGGTCTCCCCCACGGATTTCATGGCCGTGCTCAGGACGTCCTCGGTTTCGGGAAATTTCTCAAAGGTAAACCGGGGGATCTTGACCACACAGTAATCTATGGTTGGCTCAAAGGCGGCGTAGGTCTCCCGGGTAATATCATTTTTGATCTCATCGAGGGTAAAACCGACGGCCAGCTTGGCGGCAATCTTGGCAATGGGAAAACCGGTGGCCTTGGAGGCCAGTGCTGAACTCCTGGAGACTCTGGGGTTCATCTCGATGATCATCAACTCGCCGTCTTGCGGATTGACGGCAAACTGGACATTGGAGCCGCCGGTCTCCACCCCGATCTCCCTGATAATGGCAATGGCCGCATCGCGCATCTCCTGATACTGACGATCAGTGAGGGTCTGGGCCGGGGCCACGGTAATGGAATCACCGGTATGCACCCCCATGGCATCCATATTCTCAATGGAGCAGATGATCACCACATTGTCCTTGCAGTCGCGCATCACCTCAAGCTCAAACTCCTTCCACCCCAGCAGGCTGCGCTCAACCATGATCTCGGTGATCATGGACAGATCCAGGCCACATGAAGACATTGTTTCCAACTCCTGGCGATTATAAGCCACACCACCGCCTGTGCCGCCGAGGGTGAAACTGGGGCGGACAATGACCGGAAAGCCAATGGCATCACCGGCAGCCATGGCATCTTCCAGGGTATGGACAATGGCTGATTCAGGTACCTTGAGCCCAATGGCCTGCATGGCCGCCCGGAACTCTTCACGTCCCTCCGCCTTTTTTATAACATCAACCTTGGCGGCCAGCATCTCCACCTTGTACTTGTCAAGAACACCAGACTCGGCCAGCTTGATGGCCACATTGAGCGCGGTCTGCCCGCCAAGGGTGGGCAGGAGGGCATCAGGCCGTTCCATTTCAATAATCTTGGTCACCATCTCCAGGGTAATCGGCTCGATATAGGTCCGATCGGCCAACTCAGGATCGGTCATGATGGTGGCGGGATTGGAGTTGATGAGGATGACCTCGTACCCCTCTTCCTTCAGTGCCTTGACCGCCTGGGCACCCGAATAATCAAATTCACAGGCCTGACTGATAATAATGGGACCGGAGCCAATGATGAGGATCTTGTGGATATCGTTTCGTTTTGGCATGGGATTTAAAAAAAATTAGAATTTAGGAATCAGGAATTAAACCGCTGTAAAAAAATAACATGGCCATTAAAGTAACCGGAGTGGCATAAAGGAGCCGTAACGAAATAGATATAAATAGCCATGTTATTTCGTAACGGCTCCTAAAGAACAAGTCCAACTTTTAACGTTCACTCCGCATCATCGCGACAAACCGGTCAAAGAGATATAATGAATCGTGAGGCCCGGGAGCATGTTCGGGATGATACTGGACGGAGAACGCGGGATAAAGCCGATGCCGCATCCCTTCGATGCTGCCATCGTTGAGATTGATATGGGTCAGCTCAATGGCCTCTTTATCCAGACTGTCCAGATCGACATTAAATCCATGATTCTGGGAGGTGATCTCCACGTGCCCCGTAGTCAGATCCTTAACCGGTTGATTCCCGCCGCGATGGCCGAATTTCAGCTTGTAGGTGGAGCCACCATAGGCCAGTCCCAGGATCTGATGACCAAGGCATATCCCGAAAATAGGCGTTTTCCCGAGAAGCCCCTGCACCGTCTCCACCACTCCCGGAATACCGGCAGGATCCCCCGGCCCGTTTGACAGAAAAACACCATCCGGCTTCATGGCCAGAATAGTCGCCGCATCGGTTGCAGCCGGCACCACCTGGACCTGGCACCCTTTCTCGGTCATAATGCGCAGCTGATTGAATTTGACCCCGCAATCAATGGCCACAACCTTCAATGGGTTGTCCAATCCAGCCTGGACAGTGGAAAAATTGGTACCGGTAACAGGCAGGTTATCCGCCCAGCCATAGGGCTGATCACAGGTCACCTTCCGGACCATATCCTGACCCAGAAGGCCGCCCCATTCGTTGGCCCGCTTGACCAGGGATTGACGGTCCAGATCCTCGGTGGAAACGATGGCTTTCAAGGCCCCCACCGTCCGGATATGGCGCACCAGCGCCCTGGTGTCAAAGCCCTCTACCCCAAGGACGCCATACTGTTGCAGAAACTCGGCCAGGGTCCGTTCGGAACGAAAATTGGACGGCACCGCATTATACTCCTTGACCAGAAAGGCCTCAGGATGGATAGCAGTCGACTCCATATCCTCGCTATTGACTCCATAATTGCCAATGAGAGGATAGGTCATAGTCACAATCTGACCAGTATAGGAAGGATCAGTCAGGATCTCCTGATACCCGCTCATGGAGGTGTTGAAGACCATCTCGCCTACGGCCTCACCTTTTCCAGTAAAGGACTCACCTTCAAAAATGGTCCCATCTTCCAAGGCTATCAATGCTTTCATATATTTTCCTATCCTTCTCCAAAAGGAGAATTTCATATCTTCCTTGCAGGCTCATGCCCCAAGAGCACCTTGAAGAATCAGTATCTTCGTTCAAGATCAAGGCGTGCGCAAAAAAACTTACCAGAGGATACAAGGCCATGAGAACAGCGAAGAGACTGAACAAGGAGGAAATTTCTCCACGCTGCCCTCTCTACCAGCTCACGACTCCTGGTGTCCTCCAAAAAGCGTAAAGCTAAAAGTCAAAACCATAATATTTAACCCGGAATACCACTGCAAGTCAATCAGATTCGGGAACGAAAGAAGGAAAGCAGAAACGACAAGCAGACACCAGATGACCTCGATAGTCCTGATTTATGATTGACAAGTCGCGGCAGCCTGATTACTCATTTTCAATTCTTAGAGTCAGGAACGGTCAAGGATGGAAAGCTTTTTTCTGGTCAGGCTCCACCTCCTTTCAACTGGTCACGACATTCCAGGGCTGTCGTTATTTTTGCAGGTCGGCTCGCCCCTTGATAACAGGAGAAACCATGCACAAGCGCAAGATTAGATCTTCATTATTCTATCTCTTTACCCTTTTATTCATTCTAACTGGAGAAACACTCATGGCAGAGACGCAACTGAAAGACGGCCTGTACGCCAAATTTATCACCGCCAGGGGCGATATCACCTGTGCCCTGGAATTTGAAAAAACTCCTCTCACCGTGGCCAATTTTATCGGCCTGGCCGAGGGCACCAAAGAGCTCGGCGGTGGTGCCGGCAAAGGTGGCACCAGATTTTACGACAATCTGACCTTTCACCGCGTCATTCCCGACTTCATGGTTCAGGGCGGCTGCCCCTTAGGCACCGGCACCGGCGGCCCCGGCTACACCTTCCCTGATGAGATTGACCCCAGCCTGAAACACAGCGGCCCGGGCATCCTCTCCATGGCCAATGCCGGACCCGGCACCAATGGCAGCCAGTTTTTCATCACCCATATCGCCACCCCATGGCTGGACGGCAAACACACGGTCTTCGGCCATGTGGTTGCAGGTCAGGATGTGGTCAATAAAATCGAGGGCAATGACAAACTGAAATCAGTGGAGATCATTCGCGTGGGCGCCAAGGCCGAAGCCTTCAAGAGTGATCAGGCCGCCTTTGACGCCCTGCTTGCCTCCATGGATAAACGGGCCGGCGAAAAAGAACTGGCAGCCATGGAATCACAAGTCAAACAGATAAAGCAGCGTTGGCCCGAGGCCATCACCACCCCCTCCGGTCTCCAGTATGTGGTCGTCCAGAAAGGGACCGGCACCGAGACCCCCTCCGCCGGCACCACGGTCAAGGCCCACTACACCGGAAAGCTGCTGGACGGCACCAAGTTCGACAGTTCCTATGACCGCGGCGAACCGATCAGCTTTCCCGTGGGCCAGGGTCGGGTAATCAAGGGCTGGGATGAGGCCTTTCTGGCTATGACCAAAGGGGAGAAACGCACCCTCATCATCCCGGGGAAACTTGGATATGGGCCATCAGGACGCGGCCCTATCCCCCCAAATGCCACCATGGTCTTTGACGTGGAGCTGGTCGATTTTTAGAAGCCGTTAAAGCCATGAGCAAGGCTTTTTTTGCTCATGGCTTTCTACGGATTCTTATGCCGCCTCCATAAAGCAGCCAATCTGTTCCGGCTGTTTTATGGGGCGGCGTCTCGCAATTAACATCAGGAGATCATAGCCTTGAGCAAGGCTTTTTTTGCTCAAGGCTTTCTACGGATTCTTATGCCGCCTCCACAAAACAGCCAATCTGTTCCGGCTGTTTTATGGGGCGGCGTCTCGCAATTAACATCAGGAGATCATAGCCTTGAGCAAGGCTTTTTTTGCTCAAGGCTTTCTACGGATTCTTATGCCGCCTCAACAAAACAGCCAATCTGTTCCGGCTGTTTTATGGGGCGGCGTCTCGCAATTTACATCAGAGGATCATAGCCTTGAGCAAGGCTTTTTTTGCTCAAGGCTTTCTACGGATTCTTATGCCGCCTCCATAAAACAGCCAATCTGTTCCGGCTGTTTTATGGAGGCGGCGTCTTGCAGATACCGCATAAGACAACATACAGGGAGGCGTTTCCGGCCATTCAAACGACAAAAGGCCCTATCTGAAAACAGATAGGGCCTTTTGTCGTTCAGCTCCGTCAAATTCTGCCAACTTTTTCAGTACTTCAACCCCACCCGGTCCCGCACCAAGTCGAGTGTTACCATGGCCTTGGCGCGCGCCTTGTCGGCACCCTTTTTGAGGATCTCCCGCAGCATGGCGGGATCGGCAAGATACTCGGTCTTTTTCCTCCGGGCCTCGGCAAAATAGTCACTGATAAGATCCAGCAGTTCCAATTTGATATATCCATAGGCAGCACCTCCATTCACGTAGAGGTTACGCACCTCCTGCAGTCGTTCCGGCGCGGCAAAGAGTTTAAACATGGCAAAGAGATTGCATTTGTCAGGATCCTTCGGATCATCCACCGGTGTGGCATCGGTGGCGATGGCCATGACCTTTTTTTTCAGGCCATTTCCTTCCAGGAAGATCGGGATGGTATTGCCATAGGACTTGGACATCTTCCTCCCGTCCAGGCCAGGAACTGTGGCCGTTACCTTGCTGATGGCCGGCTCCGGCACGACAAAGGTCTCGCCAAAAATAGTATTAAACTTCTGGGCCAGATCACGGGCCACCTCCAGATGCTGCTTCTGATCCTGACCGACCGGAACCTGATCCGCCTGATAGAGCAGGATATCAGCGGCCATGAGCACGGGATAGGAAAAAAGGCCATGACTGGGCTCAATGCCATTAGCCACCTTGTCCTTATAGGAATGACAGCGTTCAATCAGACCCATGGGCGCGATGGTGGACAGGATCCAGGTCAGTTCACACACCTCCGGCACATCCGACTGCACCCAGAAGATAGAGCGCTCGGGATCAAGCCCCAGGGCCAGAAAATCGGCGGCAGCCTCAAGGGTGCCGGTCGCAAGACGGGTCCGGTCATGGACCGAGGTCATGGCATGCAGATCAACTATAAAGACATAGAGTTCAGAACTCTCCATCTGAGAGATCATGGTCTTCATCATACCAAAGTAATTTCCGATATGCAGCTGACCGGACGGTTGGATTCCAGATAAAATTTTCATAGCAATAAAGAATTATAATTAACCCCGATGAACGGGATAAGTGCCTTACGCAGATTATTTTCTGGAAAAAAAAACAAGAAAACAACCTGTAAGGCACTAAACAGGGGAAGAATGGATAAGACCAGTACGTTCAGGGACTTTGAAAGTAGGTACCATACAGTAAAAATAAAAAAAAGGGGAGTGAGAAAAACCTCTTTCCTCACCCCCCCTTTTTTAGACTTTGCCAGAACAACGATCTGACCTGGAATCAGCCCTCTTACTTCTTGTCGTCTTTGACCTCTTCAAAATCGGCATCAACCACATCGTCATCCTTGGGAGCATCGCCACCGGCGCCACCCTCTGTCTGGCCTGCATCGCCTCCCTGCTGGGAGGCCTGGGCATACATAATCTCAGCCAGTTTATGCGAGGCCGTGGTCAGCGCCTCAACGGCACTCTTCAGGGCCTCAATATCCTCACCGGCAGAGGCAGCCTTTACCTTCTCAATCTCTTTTTCCACATTGGCCTTGGTCTCGGCATCCACCTTGTCACCAAGATCCTTGAGACTCTTCTCGGTCGAATGAATCATGGCATCGGCATTATTCCGGGTGTCGACCAGCTCCCGCCGCTTATGGTCCTCCTCGGCATGCAGTTCGGCATCACGGGTCATCTTTTCAATATCTTCCTTGGAGAGACCGGAAGAGGCGGTGATACGGATGGACTGTTCCTTGCCGGTGCCCAGGTCTTTGGCCGAGACATGGAGGATACCGTTGGCATCAAGGTCGAAGGAGACCTCAATCTGCGGAACACCACGAGGGGCCGCGGGGATCTCGGACAGCTCGAAACGGCCGATGGTCTTGTTATCCTGGGCCATCTCCCGCTCACCCTGCAGGACATGGATGGATACGGCCGGCTGGTTATCAGCCGCAGTCGAGAACACCTGGCTCTTCTTGGTGGGGATGGTGGTGTTCTTCTCGATCAGTTTCGTGGTCACGCCGCCCAGGGTCTCGATGCCGAG
This sequence comes from Desulfoarculaceae bacterium, assembly GCA_019429465.1. Classification (GTDB taxonomy): domain Bacteria; phylum Desulfobacterota; class Desulfobulbia; order Desulfobulbales; family Desulfocapsaceae; genus UBA2270. Next base: position 80,062 of record JAHYIV010000008.1, read on the forward strand.
GGAGAGGGGGGTCACGTCGAGCAGCAGCACATCCTTGACATCACCGCCCAGGACACCGCCCTGGATAGCCGCGCCGATGGCCACGACCTCATCGGGATTCACGCCCTTATGCGGATCCTGACCGAAGATCTCCTTGACCTTGGCCTGGACCTTGGGCATGCGGGTCATGCCGCCCACCAGGATGATCTCGTTGATATCCTTGGCAGTCAGGCCGGCGTCCTTCAAGGCCATGCGGCAGGGGGCAACAGTCCGCTCAATAAGATCATCGACCAGGCTCTCAAGTTTGGCCCGGCTCAGCTTGATATTCAAATGCTTGGGACCTGAGGCATCGGCGGTGATAAAGGGGAGATTGATATCGGTCTCCATGGTGGTGGACAGCTCCATCTTGGCCTTTTCCGCCTCTTCCTTCAACCGCTGGAGGGCCATTTTATCGTTGCGCAGATCAATACCCTGACTGCGGTTAAACTCATCGGCCAGCCAGTTGACGATCCGCATATCAAAGTCTTCACCGCCGAGGAAGGTGTCCCCGTTGGTCGATTTCACCTCAAAAACACCGTCGCCGATCTCGAGGACGGAGACGTCAAAGGTGCCGCCGCCAAGATCAAAGACAGCAATCTTCTCCTCGCCTTTCTTGTCAAGACCATAGGCCAGAGCTGCAGCTGTCGGCTCGTTGATGATCCGCAGCACATTGAGACCGGCGATCTTGCCGGCATCCTTGGTGGCCTGACGCTGGGCATCGTTGAAATAGGCGGGAACGGTGACTACGGCGTCGGTCACCTCTTCTCCCAGATATTCCTCGGCAGTCTTCTTCATCTTACCCAGGATCATGGCCGAGACCTCGGCCGGGGTATAGCTCTTGCCGTCCACTTCGATATTGGCCGCGCCGCCTTTGCCGGACACGATCTTGAAGGGGCTGATTTCAATAGACTTCTTCACCTCGGCATCGCTGAAATTACGGCCGATCAGACGCTTGATCGCATAGAGGGTCCGCTCGGGATTGGTGACGGCCTGACGTTTGGCCACCTGCCCGACAATGCGTTCATTATTATCACTGAAGGCCACAATCGAAGGGGTTGTCCGGTTGCCCTCGACATTGGCAATCACCTTGGGATCGCCCCCTTCCATAATGGCCACACATGAGTTGGTCGTTCCCAGATCTATTCCAATTATCTTTCCCATGATAGTATCGCTCCTTGTTTCAAAATATAATAGCTGTCATTTTATCAATGACCTTTGTTGTCAGTTTCATATTTTTTATGTTTTACAGGGACTCCCCCACAAAACTTCCGTCTTTAAAGAGGATTACATAATGTGTACCATCCTGCTTTTGTCAAGAGAAGCATGCGTCTTTTCTAGGCTCAAAACGAAAATCAAGACCCGTCCGTGCCTGACGAAACAATCACCCTGGCAACCCGCAATAAACGGTCTTTATAATAATACCCTTTTTCAAATTCACTGAGCACATGATTGACCGGGACGACATCACTGGCCTCCATGGCCAGGGCCTCCTGAACATTAGGATCAAAAGGCTGACCAATACAGTCAATCGACCTTACCTCAAATTTCTCCAATGTTGCCAGCAGACCTTTTAAGGTAAGCTGCACCCCTTCCAGCAGTGCCGCCGTCTTCGTCTCCGCCTCAACTCCCTCTACCCCGCCCTGGGCCAATGCTCGCTCCAGATTGTCAACAACGGGCAGGATCTCTCGCAGGATATGTTCACCGGCATACTTCATAGCCGCGTTGCGATCCCGCTCCATCCGTTTTTTATAATTGTCAAATTCAGCCGCGGCACGCAGCATCTTATCCTGGTATTCAGCAATTTCTTGCTGAGCAGAAGCAAGTTTTTCTTCTCCTGTCAACCCTGCATCGAGCGCGGGTGTTCCTTTCACGTCTTCAGCCGCCTGTTGCTCCATCTTTTCCGGAACGATTTCATTTTCTTGCTCTTTACCCACCTGCTCCTCCCTTTTCTCCATATGAACAAGGCACACGCCCCACAACCACAGCAGAACAGTCCATTATTCATGAAAGCCTGCTGTTATTGACTTACAACGTGAGCGAACAATAAGGAGCCCCATTTTCATTGTCAAGACAGGAAAGAGACGCCCCGCCTTGTATCCTGCCTTGAATCTTATCTAGTGTCTGTCCATAAATGAGGATTTTTGTTCGAGATCAAGGACTGCGAAAAAAATAAGCGCAGGCATATACATGATATTCCGAGCATTATTTTTTGAGCATGACGCAGAGATCGGGCAAAAAGACCATTTATGGACAGGCACTATCTACAAAAAGCGCATGGCAATCGTCATGCCACGGTCAGGCTGTCATCTGGACGAAAAGACTTTTTTCCAAACTCCCTTGAGTTTTAAAACAAAAGACAATATAGTTGCTCCACATATAAAAAAATAGCTTTCCAGCAATGATGCCACATTTTACAGCGGAGCAGCAATATGGATTTTGAACCTAAATGGATCGCCTGGGAGATCACCAGACGATGCAACCTGAAGTGTGTCCACTGCAGATCTTCTTCCACGCTTGAGGTCGCCGACCATCCCGACTTTCCTTTCAGCGAGGCCACCCGTATTCTTGACGATATTGCCTCCTATGCCAACCCGGTGGTCGTGCTCTCCGGCGGAGAACCGCTGCTGCGCAAGGATGTCTTTGACATCGCCAGATATGGCACTGGCAAAGGCCTGCGCATGTGTCTCGCCACCAATGGCACGCTGGTGACCCAGGATACCTGCGACCAGATCAAGGATGCCGGCATTAAAATGGTATCCCTCAGTCTGGACGGGGCCAAGCCCGAAACCCACGACAATTTCAGAAATCAGGAAGGCGCCTTTGCAGGGACCATGAACGCCATCCGGCTCTTTAATGAAAACAAGATCCCCTTCCTGATCAACTCCTCCTTTACTGCCCGCAACCGGGAAGAGATCCCGGAGATCTATAAACTGGTCAAATCCCTTGGCGCCTCTGCCTGGTACATGTTCATGATCGTGCCCACCGGCCGCGGCGAGGATATCATGGAAGAGCTGATCCCGGAAAAGGTCTATGACGAGATCCTGGAATGGCATTACCAGGTAGAAAAGGAAGAGAACGAACTGCTGATGCGGCCAACATGTGCCCCCCACTACTACCGGATCGTCAGGCAGAAGGCCAAGGAAGAGGGGAGCACCTTCAAGCGGCGCAATCTGCAATTTTCCACAGGAGGCTCCAAAGGCTGCCTGGCCGGCCAGCTTATCTGCCTGATCGACGTCGACGAAAATATCCTGCCCTGCAGCTATTTCCCCAAATCCGCCGGCAATCTGAAGGAACTTTCCTTCAAGGAGATCTGGGAGGATTCAACCCTGTTCCATGAGCTGCGTGACTTCAAGGGCTACAAAGACAACTGCGGGCGCTGTGAATATGTGAACGTCTGCGGCGGCTGCCGGGCACGGGCCTATGCCATGACCGGCGACTATCTGGCCCAGGAACCCTTTTGCAGTTACGTGCCCGGAACACGGCTTCCACAACCTGATTCGTAACCCTCTTCATGCTGAAACAACTCCCTCGCGCAGAGGCGAAGTTAGGCCGGAAAGGCCAATAAAGGTCTTCCCGGCGACTCCGCCTCTCAAGGCGAAAAACTATTAACCCTTCACCTGTTAACTCAATTATGATGAACGATACCTTTCTCAAGGCCTGCCGCGGTGAAAAGACCAGCTACACCCCCATCTGGATGATGCGCCAGGCTGGGCGCTACCTCCCTGAATATCAGAAAGTACGCGGCAAGGTCACCTTTCTTGAACTGTGCAAATCGCCGGAACTGTGCGTCGAGGTGTCCCTGCAGCCCGTTGATATCCTGGGTGTCGACGCGGCTATCCTCTTCTCCGATATTCTCATCCCCATGGAGGCCATGGGTGCGCCCCTCACTTTCTCCGAGGGACATGGCCCCATCTTCCCGGAACCCATCCGTAACCAGGCAGCCCTTGACCGGCTTATTGTGCCCGATCCCGATGTCCACACCGGTTTTGTCATGGAGACCATTCGTCTGCTGCGCAAGGAACTGAAGGTGCCCCTGATCGGCTTTTCCGGCGCGCCCTTTACCCTGGCCACCTATCTGATCGAAGGCGGCTCTTCCAAGGTCTTCTGGGAGACCAAGAAGATGATGTTCACCCAGCCCGAATTATTCCATAACATTATGGAGAAGATCACTGAATGCACCAGCCTCTATCTTCAGGCCCAGGCCAAGGCCGGCGCTCAGGCCCTGCAGATCTTTGATTCCTGGGTCGGTGTCCTCGCCCCATGTGATTTCAAGGAATTTGCCCTGCCCTATGTCCAACGGATTATCAGCGACCTGCAGGATACCGGTCTGCCCATCATCTATTTTGCTAACAACGGGGCGACCTTGGTTGATCTCTCGGTCCAGTCGGGCGCCGATGTCCTGGGATTGGACTGGCGTATCAACATAGGAGATGCCATTAAGAAGGTTGGCAACAAGGCCGTCCAGGGCAATATTGACCCATTTGCCCTGATGCTGCCCAAAGACAAACTGCGCCAGCGCATCCAGAACCTGCTGGACGGGGCCAAGGACGCCCATGGCCATATCTTTAACCTGGGACACGGGATCCATCAGTTTACCCCGCCGGATCAGGCCAAAATTGCCATTGACGCTGTGCATGAGCTGAGTGCCAGATAGTGTCTGTCCATAAATGAGGATTTTTGTTCGAGATCAAGGACTGCGAAAAAAATAAGCGCAGGCATATGTATGATATTCCGAGCATTATTTATTGAGCAAGACGCAGAGATCGGGCAAAAAGACCATTTATGGACAGGCACCAGATAACAAAGGAGCTCTTAACATCAGCAAGATGAGTGAACCTATTCCTGCCATAGCCCAATGCCTGGTCCTGATGGATCGCTATGGGATGCTCGACAATATCCGGGCCCACTCCCTGACCGTGGCCAGGGCGGCTGAAGCATTATTAACCGGCATGGTTGAAACCGGGATAAATGGGGCAAAAGTGCCGGACCCGGCTCTGGTTCTGGCGGGGGCCCTGCTTCATGACATTGCCAAGACGATCTGCCTGAAAACGCAATGTGATCATGCCAGAAAAGGACGCGATATCTGTCTGGAGCTGGGCTATCCGGCCATTGGCGAGATCGTCCGGGAACATGTCGTGCTCAAGGATTTTTCAACCGACCGGTATGGTCGGGGGATTTTTTTTGCCAAGGAGATTGTCTATTATGCCGACAAGCGGGTCCGCCACGACACCATTGTCTCCTTAAATGAGCGGATGACCGATATCATTGAACGCTATGGTAAGAATGACCAGCAGCGCCACCACCTTATCGAGGAGAATTTTCAACGCTGCAGAACCCTGGAACATCACCTTTTCCTCCACATAAATTTTACCACCGATGAACTGGAGGAGAAGGTCTCAGGACAATCCCTTCTCCGGCCAGAGGGTAAAGAGCTCTTGAATCCCTTTCCGGGCAAGAGTGGTCATCTGCAGAAATGAGTCATTACTGAAAGGCGCCCCTTCAGCAGTGGACTGGATTTCAATCCAGCGCTCATCGCCACTCATCACAAAATTGGCATCTGCCTCCGCCTGGGAATCTTCACTGTAATCCAGATCAAGAAGCGGCACACCCGCCACAATCCCGACCGAGATCGCCGCAATCGGCATTATCTCCGGCATGGCGGCCAGTCGGCCATCCATGACCATTCTGGCCAGAACCGACTGCAGGGCAAGGGCCGCCCCGGTAATGGATGCGGTACGGGTTCCACCATCGGCATTCAGGACATCACAGTCCACCCGCAGGGTTCTCTCTCCCAACTGAGCCAGATCAACCATCATCCGCAGACTGCGGCCAATGAGCCGCTGGATCTCATGGGTCCTCCCGGATTTACCCCCGGCTCCTTCACGTTTGTAGCGGGAGGAGGTGGCGCAGGGCAGCATTCCATACTCGGCGGTAATCCAGCCGCTGCCGCTTCCTTTCAAAAAAGGCGGGACCGTCTCCTCAATGGAGACCCCGCAGATGACATGGGTGCTGCCACTACGGATCAGAAGAGAAGAGTCAGCACTGGGCTGGATATTCCATTCCACGGATACAGGTCGAAGGCTGTCAGCAGCCCGGTTATTTAAACGCATAATCAATCATTTGTTTGAGGATTAAGGGCCTGTAAAAAAATAACATGATCATCTTGCATCTCATCTTCGGGCCATCTTTGGTCGCAGCTCAATCGCAAAATCCTCGACGTAGCCCTGCTACGCCTGCGGTATTGCTCAATCGCTGCAACCAAATCCGACCCAAATCCGAGCGCAATATTGGCCACCTTATTTTCTTACAGGCCCTAAGTGATATTTTCAGATAAAAATGCCCTGACAACCGAGACCCTGCAACCCAGGCCCACGGCATGACAAAAGAATTAGATTGCTCTTTTATCAATGACCCGCTGGCCCTTTCCTTCAAAGCGCTCCAGGGTTCTCTCCTCTACCAGCTTCACCGCCACACCGATACCGAGTTCCGAGGCCAGCCGGGACTTGATGGTGTCAATAAGAGCGCCCTGTTTCTTCATCTCATCAAAGAAATAAGATTCCTTGACCTCGACCATCACCGTGGCCTTATCCTGGTGATTCACCCGCTCAACCACAATACGATAATGGGGGACGGTGCCATCAATATCGAAGAGCACCGACTCGATCTGGGTGGGGAAGACATTGACCCCCTTAATGATCAACATATCATCGGTGCGGCCAAGGATCCGCTGCATCCTGGTAAAGGTTCGGCCACAGGGGCAGGGCTCGGGCAGCAGACGGGTCAGATCACGGGTCCGGTAGCGGATAACCGGAAAGGCCTCCTTGGTAAGCGTAGTGAGCACCAGCTCACCGATCTCGCCGGGCTGCACCGGTTCCAGGGTCTCGGGGTCAAGAACCTCCGCCAGGAAATGATCTTCATTGATATGCAGCCCGTTACACTCCTGGCACTCACCGGCCACACCCGGCCCCATCACCTCGGAAAGACCGTAGTTATCGGTGGATTGAATGCCCAGCTTTTCATTGATCTCGCGGCGCATGGCCTCAGACCAGGGTTCGGCCCCGAAGAGGCCGAATTTGAGCGACAGCCCCCTGGGATTGATCCCCATATCAAGCATGACGTCAGCGATATTAAGGGCATACGAAGGGGTACAGACCAGGGCCGTGGTCTTGAAGTCCTGCATGATCTGGATCTGCCGTTTGGTATTGCCGGAAGACATGGGAATCACCGAGGCACCCAGCCTCTCAGCCCCGTAATGCAGGCCGAAACCCCCGGTAAACAGACCATACCCGAAGGCAATCTGGATCACATCATCGGCGGTGAGCCCGGCCGCGCACAGGATTCTGGCCACCAGATCTGCCCAGGTCTTGATGTCGTTACGGGTATAGCCGACCACGGTTGCCATGCCGGTTGTGCCCGAAGACGAATGGATCCTGACCACCTCACGCAGCGGCACGGCAAACATGCCATAGGGGTAATTATCCCGCAGATCCTGTTTCATGGTAAAGGGCAGCTTATGAATATCCGCCAGGGAATCAAAGCTGTCATAGTCAAGCTTCATCTCCCGGAATTTCTGCCGGTAGAACGGGACATGGGTGCCCACCCGATAGAGGGTTGACTGCAGACGTTCCAGCTGTAACTGTTCCAGGTCACCCCTGGACATACACTCTTTTTCCTGTTGCCAGTACATGAGATCGTTTTACCTGTTAAGGGTTAAAAGGTATCTTATCGATAAAAAAAACCTTATTGTTCTTCAATCTTTTCCCGACCCAGATAGGCGCGCTGCACATCCTGATTGGTCAGCAGGTCAGCGGCTGGGCCCTGCAGGATCACCTTGCCGGTCTCCAGGACGTAGCCCCGGTCAGCAATGGCGAGGGCCGCCTTGGCGTTCTGCTCCACCAGGAGCACGGTATTGCCCTCGTCGCGCAGCCTGACGATAATCTGAAAGATCTCCTTGACGATCAACGGGGCCAGTCCGGTGGACGGCTCATCCATCATCACCAGCTGCGGCCTGGCCATGAGCGCCCTGCCCATGGCCAGCATCTGCTGTTCCCCGCCGGACAAGGTTCCTGCCAGCTGGCCTTTCCGCTCCCGCAGTACCGGAAACAGGGCGTACTGATGTTCCAGCAGCTCTTCCTGCACCTGACGCCCCTTTTTCTGCAGGACATGGGCCCCGAGGATCAGATTTTCCTCGACACTCATGGTGGCAAAGACCTGTCTGCCCTCAGGGACCATGACACAGCCAAGGGCTGGAATCTTTTCAGCTGAAAGCGCTGGCAGGTTCTGTCCCCGGAAGAGAATTTCGCCGGCCCGGGCCTTGACCAGACCGGCAATAGTGGCCAGTAGCGTTGTCTTGCCGGCGCCATTGGCCCCGATAATGGTGACGATCTCGCCGGGATCCACATGCATGGAGACATGCTTGAGGACCTTTATCTTACCGTACCCTGATTCCAGATTGCGGATTCTAAGCATAATAACGTGTCTTCTTTTTCTATTCACCAAGATAGATCTTGATCACTTCCGGATTCTGCTGGATGGCGGCAGGAAGATCCTCAGCTATTTTCTGTCCATAACAGAGGACCACGATCTCATCCGAGATATCCATGACCAGCGACATATCATGCTCGACCAGCAGCACGGTCACGCCGAGATCACGGATCCTGGTAATCAGCCGCCCCACCTCGGCCGTTTCATAGATATTGAGACCGGCCGCCGGCTCATCGAGTAATAACAGGGAGGGCTTCATGGCCAGGGCGCGGCCCAGCTCCACTGCCCGCTGCTGACCGAAGGCCAGACTGGTGGCCTCGATATGGGCACAGTCGGTAATCTCCAGCAGCTCCAGCAGCTCCATGGATTGCCTCCGGATCGCCTTTTCCTCGGGCCAGGTCCATGGCGCATGAAGCATGGAGGCCAGAAACCCGGCCTTGCCCTGGATGTGACAGCCGACCATGACATTCTCAAGGGCGGTCATGCCGGAAAACATCTTGATATTCTGATAGGTTCTGGCCATTCCTCGCACCGCGATCTCGTGGGGTTGTCTCCCCTGAATTTCACGGTCACGAAAACGAACAGTACCGGAGCTTGGCGCCAGGGCGCCGGAGATAAGATTAAAGAGGGTAGTCTTCCCGGCCCCGTTTGGCCCGATCACCGCCTTGATCTGTCCTGACTCCACCTGAAACGAGACATCACTGACCGCCTGCAGCCCGCCGAAATTGCGGTGCAGTTTTTCAATCTCTAATAACGCCATACCGTCTTTCCCCCCTTATCCTTCGGCGCTGTCAGGAAGAACGCGCTGAGTCTTTTTGCGGGCCAGAATACTCAGGATACCATTCGGGGCAAAGAGCATGATCAGGATCAGGATCAGGCCGAACACCGCATCGTCATAGGAGCCAAAAACCCCGCGCAGAGACAGAAAGTTGAGCAGAACCCCCATGATCAAGGCTCCCCAGAGATGAGCCATGCCACCCACCGCCACAATGGCCACATAGCGGACAGACTTCATCACTCCCGCCTCGGAAGGACCGATCCCGCCATTAAAGTGGGTAAGCAGTACCCCGGCGATGGCGGCAAAGACCGCGGAGAGGACAAAGGTCTGCAGTTTAAATCGGGAGACATTCACCCCCATGGCATCGGCGGCCTCTTCAGAACCGTGAATTGCCCGCAGGGCCCTGCCTACCCTGGAATGGATAAGATTGAGCAGCAGAAACAGGCCGAGCAGAAGGACACCCCAGGCGATATAATAGTTCTGCACCCGTCCGGCACTCTCGCCGCTGACCACAAGTCCGGGCAGCAGGACAAAGGGCGGAACCCCGGAAATCCCGTCAGCCTCACCGAACCAGGACGAAGCCAGCACCAGACGATAGATGATGATCCCGAAACCAAGGGTGGCCATGGCCAGATAATGACCTTTCAACTTCAAGACCGGTATGCCGATCAGCACCGCAATGATGGCCGCCACCATCACCGCAATAATGGCGGCAAGCCAGGGCGAAACAACCAGAAACTCAGCGCCATACAGATCATGACCGGCCAGCAGTAGACCAGCGGCATCAAGCAGCCGCACCACTCCGTCCTCCTGATGGGCCATGAGATTCTGGGTGGTAAGGGCGGCGGAGAGATAGCCGCCGATGGCAAAAAAACCGGCATGGCCCAGAGAGATCTGCCCGGCATAGCCCATCAGGACACAGAGTCCGATGATGAGCAGCGAGTAATAGGCGGCCATGGTCATCTGAGTCAGATAAAACTGCGTCCCCGTCCAGCTGGTCACCAACTGCACCAGCACCACAACGCCCAGCAGGGGCAGAATTGCAAGCACTCTTTTCATCATTTCAATCTGTTGTAATAAAAACAACAACCACTCGTTATCGGCCAGGCGCCGCTCAGAGAAACAGCCTGAAAAGATCGGCTGTCTCTCTGAACCGGCATAATTCTACTTTGTCACATTGTTTCGTCGTCGCATTCGGCACCCCTTTAACCCCCCTTAATCCCCCCTGAATCAGGGGGGAAACTTTGTTCCCCTCCTTGATAAGGAGGGGTTAGGGGTGGTTGCAGTTGCTCTTCCATAATGTGACAAAGTAGAAATAAGGTGCCGTAGACGAAACAAGCAAGAAAAAGTCCTTGCTTGTTTTGTAATAAATACTCGTTATCGGCCAGGGGCCGCTCAGAGAAACAGCCTGAAAAAATCGGCTGTCTCCCTGAAGCGGCATAAGGTGCCGTAGACAAAACAAGCAAGAAAAAGCCCTTGCTTGTTTTGTAATAAATACTCGTTATCGGCCAGGCGCCGCTCAGGGAAACAGCCTGAAAAGATCGGCTGTCTCCCTGAAGCGGCATAAGGTGCCGTAGACGAAACAAGCAAGAAAAAGCCCTTGCTTGTTTTGTAACGGCACCTAAAAAGCCTTCAAGCGTGCCGCCTCACCGGAACCAAAAATCCCATGCGGCCTGACAAAGAGGATTCCCAGAAGAATGGCGATGGCGATGGCATCCTGGAAGGCCAGGGGGACGACAGAGACAGAAAAGGCCTCAATAATCCCCAGCATCAGACCAGCCGCCACGGCCCCGCCCGAATTCCCCAGGCCCCCGAGAATGGCCACGGTAAAGCCCTTGATCGCAAGGCCGGTACCGACATCATATTGAGTGTAGGTGATAGGCGACATGACACAACCTGCCAAGGCACCAATACCGGCACTGAGAACGAAAGAAAACGTCACCATGTTCCGGGGATTGATACCACAAAGAATCGCCGCTGTCCGATTGGCAGCGCAGGCGCGCATCTCACGGCCAACGGAGGTCGTTTTGAAAAACAGATGCAGCACAAAGACCATCACCCCGCACACGCCGACCACCCAGAGCACCTGTGGCGATATGCGTGCCCCCAACACCCCTATGGTCGTAATCTCATCGCCGACGAAATAAGGGAGCGCCCGGATATTGTCACCCCAGATATGGACGGCCGCCTCACGGGTGAGAATGGAAATGCCGATGGTGATAATGATCATCCGCAAGACCGAGGGACTGTGCAGCCAGCGGATAAAGACGATTTCGATCAAGGCCCCGATCACCATGGTCATGAGCACCGACAGTCCAATGGCCAGGGGAAGAGGCATAAAGGGCAGGAGACTGATGGCAATCATCCCCCCCAGCATGACGAATTCACCCTGGGCAAAATTTATAATGCCGGTGGTGTTGTAAATAATATTAAAGCCGATGGCGACAATAGCATAAATACTGCCATAGGTGATACCGGCAAAGAGATATTGGATAAACAGCTCAGTGGTCATAAAAATACGAGGGGCATTTCAGATAATGAGGCAAAAGAATGGCGCAAACAAAAAGGGCCGGGAAAAAGCTCCCGACCCGTCACGATTATTTCCCGTTATAGGCCACAAACTTGCCGTCTTTCACGGTCATCATCTGGAAGGCATCAATGGTCAACCCGTTATGATCCTGGGTAGAGAAGGAAAATACACCAGCAGTTCCCGGCAGATTCTGCAGTCTTTCAATTGCCGCCCGCACTTGTTCCCGATCATTGCCGCCGACCTTAACGGCGGCCTCAATGATGACAAAGGCATCATAGGCATGGCCGCCAAAGGTGGAGACATTTTCCTTGTATTTTTCTTCATAACTTCTGGTGTACCGCACCAGAAGCTCTTTCTGCGGATGGGCCGCCGGCAGATCCGAGGCGATCAACAGACGACCGGCAGGAAAAATAATCCCTTCGGCAGCCGCGCCGGCAACCTCGACAAATTTGATATTGCCAAAGCCATGACTCTGGAAGAGAGGAACATCCCAGGCCATCTGACGGATATTCTTGGCAACAATCGCCTGAGCAGGGACAACCGACCAGTTGACAACAGCCTGCACATCCTTGTTGGCCTTGATCTTGGCCACTACCGCTGACAGGTCACTTGCGGCCTTGTCGTAGACCTCGTTTTCGACAATCTTGAGGCCAAATTCAGGGGCAATCTTCTCCAGCTGTTCCTTTCCGGCCTTACCAAATCCGGTATTATCAACTAGCACCGCAATGTTGGCAAATCCGAGCCGCTTCATCTCCTGGAAGATCATCTTCACTGCATCGGAGTCTTTCTGCGGCGTTTTGAACACATAAGAGGCAACCGGATCAACAATCACCTCGGCCGCGGCACAGGAAAGAAGCGGGGTCTTGCCTGCTTCGGCAATATTCTTGATACTCATGGTCTCGCCGCTGCTTGAAGGTCCGACAATGGCCAGGACCTTATCTTCCTCAATCAGCTGCTTGGCAAAGGAAACAGCCTTTTCGGGACTGCCGGCGGAATCCTTGATGATCAGCTCAATGGGCCTGCCATTGATACCGCCCTTGGCGTTGGTCTCCTCAACCAGCATCTCCAGCGTTCTGGCCTCGGGACCACCGAGAAAGGACATCGGGCCGGTGACTGCCAGGATCGCCCCGATCTTTATATTTTCGGCCCAGACCGTTGGAGCCAGCATCAGGCTCAAGGCCGCCGCCGCCACCATAACTTTTGACATCATCTGTTGTTTCATCCCCTTCCCCCTCTCTAAAATTTTCATATTCAAATCCGGATGACCATTCACGACCACCTCCATTACAGGGCGCAGACCTGATCCCCGCTCAAAATCGTAAACCCGTCCCGGCGCAAGGCAGTAATGGCCCGATCGACATCATCAAAACGAAAGACAAGCACGGCATTTTCCCCGCTCTTATTGACAAAGGCATACATATACTCAACATTCAGACGTTCCTGCTCAATAGTCTGCAGCACTGACGCCAGACCACCGCTCCGATCAGCCACCTCAACAGCGACTACCTTGGTAATCCCGACCGTGAAACCATTTTCCTTCAACACCTTTTTGGCCTTCTCCACATCATCAACGATTAACCGCAGGATACCGAAATCAGCGGTATCGGCCACCGACAAGGCACGGATATTGATGTCATGATAGGCCAGTGTGGCCGTAATCTCTGCCAGTCGGCCGGATTTGTTTTCCAAAAAAACAGCAATCTGTTCTACATGCATGACCAATCCCCCTCGATTTGAGTTACGCCTAACCCCGATGAACGGGATAAGCCGCTGTAAAAAATAACGGCTCCTAAAGTTTCCGGTTATCAACAACCCGCTGGGCCTTCCCCTCACTGCGCATGATCGTTCGGGGCTCCACCAGCTGCACCTTACAGGTCACGCCAAGCAGATCCTTGATGTCAGCCTGGATCTTACGGGTCAGTTTCTCCATATTTTTCACCTCGTCAGAGAAAATGGCCTCACTGACCTCCACCTTCACGGCCATGGTGTCCATATTTCCTTCACGATTCACCACGATCTGGTAATGCGGCTCCACCCCTTCAACCCCCATGAGCACATGTTCCACCTGGGAAGGAAAAACATTGACGCCACGGATAATCAGCATGTCATCAGTACGGCCGGCGATCTTTTCCATGCGGACCATGGTCCGGCCGCAGACGCACTGCTCATGGATAAGCCGGGAGATGTCCTTGGTCCGATAGCGGATCAGCGGAAAGGCCTCCTTGGTCAGGGTGGTGAACACCAGTTCCCCCTGCTCGCCCGGCGGCAGGACCTCACCGCTATCAGGATCGATAATCTCCGGCAGGAAGTGATCCTCAAAGATGTGCATGCCGCGTTCTGTTTCCAGACACTGCATGGCAACGCCCGGCCCCATGACCTCGGAGAGGCCGTAGATATCAACGGCCCTGATGTTGAGCTTGCGCTCCACCTCATCACGCATATTTTCACTCCAGGGCTCGGCACCGAAGATCCCCACCCGCAGGGAGAGGCTCCCGGGGTCAACGCCGAGCTCGGCCATGGCATCGGCCAGATTGAGGGCATAGGAGGGGGTGGCCAGCAGGACGCTGGAACCGAAATCCTGCATGATGGTGATCTGTCGCTTGGTGTTGCCGCCGGACACCGGGATAACCGTGGCCCCCAGTCGTTCGACCCCGTAATGGGCGCCAAGCCCGCCGGTGAACAAACCGTAACCGTAGGCATTATGGATCATGTCCCGGGAAGTGGCCCCGGCGCAGGTCAGAGCCCGGGCCATAACCCCGGCCCAGGTCTCAATATCTTTTTTGGTATAGCCGACCACCGTTGGTTTGCCTGTGGTACCCGATGAGGCATGCACCCGCACCACCTGCTCCATGGGCACCGTGAACAACCCGAAGGGATAGTTGTCCCGCAGATCATCCTTGACCGTAAAGGGCAGCTTCCGCAGATCAGCTAGACTCCGGATATCCTCAGGCTTGACCCCGGCACTATCCATCTTGGCCCGATAAGGGGCAACCGTTGCATAAACCCGGGCTACCAGATGTTTCAGCCGGGTCAGCTGGATAGACTCCAGCCCGACCCGGGGCAGGGTCTCAATCTCTTCTTCCCAGTAGAGGGTTGTCATTCTTGACTCCTGTAAACAATAGACCGATTTTTTTCCGTCAACTTTCTCACCTGAAATGTCTCCCTGCTGGTCTGGTGAAAAGTAAAAAAAGACCTCAGCAGAGAAAAAAGGACGCCGAGGCAGGCAAGCTGAAAAAACTCAAAAAAACCTGCGGACCCGACCCGGACCAGACTAAACAAGGTACCCCGAAAAGGGAAAGACAGGCAAGTATTTTTTAATAAACCTGACCCCGATGAACGGGATAAGTGCCTTTCGCAGATTAATTTCTTGCAAAAAAACAAGAAAATAATCTGTCAGGCACTAAATTTTGCAATCGTGTGAGCGGGGAGACATGACGGTATGTCAGTATTTTCCGCGTCCCTTATGCACAATCAAAAAACTGCCCATCCAAGACCGCAGGGACTCCCTTTTAAAATAAAAAACATAGGTTATCAAAGAGGCATACCAGCAGATAACCAGGGAAAACAGATCGTGGCTGAAGAAATGGGCGCCTCTCATCTGTTGCCCAAAGCCAAAGGTAAAACCAATTGCCAGGGCAATAAGCAACCCATACATTCTCAAGTGTGGCTTATATTCTTTGGCCAGAAAATAAAGGCTGAAAAAGGCGAACCCACCGGATGAATGCCCTGCCGGAAAGGCATGACCGACAACAGCACCCTCAGGGACAGGATCAAAAAGCCTAATGTACGGCTGACTACCACCAAATATCCGCAGGTCCCAGGGAGAATAAATATGCGTCACGCCCTTTCCTATTGCCACCAGAGCGAGACCGAGCAGACAGGCAAGCAACAGATAACCGCTGCCTTTCCTGTACGATTTGAGTCGATCGACAAAAAAGGACAGGATAAATACCATGAGAATCAACACACCCACAACTTCCACAAAGTCCCTGCCGCCACTATGCAGGATATCGCTGGTCAGCCAGTGGCTGTTATAAGGCCACACTTTAAGTGAGGGGTCATAAAATGGCATCACAAGAGCAAGATCAAGACCGGTGTATTCCAGCATCAGGCCGACAAGAAGAACCAACAACGGTAACAGAAGATACACTTTTTACCCCCGACAATTACAATGCAAATGAAAGCTGCAAGTTAAGCCGCTGTAAAAAAATAACATGGCCATCTAAGTACCCGGAGCGGCATAAGGAGCCGGTCGCTCCTACGCCGCCCATTACGATCGCGACACTGGGCCATCCCTGGCCTGCGTAACGAAATAGATATAAATGGCCAAGTTATTTCGTAACGGCTCCTAAACGATACCACAAAGAAGTCCCAGGGTTCGATCCTCGTCCATCTTTGATGGTTTCGTAAAAACTCAATTTCTGGGATGGCTAAGTAAAAAGCGTCAAATGCGAGGCGCGCAAATTTCGAGGAATGAGGCGTACTTGAGTACGCCGCAGTGACGAGATAATTTGCAGCAAC
>JAHYIV010000009.1 GCA_019429465.1 Desulfoarculaceae bacterium
CAACAACGGCGTTAATCCAATCAACAACCTGGTGGTCAACGACTCCACTCCGGCCTTCACTACTCTCTATGACTCGGCCCTGTGCGGCTCGCCCCTACCGCCTTCACTCTCGTCGTGTACGGTTTCGGCTTCACCGCCTGTAGGGTCGCCGGGCGCGATCAAGTGGACTTTTTCCGGCTCCCTTGCCGGATCGGCAACCGGGACGGTTACTTACCAGGTGAAGGTGGAATGAGAATGATATTTTACTGTTTAATAAAACTATCCCGGAAGATGGCTTCTATGAATTAAATCTGATACAAACCAGCATTGTCCGGTATGGAAATTGCTGTTATACAAAACAACCAAAAAAAGTAGCCAGAAGGCCATTTTACCCTTGGCAAACTGAAAAAGACGCCGCGAGGATCCTTGAAATAAACAAACTATTTCAGGGATCAACATTTTAACTTATTTTCACCTGCAGGATTTTTCTTCCGGCAGAGAGCTGATCCAGGCCCTGCAATTATGCCAGGAAATTCATTGCTCCTGCTGATGGAATCAAACGCTCAACGTTTTTCGACACGGTGAATGATCGTGGTGTCGAGCAGCTCCTTTTTGTTTTTACCGAGCTTCGGAAAAAAGCGGGCTCAGTTTTGCCGACTCAGCATGTCGATCTGGGTGATCTTGTTGCTATCGATGGTTCTTTCATTGATTCGGTTCTATCCATGGACTGGGCTGAATATAAAACCAATTCGAATACAGCAAAGCTGCATCTGGGGTTCGACCTGAATCATGGCATTCCTCGTAAACTGTTTCTGACCGAAGGTAAAGGAGCTGAAAGGCCTTTAGCAGTATTATAGAACCAGGTGAGACAGCTGTGCTTGATCGTCGATATCAGGCGCACTCTCTGTTCACGCAATGGCAGAAAAATAATTGCCACTTTATCTGCCGCATCAAAGGGAAAACGTTTCATCATATTCTTGAAGAGTATGATATCCATAAGGGTTCCCATATTTTCTTTGCTGCCAATGTGTTACTCGGTACCCCAACTGCCAGTCAAACCGAAGAACCACTTCGTCTGGTAGGGTATACAGTAGATGACAAAGAGTACTGGATAGCCACGGACCGTTTTGATTTAACAGCAGAGCAAATTGCTCCGGCGTATAAGCTGCGCTGGGATATTGAAAAATTCCTTGCCTGGTGGAAAAGGCATCTCAAGGTCTATCATTTGTTTGCCAGAAGCAAGAATGGCCTGATGGTCCAGATCTTATCCGGCCTGATCACCTATCTTCTTCTGGCGATTTACTGCCATGAGCAGCACGGTGAGCAGGTATCCATTCTCCGGGTGCGGCAACTTCGCAATCAGATTCGTAATGAGACCAGAGAACAGGCCGGCAAGGAAGCAGTATTACGAAAAACAAGTCAACGGAAGAGAAAACGGGTAAAAAAAACCACATGCAATTTTCTAACCGGACACTACTGAGAGAAAATATGATTCAACAATTAAAAGAGTTTGGCCCTAAATCATTAGCACTCGAAGATATCCCTTTAGCTTGAAAAGGAATGAAAAGGTCTATTTTATAGCAGGGCAACATTCAGTTGAAGATTTCACAATTGCTTTCGTGTTAACTGATTCGCGCTTGTTTTTTGTTAAGCCTCAGTATGCATTTCAAGTTCACACTGGGAAAATAAGTAGATTACGCATTACGCCAGGAATGAAGCCTGTGTCACTTTCATCAATAATCGCAATTGATGTTCCCTCGTGCGTGCCAGAATTTTCTGTAAACAATGTGAAGGTTAAATTTGTATATAGAAAAATTGTTACTGCACCTAAAATTCCTTTACTCCTTCCAGAATCTGCCCGATCAATGAGGGAGCATTTGAACAATGGAAAAGATGTGTTGCTTCCCTTTGAAGAAGGGCTAGAGGCTGAGTTGTGCCATTCTCTGCTTAAAGAAATGGTGGATCGCATAAACGACCCTCTTGATGATTCTGTATTCTCGCCAAAAAGAGAGCGAATGGCTGATGACATAAAGGTGGCTGTGTGGAGACGAGATGGGGGCGCGTGTGTACGCCGCGGCTGCCGAGAGAGATTGGAATACGATCATATAATTCCAGTGCCCAAGGGAGGATCCAATACTCTGCGTAATATTGAATTACTGTGTGAGGCTTGTAACCGGATGAAGTCAGCTCGGATAATGTAAGTATAATCTGCAGACGCATCATTCTCAAAAAAACCAAATCCATGGTGAAGATTTTGGGTATTTTTACCCACTCTCCCAGAAGCCTTACGTTTTTATGATTTCCCAGAGGTATACGCCTTTGAATGAAGAGAGAACTGGCGAACGTCAGTCTCTTTGGGTGTATTGTTGATGCAGGTGAAGCATGATCATCTCTGATAAAAAAGGAGATTAAGATCTCCAGTAAGAAAAACTGTGTGTACAATCGTTGGTACATTCTTATTCCTCTTGAAGAAATATTGAATTATACCATTGTGTTGTATGAGAAGTCCGACTCCCGCCGCCCCACCATTTTGAAAACCAGCAATATCCGGTAAAGTACATTAAGCCCGCAGCCTACCAAGGTTTGCGGGCTTTTTGTTTCCAGCACCGTTGAAATGCTCTCTATGTCAACAGAGAGCTTCCATCTGAAGTTGACCTGACGCGCAAAAAATGTGCACCGCGGAAGATTCCGGCGTCAACTTCGTCAACGTCAAGTCCCCTGATGAAGACCACCTGTTGCAATTTGCTTCAGGACTTCCTTGTCCGGCAGTAAAAAATACTCGAAAGAAATTGAAATAGTTATAGCATACTGATAGTGTCTATACGTTGCTGGCGCTGCAATGATTGTGGCATGGCTCCATGTTGTGAGCGTGCGACCCGATATAGTATAAGTCTGCATGTTTTCTTCAGTTTTTCCAGTGGCCCTCAATGCGGATTTTTAGTGCCTTACAGATTATCTTCTTATTTTTTTTGCAAGAAAATAATCTGCGAAAGGCGCTTATCCCGTTTACCGGGGTTGGAAGCATCTTTACCTGAAATGAAAGTTGTTGAATGCAGGGAATAATGAAAAGGAAGGACATGGCACGGAACGGAACAACCAATAAAACAAACGGCTTTGAGCAGAATCTCTGGGATACCGCCAATAAGCTGCGGGGCTCGGTGGAGTCCTCCGAATATAAGCATGTGGTGTTGAGTCTGATCTTTCTGAAGTTTGCCAGCGACAAGTTTGAGGAGCGGCGGGCCGAGCTGATAGCTGAGGGCAAGGAGAAGTATCTGGACCAGGTGGAGTTCTACACCATGAAGAATGTCTTTTACCTGCCCCGGGAGTCGCGCTGGAGCTATGTCAAGCAGCATGCCAAGCAGGATGATATTGCCATCAAGATCGATACGGCGCTGGCCACGGTGGAGAAGAACAACAAGGTCCTGAAGGGGGCGCTGCCGGATAATTACTTCTCCCGCCTGGGGCTGGATGGCTCCAAGCTGGCGGCGCTCATTGATTCCATCTCCAATATCGATACGGTGGCGGACAAGAAAGAGGATGTGGTCGGCCGGGTCTATGAGTATTTCCTGGGCAAATTCGCGGCCAGCGAGGGCAAGGGCGGTGGCGAGTTCTATACGCCTAAGGATGTGGTTAACCTCATTGCCGAGATGATAGAGCCGTACAAGGGCAAGATCTATGACCCCTGCTGCGGTTCCGGCGGCATGTTCGTCCAGTCCATCAAGTTTGTCGAGAACCACCACGGCAATACCCGCGACATCGCCATCTACGGGCAGGAGTCCATCGGCGCCACCTACAAGCTGGCCAAGATGAACCTGGCCATCCGCTCCATTGGCGGTAACCTGGGCGAGGTACCGGCCGACAGCTTTTTTAAGGATCAGCACCCGGATCTCAAGGCCGACTACATCATGGCCAATCCGCCCTTTAACCTCAAGGAGTGGCGGGCCGTGGGCGAGCTCACCGACGATCCGCGCTGGGCCGGTTACGAGGTGCCGCCCACCGGCAATGCCAACTATGCCTGGATTCTCCACATGATCTCCAAGCTCTCCCAGAACGGGGTGGCTGGTTTTGTCCTGGCCAATGGCTCCATGTCCACCAACACCAGTGGTGAAGGGGAGATCCGCCGGAAGATCATTGAAAACGACCTGGTGGACTGCATGATCGCCCTGCCCGGCCAGCTCTTCTACACCACCCAGATCCCGGTCTGCCTCTGGTTTCTCAGCCGCAACAAGAAGGCCGACTCCACGCGGGGCTTCCGCGACCGCCAGGGCGAGACCCTGTTCATCGATGGTCGTAAGCTGGGCAGCCTGGTTGACCGGGTCCATCGGGACCTGTCGGAGGAGGAGATCGCTGATATCGCCCGCACCTACCATGCCTGGCGGGGGGAAATGGTGAAGGGTGAAGGGGGAATGGTGAAATATGAGGACAAGCCGGGCTTCTGCAAGGCCGCCACCCTGGCGGAGATCAAGGCCAATGACTATGTCCTGACCCCGGGCCGCTATGTGGGGGCGGCGGATATAGAGGATGACGGCATCCCTTTTGAGGAGAAGATGGGAGAGCTGAGCGCCACCCTCTATAAGCAGATGCGCGAGGGTGCGGAGCTGGACAAGGTGATTCGCCGGAATCTGGAGGTGCTGGGTTATGGAGAATAAACTGGTCGTGGATGAGCAGTATAAAGTCTGGCTGCACGGACTGAAGGAAAAGGTACACCAGTCTCAGCTCAAGGCTGCGGTTGCCGTCAATAGAGCCCTGCTTGAGTTTTATTGGCAATTGGGAGCTGACATTGTTGAAAAGCAGAAATCAGCGGCCTGGGGGAGTGGTTTTATCAAGCAACTCAGCCATGATCTTCTCACGGAATTTCCGACAATCCGGGGATTCTCGGAGCGTAATATCAAGTATATCAGACAGTGGTTTCTCTTCTGGTCAACAGCTCAGCCAATTGGGCAACAGGCTGTTGCCCAATTGAACATGGAGCCGATTGACGTTCTTACTCAGCATTGAGGAGATTGAGGCGGAGCTTGGGGAAAAGGGAAAGGGTGAAAGTAGAAGGGTTAAGGGTGAAAATGATGAATGAGAGTCAACGGCTGCGTGAAGCGGGGGCAGTGTTTTATGTTGCCCCGCAGGTTCTGGAGGTGCTGGGTTATGGGGAGTGAATCATCTTGGACAGAATATGGAGCGATATCGAAAAAGTTTAGATGTGATAAGCTGGTAGATTTATGTGTTGAAAAAATAGGGGTACAAACAGGACCATTTGGCAGTCAACTACACCAAAAAGACTATGTGGAAATTGGCACACCAATCATTACTGTTGAGCACTTAGGTGAAAATAGAATCGAGCACTCAAACACCCCTTATGTTTCTGATGAGGACAGGCAGAGGCTTGCAAAATACATCTTAAAAGAAGGTGATATAGTTTTTTCGCGCGTTGGATCTGTTGACAGAAGAGCCATTGTTAGAAAGCAAGAAAACGGGTGGTTATTTTCTGGCCGTTGCTTACGAGTTCGAGTCGACAACAAGAAAATTGATTCAAGATACCTGTCATACTTTTTCGGGCATGAAGGGTTTAAAAACCATATTCGGAGCATTGCTGTAGGGGCAACAATGCCATCAATTAACACAAAAATATTGAGCGAAATATGTGTTTATTATCCAGAGCAACAAGAACAAAAGGCCATAGCCCATGTGCTGGGGGCGCTGGACGACCGGATTGAGTTGAACAGGCGGATGAATGAGACCTTGGAGGGGATGGCCCAGGCCCTGTTCAAGAGCTGGTTTGTCGATTTTGACCCGGTGATCGACAACGGACTGGCCAGCGGCAAGGAAATCCCCGCCGAGCTGAGCGACAGGGCTGCTGCCCGCGCCGCCCTCGGCGATAAGCGGAAGCCCCTGCCCGCCGAAATCCGCACCCTCTTCCCCGACGAGTTCACCGACAGCACCGAACTGGGCTGGATTCCCAAGGGGTGGGAGGAAAAACAAATTGGAAATTTGTTGGAGTTGGCTTACGGAAAGTCATTGCCTGCAAAGAATAGAGAGTCTGGGCCATATCCGGTCTATGGGTCTGGTGGTATTACAGGTTTCCATAATAACTCAATTGTAGAAGGCCCAGGAATTATCGTTGGGCGAAAAGGAACTATTGGTTCTGTGTACTGGGAACCAGCTGATTTCTTTCCTATTGACACCGTCTTTTATGTGAAACCGAAATTAGATTTACCTTTATATTGGATTTATCAGAATCTGAAATATATGGATATCGCCTCCCTTGGGGCTGATTCTGCTGTGCCAGGCGTAAATAGGAATGCTGTATATTTCAAGAAATGGGTTTTGCCAGACAGCTTAGTTCTGGAAAAATACTGGAGCCAACTATCTGCATCCATCGACAAAAGGCAATCGCTATATAGGCAGAATAAAACATTAGCAAAACTTCGCGACACCTTGCTGCCCAAACTCCTGTCCGGCGAAATCCGCATCCCCGAGGCGGAAAAGATGGTGGAGGAGCTGGCCCTATGACCCCGGAGAAAGAACAAAAAAACTCTGACCTCCTCATCTACCAGAATCAGGATGGCAAGATAAAACTCGATGTCCTGCTTGAGGAAGAAACCGTCTGGCTGACCATTGCCCAGATGAGTGAGCTGTTTCAAAAGTCGCGCTCCACCATTAACGAGCATATCCTCAATATCTACAAGGAAGGGGAGCTTGCCGAGGATGGCACTCTGAGAAAAATCGGAAATTCCGATTTTTCTGTAAAACCAACCAATTACTACAATCTTGATGTTATCATCTCGGTGGGCTACCGGGTCAAGTCGCAGCAGGGCACCCAATTCCGTATCTGGGCCACCCAGCGTTTGAAGGAATATATCATCAAAGGTTTTGCCCTCAACGATGAACGGTTCAAGAGCGGCAGCTCCATGAATTATTTTAATGAGCTCCAGGAACGAATCCGCCAGATCCGTCTTTCGGAGCGTTTTTTCTATCAGAAGATCAAAGACATCTATACCACCTCTATTGACTATGATCCTGGTGACAAGAAGAGCATCGCCTTTTTCAAAAAAGTACAGAACAAGCTGCTATGGGCCATCAGTGAGCAGACCGCAGCCGAGCTGGTCTATCGCCGCAGCGACGCCTCCCTGCCTCTTATGGGTATGCAGTCATTTGACAAGAAAGGTGCGGTGGCCATCAGCAAGAGGGATGTCTCCATTGCCAAGAATTACCTGAACGAAGATGAGATAAAGCTCCTTGGTCTGCTGGTAGAGCAGTATCTGGCCTTTGCCGAGACCATGGCTCTGCAGCAGACCCCCATGTATATGCAAGACTGGATAGAACGGCTGAACGGTATCATCCAGCTCAATGGCCGGGAACTGCTTGACCATGCCGGCAACATCAGCCATGCCCAGGCTCTGGAAAAGTCGGGACTGGAGTATGAGAAATATCGTGAGGAGCAAAAATCCCTGACCAGAGAAACAAGTTTGCAAGAGTTGGAGAAGGACATCAAAGATGTACGAAAGCTTGCTTCCGGTAAGGGAGAAGAAAAATGAAATTCACCGAGGAAAAACTGGAACAGGCCATCATCGCCCTGCTGGGCAAGGCCTGTTCTGGGCTCGGCACAAGGTTGTAGCCCTGCCACAGTTTGTCCAGTTTTTTGTGCAAAAAACTGGACAAATACTTTTCTGTTATGTAGAAATAGTCATATGAAAACTACTGAATACATAAAGAATAGTATTGATCGTTTTCCGAAAGGCTATGTTTTCACCTATGGTGATTTTACTGGAAAGGTGGAAAGCAAGGAGGCTTTGGCGAAGGCCCTTAATCGGCTTGCTGCTTCCGGCAAGATTGTCAAGCTTGCCAAGGGCAAATTCTATAAGCCCGAGCAATCACCCTTTGGCGAGCTGCCGCCTGATCAGTACCAGGCAGTCAAAGACCTGCTGGAAAGTGGCGGCAAGGTGGTGGGTTATCTCACCGGACTCAGCATCTATAACAGTCTTGGTCTCACCACCCAGGTTGGCAGCACCATCCAGATTGGCAGGAACGAGGTGCGTTCATCTTTTAAACGGGGGCGATACACCATATCTTTTGTGAAACAGAAAAACAGTATCACCAAAGAAAACATCCCCCTTCTCCAACTCCTTGATGGCCTGCGTTTTATTAAAAAAATTCCCGATTCTTCGATTACTAAGAGCTGCAAAATAGTGCAAAACATCATCTCGGCCTTGTCGGAAAAGGAACAGGGAACTCTTGTCAGGCTGGCCTTGAAGTATCAACCGGCAACCCGGGCCCTGCTGGGGGCAATTCTCTGTGATCTTGGTAAAGAGGGGCTGACGGAAAAATTAAAAAAATCACTCAACCCTTTAACCTCATACATAATCCCTGGAATTTCCGAGGTGCTTCTTTCTGCGCCCAGGTGGGGTATCAAATGAGACTGCATGAAGAAGAGACCCTGTTTCGCCAGGCAGTGACAGCCACCGCAGCCCAGTTGAACATTCCTGAGATATTTATCGAAAAGGATTACTGGGTCACCTACGCCTTACACGCCATTTTTCATGCCCCCATTGGCGTGAAAAATGTAAAATGTGAAGAGTGAAGAGTGAAGGGTGAAATTGTGAAGCGTGATTTGCCGGCGAGGACAAAGAAATTTGCATTGCGAGTTATTAAGCTTTGCCAGACAGTGAATGAAACACCTGGGGTGGGCTGGACACTTGGGAACCAGCTCATTCGCTCGGGAACATCTGTTGGCGCTAATGTTGCCGAAGGTGCAGGTGCTCAGAGTGAAGCAGATTTCCTCACCAAGTACAGTATCGCTCTCAAAGAAGCCCACGAAACCCTGTACTGGCTCGATCTTATCGAGCTATCAGAGCTCATACCATCTCATCGCCTTGGCGATTTAAAACAGGAATGTAATGAACTGGTCGCCATATTGACTACCATATGCAAAAAGCTAAAGGACAAACGAAAATGACTCTACCTTTCACCCTTCACCCTTCACATTTTTCACTTCAGAAATGAAATTCACCGAGGAAAAACTGGAACAGGCCATCATCGCCCTGCTGGGCAAGGAGGGCTATCCCCATGTCCTGGGCGAGACGATCAGCCGGGGGGTGGGCGAGGTCCTGATCAAGGAAGACCTCAGAAACTTTCTGGCCGGCCAGTATGGCGGCGACAACATCACCCCCGGCGAGATCGACTCTATTGTCCGCAGGCTGGAGCTGTTGCCCGCCTCTGACCTTTACGACTCCAACAGGGCGGTTATGAAGATGGTCTCCGACGGCTTCCTCCTCAAGCGGGACGACCGCAGCCAGAAGGATCTCTATATCCAGCTCATCGACTATCATGATCTGGCCCAGGCCAATCTCGCCGCCCGTGCACCAGGGCAACAAGCGTATGCCATGGCTGCTGAGGCCAGTCCGCCCTATCTGACCAGCCGCAATATCTACAAGATGGTCAACCAGCTGGAGATCAGCGGCTACGAGAAACGCATCCCGGACGGTATCCTCTACATCAACGGCCTGCCCCTGGTGGTCTTTGAGTTCAAGAGCGCCATCCGTGAGGAGGCCACCATCCACAAAGCTTACGAACAACTGACGGTACGCTATAAGCGCGACATCCCGGAACTCTTCAAATACAACGGCTTCTGCGTGATCAGCGACGGGGTGAACAACAGGGCCGGTTCCTTGTTTGCCCCTTACGAGTTCTTCTATGGCTGGCGCAAGATTGACGGCGGCGACCTTATCGAGAAGGATGGTATTGACTCCCTCTACTCCATGATCCGGGGCATGTTTGACCACTGCCGGCTGCGGGACATACTCCGCAACTTCATCTACCTGCCCGACATCTCGCGGAGGGAAGAAAAGATCCTCTGCCGCTATCCGCAATACTATGCGGCCACCAAGCTCTACGCCAACATCAAGGCCCATCGCCGCCCCGAGGGGGATGGCAAGGGCGGCACCTATTTCGGGGCCACGGGCTGCGGCAAGTCATTCACCATGCTCTTTCTGGTCCGGCTGCTCATGAAGAGCGTTGACTTTGCCAGCCCCACCATCGTGCTCATCACCGACCGGACCGACCTGGACGACCAGCTCTCGGCCCAGTTTGTCCATGCCAAGGGCTATATCGGCGACGAGGCCGTGATCAGCGTCGAGAGCCGCTCCCATCTGCGTGATCTGCTCAAGGGCCGCAACAGCGGCGGCGTCTTCCTGACCACCATCCACAAGTTCACCGAAGACACCGAGCTTCTCACCGACCGCACCAATGTCATCTGCATCTCCGATGAGGCGCACCGCAGCCAGGTCAACCTGGACCAGAAGATCCGCGTCACCGAAAACGGGGTGCGGCGCACCTACGGCTTTGCCAAGTACCTGCACGACTCCCTGCCCGGCGCCACCTATGTGGGCTTCACCGGCACGCCCATTGACGCCACCCTGGATGTGTTCGGGCCGTCGGTGGATTCCTACACCATGACGGAATCGGTGGCCGATGGCATCACCGTCCGCATTGTCTATGAGGGGCGGGCGGCCAAGGTGCTGCTTGATAACAGCAAGCTTGCGGAGATCGAGGACTATTACGCCCGCTGCGCCGATGAGGGGGCAAGCGTTTACCAGATCGAGGAGAGCAAGAGGGCCAGTGCCCAGATGAACGCCATCCTCGGCGACCCTGACCGCATCAAGGCGGTGGCGGCCGACTTTGTCACCCATTACGAAAACCGGGTGAGCGAGGGGGCGACGGTGAGGGGCAAGGCCATGTTTGTCTGCTCCAGCCGTCCCATTGCCTATGAGTTTTACAAGGAGGTTACCCGCCTGTGCCCTCAGTGGGCGGAGGTCAAAGAGTGTGAGGAGGGCGTAGAGCTCAGCGAGCAGGAGCGCAAGAAGATCAAGCCCATGGAGCGGATCAAGATGATCATGACCCGGGGTCAGGATGACCCCAAGGAGCTCTATGACATGCTGGGCACCAAGGATGATCGCAAGGAGCTGGACCGCCAGTTTAAGAATGGCAAATCCAATTTCAAGATCGCTATTCTGGTGGATATGTGGCTCACCGGCTTTGATGTGCCCTTCCTTGATACCATGTATATCGACAAGCCCGTGCAGCGCCATAACCTGATCCAGACCATCTCCCGGGTGAACCGCAAGTTTGAGGACAAGGAAAAGGGGCTGGTGGTGGATTACATCGGCATCAAGCGCCAGATGAACCTGGCCCTGGCCCACTATTCCAAAACCGACAAGTCAAACATTGAGGAGGTCGAGCAGTCCATTGTGGTGGTCAAGGACCATCTTGATCTGCTGGCCAGGATCTTTCATAGATTTGATACCGGACCCTATTTCAAGGGGATACCGCTGGCGCAGCTGGAGTGCCTCAACATGGCGGCCGAGTTTGCCATGATTACCGACAACCAGGAAAAGCGGTTCATGTATCTGGTCCAGCGGTTGAAGGCGGCCTATGACATCTGCTGCGGCAGTGACGGTTTCAGCCAGGCGGAGCGGGACCATATCCATTTTTATCTGGCGGTGCGCTCCATTGTCTTCAAACTGACCCGCGGCGAGGCGCCGGACACCGCCAAGATGAACGCCCGGGTGCGGGAGATGATCCAGGAGGCCCTGGCCAGCGACGGGGTGGAGGAGATCTTCAAGCTGGGCGAGGACCACGGTAAGGAGGTTGACATCTTTGATGAGGACTATCTGGCCAAGATCGACAAGATCAAGCTGCCCAACACCAAGATCAAGCTCCTGCGGCAGCTCCTGGCCAAGGCCATTGCCGACTTCAAGAAGGTGAACAAGATAAAGGGCATGGACTTCTCCAAGAAGTTCAAGACCCTTGTTGACCACTATAATGAGCGCAAGGAACAGGACGTGTGGAACAGCGAGGAGCTGGAAGAGATTGCCGGTGAGATTGTCGACCTGATCCATGCCCTGAAGAAGGAGAAGGAGTCCTTCGGCGACCTTGGTATCGACCTTGAGGAGAAAGCCTTCTATGACATCCTCAAGGCCCTCGCCCGCAAGTATGATTTTGAGTACCCGGAAGACAAATTCCTCCATCTTGCCAAGGTGGTGAAGCAGGTGGTCGACGACAAGGCCAGATACACCGACTGGAGCCAGCGCGACGACATCAAGGCCGAGCTCAAGGTTGACCTGATTATTGCCCTGGCCGAGAATGGCTACCCGCCGGTTGATCGGGATGAGGTGTATAAGGAGATTTTCGAGCAGGCGGAGAATTTTAAGCGGTATCAGACTGTAGTAGGGTGAAGTGCAGCTTGAAAAACTATCTGATACCTTGACGGTATAACGAACTGTATTTGATCATGAAGTTCTGTGAAAAAGGAGTGCTATGGTGAATAATTTAGAGGGTCGGGTCGCTGCGTGTGAAACGGAGATAAAAACTCTAAAAGGGAGGCTCGACTCCGCGCCATTCGACTGCGCCATGACCATTACCTGTCTTTAAGGAGAGACTGCACCATGGATATTGCCATATTGATTTCCCTTATTTTGCTCAACGGTGTATTCGCCATGTCGGAAATTGCCCTGGTGACCGCCCGCAAGAGCCGACTTCAGCGGCTGGCCGAGGATGGAGACAAATCTGCCGCTATCGCCATGCGCCTGGGGGAGGAACCGACGCAATTCCTCTCCACCATTCAAATCGGCATCACCGCCATCGGCATCCTCAATGGTATTATCGGGGAAGCCGCGCTGGCCGGCCCGCTTGCCGAAGTGCTGCGAGGTCTGGGCCTTGAGGAAAAGGCAAGCTCCATGGGCGCCACCACCGTCGTGGTGGTGGGAATCACCTATTTTACCATAGTCGTGGGCGAGCTGGTGCCCAAGCGGATCGCCCAGTTCAATGCCGAGGGTATCGCGCGGGTCATGGCGCCCCCGATCGCGGCGCTGGCAAAACTGTCGCGGCCGTTTGTCTGGCTGCTTTCGGTCTCGACCGACGGCATTTTGCGGTTTATGGGCAAAAAAGAACTGAGCAGCGCCAATCTGACGGAAGAGGATATTCACGCCATGCTGGTTGAAGGGTCGCAGTCGGGTCTGATCGAGAGACAGGAGCACGAGATGGTGCGAAATGTGTTCCGGCTGGATGACCGCCAGATATCCTCCCTGATGACGCCGCGCAGTGAAATCGTTTATTTCGATATCGAGCAGCCCCTGGCAGATAATCTGGAAAACCTGATGAACTCCGACCACTCACGCTACCCGGTATGCCGGGGCGGGATGCACGACACCATTGGGATTATCACCGCCAAAAGATTGCTCAAGCAGCGTATAAAGGGGGAATCCACCAATATCCAGGAATATCTGCAGCCCGCTATCTTTGTACCCGAGACGCTGACAGGAATGAAACTGCTGGAACAGTTCCGGGAATCCGGGGTGCAGATGGTCTTTGTCGTTGACGAGTACGGGGAGATTCTGGGTCTGGTTACCTTGCAGGATGTACTGGAGGCATTGACAGGGGAGTTCAAGTCGCGAGACCCGGAGGATGTGTGGGCCACTCAGCGCCAGGACGGCTCATGGCTCCTTGATGGTTTGATTCCAGTTCCAGAGCTCAAGGACCGGCTCGAGTTGAAAGGCGTGCCCGAGGAGAATAAGGGCAGGTATAATACGCTCAGCGGCATGATGATGTGGCTGATCGGCAGCCTTCCCCGTACCGGGGATGTTACCGAATGGGAAGGGTGGCGGCTGGAGGTGGTCGATCTCGACGGCAACCGGGTCGACAAGGTCCTGGCCAGCCGCCTGCCGGATGAAGCAGGTGAGCCGGATATTCCGGAATCGGCTGCCGAAGGTGCAGGCGGACACTGATATGACCTTTCCGTCTCTCGCGGTCGCCCTCGTTCGGAGGTGGGAAGTCGCGACCGCTCCATTTTTTCTCCACTGTCCGAATTGGCTCTTCCGCTCTTTATGGCCTGCGGGTCTCCATCGGCTGTTACCTGGCAAGACTCTCACGATCGTTGAGGCCGCCACCGCCCATTGCCAGATAGAAGGCGGCACTGTCGACAAGGCGCCGCGCCAGGGCCTCTGTCAGGCTGATTCGTGTCTGTTGCGACTGCTGTTTTCAGGGCCAGGACCTCATCCGGTGCGGCCTGGCCGAGGCGGACCCTTTCCCCTGTCAGTCCCAGCTGTTCTTCCTGCGAGAGGAGGATGTTCTCTGTGACCTTGATCTGCGTGGCCAGCCCGGCCCGGCTGATAACGGTGGTAACGATGTTGCCCGCCAGGGTCAGGCGCGCGCCTGCCAGCTGGTAGCGTTGATAGTCGACGCGGGCGGCCAGGGCCTCCAGAGCGCGCCGGTTGCCTCCGGCCAGATCGAGCGCGATCTTGTCGCGGCGCAGAGCGCGCAGGTCGCTGACCTTCCAGCCGTTATCGTAAATCAGCTCGCCGCCAAGGGTCATGCGCCCGGCCGTCGGCTTGATCACCGCCCCCAGAGCTTTGAGCAGCGTACTTTTGCCGGAGCCTGAAGGTCCGACCAGGCCGACTACTTCACCCGGGGCCACCTGCATGTCTACGCCTTTCAAGGCATCGACTGCGGTATCGCCACTGCCGTAGCGTTTTTTTTAACCCTTCGATAAGAATACCTGTGCTCGTCATGTCAACCTCCTATGGCCTCGGCCGGATCGACCTTGAGGGCGGCGGGGATGGCGTATTCCTGCGACTTCTCCCGTGACAACAGGGGAACATGATAAAAATGGACACTTTCTTCAGAGTGGATTAAATTCTCAGCGGAAACGTGGTCAATGATAAAAAAAGATGAAGGATGACGGCAGGAATTTATTTACTGCTGGGACAGGATTTTTATGACACTTGCTTTTCTTGCTCTAGCCTCTGGTCTGGCGCTCCTGGTCTGGAGCGCCGACCGCTTTGTCGAGGGCTCAGCCGCCACTGCCCGTTATTTCGGCATGCCGCCGCTCTTGATCGGTATGGTCGTCGTCGGCTTTGGCACCTCTGCTCCTGAAATGGTGGTCTCGGCAATCTCGGCGTCACAAGGAAACCCAGGCCTCGCCCTCGGCAACGCCTACGGATCGAATATCGCCAATATCGGACTGATCCTGGGAGTAACAGCCTTGATCAGTCCGATTGCCGTCCATTCGCAGGTGCTGCGCCAGGAGCTGCCGATTCTCCTGGCCATCACGGCCCTGGCTGCCTGTCAGATCTGGGACGGTGAACTCAGCCGCACCGATGCCCTGGTGCTTCTGGCGGTCTTCGGCGGTCTGATGACGTGGACCATCCGCCAGGGTCTGCGCCGGCGGGCAGATGCCCTGGCCGCTGAAATAGAGCAGGAGCTTGAGGAGCACGCCATGCCGATGAAGCGGGCCTGCTTCTGGCTGGTGACCGGCCTGCTCCTGCTGGTCGCCAGTTCCCGTATCCTGGTCTGGGGGGCGGTGGAGGTGGCGCACGGCTTTGGGGTCAGTGATCTGATTATCGGGTTGACCATTGTGGCGATCGGCACTTCGCTGCCCGAGCTGGCGGCCTCGGTGATTGCTACCCGCAAGGGTGAACATGATATTGCCCTCGGCAATATCATCGGCTCCAATATCTTTAATACCCTGGCCGTGGTCGGTATCGCCGGCGCGATTCATCCTCTGGCCGTGGCCCGGGAGGTGCTCTCCCGGGACGCCTTTTTCGTAGCGCTTCTCACGGTCTCTCTCTTGGTCTTCGGTTACGGATTCCGGGGGCCGGGCCATATCAATCGAGTTGAAGGGGCACTCTTGCTGGTCAGTTATGTTGGCTACACCGCTTATCTTGTGACGACAGCTTTTGGCCGGTGAGCTGGGGCATTGCCCTGTTGGAATATTGTAAGTGCCCAATAAACCCCTCCACCTGTCTTGTCCACAAGCAATTGCGTTTGCGTCAAGTTCCAGGGGAGCAGAGCCGGCAGGTAATCTTCCGGAAAAGTGGCCAGGGGTAAGGGGTAGAGTCTTTGCGAGCGTCAGCGAAGCAATCCAGAGAACCCGGGCCATCTGTGCGAACGGGGGTGAAGTAACGCAGGAGGTCTTAGTGACCGTGGTCCCACACCTCTGGGCTGCCACGTTGCTGCGCGCCTCGCAGTGACGGGTGCGGGAATAAAAAAAGATGCGGTTCTTTTGGCGCCTACGGAATATCTGTTCCAGATCCCTGCCAATCGTATCGGCCATCAGGTAATGAATGTGGGCCAGTTGAAGATCCTGCAGGAGGTGATCACCCTGACGGTCTTTGTCCCCTTTTCGCTGTTTTATATGCAAGAAAAGCTGTCACTGGACTATCTGTGGGCCGGTTTGTGTCTGCTCGGGGCGGTGTTTTTTCTGTTCCGTTCCAGGATCATGGGGGGGTGATGCCGGTTGCCAAGGGCTCTCGGGGGCAGCTCAGTGCCTGCCGGCCAGCACCTCGGCCACGCTGTAGGCGTGATCGCCGATTTTCTCAAACGAGGTGAGCATGTCAATGAACAACAGGCCACTGGCGACGGAGCAGCATTGTTCATTGAGCCGGGAAATGTGGCTGTCGCGCATGCGGCGGCGCATTTCATCGATGCTGCTTTCCAGTCTCTCGGCAGTAACCATGATTTCCGGTGATGGATGTTTCAGATTGTCGGCAATAAGCCGCATGAACTGGCGAGTGGTGTTGCCGATTTCCAGCAGCTGTTTTGTCGCTTCCTCGGATTGTTCAATGCTCTGATCGTAGCGCCGGGCCAGCAGTCTCTGCAAGGACTCACAGCGATCACCGATGCGCTCAATATAGTGGGTGGCGCTGATCATGCCGGTGATTTCACGGGCCTCGCTGCCTGACGTTTCGCCCTGGGTGATGATCACCAGATACTGGATAATCTCTTTTTCAAGATAATCGACCTTGCTTTCCGATTGACTGATGGACTCAGCCACGAGCCCCATTTTGGTAACGGGTGATTCGATCAGCTGAATCACCTTGTCGAGCATGGAGTTGACCTCGTTGGTCATGTTGCCCACTTCCATGCGGACGGCGTGCAGCGCCATGGGCGGTGAATTGATCACATGGGGATCCAGGTATTGAAGAATTGGGCGCTGCCTCAGGGTTTCAGAGGGGATGATCTTGCAGGCAACCCAGGCGATCTGTTTGACAAAGGGCAGGAAGAGCGCGGTGTTGATGACGTTGAACAGGGTGTGGAACATGGCGATGTGGGCGGCCAGGGCTGCCATGGAAATCGCCGAGCTGGAGGACGAATCCATCATTGCTCCCGGAACAATAGTATCGACAAGTTGCAGATAAGGATTAAACAGGATGATGGCCCAGATCACGCCGAGCAGGTTGAAAAAGGAGTGAGAAACAGCCGTCTGCTTGGCTTCGCGGGAGGCCCCGAGAGCGGCAAGGTTGGCTGTGAAGGTGGTGCCGATGTTCTCGCCGAGGATCAGCGCACAGGCCGAAGGCACATCAATGATGCCTTGCGCGGCCAGGGTCATGGTGATGGTCATGGTGGCCGAAGAGGATTGAATAATCATGGTGATGAGCGCGCCCACGGCCACTGTCCACAGCAGGTGCGGCAAGGTGGCAGCGTCCGCGGATTGGACAAAGGCGAGGATAACTGCCGAATCCTTGATATTCCCCACGGATTCCTTCATGAAGTCGAGCCCGAGAAAGAGTATGCCGAAGCCGAGCAGCACCTCGCCCCAGTCCACCAGTTTGCGCAGGCCAAGCAATCTGGGGACAATTCCCAAAAAAATGGCGGGAAAAGAGAGCAGGATTATCTTGAATTTGAAGCCGAAGAGTGCCACAATCCAGCCGGTCAAGGTGGTGCCGATGTTGGCGCCCATGACCACACCGACGGCCTGGGTCAGGGTCAGCAGCCCAGCGCTGACAAAACTGATAAGCATCACCGTGGTGGCACTCGAGGACTGAACCATGGTGGTGATCAGCATGCCGGTGCAGACACCGGAAAAACGGTTTCCCGTCATTTTGGACAGAATGGTTCGCATGGTTGGTCCCGCCACTTTCTGCAGACCATCGCTCATGGTTTTCATGCCGAACAAAAACAGTGCCAGGCCGCCCAGTAAGGTGATTATTATATTTACTACAGTCATAGAAGTGCTCCTTGTTTATGTGACGGGACCGCTTCTCAGCGGCGCGATCTCTCGAGAATAGAACTTTTGCCATATCTTTGTGACGATTGCAATAATTCTGTAACAAAGGCGGTGTCGTGGAGCTCTCTGTAAAAAGTGGCTGCTGCAGGCCCTGTCAAGGTTGCCGACGATTTCTGTCCGGTGTTTTTTCGCTTCTTGCAAGATTTTCTGCCGAGATAGGTAGGGCTCTGTTTGTTCTTTTCTGTATCCGATGATAGTATCTGAGGAGTGACAGGGCTTCTTCATCTGTCTGTGGGGCAATTGATATGAGGCCATCTTTGATTGCTGTAACCAGGTGAACAGAAGGACAAAACCTATTTGCTGATATCCCCCTTAAGGAGCAGGACGTATGGCACGATTTCTGAAAAAGAACAAGGCAAGTCTGCATCGGCCGCCGGGCTCCGTGATCTTTGTCGGCAGTCGGAAGGTGGATCAGGCCCGGGTCACGGTCATGGATTATGATCAGGGCAATCTGCGGGAGATTGATCTGAAAAAGGTGGCGGAGGGTGAACGGTTCAAGAAGACAGAGACTGTCACCTGGATCAATGTGGACGGGGTGCATGACACGGAGCTGATCACGGAGCTCGGCAGGAGCTTTGAGCTCCATAATCTGATTCTTGAGGATATTGTCCATACCGGCCAACGGCCCAAGATGGAGGAGTATGATGACTGTCTCTTCCTGGTGGTCAAGATGCTGCATTTTGACCAGGAACGGGAGGAGGTTGTGGGCGAACAGTTGAGCATGGTGCTGGGCCGGACCTTTCTTCTCACCTTTCAGGAACAGCCGGGTGATACCTTTGAGCCGGTGCGGGAAAGAATCCGCCGGCAGAAGGGACGGGTCAGGGGGGCAGGGATTGATTATCTCGCCTATGCCCTGCTCGACACCGTTGTTGACAATTATATCTTTATCATCGAACGCTTGGGGGAGAAGGTGGAGGATCTTGAGGAAGAGGTCCTGTTTGCTCCCAGGCAGGCAGTGCTGGAAAAGATCACCCGCTATAAAAGGGAGATGAACTATATCCGCAAGGCGGTCAGGCCCTTCAGGGAGC
Source organism: Desulfoarculaceae bacterium (assembly GCA_019429465.1). Lineage (GTDB taxonomy): Bacteria > Desulfobacterota > Desulfobulbia > Desulfobulbales > Desulfocapsaceae > UBA2270. Next base: position 19,060 of record JAHYIV010000009.1, read on the forward strand.
TGGTCCTGCAGTTGAACTCTCTGGATTCGGATCTGATAAGCGACAAGACCGCTCCATTTCTCAGGGATATGCAGGGGCTGGCCCTGCAGTCGGTCGAGATTATTGATACCTATCGCGAAATGCTTTTTGACCAGCTGAATATCTATAATACCGGGGTGAGCATAAGGTTAAATGAAATCATGAAGGTGTTGACCATCTTTGCCGCCATCTTCATTCCCTTGACCTTTATTGCCGGGGTGTATGGGACCAATTTTGAATATTTTCCCGAGTTGCATTATAAATACAGTTACTTTATCTTCTGGGCGGTTCTGCTCCTGGTGGCGGGTGTGATGATCAGATTTTTTCGGAGGCGAGGCTGGCTTTAGGCTGTTGTGGCTGATGAACGGTATTGGTGCGACCAGGAAAATGGCTTCAAAAAAGGTAACTATCCAGCAGCACCTCATCTGCTTCGTCATCGGCCTGCTTATGTACGAACCAGTACACTTCGCAGGCCTCTTTCTCGCATATGAGGCGCTGCTGAATAGTTACGTGACATGTGTTTTGGCATTTTTCCGGCATTAAGCTGGATAGTTACCAAAAAAGAAACAAATCGGGGAAAAGGGTTGACATTGACAGGGCTGACAGGTGTTGAGTATAGTGTCTTGTCTGTTTTGTTAAGATGGTGTCCGGAAGAGCTGAAATAGTTACAGCTGGTGATCATTTGCCGGCTGGTTGCAGGCGTTAACGAGGTCAGCATTGTCAAGTGAATAGATCACCAATGAAGGGAGCTGATTATGATAATGAAGAAAATAGTGCCATGGCTTGCTGTGTTTCTTCTGCTGCTTCTGCAGACGTCCTGTGACTCCGGTGACAAGGACACATCGAAGCCACGGTCCGGTACCCGGAAAATGATCAGCGTCAAGGGCTCTGATACTATGGTCCACTTGACCAGCTCCTGGGCTGAGCAGTTCATGTCCCGGTATCCTGACGCCCAGGTCTCGGTGACAGGCGGTGGCTCAGGTACGGGGATTGCCGGTCTGCTCAATGGAACGACGGATATCTGCGCCTCTTCCCGTGAGCTCCAGGACAAGGAAAGATCTCTGGCTGTTCAGAAAAAGATTGATCTGGTGGAACATGCCGTGGCCCGTGACGGTTTGGCGATTATTGTTCATCCATCCAACCCGGTGACTGAGCTGTCCATGAACCAGATTCGCAAGATTTTTACCGGCGAATATGCCAACTGGCAGGATCTAGGCGGCCCGGATCTGCCTGTTATCGTGCTGTCCAGAGAGTCAAGTTCCGGCACCTTTGTCTTTTTTCAGGAGCATGTACTCAACAAGGCCGATTATACGCCCAAGGCCAGGTTGCTGGCAGGAACCTCGGCCCTGGTCCAGTCAGTGACCGCGGATCGTGGGGCCATTACCTATGTTGGTCTCGCCTTTGCCCTGGAGGCGAAGGATTCAGTCAAGGTGCTGCCGGTTAAATCAGCCGATGACGCGCCGGCTGTTCTTCCCAGTGATGAGACAGTGCGCGCAGGTTTGTACCCGGTGGCCCGGCCTCTGTATCTCTACACGGATGGCAGTTCCTCTCCGGAGGTGAAGGCCTTTGTTGACTTCTGTCTCAGTGAAGCTGGCCAGAAGATTGTGCAGGAAACAGGCTACGTGTCGGTGAGGTAATAAGCATGTGGAAAGATAAGGCCATGCGGCTTTTGATGGTGAGCGCGGCCTCAACCAGTGTTTTTCTGGTTGTGCTCATCTTTTTCTTTCTGGCGAAGGAATCGGCCCCTTTTGTTCTGAAACCGGGACTCAGTGCCTTGTTTGACACCCAGTGGATTCCTGTTTCCTTTGTCCGGGAGCGTTATGGGATTCTGCCGCTGGTGACCGGATCGGCCTTGGTAACCGGTTTGTCCATGCTCTTTACCATTCCCTTGTCAGTGCTGGGCGCCATCTATATTGCCGAGATTGCCAGTCCTGTTGAGCGGGAGTTTCTCAAACCCTTTATCGAGCTGCTGGCCAGTATCCCTTCGGTGGTTCTTGGCTTTTTCGGTTTGATGGTTCTGGCGCCGCTGATCAAAAGTCTCTTTGGTCTCGGTACGGGGCTGACCGCCCTGACCGGCGCCTTTCTTCTGACCCTGATGGCCATCCCAACGGTGATCACCTTGTCCGAAGACGCCATCATGAGTGTGCCGCGGGCCTATAAAGATGCCTCTCAGGCCTTGGGTGCCAGCGATCTGCAGACTATTTTTCAGGTGATTATTCCGGCGGCGCTTCCCGGGATTATAGCCGCGATCATGCTGGGGACAGGGCGGGTGATCGGTGAGACCATGGCCGTGCTTATGGTAACAGGTAATTCGGCGCTGATGACCTGGTCGCCGCTGGCCCCGGTACGGACCATGACCGCGACCATTGCCGCGGAAATGGGCGAGGTCTCCTTCGGCAGCATCCATTATCAGTCCCTGTTCTGGATTGGCCTGGTGTTGCTGGCGGTGACCTTTGTCCTCAATATCATTGCCCAGCGGGTTCTGGTTCGATACGGGATGATGAAATGAACACACGGAAGGAGCAGATCATTTACTGGCTGATCAGGATGGTCATGTACTCCATTGTCCTGGTGATTGGCTATATCCTTTTTGATATCGTCTGGAACGGGGTGCCGGCCCTGAGCTGGGAATTTATTTCGGAGTATCCCCGGAAGGGCGGCGCCGAGGGTGGAATCCTGCCGGCTATCGTCGGGACCCTGGCGCTTCTCGTCGGCACCATTGCCGTTTCCCTGCCCCTGGGCATCTGCAGCGCCATTTATCTCTCTGAGTATGCGGAACAGACCCGTTTCACCACCATGATCCGCCTGGCTATTATCACCCTGGCCGGGGTACCCTCCATTGTCTACGGTCTTTTCGGTCTGGGACTCTTTGTTCTCCTGCTCAATTTCGGCACCTCCATCCTGGCCGGTTGCCTGACGCTCGCCTGCATGGTCCTGCCCACCATTATTGTCTCCAGTGAAGAGGCCTTGCGGGCCGTGCCGCGGGGCTACAGGGATGCCAGTCTGGCGCTCGGTGCCACCAAATGGGAGACCATCCGCACCAACGTCCTGCCTTATTCCCTCTCCGGCATCATCACCGGCTCGATCCTGGGAATCGGCCGGGCCGCTGGTGAGACCGCACCCATCCTGTTGACCGTGGCCGCCTTTTATCTGCCAAGGCTGCCCAACTCAATCTTTGATCAGGTTATGGCCCTGCCATACCATTTGTATATCCTGGCTACTCAGCATCCGGAAGCCGACAAGGTCCTGCCCCTGCAGTATGCAACAGCCCTTGTTCTCCTGCTTCTGGTTCTCGGACTCAGTCTGGGGGCCATCTTTATTCGCATTCATTTCAGGAAAAAATATCGATGGTAGAGACTTCTCTTTTCCCCGCAGATACCGACCATGTGATCACCACCCGACAGGTGAATTTTTTTTATGGGGAAACCCAGGCCCTGTTTGATATCACTATGGATATCCCCGGCCGCCGGGTCACCGCCTTTATCGGGCCTTCCGGCTGTGGTAAGTCAACCTTTCTGCGCATATTCAACCGGATGAATGATACTATCACCGGGACCAGGATGGAAGGAGAGGTTCGGATCAACGGTGAGGATATCTATCATAATAGTAGTAATGTCGTGAACCTGCGCAGGAAGGTGGGGATGGTCTTTCAGAAGTCAAACCCCTTTCCCAAATCCATCTTTGACAACGTGGCCTATGGCCCCCGTATCCATGGCACCCATGACCGGCAGCAGCTGGCCGAGATTGTGGAACAGAGCCTGATCCGCTCCGCCCTCTGGGATGAGGTGAAGGATCGGCTGGAGACCAATGCCCTGGGGCTGTCGGGCGGCCAGCAGCAGCGTCTCTGTATCGCCAGGGCACTGGCCGTAGGGCCTGATATCCTGCTCATGGATGAACCGGCCTCTGCCCTTGATCCGAAGTCAACCATTCGTATCGAAGATCTGATCGGCGAATTGAGAAACGACTATACGATTGTCATCGTAACCCATAATATGCAGCAGGCCGCCCGGATTTCAGACTATACCGCCTTTTTTTATGAAGGGAGCCTGGTGGAATTTAATGCCACCAAGAAGATATTTACCAAGCCTCGGGAAAAACAGACGGAAGATTATATTACCGGTCGTTTCGGATAATTCTCGGACACAAGAGGGAGACGCAGGTCATGTCACAGCATTTACAGAAAGAAATCGACGCGCTCAAGGAAAAGATCATCTTCATGGGCACCGAGGTGGAAGATCGGGTCTACCGGGCCACGGTTTCACTCATCAACCGCAATGGGCAGATGGCACAGGCCGTGCTCACCGGCGATCATGAAATTGATGATCTGGAGGTAGTTATTGAAGAGGATTGCTTGAAGATCCTGGCTCTGCATCAGCCGGTGGCCTCCGATCTCCGTTTTATCATTGCCGTCCTGAAGATCAACAGCGATCTGGAACGGGTGGGGGATCTGGCCGTTGGCATTGCTGAGCGCAGCATCTATCTTATAGAGCGTCCGGGAGTAACGATCGCTTTTGATATGGCAGCCATGATGCGTACCGTCGAAAGTATGCTCACCCGCAGTATTGAGGCCCTGGTCAATCTGGATGTGAACAAGGCCTATCGGGTACGTGCCGAAGATGATCGGGTGGATGCGATGAACCGGGATATGTATGCCATGGTGAAAGAGGAGTTGGTAAAACACCCCGATCAGATCAGCACTTTATTGCATAATCTGTCAATCAGCCGCCATCTGGAACGGATTGCGGATCATGCCACCAATATAGCCGAAGATGTCATTTACCTGGTCAAGGCCGAGATAATCCGGCATTCACCGGAGGTCTTTGAGGATTAACCGCATCACGAACTGACTGGAAAGCCCTGCGTTGTGCGGTGTGTGATTCGACGGGATGTGATCCCTTGAAATTTTGCCATAAATTTTCGTAACTATCCAGTCCTTGATCCAGAAGGCCAGCCTGGCCGGTACAGAGCAGCCATCTTTTCCGCACCACCCCCTGTTTATTTCCCAGATTAAATTTCCTCTATGGATTTTTTAACAGAGGTGTCTGGTCGCTGATCAGCCGATTGCCTTGGTGACAATGTCCCGGTCAAAATAGTTTATGGCCATGCCGGCGTCCACCACCAGGGTCTGGGCGGTGATACCTGATGCCCGTTCGGAGAGCAGAAAGACTGCGGTATTGGCCGCCTCCTGAGTGGTCAGCGCTTTTTTTCTGAGGGTGGCCTGTTCGGCAAAGAGATAGCTGTCCACATAGCCGGGAATCCCTGCTGAGGCCGAGGTCTTGAGTAGTCCCGGGGCCACCGCATTGAAGCGCACAGTTGAAAAAGCGGAAAAGCTCTTGGCCAGAAAGCAGAGCGATGAGTCCAGGGCCGCCTTGATCGGCGCCATATAGCCATAGTTTTCTGCTGCCATCCTGGTGGTTGAGATCGAGATGGTGACCACTGAACCATTGGGGGCCAGCAGTCCCTGAAAATGGTTACAGATGGAAATCAGGGAAAAACAGGAGATGTCCATGGCCTGAAGAAAGTCCTTTTTCACGGTTCGATGAAACGGCTGTAAGCCCTGCGAGTAATTGGCAAAAGCAAGGGAGTGGACCAGGCCGTGGATCCGGCCGCCGGACTCGGCCTGAATCTCGGCGGCGATTTCATCGCGGACCCGGACAATATTAGCTTCATCTTCGACGTCGCAGATAAAAACCGGGCAGCCGGGAAAGAGACCTGCCGCTGTCTCCTGACGGGCCTGGGAACGAACCACATGGATTACCCTTGCCCCTTCTGCTATCAGGGTCTTGCCAATGGCACAGGCGATTGATTTTTTATTGGCCAGTCCGAACAGGACAAAATATTTATCTTTAATGTTGAGAAAATCCATGGTCAACTCATTGCATTTACGGCCTCTTATGCCGAATAGTCAGAAAAGAATAAGACTGAAAGGCTTTTTTTGAAGTCGTCGCTTACCTGAACGACGGCCAAGCCGCTGTAAAAAAATAACATGGCCATCTAAGTGCCCGGAGCGGCATAAGGAGCCGGTCGCTCCTACGCCGTCCATGGCGATCGCGACACTGGGCCGTCCCTGGCCTGCGTAACGAAATAGATATAAATGGTCATGTTGTTTCGTAACGGCTCCTAACCATCAGAATACACTTTTTTATGTCATTGTTTCAATGATTGAATTACCAGCGCACAGTATAGCTCCTATCGGCATCATTCATTCCTGCTATCCGGAGAAATTCGGCATCCCCCGTCAGCCTGGTCTGGTCAGGAGCAGCACCGGCCGTCTCGAGTTGTTGCCGCCCTGCAACCGGGAAGAGATGGTCAGGGGGCTCGATGCCTTTTCCCATATCTGGATCCATTTTCTCTTCCACGAGGTGGTGGCGGAGGGGTGGCGACCCACTGTCCGCCCACCGTGGCTAGGCGGGCAGAAACGGGTAGGGGTCTTTGCCAGCCGCAGTCCTCATCGGCCTAATTTTATGGGACTTTCCGTGGTCCGGCTGACCGGGATCAGTAAAGAGGGAAAGGGCTTGTTCCTAGAGATTGCCGAGCTCGATCTGCTCGATAAAACACCGGTGCTCGATATCAAGCCCTATGTCCCCTACAGTGACTCTGTTACCGGAGCCAGCGCTGGTTTTATCCCCCCGCCTGAGTCTGTTGAACGGCATATTCTCTTTAGCGAGGGGGCGGCGGACTTTTGCGCCACCTATGAACTGCGTACCGGCCGCAGGCTCAAGGCATTGATTGCCGAGACCCTGGGACAGGATCCACGGCCGGCGAGCCAGCGCCGGCAGACGAGGGAGTATGGGATGTTGCTCTGGGAGCTGAACGTCCGCTGGCAGGCCCGGGGGGAGAGCTTTCAGGTACTGTCGATTAGCGAAGAGTAAACAGGGAGTTCGGGGGTCAGGGGCGGACAAAGTCAGTAAGTGTGCAATAGACCCTGCCGCCGATGTCATAACTGTTGCTGAGAAGGTTATATTCGAGGCTGCCGCCTTTAATGGATACCGTCTCGCCAATGAGTCTGGTGGGCCCGGGACAGTTGGCTATCTTGGTCTTGTCGTTGTAGTGGAGCAGTTCGGTGTAGATTTCATAGTTATCCCCGGGCTTTTTGATCACCACATCATCTTTGAGGATGAGCAGGCTGGATCCCTTGTCGAAGAGGCCCTCTCTGGCGGTGACGTGCGTCTGTTCTCCCTCTTTACTGGTAATAGTGGCGTTGACATCCTCCATCTCGAACTCATCGCTTGTTTTACCGGTCAGGGCCCGCACAGCGGTGAGATCCAGGGTTTTTTGTCCATTATGGCTCTGGGTGATACGGACCCTGTTCATGGTAAAATCCTGGCTCTCCTGCCGATTGAGGGCCAGTGAAGGGTCGTAGCCACCACGAGGAGAGAGAAAGGCAGCCAGGGGTTGGCGCCACAGGGGGAAGGTGAGCAGCAGGGCCAGGGGTATCAGCCAGATGAAGTTTCTGCCGTGTATACGCATAGTTATCGACTGATATAGCTTTGGAGAAGTTCCTGGTATCGGCCTTTGGCCTCAAGGATCAGCTCGCAGATCTCGCGAACCGCGCCATGGCCACCTGATTGGACGGTGGTGTAGTGGACGGCGTCCTGCACCTCTTTTACCCCATTGGCCGGGGCGGCGCTGAATCCTGCCCGATTGAGCAGGACAAGGTCCAACCAGTCGTCCCCCATATAGGCTATTTCAAATGGCTGGCAGCCTGATTGGGCCAGGATCTCCTTGTAGGCATCCACTTTGTTTCCGACCCCCTGAAAGACATAGCGCATCTTCAGATTGGCACAGCGCCGGGCCACGGCCTCGGAGCTGCGGGCGGTGATCACCCCGATATCCAGGCCGATCTCCTGCATGAGACGCAGGCCAAAACCATCCTGGGTATTGAAGGCCTTGGACTCCTGGCCCTCATGCGAAAAGATGAGACTGCCGTCGGTGAGCACGCCGTCGACATCAAGGAGCAGGATTTTAACCGGCTTGGCCTTGGCCAGAGCTGCCTGCCAGGCCGCGCTCCGCCGGGGTGCGGCAGATTGGGTTTGGGCCATGGCACGGTATCCATCGAGGATCTCACAGTCTGAAGGGTGCTGGCCTGGCTTTGTGGGGGGGCAGGAGTCGGGAGACATGGGATTCAGGGGGTTGTAAAAGAAATAGTATTGTAAACGATGAACGGCCCTTTGGGTGGCATCCCAGGCAATCGTCAGCAGATGTAACTTGCCAGACGCCGCATCCAAGAACCAGCGGTAAAGATTGCTGTTTCTTGGATGCGGCATAAGAGTCAGTAGACAAAAAGAGCAAAAAGGGGCTTGCGTCCGCCACCTTCCTTGGTATTCGGCGTCAGCCACTCACCACAACAGCCGGAAAAGATTGGCTGTTGTGGTGGAGCGGCATAAGGTGCCGTAAACAAAAAGAGCAAAAAGAGCCTTGCGTCCGCCACCTTCCTTGGTATTCGGCGTCAGCCACTCACCACAACAGCCGGAAAAGATTGGCTGTTGTGGTGGAGCGGCATAAGGTGCCGTAAACAAAAAGAGCAAAAAGAGCCTTGCTCTTTTTGCAACGGCACCTAAAAATCTTTACATACCTGGCGAATTTGCACCAGCTGGGTCAGGATTCCTTCGATCTGATCAAGGGCAATGGAGTTGGGTCCGTCGCAGAGGGCCTTGTCCGGATCTGGATGGACCTCCATGAACAGACCGTCGATGCCGGCGGCAACGGCGGCCCGGCTCAGCGGGGCGATGAATTCCCTCTGGCCTCCCGAAGAGCCGCCGGCGCCTCCTGGCAGTTGCACCGAGTGGGTGGCATCGTAGATCACCGGGCAGTCAAAGGAACGCATGATGGGCAGGGCGCGCATATCGACCACCAGATTATTGTAGCCGAAGCTGGCGCCCCGCTCGACCAGCATGATCTTTGTGCCGCCGGCCTCCCGGATCTTGTTGACGGCATTTTTCATGTCCCAGGGCGAGACAAACTGCCCCTTTTTCAGGTTGATGGGTTTGCCGGTCCGGGCCACGGCCGTGAGGAGATCGGTCTGCCGGCAGAGAAAGGCCGGGATCTGGATGATATCCAAAACTGCGGCCGCTGCCTGGATCTGGCTTGTGTCATGGACATCGGAGATCACTGGCACCTGCAGCTCTTCCCTGATTCGGGAGAGGATGGCCAGCCCTTGTTCCAGGCCGGGTCCGCGGTACGAGGAGAGGGAGGTGCGGTTGGCCTTGTCAAAGGAGGCCTTGAAGACATAGGTGAGTCCGAGGCGACCGCAGATCTCCTGCATGGTGCCGGCCACCCGCCGGGCCAGCTCTTCCGATTCAAGGGCGCAGGGACCGGCGATAAGCAGCAGCGGCTGGCCCGGGCCGACCTGAATCAGATTGCCTGCGGGAGTACCAATAGCGACAGGCGAGATCATTGGCCCTTATACTTGATGGCCGCGGCGATAAAGTCGCGAAACAGGGGATGCGGACGCATCGGTTTGGACTTGAATTCAGGATGAAACTGGCAGCCGAGAAACCAGGGGTGTTCGGCGATTTCAACGATCTCAACGAGGTTATTGTCAGGAGAGGTCCCGGAGATGATCAGACCTTTTTCTTCCAGCCGCAGTCGATAGTCGTTGTTGAACTCGTACCGGTGTCGATGCCGCTCCGAGATCTCCTCCATACCGTAGGCGGTCCTGGCCAGGGTCTCTTCCCGCAGCTTGCAGGGATAGGCGCCAAGGCGCAGGGTACCCCCCATCTCTGAGCTTTCATCGCGCACCTGCATCTTGCCGCTGCGGTAGTCAAACCATTCCTTGATCAGGTAGATAACCGGGTCAGGGGTGGTGAGGTCAAATTCAGTGGAATCGGCCTTGGGCATCCCTGCCATATTGCGGGCATATTCAACAACTGCCAGTTGCATCCCCAGGCAGATACCGAAGAAGGGGATCTGCTGCTCCCGGGCATGGGTGATCGCCTTGATCTTGCCGGCCACTCCCCGGCTGCCGAAACCGCCGGGCACCAGGATTCCATGGCATCCGGCCAGCAGTTCGGCAGGGTTGTCTCCTTCCAGGTCTTCGGCGTTGATATAGCGCAGTTCGACCTTGGCGTCATTGGCCAGTCCGCCATGCACCAGGGACTCATGCAGGCTCTTGTAGGATTCGGTCAGGTCAACATATTTGCCGGGAATAGCAATGGTGACCGTCTGTTTGGGATTCTTGATCTTGCGGACCAGATCTTCCCAGGGCTTGATATTGGGTTTGCCGGTCCACATGTTGAGCAGCTCAAGGATCTTGGAGTCCAGACCTTCTTTATGCAGATGGATCGGTACTTCGTAAATGGATTCGACATCAATGCCGGTGATCACGGCATCTTTGGACAGGCTGCAGAAAAGGCCGATCTTGGCCTTCAGTTCATCGGTCAGGGGAACTTCGGTACGGCAGAAGAGGATGTCGGGCTGGATGCCGTCGGCACGCAGTTCACGCACCGAGTGCTGGGTGGGCTTGGTCTTGACCTCGCCTGCGGCCTTGATATAGGGGACGTAGGTGAGGTGGATGTAAAGGGTGTTTTCCCGCCCGAGATCGCCCCGTAACTGGCGAATGGCCTCAATAAAGGGCAGTCCTTCAATGTCGCCGACAGTGCCGCCGAGCTCAATGATCGCCACATCGACGCTGCCGTCAAGCTGGAGGATGGCCTCCTTGATCTCGTTGGTGATATGGGGGATGACCTGGACGGTGCCGCCCATATATTCGCCGCGACGTTCCTTGGTGATGACCGAATAGTAGATCCGACCCGAGGTGTAGTTGTTCTGCTTGCCCATGACCGCGTTGGTATAGCGTTCATAGTGACCCATGTCCAGGTCGGTCTCGGCCCCGTCATCGGTGACAAAGACCTCTCCATGCTGAAAGGGGTTCATGGTGCCCGGATCAACATTGATATAGGGATCGAGTTTCTGGAAGGTGACGGTCAGGCCCCGGCTTTCCAGGAGGGCGCCGATGGATGCCGCCGCCAGTCCTTTGCCGAGCGAGGAAAGCACGCCGCCGGTCACGAAGATGAACTTAGTATGTTTGATGGTATTTTTATTTTTCATGGGGGCTACTATAGCAATGTGCCATCGTTTTTGGAACCAAAAAGATGGTCCGGAATAGACATTTCTTTGCTTGTTTTTCCGGGTTTTCATAACTAACTTGTCAAAAGTTGAGAATGATTGTTAAAACTTTTCATTTCGGAGGATGCTATGTCTTTTCTCATTACGCTCCTGGCTGTGCTGCTGGCAGGGATGGGCTGGGTCGCACCGGCGTTGGCAGGAGGAGTTCAGAGAGAGGTGGCCGTCTTTGGCGGCGGCTGTTTCTGGTGTATGGAGCCCCCCTTTGAGGAGCTGGAAGGTGTCTTCGAGGTGACAGCCGGTTATGCCGGAGGCAGCAGGGAGACAGCCGACTATCAGCAGGTGAGCAGCGGCCGGACCGATCATTATGAGGCAGTCCGCGTGATGTATGATCCGGCGAAGGTCTCCTATGGGCGGTTACTTGAGGTCTTCTGGCGGCAGATCGATCCCACCGATAGCGGCGGCCAGTTTGGAGATCGTGGATCTCAGTATAAGACGGCAATCTTTTATCAGAATGAGGGGCAGAGGGTGCTGGCTGAACGATCCAAGGCAGATCTTGCGGCCTCCGGTCTGTTTGATCGGCCTATCGCCACCAGGATCCTGCCGGTGGTCCCTTTTTATGAGGCCGAGGAGGTTCATCAGGATTATTACCGCAAGAATTACAGCCATTATGCAGCCTACAAGGAAGGCTCCGGCAGAAAGGCTTTTCTGGAAAAGATGTGGCCGCAAGAGCTGCAGGGGAATAAGAAGTACGTGAAACCATCTGATGCTGAACTGCGCCAGCGCCTGACTCCCCGGCAATATAAGGTAACCCGAAAAGAGGGGACTGAACCGGCCTTTGATAATGAGTACTGGGATAATAAAGAGCAGGGAATCTATGTCGATGTCGTCTCCGGTGAGCCGCTTTTCAGCTCCAGGGACAAGTTTGATTCAGGGACCGGCTGGCCCAGTTTTACCAGGCCTCTTGAAGAAAAAAATGTGATCGAGAAAAAGGACCGCGGCTTGTTCACGGTGCGGACCGAGGTGCGCAGCGTCCATGGCGACTCGCACCTTGGCCATGTCTTTGACGACGGCCCCACTCCCACCGGCCTCCGTTACTGTCTCAACTCGGCCGCCCTGCGCTTTATCCCGCAGGCAAAAATGGCAGAAGAGGGCTATGCGGAATATCTGAAAAGTTTGTAGCATCTTCCGGCTCGATAAGGCCAGGGAGCCCGTACGGATTGCGGGCGACCTGGCCTTATCGCTTTTTTTGAGATGAGATGCAGGGAATCCTGCAGAAGAGGTGTTCAGTTTATCTAGCGCCTGTCCATAAATGGTCTTTTTGCCCGATCTCTGCGTCTTGCTCAAGAAATAATGATCGGAATATCATACATATGCCTGCGCTTATTTTTTTCGCAGTCCTTGATCTCGAACAAAAATCCTCATTTATGGACAGGCACTATCTGGTCATGACCGGCTGGCCGATAAGTTTCTCCAGCGGCTGGACATCGTAGCTCTCTTTTTGGAGCGAGGAAAAAAGGGTGTTCAGCTCATTCCGCCAGCAGGTCGCGGCCGCTTCTTTCTCCGGGGCAATGTCATGCAGGAGAATAATGTCTCCTGGCTTGAGCCGGTCAAGGATGCGCTGGGCCAGGTTGGTAATCTTCCTGTTGCCCTGATCAAAAATCCGACAGCTGAAGGTGACTGTCACCAGTCCTTCCTCCTCGAGCACCTGTTTCAGGCGCGGATTGCTTATCCCTATCGGTGGTCGGAAGACAAGGGCTCGTATGCCTGATTGTTGTAATACTTTCTGGGTCTGATGAATGTCCTGCTCTAATCTCTTGCGGCTTCTCAGCATCAGCAGATTGTCATGCTGCCAGGAATGGTTGCCGATGGTGTGGCCCTGGCTGAGGATGTCGGCAATGAGATCCGGATGTCTGGCTGCTTTTTTACCGGTGACAAAAAAGGTGGCCCTGAGCTGATACCTGGCCAGCAGGTCAAGCAGTATCGGTGTGGACGCGGGAGAGGGGCCGTCATCAAAGGTGAGGGCGACTCCTTTGCTGCCGGTGACACTTCGGCTGATTACGGGGAGGAAAAAGCCGGACTGCGGCAAAAACGGTGCCGCCAGACAGAGGAGCAGAAAGAGGATCAGTGGCAGTGTGGCCAGCCGGGGATCGATAACAAAGAGCAGGGCCGCCAGCAGCAAGGCCATGATCCCGATTTTTTCTGCCGGGGAAAGACGGCCTCTCTGTCCTCTCTTGGTCTTGAGGCTCATTTCTTTTCCGCACGACCGATCATCCAGACCAGTTCACTGTTTCTGTGTGAAGCCATGTTTGTCTCGACCACAAAACCGGCCTCGTTCATCAGTCCAACCATCCGCTCCGCCGAACGGTACCAGGGTTTTCCTCCAGAAAGCCTGATTCGGTAATCTTCAAGCCGCCAGGATTTGGATGGAGACGTATCCGGCAGGATGACATAGCGGAGCACCAGTCTGCCGTCCGGCGCCAGGGCCTGGAAGCAGTTGGTTAAAAGAGCGGTAATGGTCCTGTCATCGAGATAGTGGAGCATGTCCAGCAGCAGGACAAGATCGGCCGGCTGGCCAAGGACCGGGAGCTCCGGTGCCATGCCCTGAATAACGGTGCCCCGTTCTCCCATGGCCAGGGCCGCCACCCGCACCCGTTCCGGATCCGGATCAAGAGCGACGATATGGGCCTGCGGAAAATACTCCAGGCACCAGCAGCCGGGAACTCCGTAGCCGCAGCCGATATCAAGGATGGTCCTGACCTTGTCTCTATGATCTGCCAGCAGGGCTGCCAGATCACCAAACATGGGATCGAACCTCAGTTTAAAGCGGGCAAAGAGGCGTGGATATCCCTCCATGAGACGATAGTGCTCCAGAACCTGCTGGTCGAAAGGTTGTCCTGGAGCTGCAGCTCTTTTTCTGGAGAAAAAGAGCTGCAGCAGGGGGGGGAGCAGGAGAAAAGCCCCGAGCAGCGAATAGCCGATGCCCAGCAGCGAGGTAATCCCAATGCTGCGCAGCAGGGAATGATCGGCAGAACAGAGGACGCCAAAGCCGATGAGTGTGGACATGGCGGCCATAAAGACCGCCATGCGGACCAGCCTGAATGAGGGGTGGTCAGGATCACGATAGCGCTGGTGGGCCCTGACACAGAAAAGAGAATAGTCGATGCCCATGCCCAGGATGACAATCGAGAGCATCAGGCTGGGGATGTCCAGCGGATGGCCGATCAGCTTCATGGTGCCCAGGGTACAGATATAGGAAAAGAGCGGGGGCAGCAGGCTGATCAGGGTCAACTGCCAGCTCAGGAAAAAGAGGAACAGCAGGACAGTCACGCTGACGGCAATGATGGCCAGCATCGTGGCAAAGGTGGTAAAGAGGATATCTGCCAGCCGGGCAGAAAAGTAGGGACTGTCAAAGATCCTGGCCTCCTGGCCGTAACGGTCCATAAAATCCTGGCTGTTGTACTCCTTCCCCGGAGTAAGCGTGATAAACTGGATCAGGCCCCCCTCTTTTTCGGCGATGCCCATAAGCTGGTAATAGTGGGGAGGAAGGACGGAGGAGGCGGGTTGAAATGACGGCTGCAGCACGTTCAGAAACTGATCAAAGGCCTGGGGCGCAAAGCCGAGCGCGGCCGCACTGGTCTCCAGCTCTTTTTGCAGCCCTGCCACCCTGTCCCGGTTCCAGAACTGCTGCCAGGCGGCCAGGTTATCCCTCGTTCTCAGCTTACCGGGAAAGATCATCGATGGCACAAAGGCGGATTGGAGGATATCCGCCCTGAGATCGGCCTCGAATTTTTGGAGGAGGATATCATTTTTCTGCTGGATCTCATCAATGGACTTACCGCTATGCATCAGGAAGATCTTGTCGCCCATATCCCCCCAGACAGTGGAGAAGAGTGTGTCGGCGGCAAGGGTCTCCGGAGTCACCGTGTTCATGCTCTCCAGGCTGACATTGAAGCCGGGGCGGGCGAAGAAGAGCAGGAAAAGTGCCAGGATCGCGGCGGAGACGGCGCCGGTGCGTCCAGTGCTGTAGAGCCTGTCCACCAGCCCTTGCAGGGGGAGGGTACGGTTCCTTGACTGGGGCATGGCAGGGGTGAGGCGGGGAAAGACGGTGTGGATAAAAAGAAAGGAGAAAAGGACACCCATGGCCGTGAACTGACCTAACTGGACAAAAATAGGAAAGCCGCTGAAACAGAGAATGAGAAAGGCGCCTATGGTGGTGAGGACAGTCAGGATGCCAACGGCATAGACTTCGCGGGATGCCTCTTTGCCCCGTGTCTTTTGCGGACGATCAAGAAAGAGCAGGTAGGCGATGCCGTGGTCGACGGTAATGGAAATAATGGCACCGCCAAAGCCCAGGGCCATGATGGAGATGGAGGAATGAAACAGGGAAAAGACAAACAGGGCAGCCGCGGTACCGGCAAAGGCGGGCAGCAGGGAAAAGAGACCGAGCAGGGGCCTGGGAAAGGCAAAAACCAGCAGCAGTCCAATACCCGCTGTAGACAGCAGCAGGGCCAATCGGACGTCATGACGGATGATGCGTTCATTGTCCAGTGCGGCCCGGTATGCCCCCACCGGGGTCGTGGTGATCGTCACCCCTGAAGGGGCAAATCTGTCGCTGAGATCTTGTGAAATCGTCGTCAGCAGTGTTGAAATCTGCCGGGCTGACGCCGTGTCTGTGCCGGCAGTGCTTGGCCGTGCGGTCACCAGGAGGTGGCGCTTGTCTGCCGACAGAAGGTGGCCTTTATACATGTTCAACTCGGGAGAGGGGGCCAGCATGGCCATCCTGGCCATGACCGGTTCCATGAGGCCAAGGGGGTCGGTGCTCAAGAACTCACTCTGGCCAATGCCTTCCAGGCTGCCGAGTTTTTGCAGGACGTCATGGAGGCGCTGCTGGATCCGCTCTTTTGTCAATCTGGGCGCGATCTCCTGCTCGAGCTCAGTCTGCGAGAAGAACAGGGGCAGGTTCGTGGCAATATGCAGGGCCAGTTCAGGAATCTGTGTGCCGACCTGGCTTGTTCCCACCTCGGCAAAGAGACCGCTGGCCTGGAGTTTTTCCTCAAAAAAAACAGCAGATTCCACCAGAATGTCCGGGGTATCCCTGTCCACCATGATATCAATCGCAATCTGGTCGTGGATCGGATGGTTGTGAAAGATCTCCAGTGCGTCGCTTACCACCATGTTATCGGCCGGCAGGGAGCGCACCACATCCGTGTCAATGTCCAGGCGGAGCAACCCCACGCCTGCCATGGCGCAGATCAGCATGGCCACCAGCAGAAGCAGCCGATAGTTGAACATCTTTTTGTTATTTATGGCGGTCACTCAGAGAGTAAGGGGGGAAGATTTGACTGAGGGTATTCTCAGGGACCCGGAAAAGACTGATGGCCCTTAAGACGACTCAGTAGTCTGGCTGTTGATAGCTACGATACTGATTTGCAATCCTTCCCGTAAGCGATGAATCAGCTCTGGTGTTGCCGGCCTGTATGATCATACAGTGTTCCTCGCTCAGGGCACGGTCGCCCTGTTCGTCCCTGATACGTGTCGGCAGACCCATGGTGTTGAGCAGATGCAGGAAAGGCTGCGGGGGAAGTTCTTCAACATTCACCATCGTCTTCATATCCCACTTACCTTGAGCAACAAGGATTGCCGCGGCAACGACGGGAACACCTCCGGTGTAGGAAATCGCCTGACTGCCCACCTCTGCATAATTTTCAGCATGGTCGCAGATGTTGTAGATGAAGACTTCTTTGTCCTTACCGTCTTTCTGGCCCTTGATCAGATCACCGATACAGGTCTTGCCCTGATACTCCGGTGCCAGTGAGGAGGGATTCGGCAACACGGCCTTGACGACCTTGAGTGGCACCACTTCCAGACCTTCAGCCGTTATTACCGGCTGTTCGGAGAGCAGACCCAGATTTTTCAGCACGGTGAAGACATTGATATAGTGCTCACCGAAACCCATCCAGAAGCGGATATTGGCGACCTGCAGATTCTGAGACAAAGAGTGCAGTTCATCATGCCCGGTCAGATAGGTCGTTTGTGATCCGACTACCGGCAGATCATCTGTGCGTTTGACCTCAAACATCGTGTTACTGGTCCACCGGCTGTTCTGCCAGGACCACACCTGTCCGGTAAACTCACGGAAGTTAATCTCAGGATCAAAATTTGTGGCAAAATAACGGCCATGGCACCCGGCATTGACATCAAGGATATCAATGGAGTCAATGGAATCAAAATACTCCCGATCAGCCAGTGCGGCGTAGGCATTGACCACACCCGGATCAAAACCCACCCCGAGAATAGCGGTTACGCCACGGGCTTTACACTCGTCCCGGCGCTGCCACTCATAGTTCCCGTACCAGGGAGGTGTTTCACAGACTTTTTTATGATCTTCATGGATGGCGGTATCCAGATAGGCGGCACCCGTAGCGATACAGGCACTCAGCACCGACATGTTAATAAAGGCGGATCCGACATTGATTACCAGCTGTGACCGGGTTTTGTGAATCAGGGCTTCAATCGCTGCCGTATCCATAGCATCCAGGGCATACGTGTGAAGAGTGGCCGGCACTTTGAGACTTCTTCTTTCAAGAACGCTGGCCGCTATCTCCTCACACTTCGTCACCCTGCGTGAGGCGATAACGATATTACCCAGAATGTCGTTGTGCTGGGCGCATTTATGAGCCACAACCCGGGCCACCCCCCCTGCCCCTATAATCAAAACATTTTTTTTCATTTCCGTCCTCAGAGCCACTTTTCCTTAAAACATCAGGAGAGGTTCTGCCTAAAGTCCTCGAAGGTAAAGTCCTTTACCAGTTCAATGCTGCCGTCCAACTGGCGCACGGCGATTGATGGCATCTTCAACCCATTAAACCAGTTTTTCTTGACCATGGTGTAGCCGGCGGCATCTTTAAAGGACAATCGGTCTCCGATCCTCAGTTCATGATCAAACTGAAATTCACCAAAGATATCACCTGCAAGGCAGGAATTACCGCAGACCATAGAGGTGTGCGGCCCTGAGCAGGCTTCCATCCTGGCATCCTGGCGGTAAATCAGCAGATCCAGCATATGGGCTTCAATCGAGCTGTCGACGATTGCAAGATGCTTGCCGTTAAACAGGGTGTCGAGGACAGTCACCTCGAGCGTCGTTGTCTCGGTTATAGCGGCCTCACCCGGTTCAAGATAGACCTGAACAGCGAAGCGCTCTGAGAAGGCCTTCAGGCGGGCACAGAAATCATCAACCGGATATCCTGCACCGGTGAAGTGGATGCCGCCGCCAAGACTGACCCAGTCAACCTTGGCGAGCAGATGACCAAAACGCTCTTCGATCAGCGTCAGCATCTCATCAAAGAGAGTGAAGGCACTATTCTCACAATTATTGTGGAACATGAATCCAGAGATCTGATCGATAACAGCCTCGATTTTTGCCGGATCCGACTCGCCCAGACGACTGAACGGCCGGGCCGGATCGGCCAGAATGAAGTCAGAACTGCTGACCTGAGGATTCACTCTCAAACCACGCAATTTGTCAGCTGCAGCTTCCGCAAACCTGTGCAGCTGGCTGATTGAATTGAAAATGATCTTGTCGCAGCTGGCAACGACCTCTGCTATTTCATCGTCAGCATAGGCGACACTGTAGGCATGCGTTTCACCGGCAAACGTTTCTCGGCCCAGCTTGACTTCATACAGGGAAGAGGAGGTCGTGCCGTCCATATACTCCTGCATCAGATCAAAAACCGACCAGGTGGCAAAGCACTTGAGCGCCAGGAGCGCCTTGGCGCCAGAGTGGTGGCGAACATAGGCTATTTTCTCCATGTTGCGCAGTAATCTGGCTTTATCTATGAGGTAATAGGGCGTTTTGATCATTATAATCCATTTCTGTTGGTCAAAATGGACGATTATAGTGCAAAAGAGACAGTTTTTCGAGAAAAATCGGCAGAAATGCAATTGCTGGTATGAGCGACAGCGGATGCAGCTTGCCGAATACCACTCCAAGAAACAGCGGTAAGGATTGCTGTCTCTTGGATGTGGCATAAGAGTCCGTAAATAAAAAGAGCAAGAAAAGCGTTGCTGGTACGAGCGACAGCGGATGCAGCTTGCCGAATACCACTCCAAGAAACAGCGGTAAGGATTGCTGTCTCTTGGATGTGGCATAAGAGTCCGTAAATAAAAAGAGCAAGAAAAGCTCTTGCTGGTACGAGCGACAGCGGATGCAGCTTGCCGAATACCACTCCAAGAAACAGCGGTAAGGATTGCTGTCTCTTGGATGTGGCATAAGAGTCCGTAAATAAAAAGAGCAAGAAAAGCGTTGCTCTTTTTATAACGGTCTCTAAAAAGAGATGGCCTCGGCTGCCTGGCCGCCGAAGACCACGATCAGCACGATCCCGAGAGCGATACGATAGACCACGAACGGCTGCATGCCGATCCGCCGGATGAAGGCGAGAAAGTAGTGGATACAGAGAAATGCGCTCACCCCGGAAAGCAGGGCGCCAGTCAGCAGGGCCATCCAGTCGGTGGACCCGGGAAGCCTGAGCAGTTGCACGGTCTGCAGGGCGCCGGCGAGAAAAATGACTGGAATCGACAGCAGAAAGGAAAAACGCGAGGCGCCTTCGCGGCTTAAACCCAGGAGCAGGGCAGCGGTGATGGTAATGCCCGAGCGTGATGTTCCGGGGAAAAGGGCCAGGGCCTGGGCGCAACCGATGAAGAGCATCCCGGCCCAGGTGAGGCTGAATTCATCTTTCTGACCCCTCTGGCGCCAATCTGCCCAGGCCAGAATCAGGCCGAAACCGATCAGGCCCAGGGCCATGGTAAGAGGAGAGCGCAGATGGTCTTCCACAATGCCTTTCAGCGCCAGGCCGGCCAGCCCGACCGGGATAGTTGCCATCAGTATGCCCCAGGCCAGGCGCGCCGGTGGTGTCATCTGGCGGGTCAGCAGTGACCGACCCCATTCGACGGACATCTGTTGCAGGTCTTGACGAAAATAGATGACCACGGCCATCAACGTGCCGACATGAATGGCGATATCGAAGGCCAGCCCCTGATCTTCCCAGGAAGTCAATACTGGCACCAGGATCAGATGGGCCGAGCTGGAGACGGGAAGAAACTCGGTAATCCCCTGAACCACGGCAAGGATAAAAATCTGGAAAAAATCCATAGACTCCTTTCAAGGGCAAAGGCTGGTGACTCGATTGGCAAGAAAAAATACTCCCTGAATCTTCCTGACCAGAGGTCCTGCATAGAAGCTGCTACAGTTACCTTCTTCTGCCCGATATCGCAAGTTTTTCCGCACCATCATCTGTGCCTGTGCACTGTACCTGCGCTTGAAAGACTGATTGCCCGCCGATGACAGCTGCCTGGCTTTTTTAGTGGTCGATGGCGTCGGAGAGCAGTCCCACTGCCAAGGCGAAATAGTTGGAACGGTTCCATTTGAGAGTGGTGCGGAAGTTTTGGTAAACCATGAAGGCTACCGCCGGGTTGCCTTTCTCAGGGATGATGATGGAGGCCGGTAACTGCCGGGCGGGCAGGGCGGAGCCGTCGGGTAGGCGGACCCCAAGGGCCTGCCACTGGCCGATGGGCTTGCGGATATCCACGCCGCTCAGGTCCTGGTTGAAGCCGGAAGGCAGACGCACCGCCCTTCCCCAGGTCTGGTCGTCGCGCCAGCCGGAGCGGGCCAGGTAGTTGGCGGCCGAGGCAAAGACATCGGCCTTGGTGTTCCAGATATCCCGGCGGCCGTCCCCGTCGTAATCGACGGCGAAGGTGATGAAGCTTGAGGGCATGAACTGGCTTTGGCCCATGGCTCCGGCCCAGGAACCCTTCATTGCCTGCGGGCTGATATGGCCTTGATCAAGAATTTTCAGGGCATTGAGCAATTCGCCGCGGAAATATTTGCTGC
Source organism: Desulfoarculaceae bacterium (assembly GCA_019429465.1). Lineage (GTDB taxonomy): Bacteria > Desulfobacterota > Desulfobulbia > Desulfobulbales > Desulfocapsaceae > UBA2270. The sequence continues at coordinate 40,031 of JAHYIV010000009.1, forward strand.
GGCGGCCATCGTAGGCCAGAGTGGCCAGGGAATTGACGACCATAAAATCGCCGGTAAGCCGGCCGAAATCGGTTTCAATCCCCCAGAGAGCCACGATGAACCGGGGCTGAACCCCGTACTTTCTGCCGACCTCAGTCAGCAACTCCCGGTTTTCCGTCAGTAACCGGCGGCCCGTGTCGATTCGGGCCTGAGATACCACCCGCTCCCGGTACTGCTGGAAGGTCAGGGTGAACTCCGCCTGCCGTCGATCCAGCTCGATCACCCGGGGAATGGGCTCGATGCCGGTCAAGGCAGCCTCCAGGGTTTGCCTGCCGATGCCCTGCTGCAGGGCCTCTGCCCGTAATTCCTGTAACCACTCGGCAAAGGGTTGTTCGGCGGCGAAGGAGCTTGGCGCCCTCGCTGAAGTAACGGTCAACATCAGTACGGCGAGCAGCAGCGTCACCAGTCCTTGCTTGTTCATTGCAGCCTCATATCGGTAAATATTTGTGGCGGCATCGCCAGCCACCTCCGTTTGGGGTTTGTTCGGATCAAGAAAATCATTATTTTGTGAAAAAGGTACAGGCCTGTTATTCCTCTTTTTTGGGCCACCCTTGGGGCTTTGGCTCAACCCGGCGTTTCAGCTTCTGTTGTCAATCTTCCATAGAGCGACAGCAGGCGGGCAGGTCATTATTGCAATCGATAGGACTTGCGATGGGTGCTTGTCAGTCTGCCGCCGTCAGGGCCTGTTCCAGGTCGGCGAGAATGTCATCCTCATGTTCCAGGCCGACGGAGAGCCGGATAAAATCCGGAGAGACCCCGGCGGCCAGTTGTTCGTCCGGGTTCAACTGAGAATGGGTGGTCGAGGCCGGATGGATGGCCAGGCTTTTGGCGTCGCCGATGTTGGCCAGGTGGCTGAAGAGCTGAAGATGGTTGATGAACTTTTTCCCCGCTTCCAAACCGCCCTTGATCCCGAAACCAACAAGGGCGCCGAAGCCGCCACTCAGGCAGTTCTTTGCCTGCTGGTGGGTGGGGTGATCGGCAAGACCGGGATAGACTACCCACTCGACTCCGGGGTGTTTGGTCAAAAATCGGGCCACTGCCATGGCGTTGGCGCAGTGCCGTTCCATCCGGATCGGCAGGGTTTCGATTCCCTGAAGGATCAGAAAGCTGTTGAAGGGCGAAAGGCAGGCGCCCATGTCCCGAAGCAGAATGGTTCTGGCCCGGATGATGTAGGCGGCTCGGCCGACCGCGTCGGCCCAGACCACACCGCCGTATGAGGGATCCGGCTCGGTGAACATAGGAAAACGGCCTGCGGCCTTCCAGTCGAAGTTGCCGCTGTCGACGATCACCCCGCCGATTGAGTTGCCATGACCGCCACAGAACTTGGTGAGGGAATGGATCACGATGTCGGCCCCGAATTCGAAGGGACGGCAGAGGGAGGGGGTGGCGACGGTGTTGTCAACGATCAGCGGGATGCCTGCCCGGTGGGCTACCTCGGCGATGGCGGCAAGATCCGGGATGTCAAGCTTCGGGTTGCCGATGGTTTCGACAAAGAGGCAGCGGGTCTGTTCGGTGATCGCCTGGGCGAAGGAATCCGGTGATGTGGCCCGGACAAAGGTGGTCTTGATTCCGTAATCGGGCAGCGTATGCTGGAAGAGGTTGTGGGTGCCGCCGTAGAGGCTTGAGGCCGCAACCAGATGGTCGCCGCTCCGGCAGATGTTCATGATCGCGTAGGAGATTGCCGAGGAGCCGGAGCTGGTGGCCAGGGCACCGACCCCGCCTTCTAAAAGCATCATCCGCCGCTCCAGGACATCGGTGGTCGGGTTCATGATCCGGGTATAGATGTTGCCGGTGGCCTCGGGCGGGAAATCTTCGGGCCGCAGGCCTTCGGTCGTCAGGTTGAGCCTGGGGGCCCAGACCTCGGGTTTGAGGGCAAAAAGAGAAGCCGCGTCCTCGGTGTCGGTAAAGACGTAGCTGGTGGTCTGGTAGATCGGCACCGCTCGGCTGCGGGTGGTGGGGTCAGGGGTGTGGCCGCCGTGGAGGGCGATAGTCTCCGGTTTCCAGTTGGCATTTTTCATGGTGTCTGCTTCTCCCGGTGCTCAATAGTTGTTAATGAAGTAAGGTTTCCGTCGGCATTCCAGCCGTTTCAAGTGATGGCATCACTGGTTTTTTTTGCCAGGCGGTTTTTGCCTGCCGGTTGTGACCGCACTAGATGATATGGTGAGGGTAGTCGAGGATAATGATGCCTGTAGTTCTGAGCCGCTGTAAAAAAAATAACATGGCCTTCTAAGTGCCCGGAGCGGCATAAGGAGCCGGGACGAAATAGAGATAAATGGCCATGTTATTTCGTAACGGCTCCTTATGCATGCGGCAAGAGTAGCATGAGACTGAAGACTGGGCAACAAATAAACCAGCATGGCTGGACCAGATTGGCCAGCCACAACGAAAAATGAAAGCATCACCATCCTGCCATGGATCAGCCCTGGTTGCTGACCTGCATGATCATATAGCGACCATCGCTGACGTCAATATGGAGCAGCTTGCCCTTTTCCTGTAAGAGGAAGCGGTTGAGGGCAAAGAGAGGCAAGGTTTCGTAGTAGCCGCAGAACCCTTCGTAGGCGTAACGCCTCCATCCTCTCTTCAGGTTCATGATTTCTTCTCTCTCGGCCGCGGCAAAACGTTTGCCAAATGCCAGGCTGGCTCCCGGCTCGATCGATGCCAGCTGCTGCCGCAGTTGTTGTTTATCCAGGATCCTGGGGGTGACCTCAAGCGTTACCGCCGCCTCCTCATCAAGCTTGCCCAGCAGCATCCAGTTGCTGCCCTCGCCTAAGACAGTGGTCTGGTCACGACCCAGAATCTTTCTGGCCAGTTCCTGTCGGGGGATCCATTCATCGATACCGCCAATGAGGGCCGCCTGCTCGCGGCCCAGGATCAAATCATTGCGGGCCACAAGCAGGGCCATCTGCACCGGAAAACGGTGATGGCTCAGAAAGAGGTTCTTGCCGCTCAGACCAAGATGGCTGGCAACATAAAAACCGGCGGAGTTACTGAGAAGATTGATGAAATCAATCGGCCGGGGCAGCTGGTTGCGAACATGCCGCTGGTCGCATATCCTCTCAAAGACCGAGATGTTTCCCTGCCCTGAGGTCATGTATGTCGCCGTCTGAGGCGACAGTTCCTGGCCTGCGGCCGCCATGTGTGCCCCGATAATTGCCAGTTGAATGAAATGGTCTGTCCGCCGATAGACCTTGCCGCTCAAGGCTCGCAACTTGGCGGCGAGATCCGGTTGGTGATGGTCCGGAATTGAATTATGGATGCCCATGGCGCGGATCGCAATCATGATGTCATCCGCGCGGTTTTCTCGATGATAAATGACGTATTGTTGCCGCCGAAACCGAAATAGTTAAGCATGAAGCATCCTGCTGTTACCGGCATGACTTCCTGCAGCGGAGCGGTGGAAATCTCGCGGTCAAGGGTTGTAAAATTGATCGTGGCCGGAATGAAGCCGGCATTGATGCTTTCTATCATCAGGACAAGCTCCGCCACCCCGCAGCCGCCAAGGGTATGGCCGATATAGGGTTTGAGCGAGAAGTAGGGCGGCAGCTCGGGAAAGGTCAGCGTCATCCCGCGCATTTCCGCCAGATCCATTGAATCACTGGCTGTTCCATGGGCCTTGATGGCCGTTATTGCCCCTGGAGGCAGATCGGCATCGGCCAGGGCATCGGCCATGACCCGGGAAATTCCACCACCGCTCGGGTCGGGGCCAGTCACACTGTATGTCTCGCAGCTGCTCTTGCCGCCAAGGTAGTGCCAGGGCGAGGGCCTGATATCGTCACGGCTGAGCAGCACTCCACTGACCGCTTCACCCAGGACCATGCCGTTACGGTTCTGGTCAAAGGGGCGCGGCATATCAGGGGAGAGGAGCTGCATCAGGGCGAATCCTTCGATGGTCGTCGGTGAAAAAAGCTCCAGGCCGAGCACCAGGGCATGGTCAATGATGTCGCCTGCCAGCATGGCTGCCGCATCCATCAAGGCGTTGGCGCTGGAGGTACAGGCGGTGCCGTAGGTTAAAGAGAGGCCCTGGAAGCCAAAGCGTTCCATCAGGCTGTCAGCGATATTTCCGCCTCCGACCCGTGCGCGTTGACAAGAGCTGGCTGCGGCAGAAATTGTCGCCTGTTCGATGGGCCGGGCCAGAGAGTAGTCAATGGAAGAGGAACCAAGAAATATCCCGATATTGGTGAGATCGGATGGCTCAAGGCCGAGCTTCTGTAACAGGCCGCCAACGACACGGTCAAGGGTGGCGTTGACGGTGGAAGTATCGGCCAGGCCGGGCGTGTCGGCAAGGCTGTAGTAGGGGTAGATCACCTGCCGGTCGTTGAGTCTGACCGCCATGCTGCCGATCGTCGCCTTGCCGGCGCGCAGGGCCTGGATCTTCTGCGATCCTTGTCCCAGCGCACAGAGCAGCTTTCCGCCCACGATCGAAATCATCTGCTCACGAGCCCGGTTGAATAAAGTCTGCCAGCTCGTTAATGGTCGTTACATGACGGCGGAAGGCCTTGCTGTCAGGAAGACGTACCCCGAACTGGTTTTGCAGGGCAACCGATATCTGCAAGGCGTCGAGCGAGTCGAGTTCGAGGACGCAGGCATCAGAGAAAAGCTGCACGTGGTCAGCCACCTCAGCCGGCCTGATATCTTCTTTCTCACATTCTTCGATGATCATAGTCTTCAGGCGCAGCTTCAACGCCGTATCCAGGGAGCCTTTCATGCGGTCCTTCCTCTTTGCGAACGGAAGATTATCCCGGCGACAAGCAGCAATCCTATGCCGAATCCTGTCAGTGCCAGCGATTCGGTGATGACTGCCTCGGCACCACGGCCGCGCACAAAGATATCAAGAAAGCCTTCGAGCCCCCATGACATCGGGGAGAGATTGGCCAGATTCTGCATTGCCGGCGGCATGTAAGATTTCGGCACCATGATCCCGCCGATCGCCCCCATGAGGATATTGATGATGCCGCCGACGGTGGTGGCCTGTTCCACCGTCCCCGCCAGGACAGCGATCAGGACTGAAGTGCCGATGGCCGCCAGGCTCAACCCGAGAGAGACCATAAACAGGCCAGGAAGAGAATCGCCAAGGGTCAGGGCATCGCCGCCAAAAAGCGGCACCAGAAAAAGGCCCACCCCGATCATCAGCCAGACCTGGATCTGATTGATGACCAGATAGGGTGCTATCTTGCCGGTAAAGAGGGTGGGGACAGAGATGTTCATGGCACTCATGCGCATCAGGGTGTTTTGCCTCCGCTCATTGATGAATACCGTCGACATCGGGATGATCACGAAAAACATGCCGAAAATAATCCATGAGGGGACGCTCTGCTGGGTGGAGGTTGGCTGCAGCCCTGCTTCCATGCCGCTGAAGCGGACAGACACCAGCTCCTTGCCCTCAAAGTCAATTTTTTCAAGCTTTCGGGCCAGTTCCGGCAGAAAAGGGGTGAGTTCTTTCCGCATCGTTTGGATCCGCAGCCGCAGCACAGCCTTTGCCAGTTCTGCCTGCACAAGTGTCAGCATCTCTGCCTTCACCTCAGGGGCCGCAACAACCTGCAGCCGGGGCGGGCCTTCCGGCGGTAGGTCCTGTTCGCCGGCAAGATGTCGGGAGAAGCCCTCGCTGATGGTCAGGATGAAATGGACGGTGCCGTTCAGAAGCTCCTGCCCTTGGGCTGCGCTGATGATGGTCACCTCCTGCTCTGCCATCGCCCTGTTTTCATGCAGGAAGTTGCGCAGCATGCTGCTTTCCGCGGTGTTGTCCTGATCAACGACGGCATAGGTCAACAGGACGCGGTCAGGGCTGAGGGTGTCCTTGAGGGCGATGGACATGATCAGGATAAAGATGGCAGGCATGACAAAGAGGGCGGCCAGGGCCTGCTTGTCACGCCAGAGCAGAATGATCTCCTTGATCAGCATTGCCTTAAGCATGATCTCTCTCCGGCGAGGTCAGACGAAGAAAGAGGGCTTCCAGGTTCTGGGTTCCGTAGCGGATTTGTCTGATGGCGAACCCTTCGGACTCCAAAGCTGAGAGAATTCTCCCCATCTTCTGGCCATTGTGGCGGTGCATGATCAAGGTCGTGGCATCGACACGCTCGACATCGTCATGGTGGTCGACCAGCTGCTGCAGCTTTTTTTCGCTTGCCGGCAGCAGCTCAATGATGGCGGAACCACCTTTCTCCTCCTGCAGCAGGGTGGCAAGCGGACCCTGCCGGATGATCCGGCCGTGGTCGATGATGGCCACCTCGTCGCAGATCTTTTCGATCTCCGGCATGTAGTGAGAGGTGTAGATGACGGTTTTTCCCTGTTCCTTGAAGCAGCGGATCGTCTCCAGGATGTCGTTGCGCAGTTCGGGGTCGATCCCGGCGGTTGGTTCATCAAAATAGAGAATCTCGGGGTTGTTGAGCAGGCCGATGGCAATATTGAGCCGACGTTTCTGCCCGCCTGAGAGGGTTCCCGCCTTTTGATCAAGCATGGAGTGGAGTCGATTGACGCTAAGCGCCGAATCGAGTGTGTCGCGCAGGCACTGGCCGCTGATCTTTTGAATACCTGCAAAAAAACGCAGATTCTCAATAACGGTCAGGTTATCGTAAAGTGCCAGGGATTGGGGGATAAAGGAGCTGCGCCGGCGGATTGCCCGCGGCTCCTTGTCCAGCTCCAGGCCGAAGATCTCGACTGTACCCTCCTGGAAATCAGTCAGGCCGTTGAGGATGGAGACAAGTGTTGTCTTGCCGGCCCCGTTGGGTCCGAGCAGACCGAGGATGATGCCTTTGTCGACATGCAGATCGACATGATCGAGGGCGCAATGAGTACCGTACCGTTTAACCAGGTTTTTGATGGTGATCATATCAAACTCATCTCGCCGCCAGCAGTTGCCGGTAAACAGCTGCCTCGGCCTCGGCTACGTCTTCAAGTTTTGCCTGCAGGGCAGGAAAGTCCATGGTCTGGCCATTTTTGCCGCGGATCGCCTTGGCCAGCAACAGGGCAAATTCGCGCCACTGATCGCCGACAGCGGTCATCATCTCCGAGGCCTCGGCCAGCTGGGGACTGTTCGTCAATCTGCCCGCCTCCTGGAGAAATGAGGCGTAGATAAAACGAAAACCGGCGCCGCCGGTGCCGATCTCTTCCTGCATGCGGACGATGTGGCCTAAAAAGAGTCTGGCATAGCGGAGGTCTTTTTTCCCCAGCCTGCCGATGTTTCTGGCTAAGGCCCGTATCCCGCGGATGCCGGCAATGGGCACCGGGGTTTTGAGCATGGCCCTGGCGTTTTTTTTGATGATCTTGGGGATGATGGTGGCGTAATCAATGGTTTCGGGGACGCTCACCGGGTAGTAGAGCAACCCTTTGGGTGCCATCACCCCTTTGACGAAACGGGCCTTTTGCAGATCCTCTGTTGCGCAGCGGACCGGTGCCTCGAAAACCGGATCACTGATCAGGTATTCATTGCCTTCTTTACCGTAGACGATCAGGTTGTGGGCATTAAAGTGGAAGCGCATCTCTTCTGGAAAGTAGGGGAGCCAGAAAACAGAGGTCTGGGCGCCGACGATTTTACCCTGGGCCAGCAGACCGTCAAGGGCTTCCGTCCCCTGGCCGGGCCTGGAAAAGGTCTGCATCTGCATCTTGATGCCCAGATTTTTCTGCAGACCTTTGATAATGGCCCTGGGCATCCGGCGATAGGCAATCAGCGGCATACCGCCGAGTTTCACAAAGGGAAGGTAGGCAAACATCAGGGCTCCCGACAGGCCGAAGGCCATCGCCTCTGAGAGCTGGAGGCCATGATGGCGCATCATCAGCGACATCACCCCGCTTTCACAATGCGCTGAATGGCCATGGGTAAAGCCTGGATGAGTCACCGGTCGCTCCTCTTTGGGGGAAGCCGGACAAGTTCCGCGGCGCTGATGCCGAGAGCGTCGGCATAGCGGGCCAGCATCTTTACTGACAGCCTGGCAAAGATGCGCGGCTTGAAATGGCGCCTGATCCGCCACTTGCACATGGTGGCGGATTCGGCCAGCACCTGCGGATCCATCCGCCGGTTATACATGTGGAAGTATAATGGTGACATCTCACCGGCAACCACTCTGTCGTAGGCGTCATCGGCCAGGCGTTCAAGCTCGGCCAGTGCCTGTTTGGTGGCCACTTCTTCAACATCCCAGCCCGATGAGGCGACAATGGTGTAGTCGCCATGGGTATCGGTGGCATAGATCGCTTTTTTGTTGCTGGCATAGGTTGATATCTGATGCTGAGGGACCTTGGATGTATCCATCTATACCACCGTCAGATGCATAAAGGCGGTGGAGAAACGGCCGCTTTCCGGGATGTAGCAAAGCAGGGCCTCCCCTTTCCGCAGACGGTCCGAGTTAAAGAGCTCTTCGAGGATAATATAGATCGAGGCCGAACCGGTATTGCCTTTGGAACTCAGATTTGTAAACCACTTTTCCTGGGGGATAGTGCATCCGGCGGCCTGCATCCCTGCAGCCACCTTGTCGCGGAAGAAGCCGGAAGAGTAGTGCGGCAGGAACCAGTCCACTTTTTCCGCCTCGATTCTGCCCTGTGCGACCAGCTCCTGCAGGGGTCTGGTCACCGTGTATTCGATGATCTTGTCGTTGAGCAGCTTGACGTCTTGTTTAATGGCAAAGATGGATTGCTCCAGCCATTCCGGGGGCAGGTACTCCCGCCATCCCTTCAAGGAACCGTCGGCCATCTTTTCCGCCCCACCATACATACAGGGCTCAAGATCGCCGGCGTAGGACTTCTGGAAGATCCAGTCGATCCGCAGGGAGTTGCCGTGACCTTTAGGCCGATCACTCATCCATACCGCCCCGGCGCCGTCGCTGAGCATCCAGCGGAGAAAATCTTTGGCAAAGGCGATCTCCGCTGGTTTGGCCGGCAGTTCGGCCTCTGATTTGGTCTCTTCCGAGAAGTTACGTCCGCGCATGATGGCCGAGGCGTTTTCAGAGCCGGTGGCCACCCCGTTCTTACTCTGGCCGGCGCGGATTGATAAATAGCAGTACTTCAGGGAGGTCAACCCTGAAAGACAGATGCCGGCGGTGGCAATGGCTTCACAGGGTGGAATGCCCAACTCTCCGTGGACCATCAGGGCGTGGTTTGGCAGGAGCTGGTCGGGCAGGGTCGTACCGCAGGCCAGAAGCTCGATGGTGTTGATATCGCAACCCTGCTCCGCCAGTTGGCGTACGGCTTCAGCAACCATCCGGGCGTTGCTGTGGGTCGTCTCCCCTGTTGCCGGGTCAATGGCATAATATCTGGATTGGATCTGGTTACTGCGCAGGATCAGTTTGCGGACCCGTGATGGCCGCGTGTTGACCTGGCCCAGGACTGATTCCATGGCGTCGTTGCCAACGGATGCATTGGGCAGAAAAGCCGCGATATTGGTAATGTAAACCTGTTGAGACATTTTTTCCTTTTATCTGCCGGAAGGCTGTTCATATGAGGAGACAGCTGCTTCTATTGCTTTTTTTCTAAACGGGTAGATGATTTTACGGAGCAACATATTCAAGGGGACAACGGTTGCAACCAGTATCAGCAGGAAGAGTGCATAGATGGTGATGACAATATTGCGTCCCGGCGAATTGGGCGGGCCTGCTTTTTTTATGAGTGTGCTCCAGATCAGAAAGCTGCGGTGAGCGATGCGCTCGGTGGCAATTAATTTGCCGTTGACATTGACCGCGCCCATATTGGCGAGCAGCGGACCCTTGTGCTGTTCTTCATTGTTATGTAAAGCCGCGCAGAGGCGTTCGCCAAAACGAGACGCTGCCCCGATGGCCTCCTCGGCAACGCCGGCCTTGGGGAAGAACCAGAAGGCATCTTTTTTCCCGGTAAGCATCCAGCGCGGCGTAGTGACAAAGGTGTAGAGCGATTTTCCCTGATCCGTCAGCACGACATTGTCGATCAGCCGGGCGCCAAGACCTGCCAGCAGCGATTTCATTTTTTCCTGGGCCATGAGCCACATGTCACGGCAGGCGATCACCGTCACCACCGGTGTATCTTTAAAAAGTCTTTTCGCCTGAATCGTTTGCAGAAATCCGGTCACTGGAATGGAAGGGGAGAGGAACCATGAGGTATAGCCCAGAACGATCAAATCATACTTCTCCTCGGCCTTGACTGGTTCTACCTCGCAGCCATCGAGGTAGACGGCCTCGGGGAAGACGTTGAAGAAGGCATAAAAAGACCAGGGGTAGGGATAGGGCCGGAGTGGTTGTATCTGACGATAATCACACTGCACCTCATCGCATTGCTCCAGCGGGGCCACGAGAGTGTCGAGCACCCGTTTGAGCTGCCCGCTTTGAGAATAATAGAGAATCAGTATCTTTTTCATCAAATTATAGTCCATTGCCAAAAAAAGAGGTCCATGAATAGCTTCTTGTGGAGAATTAATCCATTGTTAAAAAAGTGTCCATTCTTATGCGCGGCGAAAATGCCACCGATCAAGAGAGCATAACCAAGAAAAAAAAACTTGTCCATTTCATAACAGACCTCCTGATGAGATTATTGCCTTACAGATTGTTTTCTTGTTTTTTTGCAAGAAAACAATCTGCGAAAGGCACTTATCCCGTTCATCGGGGTTAGACCTTTATCATGCACTATAACAATTCGCCAGCAACTGCTAAAGCGGGGCAGCGCCGCCCAGCTGCGCTTGAAGTTGAATATACAGCTTAAACTCAGTGGATTTTTGTCTTGACTCTGGGGTCCACTTTAGAGTTAGTGTCTTACTCCTGAAAGTCTGTCATAAAAAAACAAGAAAATTTTTATGCTACCTTGCAACCATAGAGCAGCAAAGACTTTGCCGCAGATCAGATCACTCGTGAAGATTTTAAAAAATCTGGGTTACGGGCGTTAGCCCGCGTTAGGTTTCTCATTGGAATAAAAATTTTTTTCCCCGCACAGTGATATAAGAGACTTTGAAGGAACTCACTTAGAAACACCCCAACTGCTCACGAGGCAAAATAGGATTAACGAAATAAGCCTGATACTCAGTAAGGGTCAAGAAAAGATTTGACTTCCTGACTTTTAACGATGAGATTTGTGCGTGTATACACCGTAGGATATAAGGACGATCTTACGTAAAGCGATAGTGACAGGAAAAACTTCGGGAATTCTCCCCAAGTAGAGCGGGCTATCATTATTATGAGGAATTCTACATGGTAACTGTCAGGAAATTATTTTTTTGTTTGTTGTGTCTTTCTTTGTTTACTTTGCAAGCATGTGGTGGGGGGGGTGAGGATTCGACTACTAACGAGGCGGTTAATGCTGCTCCCGTTGCTAATGCTGGTCCAGATCAGAACGTTGCCACTGGAAGTATGATTACTCTTAATGGCAGTGGAAGTTCAGATGCTGATGGTGATCTGCTGACTTATGCTTGGGATTTCAGTTCCATCCCTTCTGGCAGCACGGCAACTCTGTCTGATTCGACCAGTGCTAAACCTACCTATACAGCAGATCTTGATGGGACATATGTTTTAAGTCTGATTGTGAATGATGGGACGGCCGACAGTGCCGCAGATACCGTGACTGTAACCGCAACTATAGTTAATGCTGTTCCCGTGGCTAATGCTGGGCCAGATCAGAACGTTGCCACTGGAAGTATGATTACTCTTAATGGCAGTGGAAGCTCAGATGCTGATGGTGATCTGCTGACTTATGCTTGGGATTTCAGTTCCATCCCTTCTGGCAGCACGGCAACTCTGTCTGATTCGACTATTGCTAAACCTACCTATACAGCAGATCTTGATGGGACATATGTTTTAAGTCTGATTGTGAATGATGGGACGGCCGACAGTGCTGCAGATACCGTGACTGTAACCGCAACGACAGTTAATGCTGTTCCCGTGGCTAATGCTGGGCCAGATCAGAACGTTACCACTGGAAGTATGATTACTCTTAATGGCAGTGGAAGCTCAGATGCTGATGGTGATCTGCTGACTTATGCTTGGGATTTCAGTTCCATCCCTTCTGGCAGCACGGCAACTCTGTCTGATTCGACTAGTGCTAAACCTACCTATACAGCAGATTTTGATGGGACATATGTTTTAAGTCTGATTGTGAATGATGGGACGACCGACAGTGCCGCAGATACCGTGACTGTAACCGCAACGATAGTTAATGCTGTTCCCGTGGCTAATGCTGGGCCAGATCAGAACGTTACCACTGGAAGTATGATTACTCTTAATGGCATTGGAAGCTCAGATGCTGATGGTGATCTGCTGACTTACAAATGGAGATTCAGTTCCATCCCTTCTGGCAGCACGGCAACTCTGTCTGATTCGACTATTGCTACACCTACCTATACAGCAGATCTTGATGGGACATATGTTTTAAGTCTGATTGTGAATGATGGGATGGCCGACAGTACTGCAGATACCGTTAGTATTAATAGTTATTCAAATTATTCTCTCTTATTCTCGACATCAGCTTCTAGTAGTGTTGTAAGCATAAATTCGTACATTCAACCCGGCTCTCAATTTTTCGGTTCTATTACAAACAATTCTAGCAGCTCATTTGTCTGCTATCGGGCAGAGTTGCTCAGCGGGACTGACCTTGTCGGATACACTGAAGATCCCTCTCTTTTAGGGGGAGACGACCAAATGATTCCAGGGGAGAGCATCGGAATAGCTTTCACCTTAAATCGAGTTGTTTATGATAACGGGTTTAACTTTATATTTTACCTGAGACGCCCTGAAACTGGCGAAACTTTCACGGTGGGATCGTCGACCGTAACGGGTCCACTTCCTCCTCTCTTTTAGGGGGAGACGACCAAATGATTCCAGGGGAGAGCATCGGAATAGCTTTCACCTTAAATCAAGTTGTTTATGATAACGGGTTTAAATTTTACCTGAGACGCCCTGAAACTGGCGAAACTTTCATGGTTTCATTTCGATTGCAATAATACCAAAGGAAACTTGGGGGACACTGTTATCTGTTTTTTTTTAATTCGTTCAATAGATAAGAGCGTCCCCCTTGTTCTACTTTGTCACATTACCCATCACTCTGCCGTTTGTATGCAGAGTCAATGGATGCTTGCCTTTTCCGGTGCCTGACATTCATCTGCCGGAAGACTTCTTCGTGAGTTATATCCCTCCATGGAAGAAAGTGAGCAAGCAATTTTGCAATCAAAAATATTGTCAAATGCTCGGCCTCTGCCATCCATGCTGATTGTAATGCCTTCGCGCTTCAGCACGCCAGTGAAAGCGTCGCTTGTAAACTGTGAACCTTGATCGCTGTTGAAAATTTCCGGCTTGCCGTGCCTGCGTAAAGCTTCTTCCAGGCAATCAACACAGAACTCTGCCTCCATACTGTTGCTGATCCGCCAACTCAATACCCGCCGTGAGTACCAGTCAATCACCGCCACCAGATAGGTAAAGCCACGGGCCAGCCGGATATAGGTGATATCCGTACTCCAGGCCTGGTTCGGCCTGACTACGAGAACACCGCGCAACAGGTAGGGATAAACCTTGTGTTCAGGGTGCGGACGGCTGGTGTTGGGTCCTGGCGCCATTCCGGCCAGTCCCATTGTCCGCATCAGGCTTTGTACCCGCTTGCGATTAACGGTATGGCCAGCTGTCTTGAGAAAGACAACCATCTTGCGGCTGCCGTAGAACGGATGCCGCGTGTATTCTTTATCTATCAAGTGACTGAGCAGAAGGGAAGTCTCATCGACCAGCCTCGGCTTTTGCTGCGCATAGACCGTGGCACGGGAAACTCCCGCCAGGACGCATTGCCTGACCTTTGACACCGTCTCCCCTCTATCGATCCAGGATTGCCGATTCATTACCGGTTGATCCCGGACTTTTTTTTCAACCAGTCGAGTTCCACTTTCAGCTTGCCGATTTCGCTATAAAGCCGTTCAGGTTTACGGTGAGCGGCGATCGGTGCAGGGCCTCGCTTTCCTGCAAAAATCGTTTTTGCCTGCTCTTGAAGCTCCTTCTTCCAATGCCCGACAGTAATAGGGTGAACCTCAAACTCCTGACCTGTCTCGTTGATCGTCTTTACCCCTCGCAATGCCTCCAGAGCTACCTTCGCCTTGAACTCAGGAGTATGGAACTTTTTCTTCTGCGCGTCACTCATCTTTTCCTGTTCCTCGTGATTGCGTATAGCTTAAACTGCTGTCTTAAAACTGGGGGCCACTATATTATTATAAATATTTCAAGGGGTTATATTGCATACAAATGTGACAAATTAGAAGTAATCCTGGTCAGAAAAAGAGTTATTGAAGAAACCCTTTGCTGATCAAGAGGAGCAGAGCTGACAAGAACAGGAGATGGAGCAGGACGATCAGTGTCTTATGGCGCTGGAAATGTTCGCTCATCTTCTGGATGAAGGGCAGGCCGCCAAGGAATCGGCGCATCTTGTCGATCGCAATGGTCTGGTTGTCGGTGGTGGCTTGACCCTGAAAGGCCACCATGGGAGCCAGGGCAAAGAAGTCTTTATCGTGGTGGCGCAGCAGGTCGTCAAAGGGGATGCCGCGCCATGCCTCCTTGATGATACGCTGGGCAAAGGGACGATCGAGGGCATAGGCATGGGCGAGGCAGCGGTATCGTATCCTGACCACGGATGGTGCGGCTGTCGGGGATATGCGGGTGGTGAGAGCCCCAAGAAAGAAGGCGTTCCAGGCAGGGAGCGTTGGCAGGAAGGTGGTGGCCTCGTGCAGTCGTTGACCATTGAAACCCTGAAAGAGGATGTCATCTTCAAAGAGGAGAATATGGCGGGCTCCGGCCGCCAGCCCTTTCTGCAGGCAGTGGATGTGGGATTGAAAGATCCCCTGTTCCTGATTTTCCGGATGCTTGGTAACGAGCACAAATTCTACCCGGGCCAGCAGGCCGACCGCACTGAATTGTTTTTTGGCCGCTTCCCGCCGGTCCAGGCGTGTATCTATTGAGATACAATAGATCTTATCAAAAAAATCCCATGGTTCAGGAGATGGTTCCATGTCCTACCTGTGCAAAGGTGTTGCAGGGAAAAAGAGGAGTAGTGTACATAGTACTCATGAATAAAGTGACCACCACTCTCCGAAGAGGCCTTGTCAGGATTGCCGCCATCGATTTTGTCCGGACGGCTATTGAAGAAAAGGCGGACCTGAGGGAATTTAAGGAAAAACCTTCCCTGCAGGTCGTTGCCGGAGTTTTCTTAATCTCCATCAGTTTTGTCCTGGCCTGGCCTGCCATTACCGCCTTGGGAATTGTGGCCATTAAACTGAAGGAGCCCCTGATTGTTGTGATCGGAGGACCTTTGGCCTACGGTCTGTCGCACCTGGTTTTTCTGGCGGGGATGTATTTTTCCGGGGCCAAGTACACGGTTATTTTCTTCCGCTGGTTGAGTCGCATCCTGGTCGAGAAACTTCTCTCCTGGATTCCTGTGGAGTCGCAAGAGTGAGCAGCTGCCGCCGGACTCGAAGTGATTTTTCTTATCTCCCATCTCTCAGGATCTTTCTGATCCAGGCAGGAGGCGTGACCCTGCCGCCGCTGATATCCCGCATCCGTAGCCCTGTGACGGTCTCACAAGGTCTTCCTTCGGTGTCAAAAACAGCCAGATCAAAAACAAGTTCGTCCGCGGCCCGGGACACGGGAATGACGAAGGTGCGGTACTGTTCTCCTGCTTTTGTCGCCTGGTGAATGACCCGTCGGGTGAAACCGACCGGGAAGGGTACAAAATCGGCCATGCATTGGCCGAGGACACAGGCGGCATGCATGGCGCCATCCAGGGGAAATGGCGATCCCAGCGTTTTTTGCAGATCTGGTCCCTCGCCAGGAGCTGGTGTCTGCAGGCGGCCCCATGCCCCTTGTCTTGAAAGATAGAGAGGGCCAGTCAGGGTGCGATAGCCTGGGCCAAAGGGGACCAGCTCCTCATAGATCTGCTCTGAGGCAACCGAAGCGGCTGATTTTGGTGGTGGCGAGGCCATGATCTGTCTGGCCGTCAGTTGCGGTGAGTTGGCTGCAAAGGTGATCTCTGCGTGTTCCCGGCTTCGCGTTATTTTTTTGAACTGAATCCGGCTGAGCAGCTTGATGCGGATCTCACCCTGGCCTCTGGTCTCATATTCTATCCGCGCTGCTATCTCTGATCTCTCGGGCGGGATCTCGAGAAACTTTGAAAAACGGGCCTCGCTCATCACCATCGGGTCCATGTCGGCATCGATCTCATTGACCGCGGAGGCCAGTATCTCCATGATCTCCACGGCCGGCAGGATCACCCTGTCGTTGAAAAAATGGTCCTTGAACCAGGGCTGGACGGCAATAATCAGGGGCCTGCAGTTTGGGCTCATTGGCGACCGTTTACCATCATCAGAAGGGAAATTGCTGCCAGAGCTGGATCGTCTGGTCATCGATCTCGACCGGGATACCCCTGCTGTTGACGGCACAGTGTCTGGTGAAGCCTGTGCAGATAATTTCTCCATCCTCGGCCCTGGTGATGAGATAGTCAAACTGCAGTTTCACCAGTTCCTGTTTCCCCGGGCGGGTGTGGATGAACATCAGATCATCATAATGGAGGGGGGTATGATAATTGAGCTCGGTTTTGATAATGGGGTAGATGTAGCCGCTTTCCTCAATCTTTTTATAGGGATAATTGGCCTCCCGCATGAGTGAGCCCCTGCCGAATTCAAAATACCTGAGATAATTGGCATGATAGACCACCTGCGATCGGTCGGTGTCAGCATAGAGGGTCCGCATTTCACAGCGATGCCAGATCTTGCCGGTCCCGGCATCGGTGACATGGGAAGGATGGCCTGGTACTGGTTCAGGGATAAACGGTTTTGGTCGCATTATCGTGTGTCTTTTCGTTGTTCCCGCGCGCGGAGATGGAGATTCTTTTTTAACAGCCCTTAAAGACAAGGCAGCAGTTGGTACCGCCAAAGCCAAATGAGTTGGAAAGGACATATTCATAGGTCGAGTTGCGTGCCTGGTTGGGCACAAGATCAAGATCAGCAAAGGCCGGGTCTGGAATGTGATTGATTGTCGGCAGGAGCACTCCTTGAGACATGGCCTCGATACTCAGCGCCGCTTCAATGGCCGCCGATGCCCCCAGGCTGTGGCCCACCTGCGATTTATTGGCCGTGATGGGGATCCGACCGATGCCCTTACCGAAGACTGCGCGCAGACATTCCACCTCGGTTGCATCTCCGGTCGGGGTTGATGTCCCGTGGGCATTGATGCTGCCGATATCCGCCGGGCTCAATTCGGCATCATCAATGGCGGCCTTGATTGCCCGGATAATGGTAGTCGCATTGGGCCGGGTAAAATGATGGGCGTCAGAGCTCCAGCCAATGCCGGCTATCTCCGCCTTGGCCTGCAGGCCCAGTGAGCTCACCATCTCCGCGGCGGCAAGGACCAGTACTCCGGCGCCTTCAGAGAGGACAAATCCTTTACGATCCAGGCTGAACGGCCGTGAGGCCTGACTGGGGTCATTATGGGCACGATCCTTCGGCCCCACCTTGATCGTTGCCAGCATATTGGAAAATCCCTGGATGATCTCCGGCACCAGGCAGGTCTCAACGCCTCCGACGAGGGCAAAGTCACAGTCGCCGTCGCGAATCATTCTGGCGCCCAGGGCAATGGCATAGTTGGCCGAGGCGCAGGCCGCCTGAGGCGAAAAAATCGGCCCGGTAAAGCCCAGCAGCATCCCGGCCTTGCCGGCCGGCAGATTGGCGCAGACATTGGGCAGCAGGTAGGGGCTGACCTTGAAGGGCCCCCGGTTTACATAATTGTCCATGGCGATACGATAGGAATCGGTACCGTTCAAGGCCGAACCGATCAGGCAGGCGGTCCGGGGGCCTGTCAGGCCGTTGATCTCCAGGCCGGCATGGGCCATGGCCTCCCGGCAGACCTCCATGGTCAGAAACATGGTGCCGGCATCCCAGACAGCGGCCTCTTTAGGGCTGACGTATGAGAGCT
This sequence comes from Desulfoarculaceae bacterium, assembly GCA_019429465.1. Lineage (GTDB taxonomy): Bacteria > Desulfobacterota > Desulfobulbia > Desulfobulbales > Desulfocapsaceae > UBA2270. The sequence goes on from JAHYIV010000009.1 coordinate 57,946, forward strand.
GGGTCGGATCCCAGTCCGGGATCTCTCCCACCACATTGCAGCGACTGCTGGTCTTGCATTTGCTGATCCGGCGAAATCCGGCGCCTCCGGCAACAGCGGCCTGCCAGGTCTTGCTGAAGGTGTTGCCCAGGGCAGTGGCGGCGCCGTAGCCGATAACAAAGACTTTTCTGTTGAGTGGTGCTTTCATACAACCTTGGGCCAGCGGCCTCTCTTTTAATTGACTCGTTTGTAACTATCCAGCTTAATGCCGGGAAAATGCCAAAACACATGTCACGTAACTATCCGGCAGTGCCTCATATGCGGGAAAGGGGCCTGCGAAGTGTACTGATTCGTCCATGAGCAGACCGATGACGAAGCAGATGAGGTGCTGCTGGATAGTTACACTCGTTTAAACACTGCGCAGCTGTTACAGCCGCCGAATCCAAAGGAGTTTTTCAGGATATATTCCTGAGTCAATTGTCTTTTCGTCCCAGCCACGCAGTCGATGTCGATTTCCGGGTCGGGAAAGTAGTTGATGGTTGGCGGCAGCATCTCCTCCTGCATCGATTGAATGGCGAAGACGGATTCTATGACGCTGGAAGCGCCCATGGCATGGCCGATCAGCGATTTATTGGCGGAAACAGGCGGTATCGCCTGGCCAAACACGGCCTTGAGGGCGTCAAATTCGACCTTGTCACCGACCCGGGTGGAGGCGGCATGGGCGTTGACCGCGGCAATGTCGGCTGGAGTGATGCCGGCGTCAGTGATGGCATTCTGCATGCACTGTCTGATCGTGGCAAAATGGGGGGCGACAAAATGGTGGGCATCCGAGGTCATTCCCCAGCCGGCGAGTTCGGTGGTAAAAGGCAGGCCATGGCTTCTGGCAAATTTGCGGCTGGCAAGGATCACTGCCCCGGCCCCTTCCGAGAGGACAAAGCCGCGACGATTGGCGGAAAAGGGGCGGCTTGCCGCCTGCGGTGACCCCTCTTCCTCGCCCTCTTTGGGGATAAACACGCCGTTCATGGTGTAAAAACCGGCCACGATCGGTTCCACCAGGGCAAAATCAACGGCGCCGCAGATGGCAACATCGGCCTTATCCTGAGCCAGGAACATGGCTCCGATAATTATGGAGGTAAGTCCGGTGGCACAGGCAGTGACGGCGGAGACGATAGGTCCCTGGGCCCCTGTCTGGATGGCGATCTTGCCGCCCACCATGTTGATGCAGGCGTTGGGGTTGGTGTAGGGGTGGGGGAGTCTGTTTTCGGCCTGCAGGCGCCGGTCGGCAGTCAGCACGGCATCGAGTCCGCCAATGGCTGAACTGTAGGTCACAGCCACTCTGGGAGCGAGTTCCGGGGTGATCTCCAGGCCGCTGCGTTCAAGGGCCCTGGCCACCGAGAGCATGCCATATTTGAATACCGGGGAACTCCAGCTGGCTTGATGCCTGGCCGCGAGAAAGGGGTAGGCGAGATGGTCAATGTCTGCAACCTGGCCGGCAATGCGCACCGGAAAATCAGGGGAAAGCGGAAAACGGCTCAGCGCACCGATGCCGCTTTCCCCGGCCAGGGCGCGTTGCCACTGTTCCTCCAGGTTGATTCCCAGGGGCGAGATGGCGTCAAAGCCGATGATGACCGGTTTATTACTCACCATCATCAATCATCTTACCAGGGGATAAACTGGTAGAGCTTGGCGAACATCTCATACACCTCAACCCAGTTCTGCAGATCCTCTGTGCTCTTCATATGGGCCCGTTTGTTGACCATGACCCAGCTCATGTGGGCAGCGCCGTCCTTACAGGTGGAGCAGTCGCGGGTTTCAGAGGTGCAGCAGCGGTGCATGGTCTTCAGGTCCGAGGCCCAGCGGATAAAATTGGTGAGACGTTTGGGACGGGGATCACGTTTGTCGATGGGGTCGGTGACCGAAGGACACTCCATCCAGCCGAATTTTCTGCCCAGCATTGAGCCCGTGGTGATAATTTCATGGTAATACTTTGAGGAGATAACCGTCTTCGGGTAGGCATCAAGCATGGCATCCATCTCTGCCCGTATGGCAATCAGCTCTTCCGGCTTCCAGGAAAAACCGGCAACATCCTCGTCGTTGGAGAGCAGCTGCATGTGCACCTTCAGGCCGATATCTTCAACTTTTTGAATGATCTTCCCTGTCTTGCCCAGCTGTTTCGGGGTGATGGTGTACAGGTAATAGGCATGCGGATCACCGGCATAATTGGCGCTGGTGATCTTGAAGGTGTCTTTGCCGCGCAGGGCCTTTTCATCCTCTTCGTCCCCCCACAACGACAGGCCGACCATCATGTCGGGAAAACGGTCCCTGGGCACCTTGATCAGGCCATTGGTGGCGCAGAAGGTGGGTAAACGCTTATAAAAGGCCTCGATCCGGTCCAGACATAGGGTGGGCTCACCACCGATGAGAATGGCCAGGTTCACCCCGCGCTCCATCTCCTTGTCGACAAAGCCGTGCCATTTGTTGATGTCATTTTCTTCCGAGGCCCGCTCATGCTCACCCGAGGAGAAGAAGAAACAGCCCTTGCAGCGGAGGTTGCAGCGGTCTGTTACGTCATAGATGGAACTGCGGATGTTGAGCCTTGATATCTTTTTATAACGCTCATACCAGTGATCATCGAGGAGGGAGCTGACTGTTTTCATGGCAGGCAAGGAGGTTCGGTCTCCGGAATTGAAGAGTAGGTCGTGATTGGTTTGCTGTTTCATGTCATTAGAGGGCTGGCGGTTCGATCATCTCTTGGCAGAGGGTCGCACTCTTTTCATATCCCCTGACCCAGACGGCGAGATAGGTGTCGACATAGTCGAGCCAGGCGGCAAAGGTGGTCGGATTAGTGGCATGGCGATACATCCTGGCGGTGACGACCGCGCTGCCGGCGGCATAATGGCGGCAGTCGGCGCAGTCGGTATCCGGGACGCAGCAGGCGGCGTCCCGATCCCACTGCAGGTCGGTGCGATACTGGCGAAAGGATCTGCCCAGGCCGATAGCGGTCGAAGGGTTCATCCGCGGATAGGAGCAGGAGAACAGCTCGTGCAGGCCCCGCTCATGGGTGTGGGCCACACTGTTATAGGGAGAAAAGAGCACGGTCCGCGGAAATTCGGCCAGCAGTTCGCTCATGACGGCCCGGGTGCGGGCCAGGGTCTCCGGCGTGTGCCGCAGATGGCCCTGGTATCCCACCGGCGATGAAAACATGTTGAAGGTGATCTGGTGGCCGTTGTCTGCCAAAAGCTCGGTGACCTCCCGGGCCTCGTCGATATTGACCGGGGTGAAGGTGTAGACCCAGACGGCCCTGGGATCATTGCGGTAATTCGCCATCTGCCGGGCCAGCATATCCTTGGCCTTTCTGATCTCAAGGCTGGTCTGGTCATTGCCCCAGACCGAGATGTGGACACGGTAATCAATTTCCCTGGGCAGCACCTTCAGGCCGTTGCTGGCAATGCAGCCCAGGGGGATGGTGTCAAAGCAGGTTTGACACAGCTGCGGGACCAGGGAAGGCTCGGCGCCGGCCAGGACGACAAAGGTGATACCCCGTTCCTTCTCCGTCTCCATGAGCTGCTGCCAGTCGGCCACGTTGAGATTTTCTGCGGCGAACTGTTTTTCCCCGGTGAAATAATAGCATCCTTCGCAGCGGATATTGCAGCGATTGGTCATGTCATAGGTGGATTCGCGCAGAAAAAAATATTTGCGGACCTTTTCCCACTGGCTATGGATTACCGGATCAGCCAGGATCTCCGAGAATTTGTAGTGTCTGTCGTCTGCCACTTAGTCGTCTTCCGCCTGTTTTTTGGTGATATACTCGGCAATAATGCGCACGGTTGTCAGCTTGGGGTAGTCATCTTCGTCAATCCTGATCCCGTACTCATCACGCAGGATCAGGGCAATGGTGGCCAGATCCATGGAGTCAACACCGATCTCGTCAACCAGGTCCAGGTCAGCGTCAAAGGTCTGCGGGGTAACATCTTCGAGCTTGAGCTCGTTGATGATGATTTCGGCAATGCGAAGGATTGTCGGGGCAATATCAGTGTTCATGAAAAGTTTTTTCTCCTCTTTAGGGGCCAGTGTCAGGATACCGGAACAGACATCTTCCTGTCTGCTGCTGATACGAAACGAATAGGTGTTTTCTTTGTTCCCGGCAAGGATGCTGATATCCAGGATTTCTCCAGGCCGGACAAGCTTTTTGAATTTAATCCTCGTTAAATCAATCAGATGCATGTCCATGACCAGGGCCTTGGCCACAATGTCGGTCACCATCTGCAACTGGGCAATGCCCGGTAAAATGGGGTCACCGGGAAAATGTCCGGAAAACCAGGGCGACTGCGGATCTGTTGTCACCTGAGCTGTGATCGCATCATCACGCTGTTGTACTGAAATAGATGAATACCACATGGAGAAATTTGTTGCATGTCCCAAAATTATTTTTCGATTGATCGGCCGCTCTGCTCTCAAAGAGTGCGGTTATGTCTTTGCTGGCGGTTCAGCGGATCAAATACTCCCAGAGAGGGCCGGTGTAGCCCCGTTTATGCATCCTGGCAACCGTAGCTGCCGCTGCCTTCCCTCCGGAACCAACTATCCAGTTTATCCGATCAGCAGCCTTCTGCCCAATGATTTTTTCAATGGCGGCATGATTAATGGCATCACTTTCATAGAACACAGGCTGCAGGAGATCCGTGGCAGCTGTGATCTTGTTTTCCCTGAGTGCGATATCATAGAGGGCGGTGTGGGGATAGATCCTGATGCCGGTAAAAAAGAAGAGGGCGGTTTTTTTGAGTGAGTCGACAGCATTCAGGGTTTCAGCTATCGTATCTGCTGATTCGCCGGGACCGCCGAGGAGAAAGTAATGCGCCACGTGCAGTCCGGCATCCAGCGCCTGATTATGGGCCGTCAGGACATCCGCGGGCCGGAAGGGTTTGCAGTAGTTCTGCAGCATGGCGGCAGACAGGGATTCGGTGCCGAATTCCACATGTTTCAGGCCGGCGTCACCCATGATCCTGAAATAGTCCGGCGGCAGCCTGGTCGGGGCAAAAAACCCACCCCAGGGGATGGAGACCGCGGATCTGCGGAAGGCTGCAGCCACTGCCAGGCTGTGGGCTATATCCGAGTTAAAGGCGGAATCGGTGATGAAAAAATATTTTGCTCCGGCCTCCTGCAGGGCCAGGGCTGTCCGGGCCACCTCGTCGGGCGGGACCAGGCGATGTTTGTTCCCTTCAATATGAGGATAGGGGCAGTAGATGCAGCGAAATGAACAGCCCCGCTTGGTCTGCAGGTTCAGCATCCCTCCATGTTCCAGGTAATAGTGATGGTGGGAGGAAGAGGTCTTGCCGAAATTCCGTTCCTGCACTCCGGCCCAGGGTACGATAGCGGCATCTGGTGCTGAGGCGCTGATCAGTCCCGGGATGGCGGAGAGCGGCTGCCTGGTGTCCAGGGCCTCCACCAGCATGGCAAAGCGCTCTCCTTCGCCTGCAATGCCATAATCAAGGGCCAGGGCGGTGAGAATCTCCCCGGGGAGAATGGTGAATCCGGCGCCGCCGCCGACCATGACAGCCCGGCTCCGTGCCCGCAGCCAGCTGACCAGTTCCTTCTGTGCTTCTATGAAAAAGAGGGGGTCGCCGGCCTCGGTATTGTCAATGTTTCTGATGGAAATGCCGATGATATCCGGCGGGAAAGCGACAAGAAGGGATGCCAGTGCCTCCCGATCAAGAATATTCAGATCCGCTATCCGCACCTCATGCCTGGCAGAGACCGCCCCGGCAACATAGTCAAGGCCTATGGGATAGACAGGGTAGGGGACGGTGAGGGTGTTGGGGGAGATGAGCAGAATCTTCATGAGCACCCAAACTCCATGGCGGTAATGGCCGTGCCGAGCCCGAGGACCAGGATTTTTTTACCGGACAGTGAGAAGCCCTTGCTGCCCGCCGCCACCAGTCCGGCCGGGAACTCTCCTCTCTGCAGAAATTGAACCGCCATGACAGCAGCAAGGGCAGAGGCAGAGGCGAACTGGCCGGTGAATTGCCGGTAGTGGAGCACAGGAACGGCCAGGGCTGTCTTGCTGATAAATTCCGCCAGCTGCTGGCGGCCTTCCTGGTCGGCGGCAGCGGGAATCCCGGCCATGATCAGGCCGTAATCGTTGAGCTGTGTCCGGGCGGCGCCGAGCTCCCCGATGAGCGCCCCGATGGTGCCGGTGGCGGTGCTGTTCCGGTAAAAAGAGACCCGCACCCAACATCTTCCGGGAAGCTCTTTTCGCTGCAGACAGAAGCCTCCGCCGCCATCGGACAGGGGGGAGGATGTCTGGATGGATGGGTCAAAAAGCGGTGAAAACTGCGCATGTCCCTCATCGGCTCCCAGGACAAAGGCCGGGGCGGAATTGTTGTCGAGCAGAGTGTCTGCCGCCAGCAGTGCCTGTTCAAAGGAATAATCACCGCCGCTGCTGGTGATATTTGGACCGGTGGCACCGTACATGATCGCCACCTGGCCGGCCGCGCTGTTGTGCACAGAGCCGACAAAATCGGTGGGGCTGGGAAATTGTTCGTTCGTCTCCCGCAGTTTTTTCAGGAAATCATAGGTCTCGGAAAGTGCTCCCCAGCCGCTGCCCATGAAGACACTCTCCGGTCCCTGCTCCAGGCCTGAATCTTCGAAGGCTGCAGCAGCGAGGGCCAGGGCCAGCCGAGGAAAGCGTTTGAGCCGCCGCACCTTTCCGGCAGGAAGCTTTGCCGAAATCGTCTCCAGCGCCAGCATGCCATCGATGGCTTGTGCCTGCAGGAGCCTGGCCATGCTTTCGTGGGTGTTGCCGGCCCCGCTGATGCAGCCGCTGCCGAGGATGCTTAAGGGGGCGCTTTGTGACCTTATCCGGGGCGCAACAAGGGTGTCAGGTCTGGCCATAATCAGGCAGCCGTTATTGCCGCCAAAACCAAAGGAGTTGGAGAGAACAGCTGAGAGTGACTGGCTGACAGGGTGCAGCAGGGGGGAAAGCTGCAGTTCCGGGTCGGGCTGGCTGCAGCCGCTGTTGGCCGGCAGGAGCTCTCTGGTGATGGCGATCGTTGCCACCACCGCTTCAATGGCCCCGGCGGCGGCCAGTCCGTGACCGGTGGCGCCTTTGATCGAGGAGAGCGGCGGCGGCTGAGGAAAAAGAGTCCTGATGGCCTTGGCCTCAGCCAGATCATTGTCTTGTGTGCCGGTGCCGTGCAGGCTGATATAGCCGATGTCGCGAACGGTCAGACCGGCATCATCCAGGGCCGCCTGCATGGCCTTGGCTGCTCCTCTTCCTTCCGGATGGGGGGCCGCCGGGTGATAGGCGTCACAGGAGAGGCCGGCTCCGAGCAGTTGTGCCAAGGGGTTTTTGGGTCTGATGGTGGTCAGGAGCAGCAGGGCCGCACCTTCACCCAGCGACATGCCCTGGCGGTTTTTGTCAAAGGGTCTGCTGCCCTCGGGGTCAACGAGCTGCAGGGAGTGAAAGCCGAAATAGGTCAGATGGCAGAGGGAATCAGCCCCGCCGGCAAGGATCCATTCGGCCTTTCCCGCTTGCAGCATTTTCAGGGCCAGGCTGATGGCCACAGCCCCGGAGGAGCAGGCCGTGGAAACGGTGAGGGCTCTTCCCCGGCAGTGAACCTGCCGAGCGACCGCTTCGGCAACAGTGGTCAGGCCGTGGTGACAGTACTTTTCTGGATCATGGACTTCAGCTGTCAGGAGCTGTTCCGTGGTGAGAATGCCGCCGGTGGTGGTGCCCAGGATGACCGCATCCGGAGGCTGGCCGCAACCCTGCATGGCCTGCAGGGCCGCGGCAATGGCCAGGGCGTGCGTTCTCGGCAGGGTGGAAGCGGGCAGGTCGCTGACCTGGGCTGCAGGCAGGGGAGGAGGATGCTGCAGAGAAAAGAGGCTCAGTGGACAAATGGCGGAACTGTTCTCGCGCAGCGCCTGTTCCGTGGCCGCGAGCCCAGCGCCAAGCGGGCTGATGATCCCGACTCCGGCAATATAGACCTTTTTCCCGCTCAAGAAGAAGCGTCGGGAGAAGAGCTGTCGGGAGAATTGGCGCGAATATAGTCGGCAAGCGCTGCCAGGGTAGAAAAGACCTTTTCGCCGATATCCTTGTTGTTGATGACCACGCCGTACTCTTTTTCAACCATGACCACCATCTCGAGGACATCAATGGAGTCAATGCCGAGCTCGCCACCTACCAGTTGCGCATTTTCGTCAATGTCTTCCGGCCGGACATCGGTCAGATTGAGAATCTCAATCAGTCTGCTTTTCAGTTTTTCTGTTAATGCATCCATAATGATTGTCTGGTTTCCTTCAATTTTCTGGTGGTCCTGCCGACTCAGCGAACAGCAGGATGAAAACTTTGCTCTGCTCGTAGTTGACGCGAATATAGCTGAGTAGTATCAAAAGTATTGTATAATGGCCATCTTAATTTGTCATCTGATTTGCAGGGAGGCAAATTTTTTCCAGCAGTGAGTAACAGAAGTTCATGACAAAATGGCATTAGACGGCTATTCTTGCCAGATGATATTGCCTTGTCAACTGGAAAGGCCACGACCAGACAGGCCATAAGAGCATTATGAACCTGTCGGCTGTCGAATACGTTTATACCTAAGCCGTCATTCAAAAATAACTACTACAATTGAATGCAATTAACGGCATAAGATGCCGTAATGAAATGGATAAAAATATGTATTATTTCTTGGTGGACCCTAGCAAACAAGCATATGCGTAAGTCATGACAACAGCTGAACTCTCGGGTATTACCCTCGAGGATCTGATTCCGCATCGCGGCCGTATGGTGCTGATTGATGAGATCCTGGCGGTCGATTCCAGCCATGCCATTACCGTTTCTATAATCAGCGGCTCGTATCCTCTGGTTGCGGCCTGCGGTGTCGAGCCGCTGATCATGATAGAACTGGCGGCCCAGACTGCCGGGGTCTGCAACGGCTGGGACCGGATTCAGACCAAGGGCATCGATTCCGAGCAGATGGGCTGGCTGGTTGGTGTCAAGCGGGCCCGTTTTTATATCGACCGTATCCCCCTGGGAAGCAGGGTTGTGACCCGCGCTGAAAACAGTCACAGCTACGGGAACCTGCGGGAGGTTGCCGGTGTCCTGCATCTGGGTGATACCCTTATTGGCGAAGTCACTCTCCAACTGTATCAGGTGTAAAAATCTATGATGAAAGAAGAAAATAACCAGAAAATTGCCATCATCACCGGCGGGTCCAGGGGTATCGGCAGGGCCATTGCCGTGGAACTGGCTCGGGCGGGCTGTTATACGGTGATCAATTACCTCTCCGATCAGGCGGCAGCGGACCAGACCCTGGCCCTGGTCCGGGAGGCGGGGAGCGATGGCGAGGTCACAGCCTTTGATGTCAGGGACGGGCAGAAGGCGGCAGCGGTGATTGAGGATATTGCCCAGCGCTTCGGCAGGATTGATGTCCTGGTTAATAATGCCGGCATCATCCATGACGGCCTGTTCATGATGATGGAGCCGGAGAGCTGGCAGTCCGTCATCGATACCAGTCTCAACGGCTTTTACAATATGACCCGGCCGGTCATCGAAAAAATGGTGCGCCACCGCAGCGGGGTCGTCATCTCCCTGTCGTCGGCGTCGGCCATGATGCCCAATCGCGGTCAGGCCAACTACTCGGCGGCCAAGGCCGGACTGACCGCGGCCAGCCGGGTGGTGGCCTCGGAGGTGGCCCGCTTGGGTATCCGGGTCAATGTGGTGGCGCCGGGCCTGATCGAGACCGATATGATCAAGGATGCCCCCAGGGACTATATTAAAACCATGATTCCCATGGCCCGGATCGGCAGACCCGAAGAGGTGGCCAAGGTGGTAGCCTTTCTCTGTTCCGAGGATGCCTCCTATGTGACAGGCCAGGTCATCTCGGTCAATGGCGGGATGTGTTAGTCATGCGTTGTCTAAGAGTTGCTTTGATGCTGGCCACCGCGATCTTCTTTCTTGCCCAGTCCCCGGCCCAGGGCCAGATGCCGGACAGGGCCGCTCAGGCTCCTCTGCGGCTGGAGTCGGTGCAGTCTGAATTTATCCAGGAAAAGCGGCTGCCCATCCTGGTGCGGCCGCTGGTCTCCACAGGAACCTTTGTTTTTCAGGCGCCGGCCTCGTTGCGCTGGGAATATCAGACGCCGATCCACTCAGTTCTGCTCATGCATGAGGGGCGGACCCGGAAATTCATCAAGCATGGTGACCGCTTTGTCGAAGAGCAGGGCATGGGCGTCGACTCCATGGCCATAGTCCTCCAGGAGATCACGGGTTGGCTTGCTGGCCGCATTACCGACACCGCCACCTTTCAGGCCAGGGTCGAGGGAGAAGGTCTCGTCATCCTGACACCGAAAGAAGCGGCACTGGCCAGGATAATCAGCCGTATTGAATTAAGGCTGGTGGATCAGTCCGGTCTGATGGAGTCGGTGACCCTCTATGAAGGGGGGGAGTCGTTGACCAGGCTGATTTTTACGCATGCCGTCCTTAATGAAAAGATACCGCCTGCAACATTTGTCCAGCCATGAAATTTGGTAACTATCCAGTAATACCTCATCTGCTTCGTCATCGGCCTGCTCATGTACGAGTCAGTACCCTTCTCAGGCCTCTTTCTCGCATATGAAGCACTACTGGATAGTTACACCGCCTCGGTTTTCGCACTTTTCCGGCATGAACTGGATAGGTGTAAAATTAGTGATATCCCTGATCATGCTGTCTTTATTGGCAGCCTGTGCCGGCAGACCGCAGCTGCCGGAGCTGGCAGCAGTTAACGGCACTCAGGCGGGGCCGAACCGGCAGCGCTGCGACAAGGCGTTTTTGTCGGGGAACTGGCAGCTGGTACATGCCATTGACTTTAACCGCTCCGGCCGGGGTGGCACTTCCCTCATCGGGGTGACGACACTGACTGGTCCCACCCTGCACTGCCTGCTTATGACCGTGGAAGGGCTGGTCCTCTTTGAGGCCGAACTTGCCAGGGAACAACTGACGATCCAGCGGGCGATCCCGCCTTTTGATAAACCGGAATTTGCCGGAGGCCTGATGGGTGATGTGCAGACCATTTTTGTCCAGCCGGCCGGGCAGCAGCCGCTGACAGGCAGGCTTGCCGGTGGTGACGTTGTCTGCCGCTATCATCCGGACAACGATACTGACCACGGGCAGATAACCGATATTATTGTAACCGGTGATGACGGTTTCCGGATCCATGTCTATGGTCCTGATCGGCGCCGCACCCGAACTATCGTTGCCGGAGCACGGATTTCCAAGGCTGCCGGGATGGTTCCTGAAACCCTGGAGCTCACCGCCTCCGGCTTGAGCAGTTATACCTTAACAATGACCTTGATCAGTGCTGACAAACTATGAAATTTAAACTCATCTATCCCAAGTGGGCCAAGCTGGACCGGCAGACCGAGTTTCACCTGCCGCCGCATGGGCCGGTTGTCTTTGCCGCCACCTTGCCCGAGTATGTTGACGTCGATTTTGTTGATGAAAATCTGGAGACCATTGATTTTGACGATCCGGTCGATATGGTCGGGATCTCCATGATGCTGACCGTGCAGGTGAAGCGCGGCTGGGAGATTGCTGATCTCTACCGCCGGAAAGGGATCAAGGTCATCTTCGGCGGCATCGCCACCATGCTCCATGCCGAGGAAACCATGGAACATGCCGATTCTGTCTTTCTTGGCGAGGCCGAGGGGCGGATGGAGCAGGTGCTGGCCGATTTCCGCCAGGGCAAACTCCAGCCCCGCTACGATTTTATGGATACGCGGCCGGACATCGCCCTGGTCGGCCCGGCCCGCCGGGATCTTCTCAACCGCCAGCTCTATAATTATAAAGGGGTGCAGATGGTTGATCTGGTCCATGCCTCCCGGGGCTGCCGTTTTAATTGCTACCCCTGCGCCGTGTCTTTTCTGGGAGGCCGGGAATTTCGGCCGCGGCCCATTGATACCGTCGTCGCCGAGATGGCCGGGATTGCCAATAACCGGATGTTTCTGGTCGATAATTCCCTGGCCCAGAACAGCCAGTGGGAAAAGGACCTGTTCCGGGAGATGATCCCCCTGAAAAAGAAATGGTGCTCCCATCCCATTGAAGATAAACCCGAGATCCTCGATCTGGCGGCCCAGGCCGGGGCCTGGTATGTCTATCAGGCGGTTTTTGACACCTCGGACTATATCCGTGAGCGGGTCAAGCGCTACCATGATCACGGCATCGGCGTCGAGGGCACCATCCTTCTGGGGCTCGACAATCACGATGAAGATTTCATCAAGCGGCTGATCGACTTTCTCCTCGAGATTGAACTGGATCTGGCCGAATTCACGGTCCTGACCCCCTTCCCCCACACCAAGGCCTGGAAGGAGCTGAACCAGCAGAACCGCATCCTCTCCCAGGACTGGAACGACTATTCAGCCGACAAGGTGGTCTTTCAACCGAAACAGATGAGCCCCGAACGTCTGCAGGAGCTGCTCGATCTGGCCTGGAACTCCTTTTACCGGGAAGAATCACAGGAGTTGAAGATGTTCAAACTCTTTAAACAGGTGGTGGAAAAGGAAATGGCCGACGGCACCTTCACCCCCCGGGACCGCAGTCTGGCCAATCAGGCCTTTGGCCGCGATGCGAGCAGGTAGGGGAGTGATGATGAAACATAACCAAGCGAAAAGTAAGAGGTCTCTTTGCTGTATATTACACCGTTGGAACTGAATATAGGAAACGATATGGCCCAAGATAATAAAATTGCTCTGCTTATTGACTGTGACAACGTAAGCCACAAATCAATAGAAGGTGTTATAGACGAATTATCAAAATACGGAAAAGTTAACATAAGACATGCATATGGGAATTGGAAAAGTGACAACATGAAGGGTTGGGAGGAGAAACTTCACCCACATGCAATAAAACCTATTCAACAATTTGCGTATACAACCGGCAAAAATGCAACAGATGCGGCAATGATAATAGATGCCATGGATCTATTATATACTCAGAAAATTGATGCTTTCGCTCTTATGACAAGTGATAGTGATTTCACTCCTCTAGTAATGAGAATATTATCAAATGGCATAACCGTGTATGGCTTTGGTGAGAAGAAAACACCATCCCCATTTGTCAAAGCATGTTCCCAGTTTATATACACAGAAAATTTAGAAGCAGTAGAAGACGAAGGAGTGAAAGTTTTAGAAAAAGGGAATTCCAAGAAATCCAGGAATGAACTGAGAATGGATACAGGGCTTGTTAAATTACTGAGAACAGCAGTCGAACAATCCGCAGGAGAGGATGGTTGGTCTCATCTTGGACGAGTCGGTCAGTATATCTCCAATAATACATCTTTTTCGCCAGTAAATTATGGATATAAGAAACTTGGGGATCTGATTAGAGTCTGTGATTTGTTTGAGATACAAATGAAAAATGACAACTCAGTTATGTACATAAGGGATGTAAAAAAATAAAAAAAATATAGGCAAAAATATAGGGGTCAGGTCTTGAAACATAAATATGTGAATGCTATGGTGGTGGCATGGCTCGTCCTTTACGCCTAGAATATCCCGGCGCTGTCTATCATGTAACCTCTCGTGGCAATGCACGGGAGGCCATTTTTCTTTCTGATGATGACCGTCGTAAATTTCTCGGCGTGCTTGCCGCTACAAGAGAGAAGTACAACTGGCTATGCCACGCTTTTTGCCTGCTCGACAACCACTATCACCTTGTCATCGAGACCATCGACCCCAATCTATCCCTAGGGATGCGGCAATTAAACGGTGTCTACACTCAGGCCTTCAATCGTGCTCACCAGAGGGTAGGGCATGTCTTCCAGGGGCGGTACAAAGCGATCATGGTGGAAAAAGACAGCCATCTGCTGGAATTGTGCCGTTATGTTGTTCTCAATCCGGTGCTCGCCGGCATGGTATCCAAGCCAAGTGAATGGACGTGGAGCAGTTATATGAGCACTGCTTATGCCGGCAAGGTGCCCGAATTTCTGACCACCGGTTGGTTGCTGGCTCAATTTTCCGAGAAAATGATCACAGCCAGGCAGCGTTATCGTACCTTCGTTGCCGAAGGAATGGCGGGAACGGAGAAGCCCTGGGAAAAGCTTGTTGGTCAGGTTTTCCTGGGCAGCGAGAGCTTTGTTGCCCGCATGCAGGAACTCCTTGAAGGAAAGCAGGATATAAAAGAAATCCCCCGCAGCCAGCGTTACCCTGGCCGTCCACCTTTAAGCCGTTTATTTGCCGAGGTCTCGCCTGGCAACAGGCAGCAGCGCAACCAGCGGATAGCAGAGGCTCACATCGCTTGCGGTTACACGCTGAAAGAGATTGCAGACTTTCTCGGTGTTCATTATACAACGGTGAGTAAGGCAGTGGGCGGCAGGACAAAAAAGTGACTTTTCGAGACCTGACTCTATCATGTGTGCTATCATGTGCTATCATGCTACTGCCCATTGCCAAGGAGACCATCGACGGCAAAACGGTCTTCTTTGTTGACAGCAATGCCCTTCTGGCCTGTTTTGACAAAGGGATAAATGAAGAGCTGGTCAAGAAGTTGGCCAAACGCCAGCCCCTGCGAGCGGTTTTCCGTGATGACGCCTTTGCCAATGACAGCGTCAAAATCAATATTGAGCAGATTTTCAAACTGCTCTCACCCCATACCGAGGTGAAGGCGATATGAAAGGCAAAGACAACGAAAGACAGAACAAAGAACCATCCAAGGGTGAATTGCTGGTTTACCAGGGCAACAGCGGTGAAATCAAACTGGAAGTTCGGCTGGAGGATGAATCAGTCTGGCTGACTCAACAGTTGATGGCGGAGCTTTTCCAAACCAGTAAGCAAAACATCAGCCACCACGTGCAAGGCATTTTGAAAGAGGGGGAACTGCAACCGGAAGCAACTGTCAAAAAATATTTGACAGTTCGCCGGGAGGGCAGCCGGGATGTCCGGCGCGAACTCGAATACTACAATCTCGACATGATCATCTCGGTGGGATACCGGGTAAAAAGCGCCATCGCCACCCGCTTCCGCATCTGGGCCACGGAGCGCTTAAAGGAGTACATCGTCAAGGGCTTCACCATGGACGATGAACGGCTGAAGGAACCACAAAACGAAAGATACTTTGAGGAACTACTGGCCCGTATCCGGGATATCCGCTCTTCCGAAAAGGTGTTCTGGCGCAAGGTTCTGGAGATTTACGCCACCAGCCTTGACTATGACCCGCGCTCTGACGCTGCAAAACAGTTTTTCAAACAGGTCCAGAACAAAATGCACTGGGCGGCGCACGGTCACACGGCGGCGGAGTTGGTCTATCAACGGGCCGATTCCACCCAGCCGAATATGGGCATTACCAACTATCCCGGCAACAACCTGCTCAAGCGCGATGTGGAAATTGCCAAGAATTATCTGAACGAGGAGGAGCTGAATATCCTTAACCGGATTGTAACCGCCTACCTTGAAATGGCGGAAATCCAGGCGCTGAACCGGCAGGTCATGACCATGCAGGACTGGCTTGAACGGTTGCATCAATTCCTGACCATGACCGGTCGCGAACTCCTGACCCATGCCGGGGCAATCAGCCATGATGTGGCATTGGCAAAGGCCCACGGAGAATATGAAAAGTTCCGGTTCAAGCAGTTACAGGAACCAAGCGAAGTGGAAAGGCATTTTGTCGAAGCGGAGCAGGAACTGAAGCAAATCGAACTCGGCAAGAAAACCCGGCGGCAACCATCCGCATCTTCGTCTGGCAAGAAGGCAGGTGACGCATGAATCTGAAATTCAAAAAGCAGCTCTTCCAGACCGAAGCGGTTAACGCCGTGGCCGACTGCTTTGCTGATCAGCCCAGAAGCGAGAGTGTCAGCTACCGGATTGACCCCGGTGTGCGGACTGCCAAAGCCACCCCGGTTCCACGGAAGCTCTATCCTGGCCCGGCGGCGGACCTTACCCAGTCCGGCTTCAAAAACCGTGAGCTGGTCTTGACCGGCCAACAGCTTCTGGAAAACATCCATGCGGTAAGCCGCCGCTACCGCAACCGCCGCATTGGTGAGTTTCTCAAAGAACTGGAGCTGACCGAAGGCCGCTCCACCGGCGTGCCCAAAATCCTCAAGGCCATGGCAGCCAACGGCTCGTCCGCCCCAGTGTTTGAAACCGACGACGATCGCCTTGCCTATATGATCCGATTGCCGGTGCATCCGCTGGCGGAGTCCCCTGTTTCGGAAGTCACCCCCGAAGTCACCCCCGAAATGCTTCGCATGCTTGAGGTCATGCGGGGTGATATGAACCGGGTGGAAATCATGGCCGCCCTTGGGCTGAAAGATGAAAAGCACTTTCGCGAGCATTATCAGCAGGCGGGTATCGCCAGTGGTGTCATCGAAATGACCCAGCCCGACAAACCGCGCAGTAGCAAGCAGCGCTACCGGCTGACTGCTACCGGCAGAAGCTACTTGCAGGTGAAAGACAAAGGGGGGCGCGAATGAGCGAAGACACCGAAGTCGAGCAACCGTTTCTGCACCAGTTGCAGGCGCCGGGGTGGGACATTATCGATCAGGGTAGATTAGGGGGGCTCCCCATTTTACGGAATATTTTCCAGAAGGCCATTTGCTCTTGACAGGGGGAGTATAGGATGTTCCCTCTCTTACCCTTAAAAAATTGTTCTCGTGAAGGCACGAAAGAAAAAATGTCATACAAGAACTATCCATGCTGAATAATTCCCAAAACATCCAAGCCCTGCTGGAGGGGCCAAAATTTCCAGACCGGGAGTTTATCCGCTCCGGCGCCACCTTCGGCGAGGTCTATGCCATGGCGGCCGGATTTCGTGCTGCCTTTTCCGGCCCGGAGTATCAGGGGGCATCCATCTGTCTTGCCGTGGACGATAGGGCGGTCATGGCCGCGGTCTTACTTGCAGCCCTTCATCCTTCTCAACCCAGCGGCCCGACCCTGCTGCTGCCCTTTGCCCTGTCCGCCCCGGCCCTGACCCGGATGCAGCAGCTCACCGGCTTTACCGCCGCTATTTGCGATGTTGACCGGGAGCTGCCGGCGGGTACTGCCATCATCCGCCCGCCCGTCGGGGCAGCGGCGGAACTTGCCGCCAGCCCCCAGATATTGCCGCAGGCGGAACTGCTGAGGATCTTCACCGGCGGTTCCACCGGCACACCGCAGATCTGGTCGAAGACCGGTGAGAATCTTTTCGGCGAGGGATTTTCCCTGGCCCGCCATTTTGGGGTGACCGAACAAGACTGCATTGTCGCCACCGTGCCCCCTTACCATATCTACGGCCTGCTCTTTTCCGTCATCCTGCCCCTGGTCTCCGGGGCCTCGGTGATCATGGACAGCCCCTCCTACCCCGGCGAGATCGCCGATGTGATTCAGCAGCAGGGGGCCACCCTTCTGGCCGGTATTCCCCCGCATTACCGGGCCCTGCGGGGGAAAAAGGTGGCAGCATCCACCCTCAGGCTGGCCTTCTCTTCCGCCGGGATGCTGGATGAGGACGACAACGAGGCCTTCACCCAGCTCAACCGGGTGGGCATAGTCGAGGTGTATGGCTCCACTGAAACGGGCGGCATCGCCACCCGTAACAGATCAATGGGCGAGACCTCATTCACCGCCTTCCCCACCGTGACCTGGACGATCAAGGAAGAGCGCCTCTGCGTGCGCTCCCCCTATCTCTCGCCGGAACTGCCCATGGCAGGCGACGGCTTTTTTACCACCGGCGACCGGGTGGAGCAAAGCGGGACGAACCAGTTTATCCTCAAGGGCCGGGTGGACGGGGTGACCAAGGTGGGCGGCAAACGGGTGGATCTGGAAGAGGTGCGGGCCGTCATCAAAAAGGTACCCCAGGTCAGTGACTGCGTGGTCATGGCCCTGCCCGATCCGGGAGGCCGGGAACACCGGATTGTGGCCCTGATTCAGGGGACGGAGGTGGATATGGAGCTGCTCAGGAAGAGCCTGGCTGCATCGCTGGAATTCTATGCCCTGCCGCGCCTGCTCAAGACCATCGACCGCATTCCGCTGCAGGAAAACGGCAAGTACGACCGGGATGCCATCATCGGGATCCTGACCACATGAACACCATGCGCCACGCCTTTGCCAGCGGTTACGAAAACCTGTCGGCCTGGTCCGACCTCCTCGACCGGATCAACGTCTTTCCCGTGGCCGACGGCGATACCGGGGCCAATCTGCGCATCAGTCTTGCCCCCCTGCGGGACTGCGAGAGCGACAAAGCGCAGATCCTGGAGCTGCTGACCCGCTCTGCCACCGGCAACTCCGGCAATATCGCCGCCGCCTTTTTCCAGGAGTTTTTTCAGTCGGAGGGCTGTGCTGATCTGGCCGGCAAGGCGGAACGGGGCCGGGAAAAGGCCTGGGCCGCCCTGGCCCGTCCCCAGGCCGGCACCATGCTCAATGTCTTTGACTGTCTGGCCGCCAGCCTGGATGGCAAAACAGATCCATTAGTGTTTTATCCTACCCTCTGCACTGCGTTGCAGGAGGCGGTGCTGGCCACCACCCTGATGCTGCCAGATCTCCGGCAGGCGGGTGTTGTCGATGCCGGGGCCCTGGCCATGTATATCTTCTTTGAAGGCTTTTTTCGACAGCTTGCCGGGCAGCCCGCCGCCCTGCCCTCCATCCCCAAACTCTTTGCCGGCAAGCTGGCAATCAGCGGTGATTTCCAGGCCATCCCCACCGCCAGCTTTTGTGTCAGCGCCCTCA
Source organism: Desulfoarculaceae bacterium (assembly GCA_019429465.1). Classification (GTDB taxonomy): domain Bacteria; phylum Desulfobacterota; class Desulfobulbia; order Desulfobulbales; family Desulfocapsaceae; genus UBA2270. The sequence goes on from JAHYIV010000009.1 coordinate 76,588, forward strand.
TCCAGACCAAAGACCAGCAGACCGGAGCCGACACGATCCCAACGGAATGGGGGGAGAGCGTGGTCGTGCTGCCGGCGCCATCCGGGATCAAGGTCCATATCCATACCGCCGACCGCCGGCAGCTGCGCGACCGGCTTTCATCGCTGGGCGAGATCGTCGACTGGTCGGACGAGGCCATGGATCACAACGATCCCACCCGCTTTACCGGCCCGGAAAAGCGGCAGATTGTCCACATCATGACCGATGGCGCCGGCTCCCTGAGCCGGGAGATGGCGCGACGCCATGGCATCACCCTGCTGGACAGCTACATCCTCGCCCGGGACCAGAGCCGGCCGGAAAGCCTGCACGCACCGGCCGAGATCTACGCCCTGATGCGGCAGGGGGTAAAGGTTACCACCGCCCAGGCCTCGACCTTTGAGCGGTATCAGCACTATCAGAGCGTGTGCCAGCAATTCGGCCAGACCCTCTACCTCTGCGTCGGCTCGGCCTTTACCGGCAATGTTGATATCGCCAGGCGCTGGAAAGAAGGCAACGATCCGACCAACCTGCTGAATATCGTCGACACCGGCTCGGCTTCGGGACGGCTGGGGCTCATTGCCCTGCTTGCCGCCCGCTACGCTGAACACGCCACCTGCGTTGAAGATGTCATCGCCTTTGTCTATAAAACAATGACCGACTGTGAGGAATATGTCTTTATTGATCAGCTGCGATACCTGGTGGCCGGCGGCAGGGTTGCCTGGGCCAGGGGATTTTTTGCTGACCTGCTTCATATGAAACCGGTGATCAGTCCGGTGGGCAACGAGGTCCGCAAGACAGGCATCGCCCACAGCCGCCAGGGCCAGCTCGCCCTGGCCCTGGAGAAGCTGCGGCAAGGGGCGCCCGGCGTGGCCCCGGTGATCATGCTCCAATACTCCGATAATGAAAAATGGATAAGGGGAAAGGTGGAGCCGGAGGTGCGGCAGCTGGCGCCGCAGGCCGAGATCCTGCTGGTGCCCCTGTCGCTGACCTCCGGAGTGCACATGGGGCCGGGGACCTGGGCCATGGCCTGGGCGGGAGGGCAGACCAGATGAAAGGTAAGCGCCAAAAGAACCGCATTTTTTATTCCCCCACCCGTCACTGCGAGGCGCGCAGCAACGTGGCAGTCCAGAGGTATGGGGCCACGGTCACAAAGACCTCCTGCGCTACTTCACCCCCGTTCGCCCAGACGGGCCGGGTTCTCTGGATTGCTTCGCTGCCGCTCGCAAAGACAATGTCCCTTTCCCCTGCCTACGTTCCCTATATATTCCCTGGTGGTCCTGCTCCCCTGGAACTTGACGCAAGCGTCATTGCCTGGACAAGACAGGTGGTGGGGTTGATTGGGTGTTTACGATGAAAGCGGCCCTCAGTCGCTCCTGCGCCGGTCGCCCTTCATCCATCCCTGGAGCGAGCGACACTGGGCCGGTCACTCCTGCGCCATCCATGGCGCCCGTGACACTGAAGCATCCCTGCTTTGCGTCCGTGGCCATTGTTATCCCGGTATATAATCATGAGCAACGGATTGAAGAGGTGATCCGGGAGGCCCTGAAGCTGGGGCTGCCGGTCATCGTCGTTGATGACGGCTCCACCGACAGCACCCCCGGCATTATCAGCCGCATCCCCGAAATCACCATGCTCCGTCACCCGGAGAACCTGGGCAAGGGAGCGGCCCTGCTCTCCGGCTTCGCCGCTGCCGTGGAACTGGGTTGCGATATGGCCATCACCCTCGATGGTGACGGTCAGCACCAGCCAGAGGATGCAGCAAATCTCCTCGGTGCGGTGCCGGATAAGCTGCGACCCATTGTGATCGGCCAGCGCCAGGGGATGGGAGGGGAGCACGTGCCCTGGACCAGTCGGTTCGGCCGGAAGTTCTCCAATTTCTGGGTCTGGGTGTCGGGCGGGCCGCTGGTGAGCGACTCCCAGTCAGGTTTCAGGCTCTATCCCCTGCCCGAGGCCCTTGATCTTGAGGTGCGGGCCAGGCGCTTCCAGTTTGAAGTGGAGATCCTGGTCAGGGCCCGCCGGCAGGGGATTCCTGTTGTTGAGGCCCCGGTCCAGGTGGTCTACCAGCAGGGCGCTGAGCGTATCTCTCATTTTCATCCCTGGCAGGATTTTTTCAGGAATTTCGCCACCTTCAGCCGCCTTATCTTTGAGCGGTTTGTTCCCGGGAGCGGCAAAGAGTGAAGGGTCGCTGGTATCAGCTCCTTGTTGCGGCAACAACAAGGGTCGGCGCCTGGCTGTTTGTGGTCGTCTCGCGGATCATTGCCGCCGGTTTTTTTGTCTTTTCAAAAAACGTCCCTGAAAGTCGTCGCTTTTACGCCTTGCTCTATCCGGAAAAAGGGGCCTGCTATCACCTCTGGTGTACCTTTCGCCAGTATCAGGGCTTTACCACGATCCATCTTGACCGTTTTCTCGCCCTCCGGCAGCGGCAAACAACATTTACCTCGCAAGGCTGGGAGAAGCTGGAAGCGGTGGTGCAGAGCAAGGGGGCGATCCTGCTCATGTCTCACCTCGGCAACTGGGAGGTCGCGGCCCATCTCCTCAAAAAACAGGAGAGCAGCCTGAAGCTCCTCCTCTACATGGGGGTAAAAGACCAGGAATATCTCGAGCGTCTGCAGAAAGAACACCTGTGCCAGTCCGGGGTCACGATCATAGGTGTTGAAAAAGAGGGCGGCTCGCCCTTTGATGCGGTCGAGGGCATCCGTTTTCTCCACGACGGCGGGCTGGTCTCCATGACCGGTGATATGGTCTGGCGCTCGGATCAACGCAAGAGGCGGGTCCATTTCCTGGGCGGCGAGGCCTTGGTCCCGGAGGCGCCCTATGTCTTTGCCCTGGTTTCGGGGGCGCCGATATTTATCTTCTTTCCCTTTCGCAGCGGAACAAACAACTACGAATTTATCCTCTCAGATCCCATCTACCTCAGACGCGGAGATAAAAGCGAGAGAGAGGCGACCATTCAGGCAGCGGCCCAGCAATACGCCGATCTGCTGGAGCTGAAACTTCGTGAGCATCCCTTTGAATGGTATCATTTTGATCGTTTTATCCAGTAGCGCTCCCGGGGTGGCCGCCGGCAATAATTTATTTTCATTTTGACCAGAAACTGTGTAGTGTCTAGAGTCAATAACGTTGACATATTCCATTGTCTGAATCTTTTCCCTCCGGCTTGAGCATTATGAACAGAGACGAACTGCAAAAAAAAATTATATCAATCCTGGAAGACGATTTTGAGTTTGCCCACCCGGGACTGACGGACAATCTCCGCGATGATCACGGCTTTGACAGCATTGACGCCATCGAGCTGCTGGCCAAGATAGAGACCATGCTCGGTTTTCAGCTGACCAGGGAAGAAAAAGAAAAGGCCATGTCCATCAGGACGATCAACGATATTCTCGATTATATCGAAGCCATCCAAACCGCCCATCACAGCTGAAAAGCTGATCATTCAGGCCGCAATGAAAAGACGAGTCGTCATCACCGCATCTTCCGCCATTACCCCCATCGGCTATAAACGCAGCGACATTATAGAGAGCCTGCTCCAGGGCAGATCGGGAGTCAAGCCGTTGCGCGACGACGGCCTGCTCACCCAGCACATCCATTCCCGGGTCTTTGGCACGGTTGATTACCCGATCGACTACGGTTTTACCCGTAAAGACACCAAGACCATGGGGCCCGTGGCCTTTTATGCCTGCCAGGTGGCCAAGGATGTGCTGGCCGCCTCCGGGCTTGAGCAGGAGTTCATCACCTCCGGACGCCTCGGTGTCTCCTTCAGCTCCACCCATGGCAGTCCCACGGTGCAGCGGAATATCTACAAGACCTTTTTCAGCAAGCTGCCATCCGAGTTTTCTTCCATCGGCGCCGTCGATTATCTGAAATCCATGGTCCATACGACGGCGGTGAATATCACCCGTATGTTCGGCATCACCGGCCGGGTCATTGCCTCGTCAACGGCCTGCACGACCTCGAGTCAGTCTATCGGTCTGGGCTATGAGATGGTCAAGTACGGGATGCAGGATGCCATGATCTGCGGCGGTGCCGATGAGTATGACACCACAACGGTGGCGGTCTTTGACAATCTGCTGGCCTGTTCAGTGGCCTATAACGATCGACCCGAATGCACGCCGCGCCCCTTTGATACCAAGCGTGACGGTCTGGTGGTGGGTGAGGGGGCCGGGGCCGTGCTGCTTGAGGAGTATGAATCGGCAAAGCGGCGGGGGGCCACGATCCTCGGTGAGGTGATCGGCTTTGCCTGCAATAATAATGGCGGAGATCTGATCCTGCCCAATCTTGACGGCATCACTGCAACCCTGCGTCTGGCCCTCAAGGATGCCGACATCAGGCCGCAGGATGTGGATTTTGTCAGTGCCCATGCCACGGCCACCAAGATGGGTGACGTGATTGAGGCCCAGGCTATTAATGCCGTCTATGGCGGCAGGCCTCTAATCACCGGGCTCAAGAGCTATATGGGCCATACCATGGGTTCTTGCGGGGCCATCGAGACGATCCTGACCCTGTACATGATGGAGCAGGGGTTTATCGCCCCGACCCTCAATCTGGACTCGGTTGATGAACGCTGCCGCATGCTCAATCATGTGCGCAAGGTCACCACTGGTGAGACCAGGATTGCCGCCATCCAGAACTTTGCCTTTGGCGGGGTCAATACCTGCCTGCTCATTGCGCGTGACCGGGACACAGGTGCATAGTCAGGGTCCACCGCTGTCTGGTCGGGGAGGCCGGCTGGTCGATTTTGCGGTGACCATGGCCTGCTGGTCCTATTTCATCCTGGGATTTCTTTTCTGCTTCTCTTTTTTGTATGGGTCGGCGTATCTCCTGGCCTCCCGGCGGGAACAGGCCTTCCAGCACCTCAATCATCTTTTTTTCAAGGGCTTTCTGGGGCTGCTCCGTCTTCTCTCTCCCCGCCAGGAGTGGCATGTTGACCAGGAGATAAGGGAAATAAGGTCAGCCATTGTCGTCTGTAATCACCTCTCCTATCTGGATCCGCTGCTCCTGGTCTCGCTGTTCAGTCGCCAGAAGACCATAGTCAAGACCCGGTTTTTTCAGGCCCCTGTCTTTGGCTGGGTGATCAAGAACTCGGGCTATCTGCCCGCCACCATTGAAGGAAAACACGGGCGGAGAATGATCGAGCAGGTGGAGAATATGGGAGAGTTCCTGGCGAGCGGCGGTAACCTCTTTGTCTTTCCGCAAGGGACCAGAAATCGTGACGGCAGGATCGGCCCTCTGCATAGCGGGGTCTTCAAGATAGCGCGCATGCAGAGGTGTCCCATCTATGTACTGAGCCTCTGCAACACGGAGAGGCTGTTTACCCCGGGGAGCTTTTTGTTTCATACCAGGCAGAATAACAGCATCCGTCTGGAGGTCCTTGATCGTATTGATCCCGCGGCAGACCCTGGCCCGCTATCGGCCCTCGAGCTGCAAAAAAAGGTGGGGGACACTTTTCGTTTTCGGGCTGTGTCCTGTGATCAGGAAGGCAGGGGCCCTCAACAAGCAGAGAGGTTGTCATGAAGGTCCTTCTGATATCCATGCCGGATGTGGTGCCGTTGATCATCCATGAAGCGGCAATCCATATGCCCAATCACGGCATTGCCTCTATCGCCGGCAATATCGACGAGAACCATGATGTCTTTCTTGTTGATCTGATCCGAAAACGGCGCTCGGTGAAAAAGTATCTGACCAGGGTCATGCGCAAGATCAAGCCGGACCTGGTGGGACTCTCAGCGATGGCCTGGCAATACGATACCTGCATCAGGATCGCCCACCTGCTGAAAGAGCTGCAGCCCGAGGTGAAGATCGTCATCGGCGGCTATCATGCGACCCTGATGGCCGAGGAGATCGCCGAGTCCCGGGAAGCAAAATGGATTGATTTCATGGTCAGGGGAGAAGGTGAAGAGGCCTGTCGCCGCCTGGTCAACGCTCTCGACGGCCACGACACTCCGGCCGACATCCCCTCGCTGTCCTACAGGCAGGACGGCGTCTTTATCCATAATCCCCGGGGCGAAAATCTTGATCTCTCCACCCTGAAACTGCCTGTCCGCGACCAGCGGCGGTTGACCTGGGGCTATCATGTGATGAACTCCAGTGTCGAGATGATTGAGACCTCCCGCGGCTGTACCCGTTCGTGCAACTTCTGCAGTATGAAGCACATGTACGGCCGGACCTTCCGCACCTATCCCATCAGTCGGGTGCTGGCCGACATTGACGATATCTATTTTACGCGCAAGGTTCGCTGGATCTTTATTACGGATGACAACATGGTCCTGAATCCTGCCCGGGTGATGGAGCTCTGTGATGCAATCATTGCCAGGAAATACAAGAATTTGAGGCTGATGGTGCAGGCCGATTGTCTGACCATGGCCGCGCGTGAAGATATGGTGGCCAAGATGGCCGCGGCCGGTTTCTGCTCGGTCTTCCTGGGGATCGAAAATGGCTCGAAAAAGAATCTGGAGGCGGCCGGCAAGGGCGATATTGTGGCGGCCTCGAAAAAGGCGGTGGAAAATTGTCATAAATATGGAATGATGGTCATCGGCGGCCTCATCTTCGGTTTTCCGGAGGATGACGTCCAGGCCATCAGGGAAAACTATGAATTTTTCAAGGATGTTGGGGCTGATGCCGCCTATTGTCAGATCATCACGCCCTATCCGAAAACAGGGATGCGCGAGCATCTGCTCTCGGAAGATCTGATCACCAATAAAACAAACTATAAAAAATATAATGGACTGTGGGCCAATGTGCGCACCAGGTATCTTGATTCTGCAGAGCTGCAGTATCACTACTGGTATCAGCGTCAGGTGGTGCTCAGCTGGTGGAATCCGCCTGCTGCCGCCCGGAGGCAGGGAAAGCTGTGGACCGGGATATGGCGCTTTGTCTTCAAACCGTTTTTACAGATGCGTTATCGGCGGGTGATGAAAAAATATGGCTGGGAGGGCCGTTACCAGCGGGAGGTCGAGCGCTGGGAGCGGATGAACACCTTTCATGACCTTGAAGAATATTAACCTGAAGAGAGATGGAAAAGAGGTATGCAGCTATATAATCTTGAGTTTACCGAGCAGGAAATAAAGGAGGCGGTGGCCGCGGGCAGGCTGCTGTCCATGGAGATCGAATTCAGTCGTATCTGCAATTTTCGCTGTTCCTACTGCTACGTTCCCGATAAACGGGAGTGTACAGGTGAATTTTCCAGGGAAGAGATCAAGGATGTCCTGCTCCAGGCCAAGGAGCTGGGGGCGCGCAAGATTATCATCCTGGGCGGTGAACCCAGTATCTATCCGCATCTTGTTGAAATGATACGATTCCTCAAGGAACATAACCTGGAAATCGAGATGTTCACCAATGGCACCGGGGTCGATGCGGAAGTCGCCGCAATCCTGGCTGCGGCCCAGGTGCGCGTGGTCTTGAAGCTCAATTCGAGAGACCCGAAGATCCAGGATCAGTTAGCCGGGCGAGCGGGCGCCTATGACATCATCCAGACTGCCTTTGCCAACCTCAAGGAGGCAGGCTATCCGTCGCCGGATCTGTTTCTGGCCCTCAGCACCATTATCTGTCAGCAGAATATCGGCGAACTGCCTGGCATGTGGCAATGGCTGCGTGATGAAGGGATAGAGCCCTATTTCGAGGTGATCACCCCCCAGGAAAATGCCGTGGCCAACAGCTGGCTCTCAGTTGAGGCGGAGCAGTTGAAGGCGCTCTTTACCCAGCTCTCGGCAATTGATCAGCAGCAGTACGGGCGACATTGGGAGCCGCAGCCGCCGCTGGTCGGCAACAGGTGCATGCGCCATCAGGTCTCCTGCCTGGTGACAGCGAGCGGCGATGTCATGCCTTGTGTCGGGGTCACTATCCCGCTGGATAACGTCCGCCACAACAGACTGGCCCATATCCTGAAAAACAGTGAGGTGGTCAATAACCTGAAGAATTACCGGCAGACGATCAAGGGCGAATGTCGGGACTGCGACAAGGCGGAGGAATGTTACGGCTGTCGCGGCGCCGCCTACCAGCTTACCGGCGACTACCTGGCCTCGGATCCCACCTGCTGGCGCAACGCCGCAGCCAAGAAAAGTGCAGCCGAGAGCTGATGGCCTCTCACTCATCCTTTCCAGAAGAAGTGCTGATTATCGGTGCAGGGGTAGGCGGTCTCAGCACTGCAATTATTCTTGCCAAACTGGGCTTTGCGGTAACCGTCCTCGAAAAGAATTACCAGGCGGGCGGTCTGATGCGTAGCTACAGGCGGGACGGGATCGAGTGCCCGGTCGGGGTGCACTATCTCGGGTCGCTCGATCAGGGGCAGGTACTGCGCCGGTTTTTTGATTATTTAGGGGTGAGTAGTGCGATTCCTGTCTCGCGCATGGGTGAAAATGGCATTGTCGACCGCTATCTTTTCGATGGCTGCGGCCATCCGGGAATATTCGATCTGCCGCCGGGCATGGATGGCTTTGAAGAAGAGCTCAAGCAGACCTTCCCCGACGAACGGGAAAAGATCACAAAAATAGTCGCTTCGATCCGTAAGGCTGCAGTCCAGTTGCATGCGCTCGATCTCTTGTATGCAACGGGGAACGATTTTTCACTGCTTGAGCAGTCCCGTCCCCTGGGAGAAATTTTAGACGGTCTCGGATGCTCGCCTGGTCTGCGCAGTGTTCTGGCTGTCCCTTCCTGCTGGATCGGTGTGCCCTTGAATGACTGCCCTGCCTACTATCACAATATGGCTCTTGCCTCCTATGTCTCTTCCTCCTACCGTCTGCAGGGGAGTGGTGCGCAGATGGCGGATGCCCTGGCCGGGCGTCTGCTGGAATTGGGGGGCAGGATTGTGACCGGGGCGGAGGTCAGCACAATTCAGGTAAGTTCGCGGGTGGTGACTGGCCTGCAGCTTGCTTCCGGAGAGTGCTTGAGCGCTGCAACTGTTATCGGCGCGGTGCATCCGAAAGTCGTCTTGCAGATGCTTCCTGAAGGGGCCGTGAAACCATCCTACCGCCAACGGATCAGCGGGCTGAAGGATACCCACGGTATCTTCTCGGTCCATGCCAGCCTCGATGGTGACAGCCATCCTGAAATCCCTTATAACGTCTTCAAGATAGACAGGGATCATGATGGGAATGTCCGGGATCTGAAGTATTATCAGATCCTGAAAAGCGAAAGGAAGGGACGCTCTCTCCTGTCGATCCTCACCTCCGGCAGGGATGAGTTGTGGGCTTCCTGGGGGAAGACGAAAAGCGGTCAGCGCGGCAATGACTACCTGGACGCAAAAGAACAGCATGGCCGGCAGCTGATCCGGGAGGCAGAAGCAGTCTTCGGCCCCTTTCAGGGGTTGAAGGTCCTTGATACTTACACACCATTGACCGTGCGGGACTGGGTCAATAGTCCCGGCGGCAGTGCCTACGGGGTGCTGCGTTCCTCCAGCCAGATGCTGGCTACCGCCCTGCTGAACCGGACGTCGGTGCAGGGTTTGTATCTTGCCGGCCAGAATGTGATGGCCCCGGGAATAATCGGCACCATCATGGGCTCTTTCAGTACCGTAAAGTTGATCCTGGGGGCCGATGAATTCAGGAAGGTGATCCGTTTGTGAGCTGAGGGGCCACACCAATGAAAGTAGAAATTCCGGAAATGGTGCCTGGCGACACCGCTTTTATGGCGGTTGATCTATTTATCCGACCATCTGGTTCATCTCGAAGATGGGGAGCAGGATGGAAAGGACGACAAAACCTACGGCCGCTCCCATTACCGCGATCATGATGGGTTCAATGAGTGAGGTCATGCCCATGATGGCCATATCAACCTCACGTTCGTAGGCCTCGGAAAGCTTGATCAGCATGGGTTCCATGTTGCCGCTCTGTTCGCCGACGCTGATCATCTGCACAAAGATGGGTGGAAACCAGGGGGATGAGCCAAGCGCACTGGCCATACTTTTTCCTTTGCGGATCTTGTTCTATGGCCTCCCCAACCACCTCGGCAATGAGGGAGTTGTTGACAATGGATTGGACGATCTCCATGGAGGTGACCAGGGGGACACTGCTGCCCAGCAGGCTGGCCAGGGTGGAGCCAAAGCGGGCCAGGATGACCTTCTGGTTGACCCGACCGATGATGGGCATTTTGAGCCTGAGCAGATCCCATATCCGACGACCCCTGACGCTCTCGATGAAAAGACGCAGGGAGAAAAATACACCGATCATCAAGAGCAGCACCAGCCACCAGTAGCCGCGTAAAAAGTCACTTGACTGGATGAGCAGCCGGGTGGGAAGTGGCAGGGTCCGTTCCATGTCGGCAAAGACCTTGGTGATATTGGGAACGATGTAGGTGATGAGAATAAAGAGGATACCGCTGCCGATAACGGCCATAAAGACAGGATAAACCAGCGCTGCCTTCAGGCGGCCCTGGAGTGTTCTCTGCTTTTCGCCGAAGTCCGCCAGCTTTTCAAGGACAATATCAAGCGAGCCGGAGGCCTCTCCGGCTCGAACCATATTGATATAGATATTGGAAAAGAGTTTTGGGTGTTTGGCCAGGGAGTTGGTCAGGGTATTGCCTTCATTGACACCATCCTTGATCTGGGCCAGCACTTTTTTGAGAGCTGGATTCACTGTCTGGGTAAGAAGCGAGCTCAGGGCGCTGACCAGAGGAATTCCCGCACTGAGCAGGGTCGCCAGCTGTCGGGTGAAGATGTGGATCTCCACGGGTTTGACCCGCTCAAAGGCAAAAAACCTTGCCATCGCCGCTCTTCCAGCCTTGGTAGACTGGGAGAGGTTCTCCCTGATCTTCACGGGATATTCCCCGGCAGCTCGGAGTTTGTGGCGAGCGCTGGCCTCGTTGTCGGCCTCGATGATACCTTTTTTGGAGTGACCTTTCCGATCAAACGCTGTGTAGTCGTAGATAGGCATGGCGAGATGTGCTGGAAAAGGATGAGAATTACTAACCCCGGTCAACGGGATTAGACATAATGGCTGTCAGTTAAACGAAAAAGACCTGCCCCTTGCAAACATGGGTTATGCTGTAGAAAACAATTCACTACGGCGCAGAGCCATAACCAAGGAGGCAGGTCAAGAAAAAGAATACCATATTTGTCGGGCTGGATGTACATAAAGATTCCATTGATATTGCATTGGCCAACGAGGGCCGTGATGGCGATGTCCGGTTTTACGGGACAATTGACGGAGACCTTGATTCGCTG
>JAHYIV010000040.1 GCA_019429465.1 Desulfoarculaceae bacterium
CGCGGCTTATTGTTCTATAGGCTCATGCAACACGCCATGCAGGTTGATCCCGCTCCTCTGCCTACACTAAAGGGCGCAGTCGTCGACTTTCTCGACGAGCAGCCACAAGATGTAGGGGGCACTTGAGCAAAGTGCGTACCCCATTTTGTAAATCATAAACAGCAGCGCATTGTTGCTCAAGAAAATAATGTATCATTATGATATTATTATGTATAATAGTTATTTTTTTGCTGGCTGGCTTTGTCCAGGGTGTGACCGGATTTGGTTCGGTCCTTGTGGCCCTGCCACTGCTGAGCCTGTTTCTTGATGTCAAGGTTGCTATCCCGCTCTGTGCCCTTAACAGTGTTGTGATTACCACATTTCTGGCATTGAGGCTTAGAAAATATCTGGACTGGAAAAAAATTCTTCCCCTCTGTATTGCTGCGGTTCCAGGGATGATCGTGGGAGTCACCCTGTTGAAGAGGGTGAGCTCAGAAAGCCTCAGCATAGCGCTTGGTGTCCTTCTTGTCGTCTATTCCTGCTATTGCCTCCTGGTTAAGGTCAGGCAGAGGAGGCTGCATCCGGTCTGGTCGTATCTGGCTGGATTCTCCTCCGGGGCTATTGGCGCGGCCTTCAGTGCCGGCGGGCCACCCACTATTATCTACGCGACCCTAAACGATTGGGGCAAGGATGAGATAAAGGCCACCCTCAGCGGATTTTTTCTCTTTAATTCCTATCTCAGCGCCACAGCCCATGCAGTGAGCGGTCTGACCACTGTGACTGTCCTGACCTCATTTCTCTATTCCGCCCCTTTTGTTCTGGCAGGAACGGTTCTGGGCTCTCTGTGCTATGGGCGCATAGAAAGAGCGCTTTATCTCAAGGTAATATTTGTCTTTTTGTTCCTGATGGGTATGACGATGATCGTCACGGCGCGGTGATTCTGGCCGCTTATTTTATATGAACATGCAATATCCTTAAGAGAGGTGAGGAAGAGTCATGAATGGAGCTGAACTTCTGGTCCGCTGCCTTGAAAATGAAGAAGTTGACACCATCTTTGGTATCCCCGGCGAAGAGAATCTTGTTTTTCTTGAAGCCCTGAGAACATCCTCGATTCGTTTGATTCTGACCCGTCATGAGCAGGCCGCGGGATTTATGGCGGCTACCTATGGCCGGCTTACCGGTAGACCCGGGGTCTGCTTTTCAACCCTTGGTCCGGGGGCGACCAATTTTGTTACGGCCGTATCCTATGCCTTGCTTGGCGGCATGCCGGTCCTCTTTATTACCGGTCAGAAGCCGATAAAAAAGAGCAAGCAGGGGCGTTTTCAGGTCCTTGATGTGGTGCGGATGATGGGGCCTTTGACCAAGTTCACAAAACAGATCGTCACTGCAGGCAGCATCCCGACGCTGGTCCGCGACACCTTCCGTATTGCCACAGCAGAGAAGCCCGGCCCGGTTCATCTGGAGCTGCCGGAGGATATCGCGGCTGAAGAAACAGATAATCTGCCCCTGTCTCTGACTCGTCTTTATCCTCCTCATGCCCATCCTGCTGCCATTGCCATTGCGGCCGGACTTATCAGACAGGCGAGGCATCCACTCTTTCTCTTTGGCGCCGAGGCCAAGCGACCTGACGTCTATCTGGCGGCACGAGAGCTTATTGCCAGAACAGGCATCTATTTTTTTACCACCCAGATGGGCAAGGGAATCATTGATGAGCACTCTCCCTATTCACTGGGCACGGCCGCCCTGTCGGATCATGATTACCTGCATTGCGCCATTGATCGTGCCGATGTGATCATCAATGTCGGTCATGATGTTGTCGAGAAACCGCCATTTTTTATGAATCAAAGGGATGTGCAGGTCGTCCATGTCAACTATTCATCCGCTGGTATTGATGAGGTCTATTTCCCCCAGCATGAGGTTATCGGCGATATCGGCAATAGTCTGGCCCAGTTGTCACGATTCGTTTACGCAGACCGCGGACAACACGGCGGCGCCGGTGTCATGGGCGCCCCGCCGTCGCAGGAAGTACTCGTGGGGGGAGGCACAGGGACGACTAAGCTGTCCTGCCCAGGTGACGACTATTTCCAGCGCATTCATCAGGAAATCAAGATCCATGTCTATGGCGCCCAGGGCCATGACCGGTTTCCTGATACCCCGCAACGGATAGTCAAAGATATTCATGATACTGTCGCTGGCAACAGTATCATCTCGCTCGATAATGGTATGTACAAGATATGGTTTGCCCGTAATTTCAAGGCGACACAACCGGAGTCGCTGCTCCTGGATAATGCCCTGGCTTCCATGGGAGCCGGCCTTCCGGTAGCCATTGCCGCCAAGCTCTTGTATCCGGGGAGGCAGGTCGTGGCCGTCTGTGGAGATGGCGGCTTTATGATGAACTCCCAGGAAATTGAAACCGCTATTCGTCTCAAGCTGCATCTGGTCGTCATCGTCCTGTGTGATAATGGCTACGGGATGATCAAATGGAAACAGGGCGGTATGCACCTTACTGACTTTGGTCTTGACTTTCTGAATCCTGATTTCGTACAATACGCTCAGAGCTACGGGGCAAACGGCTATCGTGTTTCCCGTGCCGGAGAGCTCGCCGAGCTGCTGTCTGAATGTCTTCAGCAGCCTGGCCTTCATCTTATCGAGGTTCCTGTAGATTATTCACAGAATGAAGAGGTCTTTATTCAGGAGCTTCGCGACAAGACCTGTCTCCTCTGATGCGTTGTCTGAAAATCCTGGAAAAGTAAAGAGTAAGCAGGCGCCCCTCAATGGCACTTCCTTCGGGTTGTCACTGGGGTAAATTTTTCAGACAGGATTTTTTTACTTTGTCGAACGGTCATGTCGTCACCTTGAACGAAGATCTTGACCCTTTATTTCCCTAAAATGACCTATCTCGTCCAATTTTCATGACCAATCCGATAAAAAAATATCGGTCCATTGCCAGTGCGATCTGGGCCCTCACGGTTCTTTTTTCCTTCCTCTGGAATCAAGCCGATGATGTCCGGGAAAAGAATGCCATTGCCCTTGAAACCGCCAGGTCTTTTTTGAACCATATTATGGCTGTTCGGACCTGGAATGCAGAACATGGCGGGGTCTTTGTCCTCACCGATGAGAAAAGTCCGGTCAATCCTTACATGCCGGAAGATCAGCAATCTCTTATGACCAGTGATGGTCGTAAGCTTACACGAATAAATCCAGCCTATATGACCCGACAAATTTCAGAGATTGCTGATCGTCAGGGGAAGGTACGCTTTCATCTGACAAGTCTTGATCCGATCCGCCCTGAAAACAAGGCCTTGCCCTGGGAGGAGGGATGGCTGAAAGAATTTGAAAAAGGGGTTAAAGAACGGGGCGACTTTATCGGCAGTGTGGAAGGGGATGTTTTCCACTATATGACGCCATTACAGGTCACGGGGGCCTGTATTCCCTGCCATGATGACTATAGTTTTGGTGAGATACGTGGTGGAATCTCTGTTTCCCTGCCTATGAGTTTTCGTAAATCTCGCTGGCCTCTGTTGATCAGTCATCTTGCGGCGGTAATCATGGGGCTTCTGGTTATCCATTTTTTTGCCAGTAGGTTGGAAGCTCGCAGCGGACAGTTGCGGATTGCCAATCAGCGTCTTTTGAGGGAAGTTGCAGAACACAAACAAAGTGCTCAGGAGCTGGTAACGATCAAGGAAGATCTTGAACTCAGGGTTGCCAGTCGAACAGGTGAGCTGAGCCGCACAAACGCCCTTCTTGATGCCCAGATCAAGGAGCAGCAGCAGGTTGAAAAAGCCCTGGTCGAAATTAATGATGAATTCGTTCAGATTTTTAACAGTGCGCCGGATGGTATGCGCATCATTGACAGGGATTTTACCGTCATTCGTGCCAACAGGGCATTTTGGGAACTTGCCGGGTATAAGAGCGGTGAAGCGGTTATCGGTCGGAAATGTTTTGAGGTCTATGCCGGTCGGTGCTGTCATACTCCTGAATGCCCCCTGACCAGGATCCTTGAAGGCGCAGCAAGGATTGAGGTTGAAGAGAGAAAGGTGAGGCTGGATGGCAGTAGCTTTTCCTGTGTTGTCACGGCCACCCCGTTCCGTGCACCCAGTGGTCAACTGATGGGAGTGATAGAGATTTCAAGGGATGTCACTCCTTGGAAGAATGCGGAGCGCGCCCTGTCGCAGGCTGCCCATGACCTTCTCCAGCGCAACTTGGAGCTGCAGGACTTTTCGCATGTGATCTCCCATGATCTGCAGGAACCGTTGATGCTGATCCAGGCCTTCAGTCGGCGTTTACAGCATAATTCTCTTACAACTCTTTCGGAGAAAGGAAAGGCCTATCTGGATAGGATTCTCAGCTCGGCAGACCGCATGCAGCAGTTGATTAACGGTCTGCTCTACTACACCAAGGTAGAGAAAGAATCCCAGCCTTTTGTCAATGTTCAGCTGAACGGTGTCATCAGTGAGGTCCTCGAGGATCTCACCGTCAAGAGAGAAGAGAGTGGCGCCACTATTGCAGTTGACGACCTGGGGAGTATCATGGCGGACCCACTGCAGATACGGCAACTCTTCCAGAATATCATTGGCAACAGTCTTAAATATCATCATCCCTATCGTGTTCCTGAGGTCCGCATTAGACGTGGTCAAGTGCCGGAGGGGTATGATCCCGAGACCTATGTGTCCATTTCCATCAAGGATAACGGTATTGGGTTTAAGGAAGAATATCAGGAAAAGATTTTTGATATCTTTCAGCGTCTGCATACCAGGCAGCAATTTAACGGGACGGGTATTGGTCTTGCCATCTGCAAGAAGATCGTTGAGCGCCATCATGGTGTCATCAGTGCGACTGCTGTCCCGGGGCAGGGCGCGGAGTTTATTGTTACTTTGCCCCTGGTCCAGGGGCAGGGCAGTCATCCACTTGAGGCGCTGCCGGGCTGATTGACTTCCTGACATGAGGTATGTACTATGGCGACATGTCTTTCATGCAACTGACCGATGAGTTTATCTTCCCATCACCATCCCTTGCCGATGAAAACGGGCTCCTGGCTGTTGGCGGTGATCTCCGGCCGGCCAGGCTGGTGGCGGCCTACAGGTCAGGAATATTCCCCTGGTTTTCTCCGGGAGATCCCATCCTCTGGTGGTTTATCAATCCCCGATTGGTTCTTTTTCTGAAAGATTTCAGGGTCAGCAGAAGGCTGGCCAGAGAGATCAGGAAGGGATCCTTTAAGGTCACCTTTGATCAGGCCTTTGAGAGGGTCATCACATCCTGCTCCCAGGTTCGTACAGAAAAGGGAGAGGGGACCTGGATCAGCCGCCAGATGTGCGATGCCTATTGCCAGTTGCATGAACTGGGCTATGCCCATTCGGTTGAATGCTGGCAGGGGGAGGTCTTGGCAGGCGGCCTGTACGGGATTGCCCTTGATCGTATTTTTTTTGGTGAATCGATGTTCACTTGCGTCAGTAATGGTTCCAAGATTGCCCTTGCTGCTTTGGTGTCCAGATTAAAAACGGCCAATTTTCAACTTGTAGACTGCCAGATGACCACACGGCATCTTTTAAGTTTTGGGGCGAAAGAGATCTCAGGGCCAGAATTTCTTGATCAGCTCAAGCTCTTTATTCAAACAACTGTTCCTGGTGGTAAATGGTATGATGATACATTCTGAAGATAATGAGATTTGTGACGGCTGTGGTAAAAGTGCTCCTCTGCAGGACATGCAGGGAAATGAATTCTGTGAATCGTGTGGTTGTCTCGCCCGGATTATACAAACAGACCCGCGATTGCTGCATAAGATCTGCGACTTGCTCCGGTCTGATCGGCATGGCTCTGACAGGGGTGAACAGGCATGTTCTGCAGGCGAGTCACTGGAGTTGCCAGACGTCCTTGATGCCGTCCGCTACCGTACCCGCGACCGGGAGCTCAATACCTGGTATGTGTCTGTGAGTGAGCTTCAAGGGAATCCTGTCGAGATCTTTGCCTCCACTGCCTTTGACCGGGATCATCATCTCCAATCACGTATTTCCAATCTTACCACGATCACCCGTCTGGTTTCCCTGGTGCTGAGGCATGTCTTTCTCGGTGAGGTGCTGAGTCTGGAAAAGACAATCAAGCAGTTACACCGGAGTTCCAGACAAAAAAATGACCTCCCCGATATGTTGACTCGTGTACTGAGTCGTTATGCCAGGCATCCAGAAAAGATATCTGATGGCTCAGAAGAGGATGACCAGTTTTTGTAAGAGTTTTGAGACGCGGAACTGTCCGCGTCCCTAAGGTTGCTGTAAAGCTCTTTGAACAAATAAGACTTGCTTCTTTCATAATGCTCCCTTGAGTGATGTCTGCCAGGCGCCGCTCCACAGCAACAGCCGGAAAGGACTGCTGTTGCTGTGGAGCGGCATAAGGTGACGTAAAGATCTTTGAGCAAAAAAAGTTTTGCTCAAAGATCTAACGGCACCTAAAATTCAAGCGCAAACTCATAGGGTAGTTCTGACTTGTCGAAATGTTTTAAGACCTGTCGGAGGATATAAAGGCTGGGTACCTCGAAGGTCAACTCCCAGGCAGGATTCGGGGTAGGGGTCTTGGAGAGCGCTGTCAGGTCAAGAATTTTCATTTCTGCCGGGGCCACACCGGCCAACATCATCATCCTCTGGCGCGTGGCTGCCATGATGATCAAGGTCTGTTTCTGGGCGACAAAAGTCTCTTTCTGTCTCCACCGGACATAGACAATATCCTCTCGCTGTAACTCAATCGTTGCTAGCTTCGGACAGTTCATGCTGTGTACTGATAAGCCCCGTTCACTGAGCAGGCCATAGAGCCGGGAATCGGTAGGGCTTGGTTTGCAGCAGGATGAAATCTTGACAAAGGTAGGGTCGAGGGTGGTGAGCTCAATGGTATTAAAGGCCCCGGTCGGCCGGGCAAGGGGAGAGGCTCCGGAATAAAACACTGTCTTGATGCGATCGATGAGTGTCGGCAGCCTCAGTCGACCTTCACCAACCTGGATATAGAGTTCTTCGAGGTTTTTGAGGGCTAAATCTTTGAGAATCTGCTTGAAATCCCCCTGGGCCAAGAGGTCCAGGGGGAGGCCGTAGCGCCGCATCTCCTGGCTGACCACAGAAAGACCAATTTCCTGGGCAACCTGCTGGCTTCTGATCTTAAAGGTTTTTGACAGTTCGGCGCGGGCCCGGGGTGTCTGACAGAGCTCAAGCATCTTCAGATCAAACCGGATAGGGCTTTCAGCCCGGATGATACGCACCACGTCTCCGTCCTGTAAGATAGTATCAAGTGTTCCCCGCTTGCTGCCGATCATGGCGCCAAGGCAGGTGTGACCGATATCGGTGTGGACACGGAAGGCAAAATCAAGGACGGTGGAGTTGACCGGCAGGTAGATCAAATCGCCTTGGGGGGTATAGGTGTAGATCTCTTTTTTGCCGCTGGCCGCAATAACATCACGGTAGGAGACAGAATCATCTGAGCCGAGAACGTCAAACATCTCCTGGATCTCACGAATAAACCGTCGCTGGTTGGAGCTCTGCGAGCTCCAACCTTTAAACAGACCACGTTGCGCCCGGCGGGTCATATCCTCAGTGCGAATCTTGAAGAGAAACTCTCTGCCTTTAATATTGGCCCGGGCATGCAGGGCCTGGTAGCCCGTGTTTTTGGGATTGGCGATAAAATCACGGATTGTTCGGGGGATGGGCGGAAAGGTCTGATTGAGGATTCCCAGGGCCTGGTAGCAGGCGGTAGTATTCTCCACTACAATCAGGAGTTCAAGGGGGTTGTCTATCTGCTTGCGTAAGATATGGTTTTTGGCATCATAATAGGCCCAGATTCCCTTGGCGCGAATGGTGGCCTTGCAGGTAAACCAGACTTCTTCGGCTTTCTCTTTGAGTTGTTGAACAATATCCAAGGCCACCGGATCATGTTTCATGTGATTGATATAACTGACAAGCTTGGTGCTCTGTTTGGGAAATTTATAGGAAAGTGCCAGGTTGAACATTTCGCGTTTCAGGCTGAACAGGCCAAGCACTGTGGCCAGGGGGGCGTAGATGTCAATTGTTTCGTCGGCAATTTTCTGTCTTTTGAACTGAGGCATGGCGCTGAGAGTCCGCAGATTATGCAGTCTGTCGGCCAGTTTGACCAGCATTACCTCGGGGCGTAAAGCGGCCCCCGAGAAGATCTTGCGATGGATCATCTTGTAATGTGTCTGTTTGTCCCCTGAAAAGCGCGTAATTTTGGTGCAACCTTCCACTATAGCCTCAACATAATGGCCAAATTTTTCCCCGATAAAACCAATGGTGATCTCTTCGACATCCTCTACTGTGTCATGAAGCAGGGCGGCGGCCAAGATCTCCGGGTGGGTAACGTCCATCTCTTCGGCCAGAATTCTGGCGACAGAGCAGGGATGCATGATGTAGGCATCTCCTGATCGGCGCCATTGGTCGTCATGGGCCTCAATGGCAAAATCCAGAGCCTGCCAGAAGACATCAGCCCGGGGGGTATCCCCGATCAACTGTCGCATCTGGGTGCGATATATCTCCAGATCAAAAGGTATGTTGTACGGCATCTTTCCCGACTTGTTATGGTTATTAATGCGTTCAGAAAGGATATGGACTACAAGGAAGAAGTGCTGCTAGTTCGTAACTGTTCAGCAGCACTATCTAGCTTGTCTTTGGCTCGCTCATGTTCGACAAGCATACTTAGCTGAACCTCTTGAGCACAGCGAACACAGCGAGACTCCGTGCGTGATCCTGCTGAACGGTTACATCCTGTGGTTTTAGTTCTCTCCCGGCATCAAGCTGGAGATTGACGTTAATTCCTTTGCCCACTGTCAGGAGTGTGCTATTATAATAAATAATTTATGATACAGACTATCAGGTTGCAAGCTATAGGGGCCAAGGGGCACCTAGTTTCTCAAGGTGGCTCTTTAGTGCCTTACAGATTATTCTCTTGTTTTTTAACAAGAAAATAATCTGCGAAAGGCACTTGTCCCGTTCATCGGGGTTCGAAGAGGAACATAAAATTAGCTTACCAAAAAATAACGATTAGAGGAAAATTAAATATCAGTTATGAGAAAAAAAAGAAAACATTATCCGGGAAAGTCATCGCGGAAGCCATCAGGAAATCGGCACGCTGCCAAGTCTGACAGAAAACTGGCACAACAGGAAAAATCATTGGAACGGGACGTGTTGACCTACCTGTATCAGAGCGAACAGGCCGTCTCGCAAGCTGATATTGTGGCCGAACTCAAGCTTGATCAAGCTGTGCACAAAGAATTGACCGCACTCCTTGCCGATCTGGCTGAAAAAAAGATTCTGAGCCATACCAGTAAGAATCGCTTTTCTCTAGGCAGTAAAAGCAGCCTGGCCACCGGGTTGCTTGAGCTCCACCCGCGTGGTTTCGGGTTTGTCAACCGTCTCACTGTCAGGGCTGGCGGTTCGATCTACACCAAAGATCCGACGGTTGAGGCATCTCACATGGGGAATGCCCGGCATGGCGATACTGTTCTCATCCGGGTGTATAAGGTCCGTCAGGATGGCCGACCTGAGGCGGAGGTGATAAGCATCCTGGAGCGAGGTTCAGATCGTCTGGCCGGATTTGTCTCCTTTGAGAAAAATAGGATTCGGGTAACCCCTGAAGATCCACGGTTCCCTTTTTCTGTCTTCATAGATGGTAAAATACCGGAGGGCTTGAATGAGGGGGATGCTGTCATCGTTCAGCTCTCCGATTTTGTCGAAGATACGGGAAGTATCCGGGGCGAGCTCATTGAGGTTCTTGGCGATCCGGACTCCATCGATGTCCAGATGAGTCTGGTGATAGAGAAATTCAAACTGCTTCATCTCTTTAGTGAGCAGGCCCAAGAGGAAGCGGCGCAGCTACCCGAAGAGATTACTGAAACCAAGGGTCGAGAAGATCTCCGGGAGATCCAGCATGTCACTATCGACAGTGAAACAGCCAAGGATTTTGATGATGCCGTGGCCGTGATAAAGACCAAGAGAGGCTTCCGCCTCTATGTCTCCATTGCCGACGTCAGCCATTTTGTAAAACCAGGAAGCGCACTCGATAAAGATGCCTACGAACGCGGCACCTCCATCTACTTTCCCGGCAGGGTCATCCCCATGCTGCCGGAGAAGATCTCCAATAATCTGTGCAGTCTTATTCCCGATCAGGACCGTCTGACCTTTACCGCCATTCTTGATTTTGACCGGCAGGGGAACACCACCGGAAAGCGTTTCGTCAAGTCCATTATCCGCAGTCACAAGCGCTTTACCTATACTATCGTCCGTCAGATCCTCATCGATAAAAATTCGGAGGTGCGGCGCGAACACAAGGCCTTTCTCACTCCTCTCAAGTGGGCGAGTGAGCTGACAGAAATTCTGCAGAAGCTGCGTAGGGATCGGGGGGCCATCGGATTTACCCTGCCTGAAGCGGAGATCAGCCTTGACGAGAATGGCAGGATAGAGTCCATCGGCAGGGCAGAGCGTAACTTTGCCCATCAGATGGTTGAACAGTTCATGCTTTCTGCCAACGAGGCCGTGGCCGAGACCTTTACCGAACACTCAGTCAATGCGCTCTACCGTATCCATGAACGACCTGATCCCGTCAAGGTGGAGGAGTTTACCGGCTTTGCCCAGACCATGGGCCTTGATATCCCCAAACATCGGCACGATCCTGACTGGTTTGGTCATATCCTCGATATGGTGAAAAACAGTCCGAAGGAATATATAATCAACAATCTGCTGCTTCGCACCATGCAGCAGGCGCGTTATGACGCCCGTAATGTCGGTCATTTTGGTCTGGCGGCAACCGATTATACCCATTTCACCTCGCCTATCCGCCGCTATCCGGATCTCCTGGTTCACCGGGCCCTTCATGATTTTATCAGCAAGGCCACTAAGAAAAAAGAAAGCCCGGGTGCGGAAGAATTGAAAACTATCGGTCCCTATCTCTCCACCCGCGAGCGGCTGGCCATCAGCGCTGACAGGGAAATGGCCGACCGCTTGAAGGTTCGCTATATGCAGGACAAGGTGGGAGAGAGCTTTGATGCGGTGATCTCAGGGGTGAGCGGGTTCGCCTTTTTTGTGGAGTTGCTCGAGCTCTTTATCAGCGGGGCTGTGGTCATTGGTGAATTACGTGATGATTATTATGTCTATGATCCGAAACATCACCGTCTCGTGGGAGAAAGGAGCTCAAAGGTGTACCGTCTTGGTGATCTGATTCGGGTGACCCTGCTTGATGTCGATCTTCGGAGGAGCAGGATTAATTTTACCCTGGCCAAGGAGTAGTGGCAGGCTGGTAGAGGGTAAAGGAAAGGCTTTTTTGAATACGTGACGAGGCTTGACGGGATACCGTATTTCGCATAAAGAGATGGGGAAATAATGTTTCAGTCGAGTATGATGAAATGGTGTTATCCCTTTAGTGCCTTACAGATTATTTTCTTGTTTTTTTGCAAGAAAATAATCTGCGAAAGGCACTTATCCCGTTCATCGGGGTTAGAGCTGTCTTGGAGGATTGAAGAGTATGGAAAATTCGAACTGGTTCATGGGGCTTCTGGCCCTTCCTTTTGTCCAGGGGCTTCTCCTCGGCTTCTTTGTCTGCTGTGTTGTCTATGTTCGCGGGTGGCTGCATCGTCGTGAACTGTCTCGGGAGATAAACAGGTTGAAATCTCACCTGCATACCAAGATGGAGATTGATTCGGCAGATAACGAAAAAAGAAAACAGGAGCTCATTGTCCTCAGGCAGGAACGCGATAATCTGCGCATAACTGTCCAGACTTTAAATCAGAAGCCCGGCCGTAAGGAGATCAGGCAGTATTATATCTACCAGACGGCCCTCGATATCATGTTTGAAAAAGCACCGGGTTTTGCCCCTGCCTGGCAGATCACACTCAAGGAGGCTGATCTGCTTTTTGAAAAATCAGAACAAGGGGTCGTGCCCTTGCTTAAACGCCTGATGCCCACCAGCACGAACAAGCAGGTGGAAGAATATGAAAAGATCAGCAGGATCACACATGATGATATCGTGGGGTAAGTTACAGATTGGCTAACCCCGATGAACGGGATAAGTGCCTTTCGCAGATTATTTTCTTGCAAAAAAACAAGAAAATAATCTGTAAGGCACTAAAAGATGATTTTTATGCTCAAGATTTGTGACGACATATTTGTTGCCTCTTTGACCAGTTTGTTGCGGCTCCCTCTGTCATTCTTGCCATGTGGTGAATAGTCTTTTTTTCAGTGAGTCAGCTTCTTCTCTCTTTCTCCTCCGACCTTTTTTCTTTCTGTGCTTTCGATCCCATGACCATGGATACCTCTCTTCTTAATCACTTTGCCATCGTACTCATGGAGCCGAAATTCCCGGAAAATATCGGCTCGGCGGCCAGGGCCGCCTGGAATATGGGGATCAGCCGGCTGATTATTGTTGGTGCTGTGGCCCCTGATTCTGAACGTATGGCCATGATGGCTACTCATAAGGCGGCGCATCTCCTTGAAAATATGGAGTTTCATCACAGTCTTGAAACGGCTCTGGCCCCTTTTTCCAGGGTTGTGGGTACCACTGCCAGGCATGGCCGGCAACGTATCCGGGAAAAGGGGCCTCGAGAGGTCGTCAGTGAGATCCTTCCCCTGCTGCCCGACAACGATGTTGCCTTTCTCTTCGGTCCTGAAGATAGGGGGCTTACCAATGATGATCTGCGGTACTGTCAAATGCTCTCTTCCGTCCCAACGGCTGATTTTTCATCATTGAATCTGGCCCAGGCGGTGGCGATTCACTGCTACGAGATTTATCATGGCATAGTACACTCTCAGAGAGGATCGGTTCATTCCCCGCGCCTTGCCACGACCTTCGAGCTTGAAGAGATGTATCGACACTTGGAGCAGACCCTGTTGACCATCGATTTTCTGCAGGACAAGAGCCATGACTATTACATGAACAATATCCGTCAGTTTTTTGGCAGGATGCGGTTGAGCCCCAAGGATTCCAGCATTATTCGCGGTGTCTGTCGGCAGTTTCTCCGCTATCAGGGAGCATTCGGGTCAAAGAAAGAATAAGACACGAAATGTATTGATAGCTTTTTTTTCAATGTAGGGGCAAAGAAAACGCCTCACCAGCTTTACCATTGTTGTCTACATAGCGTACAATTTTCATGAGTTACTTCAATCCGAGAGTTGAGTAAGACAAGAAAGGAAGAGCTGTGGTGAAAGGCCTTATTTTCCAGGAGGTGGTATGATGATCCATGCCATAAAGTCAGCCTTGTCGGGCCTGTCCGCTTATAGTACAACAATCAGCGTCAATGCCAGTAATATTGCCAATGCCGGCACCGAAGGCTTTAAAAAAAAGTCGCGGAATCCTCTCCTCGGCGGGACCTCAGGGATTTCAGGTGCGGACGGAGCGGGTCGAAACTCCCGGGCCGGTGTCCTATGATCTGGGCAGCATAGAACTGGTTGAGCAGTCCAACGTCGATATTGCCGAAGAACTGCCGGTCATGAGTCTGAGCGCACATTTTTATAAAGCAACTCTCAAGACTCTCCAGGTTGCCGATGAGATGCTTGGCACTCTTTTCAAGACCAAGGTCTGAGACCTTTTTCAGGCTCCCTGCAAAGGGCATTGGTCGCATCGAGGATTGTTCTTTCTGCAATAGTTTTTGCCAAGGGTAACAATCAAGGCATGATACTCCTTATAAAGGGCTGGCTCCAGGGGCAGTCTATTGTGAAATTCCTCCTGAAGCGAGTGATAGTCATTCTCTTCCGCGGTCAGATGGTGCCGGGAAAAGATACGATGGGTGTAGGTGTCCACCACAAAAACTGGCTGGCTGGCAGCATACAAGAGAATGGAATCCGCCGTCTCAGGTCCTATCCCGTTCACTGAGAGCAGCGCCTCCCGTCCGCGAGGCAGTACTTCGTCGAGCAGGAGTTCAAGCTTCCCGTTGTATCGCTCGCTGATCATCTGCAGAAGGTTTTTCAGCCGTTTTGCCTTGATGTTAAAATAACCTGACGGTTTGATGAGCTGAGCGAGTTCATCAACAGGCAAGGTGCAAAGCGCTGGAAAAGAGAGCGCCCCAGCCTCTTTCAGATTTAAAATAGCCTTGCGCACATTTTCCCAGTTGGTATTCTGGGTGAGCACTGCTCCGACCATGATTTCAAAGGACGAATCTCCGGGCCACCAGCCCTGTGGTCCGAAATGGTCATAAAGCAGGGTGTATATCTCTTGGTATTTATTCACTCGTTCTCTCGCTTTTCTTTAATTCAGAGCAGTAATCACCCAGGCAGATCCCTATATCTCTGGCGGTCAAAACCTTGTCACTCGTCAAGTCGACCTTTTTCCGAGACTTGATGGCGTCAACCAGAGGAACCGGGACCATGGAGGAGGCCGACAGGGCCACCATGTGACCGAAGATGCCAGCCTCAACCATGCGCACCGCTGCTGCTCCAAAACGTAAGGCCAGCAAACGATCAAAGGTCGTAGGAGAACCGCCGCGCTGCAGGTGCCCAAGCACCAGAGACCGCGTGTCTTTGTTGATTCGTTGCCGGATTTCGGCGGCCACCCATTCTCCGACCCCGCCCAGCACAAGTTCAGATCTCCCCAATTCCCCCTTGCCTTTGTTGATTACCGAGCCACCTTTAGCGCTGGCGCCTTCAGCGACAACCACGATGGCGTAATCCTTGCCGTGCAGTTCATTGTTTGTGATTTTCTGGCAAACTGCGTCCATGTCAAAAGGAATTTCGGGTAACAGAATAACATCAGCACCTCCGGATATCCCTGAATAAAGAGCTATCCAGCCGGAATCACGCCCCATGACCTCAACTACCATGACCCTATCGTGGGATTTGGCCGTTGAATGCAGTTTGTCCAGGGCCTCTGTTGCCGTTGACACTGCGGTATCAAACCCGAAAGTTCGGTCTGTAGCCTCAAGATCATTGTCGATGGTCTTGGGAACACCGATAACCGGCATCCCTTTCAGAGAAAAACGATGGGCGATCTCAAGACTGCCATCTCCGCCAATGGCAATATGGCAGTCAAAACCCATTCTTTGGAAATTGTTCATGATCTTGTCGGAAATATCAACAATCTGGATCTCACCTGCCAGATTTTCCACCGGCATGGAAAACGGGTTCCCCTTGTTGGTCGAACCCAGGATGGTGCCGCCAGTGGCATAAATTCCTTCAACATCCTTCAGGGTCAGGCGCTGAAGCTCCTCAGGATTTAATAAACCTTTATAGCCACTTCGGCTGCCATAGACCTCCCAGCCCAGGCGATAACAGGAATGAATAACTGCATAGATAACCGCGTTCAGCCCCGGGGCATCACCACCGCCAGTAGAAATTACAATTTTTTGCATATCATCCTGTTGTTAAAGGTAATTCATTGAAATAACGCATCTTGTTCATGATAATATGGGGAAAAACAGATGTGGTCATGCCTGTGTCCAGGGTGGCTGCATGCATTATGTGGATTGACTTCTTAGAACTTGCAACTTAAAATATATATTAAACATATTTATGTGTGATTGGAAGGATTGCCTGTCCTTCCAGCAACAAAAATGTATTTTATGCTACCAAGTGAAAAATCAACAACTTTTAATTAACCATAGATTACCGGAGGATTCTTATGTCTGATTTTACCGTGACTGACCAGGCAGTACAAAAACTTACTGAATACCTGGCGCAGAATAGTATTGATTCTGCCTTGCGTATTGCCCTGATGCAAGGTGGCTGAGCAGGCCCCTCTTTGGGTTTGGCTCTGGATGAGCCAAAAGATGATGACAAGATTTTTGATAACGGCGGTTTGAAGTTCCTCATAGAAGAAGGCCTGTTAGCTTCGTGTGGTACAGTTAATGTCGATTATGTTGATGCTGGCCCACGTTCCGGGTTTGGCATTACCTCCAGTAACCCACTCAGTGGCGGCGGTGGCGGATGTAGCTCCGGCTCCTGTGGCTCCGGCGGCTGTAGCTGATAACCATAGTCCAGATTTGTTTAGCGAGCCTCATTTCTTTGAGGCTCGCTTTTTTGTTTGCCCAGCGTAGCGGGCAAACCCGGCCTGCTGCAAGAAGCAGGCGTCACACCGACCAGGGGGATGACTATCCGAAACGCTGCAGACTTCGAGGGCGTTGCTGGCAACGGCGGGGGCCTGAAGGAAGCGATAGGAAGTGAACTGCACATAGCGCAAGCGAACCTGATTCGGTGCAGCGTGAGGGTAAGCGTGCAAAATAGCGCGAAGCCCGATAGTCAAAGAGTGCTGCGGGCAATCCAGCTGAACCTGCGGAAGAAGCCGAAGCGGCTTCGTCGCAGGTTAAGGCAACTTGGTTATGTCGGTAAGTTTGATGCGATCAAGATGAACTCCTGGAAAAAGGCCGCCTGTCCCCTCAGTCACTATGCCCTTCCTAATAGCTGTCTGAATGGGGAGTTAGGGCTCTTTGACCTCGGTGCTGTAAAAATCGGGATTTCTGTTTCGGTATAAAAACAAAAAAAATAAACAGGAGCGTATACGAGGTCCGTACATACAGTTCTGTGAGAGGGCTGAAGCGAGTTTGATGAGCTCGTCTCACTCTACTCAATTGTTCTTGTTTCTTTTTCTTCCCAAGCCTATCTGCACACATACATAGTCGAAAAATTGACACATCGTTGGCCTGTTCTTATCTTTACCTGCAAACAAAAAGATTCAAGCAGAGGATCAAGATCCTTGCAAAATCGTTCCACTTACCTTCCAGATCATAGCTAAGAGGAGATTTTCATGCAGTTTGATAAATTTACCATAAAGTCTCAGGAGGCGATTCAGGCAGCGCAGCAACTGGCGCAGGAAAAATCTCATCAGGAGATTCAGCCGGCACATCTGGCCAGGGTTATCCTTGAACAACCCGAGGGGGTTGTGGTACCGGTACTACAGAAAATGGGGGTTGATCCTGCCATTATCCTGATGGAGTTGAATAAAATTATTGAAAAAATTCCACAGGTCTCGGGCAGTGGTGCTGGTCAGGCCTATATCTCCGGCGAGCTGAAGCAGCTCCTCGATAAGGCCTTCACTACTGCCAGCCAGATGCAGGATGAATTTGTCAGCCAGGAGCATCTCTTTCTTACCCTTATTCAAGATACCAAATCCGAGACCTCCAGGATGCTGCGCAATAAGGGAGTTGACGAGAACACCTTCCTGACGGCCCTGACCACTATCCGCGGCAATCAGCGGGTTACCGATCAGTATCCTGAAGAAAAGTATCAAGCCCTTGAAAAATATGCGCGTAACCTGACTGATATTGCCAGAAAAGGAAAGCTGGACCCAGTCATTGGCCGCGACGAAGAGATCCGGCGGGTGATCCAGGTCTTGTCGCGGCGTACCAAAAATAATCCCATCCTGATCGGTGAACCAGGGGTTGGTAAAACGGCTATTGCCGAAGGCCTGGCCCAACGCATTGTCAATGGCGATATCCCGGCAACCCTGCAAGGAAAACAGGTCGTTGCCCTTGACCTCGGCTCATTGATCGCCGGGGCGAAATACCGTGGTGAGTTTGAGGACAGGCTGAAGGCAGTGCTGAAAGAAGTTGAAACGCGGGCAGGGGAGATTATTCTCTTTATTGATGAAATTCACACCCTGGTAGGAGCCGGAGCGGCTGAAGGTTCCATGGATGCCTCCAATATGCTCAAGCCGGCTTTGGCTCGTGGTGAGTTGCACTGTGTCGGTGCCACGACCCTTGATGAGTACAGGAAATATATTGAGAAGGATGCAGCCCTGGAACGAAGATTCCAGCCGGTTTTGGTTCAAGAGCCCAGCGAGGAGGACACTATTGCCATCCTCCGCGGCATCAAGGAAAAATATGAAGTGCATCATGGCGTCCGGATCCAGGATGCGGCAACGGTTGCTGCCGTAGTTCTGTCGAGCCGTTATATTACTGATCGTTTTCTCCCTGATAAGGCCATTGATCTCATTGATGAGGCCGCATCCTCGCTTCGTATCGAAATCGATTCCATGCCCACTGAGATTGATGAGCTGGAACGCAAGAAGATAAAAATGGAGATAGAGCAGGAGGCCCTGAAAAAGGAAAAGGACGCAGCCTCTAAGGAACGCCTGGTCGAGCTGAGAAAAAAGCTTGGTGAATTGAATGATACCCTAGGTGGTATGAAGGGGCAGTGGACCACCGAGCGCGACGTGATTCAAAGTATTCGCCAGATCAAGGCGAGTATCGATGAGGCGCACATGGAAGAACAGCGGGCAGAGCGGATTGGTGATCTGAGCAAGGTGGCAGAGATCCGCTACGGCAGAGTTATTCAGCTGCAGAAAGACCTTGAAGAGGCCAACACCAAGCTGCACCTGATTCAGGAGAAACATCAGATGCTGAAAGAGGAAGTTGGGGCTGAAGATATTGCCGCCGTGGTAGCGAAATGGACAGGTATCCCAGTCGATAGACTCCTGGAGGGCGAGAAAGACAAACTGGTGCACGTTGAATCAGTGCTTGCTTCCCGTGTCGTCGGTCAGGAAGACGCCATCAAGGCGGTTGCTAATGCGGTGCGCAGGTCAAGGGCCGGTCTGCAGGACCCTGACCGTCCACTTGGTTCTTTTATCTTTCTTGGCCCCACCGGAGTCGGCAAGACTGAGCTTGCCAGGTCGCTGGCTGATTTTCTCTTTGACAGTGTGCAGGCCATGATCCGCATTGATATGTCTGAATTCATGGAAAAACATTCCGTGGCCAGACTCATAGGTGCCCCTCCCGGGTATGTGGGCTATGAAGAGGGGGGCTACCTGACTGAGGCAGTGCGCAGGCGGCCTTATTCAGTGGTGCTTCTGGACGAGATTGAAAAGGCGCACCCCGATGTCTTCAATGTCCTGCTGCAGGTGCTTGATGATGGACGGATGACCGATGGCAAGGGCAGGACTGTCAATTTTAAGAACACAATTTTGATCATGACCTCCAATCTGGGCAGTGATCTGATTCTTAAAATGGCAGAGGAGCATGCAGGTGATGAGCTGGTTCGCAATCAGATCGAAGAACTCCTCCACCAAAAGTTTAAACCGGAATTCCTCAACAGGGTGGATGAGACGATCATCTTTCACAGTCTGTCGAAAAAAGACATGCGCTCCATTATAGATATTCAGCTCCAGAGACTGGTCGCCAGGCTGGAAGAGAGAAAGTATAAACTCACCGTCACTGATGCGGCAAAAGAGTTCCTGGTTGATGCAGGCTTCAATCCATTGTTTGGGGCGCGTCCTTTAAAAAGGGCGATTCAGCGTTTTCTTGAAGACCCCCTGGCTATGGAACTGTTAGGCGGTCGTTACCTTGAGGGTGATCATATCCTGGTTGATCTTCAAGAGGGGAGGCTTCACTTCAGTACCTGAGTTTTTCCAGTAGATAGCCGGGTGTGTCAGGATCGTATAAGGGGAAAGAGGTGGCAAGGGTCACTCCTTTCCCCTTTACCTTTTTGGCAGGATATGGTTTTTGAGGATTGGAATTTATTTGTTCTTAGCGGCATAAGCAGATACTTCAGACTAGAAGAGATATGATATGAGCAGTGATTTGAATGAGTTGACAGTTAATTATGAAGAGGATGGCATCCTCCTGGTAAAAGAACTGGACAAAGAGGTCTTGTCAAAAGGGGCATGGACCACAATTTTGTTCCGCTATCAGAACTGGAACAAGAGCAAAGAGGAGTATAGTAAGGATATGTACACTATTCGTCGCTATCAGAAACGAGACGGGGAGTATCTCCCGAAATCAAAATTTAATATCTCAAGCCCTGAGCAGGCGCAAAAGATAATTATTGCCCTGCAAAAATGGATCAACGAGTAGGAATGACCAGAAATGGTTTCTTTCTTTTGTCTGATCAAACAGTGCTTTCAGCTTTTTTTTTCCTGGGCTGAGCAAATGTCATATTCTAACTTCCTGACTTATCGTATTGTGCGGGAAAGTGATGAGAGTGTAGTGGAGTGACTGCATTTTTTCTTATTGACAGGTCGAGACGGATTGAGTATTTTGCCGCGGTCGGCGGGTGAGACGCAGAAGTTGCGGATCAGCTGTCGGTTGAGTGGCAGTAAAAGGAATGACCGGGTTGAGAAAGTTATTG
>JAHYIV010000065.1 GCA_019429465.1 Desulfoarculaceae bacterium
AACCCTGAGCAGTTCGCAAAGACCATCACTGACCTTGGTTACGGCGTTGTCAGGGACAGCGTGACCCTTCACATCACAGGAATGACCTGTGCTTCATGTGTACAGAATATTGAGACAGGATTGCGCAAACTGGACGGTGTCATGAAAGTTTCCGTAAACCTGACCACGGAAAAGGGATATGTGGAATATGATTCGGCAAAAGTATCAATCAAAGATATCATCAAAGCCGTTACCGATATAGGGTATGGGGCCGAGGAACAAAAGGGCGTTGATATGGACCGGGAACGTGAAGCCCGGGAGAAGGAGATACTGTACCAGAAACGAAACCTCATCCTTACACTTATCCTGTCAGTACCGGTCTCCATCGGTGAGATGGGTATGAACATCGCTCCGCTGGTGAATGCACTGCCCGGTATTATGTCATTTTTAGGGAACGATTATTTCCAGTTCATTTTTGCGACCCTTGTTATCATGTTCCCCGGCCGACAGTTCTTCACGGGAGCGTACAAGGGTTTACTTCATGGCTCCACTGACATGAACCTGCTCATCGCATCAGGTACGGGTGCAGCATATCTTATCAGCACGGCCAGTGTGTTCATAGACCTGGGAGCGGGTTTTGGTCACAAGTATTTCGGCACTGCAGTGATGCTTATTTCTTTTATCATACTGGGCCGGTACCTTGAGGTGAAGTCCAAAGGAAAGACTTCAGAGGCTATCAAGAAACTTATGGGGATGCAGGCCAAAACAGCCAGGATACTGGTTGATGGAACCGAAAAAGAGGTCCCTATTGAGAATGTAAAGCCAGGGGATATCGTAGTGGTCCGGCCTGGTGAGAAACTACCTGTGGATGGTATCGTGGTGGATGGGCGCTCCGCCATTGATGAGAGCATGCTTACAGGCGAGAGCATTCCTGTTGAGAAGAATGAAGGGAGCGAGGTCATCGGTGCTACCATCAATAGGACCGGGTCGTTCAGGTACAGGGCTACGAAAGTTGGTGCAGACACTGCACTGGCCCAGATAATCAAACTGGTCGAGGATGCCCAGACCAGCAAGGCACCCATACAACGTATTGCTGATATTGTGGCAGGACATTTCATAGTTACAGTGATGAGTATTGCCCTTCTGGCATTTTTTTACTGGTACTTTATCGGATTTACGAGTTTTAATATTGCTGCCAATTATGGGATTGTAAGCCCGTTCCTTGCAGCACTGCTGATATCCATCACGGTCCTGGTCATAGCCTGCCCCTGCGCTGTGGGTCTTGCCACACCAATTGCAGTAATGGTGGGGACCGGAAAGGGTGCCGAGAACGGTATCCTGATAAAGGGCGGCGAAGCGCTCGAGATGGCACAGAAACTGGATACGGTAGTGTTCGATAAGACCGGTACCCTGACCAGGGGCGAACCGGTACTGACCGACGTGGTGCCTGTGGTCGGGGCCGATGAGGATACGGTGCTCAAACTGGCGGCCATAACCGAGAAAGGTTCCGAACACCCGCTGGGTGAAGCTATTGTAAAAGGCGCCACGAGCAGGGGAATCGATATCCCGGACGGCCAGGACTTCAATGCCATAGCAGGACACGGGGTCCAGGTCACGTATGAGGGCAGCAGGGTGTTGCTTGGTACCCGCAAGCTGATGACCGATAACGGGATGGACCCGGCACCGCTGAACAGTGCCATGGAGGCACTGGAGAACGACGGTAAGACTGCCATGCTCATCGCTAAAGACACCCAGATCATGGGTGTCATAGCAGTGGCCGATACCCTGAAAGAACATTCTGCCCGGGCAGTGAAGTACCTGCAGGAGATGGGTATCACCACTGTCATGATAACTGGCGACAACCGGCGCACTGCTGATGCCATAGCCAGGCAGGTGGGTATCGACCGGGTGCTGGCCGAGGTGCTGCCCCAGGACAAGGCTGACGAGGTGAAGAAGCTCCAGGCTGAAGGCCGGAAGGTGGCCATGGTGGGTGACGGTATCAATGACGCTCCTGCACTGATGCAGGCCGATATCGGTATAGCCCTTGGCAGCGGTACCGATGTTGCCATGGAATCGGCACAGATAGTGCTCATCAAGGACGACCTGCGCGATGTGGTGTCCAGTATCGAACTGAGCAAGCGGACCATGAGCAAGATAAAGCAGGGCCTGTTCTGGGCCTTCGCCTATAATACCGCAGGCATACCCATTGCACTGGGCCTGTTCGGGCCATACCTGATCGCTCCGGCACTGGCGGCACTGTTCATGGCTATGAGTTCGGTGTCAGTTACTACGAATGCGCTGCTGCTCAAGCGGTTCAAGCTGAAACGCCAGGAGGCGGTATGATTATGGTTGTGAAATTTTCACATACTTTCATGTACAGTACGGTCACTGCAATCGCTGCAGCTGCGTTGTTCTATGCGCTGTCGTCCGGCAGGATGGCCGTATTAGAGGCTTATACGATTAATGATACGTATCTGGGATCGGTGTTTGTGCTCATGCTGGCGCTGCTCATCGGGCTGGCAGTGTGGCCGAAGGTACTGGAGAAGAGGCAATAGAGGCCTCTGTTTGCGGGGAAAATGAGGGGAAATATAAGATTTGTTAGAGGAATTAATCAGGAATAACATTAGGGGTGAATAGAATGTACACATA
>JAHYIV010000041.1 GCA_019429465.1 Desulfoarculaceae bacterium
GTGTCGGCCATCCCGTTAAAGCCATTGTTAATCAAGAGTTCCATTGCCATGTCAAATTGGGTACACTCTGTTTCGTAGGTCATTGTTTACTCCTTTTGGTAGTTGTGAATATTGAGAACCGAAAGGAGAAACAATGGCCTGCTTTTGCCAAGCCCTGATTTGAATTTACAGAAAAGATGTTGCTTTATCCAACGCTACCAAATAGTTGCTGATACGCCTGATTGCCCTGGCGTACGCATCAACGGTTTTAGGCTGAAGACCGCCAAATTTCAGGTGGCTTTGATACTGCCTGTTGAAGTGGGGATCCTGGGGCATGCTGGTGTTCATTGTAACCTCCATAGGTAATAGATGATTGAGACTGCATCAAACTTGCTTCGCCAATCTCTTTCTGTTACGCTATGCTGCGAGATTACAAGATGTTAATTACAGATGAAGCTGCAAGGCGCGTTTTGTCTGCCGCGGCAGCGGCTTCGTCCAACCAGCCTTTGCATCCTCGGAAACAGAGTATCTCGCTGAATTATAGTTTAACTCTCTCTCTTTTCAATAACTTATTGATTTAAAGTTTTTTCTTGATATAGTGCGCGTTGGAAAAGGTCGCGATTTGGTACAAGACAGGCAGTATTCAGTTTTTTTTTGGATGTGAAGACATGGTATCTTGGGGGAGAAGCTGTGGCAGGGGATAAGAAATTAGATCAGGATGAGGCCGAGCCGATAAGTGGTGATGATCTGCTTGATAATGATGCCTTTGATATTGTCGAAGTTGCTGGCAGTCTTGGCCTTAAAGGAAATGCACTTGCTGTTGATTGGTCGGAGGATGTGGCGGAGGTTGCTCTGGTCATTGAGAAAGAAGAAGATAACGATGATGATGATCAGTTTACCATGGATCTGGAAGAAACCGACCTCTGTCGTGTCTCCAGAGGAGGTGGACAGGGTTGTCATGCTGTCGATCCCATGAACATCTACCTGAGGGAGATGGGAACTCTGACCCTGCTCAGTCATGAGGAGGAGCTGGAGCTTTCCCGGATGATGGAAGAGGGGCTTTATCGTATCCAGCGGGCGGTTCTGTCTGCTCCCTTGGCCATTCCGGCCCTTCAGGCCGTGGTGAATGAGCTGCACTCTGGCCGGGTAAAAATATTTCAGGCCTTGAAGGGGATCCCTGATGATCAGCAGGATATCATTGCCCGGGTGCATGATGAGTTTATCAGCCAGGTCGGTCGGGCGGTTGAGCTTGAGCAGCAAAGAGAGGGCTTGTGGCAGCGTTTTCTCGGCTGCGCTGATGGTTCCGATGAAGAGAAAGAGATATATCAGCAGATCCTTGAAAGAGGGACGGAGATAGCAGAGATTTTTGAGGACCGGCTTATCTGTCCCCGCTGTATCAACGGTATCGCTGCCGGTCTTCAGGAACTGGCAACGCGCACCCGCCTGGTTCGGGTCCAGATGATGCAGGAATACAAGCTGGCGGCGGCAGGCCTGGATGATCCGGGACTCAGTCTTCTGGGGCTTGGGAAAAGGGTAGGCCGGGAGATGGGAGAAGGGCTTGGCTGTGGTTATCTGGCCTTGAATGCAACCTTGCATGAGCTGGAGGAGGCTAGGGAAACGGTCAAGTACGCCAAGGAATCGCTGGTAAGGGCAAATCTGCGTCTTGTCGTTTCGGTTGCCAAAAAGTTTGCTAATCGCGGGCTGCAGTTTTCTGATCTTATCCAGGAGGGGAATATCGGTCTGATGAAGGCCGTTGAGAAATTTGATTACCACCGGGGCTTTAAGTTCAGTACCTATGCCACCTGGTGGATTCGCCAGTCCATTACCCGCGGTATTGCTGATCAGGGGCGGACTATCCGGCTGCCGGTGCATATGATAGAGACCATCAATCGCCTGCTGCGCGTGACCAGGGATTTTGTCCGCACGGAAAACAGGGAACCAAGCCCGGAGGAGATGGCGGATCAGCTAGGTATCAGTGTGGCAAAAATCAAAGCGGCCCTGAAAACGGCCAAGGACGCCATCTCCCTTGATACGCCTGTGGGCAGCGATGAAGAATCATTTCTCTCCGATTTTGTTGAAGATTGTGGCAGTATTGGTCCCGATGAATCCTCCGTTGTTGACAGTCTGAAAGAATGTCTGTGCCGGGTGATGTCTTCCCTCTCTGCTCGTGAGTCCAAGGTGCTGCAGATGCGATACGGTATTGACGTGAGCTGTGATCATACCCTTGAAGAGGTGGGGAGATGTTTTGCCGTTACCAGGGAGAGGATCCGTCAGATTGAGGCCCAGGCAATCCAAAAGCTGAAACATCCTTCGCGGATCGATGAGTTGCGTGTCTTTATGACCGACTGATAAACGGTATTTCTGGTGGAGATACCTGACCGCCAGCGTTAATGTTGCTCTCTTTCTCTTCTTTGTCTGCTTTCACCCAAGTGGGAGTAAGTATTTATACACTATAACAGGGGCGGACATGGCTGATATCCTTGACTGGGTAAGTTTGAGCCTGGTTCCGGGCTTGGGGGTGACAGGGCAGAGGCGCCTGGTGGACTTTTTTGATGGTCCTGACGGCGTCTTGCTGAGCTCTGCCAAGGAACGGGCAAGGGTTCCCGGGCTCCGGGCGGAGGCCCTTTTGGGCCTGTCGGATATGGGCGCCGTCCGGGACAGGGGTGAAAAAGAGCTGGAGCGACTTGCCGGTTTGGGGGCGCAGGCCATCAGTCTGGATGATCCGGATTATCCCTCCCTGCTGCGTCAGATTAATGCGCCACCGCCGGTTCTTTATGTCCAGGGCAGGAGTGAGATCCTCGGAACATGTTGTCTGGCGATTGTTGGTTCCCGCGCGGCAACCAGTTATGGCCACCGCATTGCCTCGACCCTGGCCAGGGATCTGGCTGCTCAGGGGGTGACCGTCGTCTCAGGTCTGGCTCTCGGCATTGATGGCTGCGCCCATGCCGGGGCCTTATCCGTATCCGGGGGGACGGTCGCCGTGCTGGGTTGTGGGCTGGATGTCGTCTATCCCCGGCAGAACCACAGCCTGTATGAACAGATTCGGGAGAGTGGTCTTCTGGTCACGGAATATCCCCTGGGAACCCGGCCTGAGGCCTTTCGTTTTCCCGCCCGGAACCGTATCATTGCCGG
The DNA here is from genome assembly GCA_019429465.1 of Desulfoarculaceae bacterium. Taxonomy (GTDB): domain Bacteria; phylum Desulfobacterota; class Desulfobulbia; order Desulfobulbales; family Desulfocapsaceae; genus UBA2270. The sequence continues at coordinate 3,112 of JAHYIV010000041.1, forward strand.
GATGAGTTACGGGGTGGTGGTCGTTGAGGCGGCCAGAAAGTCCGGCTCTCTTATTACGGCGGTACTGGCGCTCGATGAAGGCCGGGATGTCTTTGCGGTGCCCGGTCAGGTTGATTCGTTTAAAAGCGCCGGGGCCCACTGGCTGCTGCAGCAGGGGGCCAAACTGGTCCTCTGCGCCGAGGATATTATTGAAGAACTCCCTCTCTGCCCGGGAATAGAGAGTGGAAAGAAGGACGGGGCCGAGGTGACCCCGAGACCTTCAGCCCTTGACTCTGAGATCCTGGTCCTTCTGGAAAAGATTGACCCTTATTCCATGAAGCGCGATTCACTTATCGCCAGCTCCGGTCTGACTCCAGGGCGGGTCGCCGAGTTTCTACTGCTGCTGGAACTGGAGGGCTTGGTGGAGATGCTGCCAGGCGATGAAGTACGCAGGGTTGGCCAGAAGAGTTGAAGCCCTTGCCTTCTCGCTTTTTCTTTTCTCCGCGCTGCCCATTCTTAATTTACATTTAAGCCGCTGTAAAAAAAATAACATGGCCATCTAAGTGCCCGGTGCGGCATAAGCGGCATAAGGAGCCGGTCGCTCCTACGCCGTCCATGGCGCTCGCGACACTGGGCCATCCCTGGCCTGCGTAACGAAATAGATATAAATGGCCTTGTTATTTCGTAACGGCTCCTAAACGTCGACACGAAGTATTCCAGATAAAAGAGGAAGCTATGCAGGAAATTCAATTTGCACCATCGATATTGTCCGCTGATTTTTCCCGTTTGGGGGATGAGATCCGGGCGGTTGACCAGGCCGGGGCAGAGATTATCCACGTGGATGTCATGGATGGCCATTTTGTGCCCAACATCACCATCGGCCCGCTGGTGGTCAAGGCGGCTCGTCAGGTAACGGAGAAGGTTCTGGATGTGCATCTGATGATTGCCCACGCGGATCAGTATCTTGAGGCGTTTGCCGAGGCCGGAGCCGACTGGATCACCGTCCATGTGGAGGCCTGTCCCCATCTGCATCGGACCGTTTCCCGTATCCGCGAGTTGGGCAAGAAAGCGGGTGTGGTACTGAATCCGGCCACCCCCCTGGAGACGCTTGATTTTGTTCTGGAAGAGGTTGATCTGGTGATGCTCATGAGTGTTAATCCCGGGTTTGGCGGCCAGTCCTTTATCCCGTCCACCCTGCGGAAGATCAGCTGTCTGAAAAAACGTATTGACGATCTGGGTCTGGCTGTCGGCATAGAGATTGATGGTGGCATCAGTCCGGTGACTATTGCTGCGGTGGCTGAGGCCGGCGCCAATATCTTCGTTGCTGGTTCAGCGATCTATGGGCAAGCGGATTATCGAGCGGTGATCCTGGAGATGCGGCAGCTGGCAGAGGCGGGCAGCAAGAGGAGACGGTGAGTATGATGAAGAGATGGCAGGCATTGACGGATGTACCTGTGTATCCGCATCTTGTGGAGCTGGCACGCCACCCCTTTGATCTGACGATCCCAGGGGTGTTGACCCCGGCCAGGATGCAGCAATATTGCTGCTCGGCGGCAGGTTTCGATCTGCTCTATGCAACTCAGCGGGTGAGCGATGAAACCCTTGCCGGGCTCCAGAAACTGGCGGATCAGTGCCTGCTGGTGGAGCAGTTCCGGCAGATGCGTCGGGGCGCGGTCATGAATCGCATCCATGGCTATCCTTCCGAGGACCGCCAGGTCCTGCACACCGCCTGTCGGGATCTCTTTGGCGAAACTCCGGCAGAGCCGGCCGCCTCAGCGCAGGCCGGCAGAGAGATTGCCAGGCTGAAGGTCTTTCTGGAGGAGCTGGAAAACGGCACCCTGACCAATGGGCAGGGACTCCCCTTTGACACCATGATTCATGTAGGGATCGGCGGGTCGGATCTTGGTCCGCGTTCAGTGTATGAGGCGTTGCGTGCCTATGGACGACCGGGGCGGCAGGTCTATTTTATCTCCAATGTTGATCCCGATGACGCCGCGGCTGTGCTGCGTCAGGTCAATCTGGCCACCACCCTGGTCAATGTAGTGTCCAAAAGTGGAACCACCCTCGAGACCTTGACCAATGAGACGTTGGTCAGACGGGCCTTTGAACAGCAGGGCCTGGATCCTTGCCGTCACTGTATGGCGGTGACCGGTACTGGCAGTCCCATGGATAATCCGGCCAGGTATCTCCGCTCTTTTTATATGTTTGATTATATCGGCGGCAGATACAGCTCGACCTCAATGGTCGGAGCGGTCATGCTCGCTTTTGCCCTGGGGATTGAGCCGGTGCTGGAATTTCTTGAAGGCGCCTCCCTGATGGATATGGCGGCGGAAGGAGAGGAACTGCAGCAGAATATGCCCCTCCTCCTGGCAATGCTGGGGGTCTGGAATCATAGCTTTCTCGGGGCATCGACCGTGGCCGTGCTTCCCTACAGTCAGGCCCTGCACAGGTTTGCGGCCCATCTCCAGCAGTGCGATATGGAGTCTAATGGCAAGTCGGTGTCGCGATATGGAGAGCAGGTAACACTCAAGACCGGGCCGATTCTCTGGGGTGAACCGGGGACAAACGGCCAGCATGCCTTCTATCAATTGCTGCACCAGGGTACGGAGATTGTGCCGGTGGAGTTCATTGGCTTCCGCCACAGTCAATATGGTGAAGATATTGAGATTGAAGGGAGTACGTCCCAGCAGAAGCTGGTGGCAAATCTCCTGGCCCAGTCCCTGGCAATGGCCATGGGGCAGGAGAGCGAGAACCCTAACAGACGCTTTCCCGGGAATCGTCCAAACGTGATTCTCCTGGCCGAGAGATTGACTCCGAAGGTCATGGGAGCGCTTCTTGCCTTGTATGAGGCCAAGATCGTTTTTCAGGGATTCTGCTGGAATATCAATTCCTTTGATCAGGAAGGCGTGCAGCTCGGCAAGGTGCTTGCCGGTCGAGTTCTGGCCTTGATGCGGGGGCAGAGGGAAGATGGAGGGGGCGATTCTTCCCCGGAGATGTCATTGTTGAAGATGGCTGGGATAGCAAAAGGATGACGAATGCTGAAATGAATATGGATTCATTTTCGGGCTGATTCTCCTTCGTTTTTTGTTGACAAAAAATTTGTTCAGAGATAATGTCGATCCCTGAATGATTGTTCAATAGTGTAAAGTTTCAGGTAAACTGGTACACAACGTCGGTTGGGAAGTGGTGTTTAAAAGGTGAGGCATTCAATTCTAATAGCCCGTGCTGTTTTGCTTGTCTTATACCTGGAAGAACCAACAAGTGCTGGTGTGTGTACTTTGGTAATGGTTGAAGTTAAACTAGAAATTTAAAGGAGGAAAATTCATGGCAAAGCATGAGACGCCCCTGTTGGATGAGCTTGAAAAAGGCCCATGGCCAAGCTTCGTTACCGACATCAAGCGCCAGGCAGAGAAAAATCCGGATTGTTGGGATATTCTTGGTCAGGTGGAGCTGTCCTACAAAGAGAAAATTACTCATTGGAAACATGGCGGTATCGTCGGTGTTTTCGGCTATGGTGGTGGTATTGTTGGTCGCTACTCAGACCTTCCGAAACGATTTCCAGGTGTTGAACATTTTCACACTGTTCGCCTTGCCCAGCCTGCTTCTAAGTACTATTCCACCAAGCATCTGCGTGACGTCTGCGATCTGTGGGAGAAATATGGCTCCGGTATGACCAATATGCATGGTTCAACAGGTGACATGGTTATGCTCGGATGTCGTACGGAGGCCCTGGAGCCTTTCTTTTATGAGCTGACCCATAATCTGCAGCAGGATCTGGGCGGTTCCGGATCCAACCTGCGAACCCCCGCCAACTGCCTTGGGCAGTCCCGTTGTGAGTGGGCCTGTTATGATACGGAAGAGTGCTGCCATCATCTGACCATGCACTATCAGGACGAGATCCATCGTCCAGCCTTTCCTTATAAGTTCAAGTTCAAGTTTTCCGGTTGTGCCAATGACTGTGTTGCCGCTATTGCCCGCTCAGATGTGGCGGTTATCGGCACCTGGAGGGATAATATCCGTATTGACCAGGCTGCCGTGAAAGAATATATTGCCGGTAATATCCCATCAAACGGCGGCGCCCATGCCGGTCGTGACTGGGGTAAATTTGACATTCAGAAAGAAGTAATCGCCCTTTGTCCAACCGACTGTATGTGGATGGAAGGTGGTGAATTGAAGATTGATGACGCAGAGTGTACCCGTTGCATGCATTGCCTCAATGTTATGCCTCGCGCGCTGCGTCCAGGTTTAGACCAAGGCGCCAGTATCTGTGTTGGTGCCAAGGCCCCGATCCTTGATGGTGCCCAGTTTGCCACCCTGATCGTTCCTTTCATGAAGGTTTCGGCCGACAACGAGTTTGAAGAGTTGATCGAGTTCATTGAGAAGATCTGGGATTGGTGGATGGAAGATGGTAAGAACCGTGAGCGCGTGGGTGAGACCATGCAGCGTGTTGGTTTGCCAACCTTTATCAAGGTCATGGGTCTTGAGCCAATTCCGCAGCATGTTAAAGAGCCTCGTTCTAATCCCTACGTTTTCTGGCAGGAAGAAGAAGTTGAGGGCGGATGGGATCGTGATGTTGAAGAGTTCCGTGCTCGTCACGCGGCCTAATTAGAAGTTAAATCGAGTCATTACTCGTATATACAAGGAGGTTACATTATGGCCTATGATCCAGCCAACCCGATGTCAGACCGAATTTCTGATGTTGGTCCCAGATATTATTCTGAATTCCATCCACCAGTAGTCAAGGCCAATAAGGGCAAATGGATGTGGCATGAAATCACGCAGCCTGGTGTTCTGGTACATAAATCAGAGACCGGTGATGAGTGCTGGACAGTCCGTGTCGGGGCTGCCCGTCTGATCTCCATCGAGCTTATCCGTGAGATGTGTGACGTTGCCGATAAACATTGTGATGGTTTCTTCCGCTTCACCACCCGTAATAACGTGGAGTTCATGGTGGACGCCAAGTCCAAGGTTCAGCCGCTTCTCGATGATCTGGCAAGCCGTGGTAACAAGTTCCCAGTTGGTGGAACCGGTGCCGGCGTTACCAATATCGTTCATACCCAGGGATGGGTTCATTGTCATACCCCGGCCACCGATGCCTCTGGTGTTGTCAAGGCCGTTATGGATGAGCTCTTTGACTACTTTACCTCTATGACCCTGCCGGCAAATGTACGTATAGCCCTTGCCTGCTGTCTGAACATGTGTGGTGCTGTCCATGCGTCTGATATCGCTATCCTTGGTGTGCATCGTAAGCCGCCAATGATTGATCACAAGCGTATCAGCGGTGTCTGTGAGCTGCCTCTTGCTATCTCTGCCTGTCCGTTGGGCGCAGTTAAACCCGCCAAGATTACTATAGATGGTGAGGAGATCAAGACTGTACAGGTAAATGCAGACCGTTGTATGTTCTGCGGTAACTGCTATACCATGTGTCCTGCCATGCCTCTTGCTGATCCAGATGGTGACGGTATTGCCATTCTGGTTGGCGGCAAGGTCTCCAACTCAAGAACAGCTCCAAAATTCTCGAAGCTGGTTATTCCTTTTCTGCCCAACACTCCGCCGCGTTGGCCTGAGACCGTTGCCGCTGTTAAGAATATCCTTGAGGTCTATGCCAAGGATGCCCGCAAGTACGAGCGTGTGGGTGAGTGGGCAGAGCGGATTGGCTGGGAGAAGTTCTTCGAGAAGTGCAATATCCCATTCACCATCAAGAGTATTGATGACTACCGTCTGGCCTATGACACTTGGCGCACAACTACTCAGTTCAAGTACACCTCTCATGTAAAGTAAATTAACATGATGATATGGCCGATTTTAAATGGTTGAAATCGGCCATATCTGCTGGCTGCTTGTCTGGCAAAAATTTTTTTAGGAGTAAGTGCTATGGCATTAAGTATTGATGAGCTCAAGGCTGCGATCCTGAAGAAGGCAGAAACTGCTCCGAAACCACAGCTCTATATCAAGGATTTTTACACCTGCGATCCTGACTCAAAGCCACGTGTGATCAAGAATGCGGCCAATGATCTGGTCAAGGAAGGAAAGATGATGTTCTGGTCTTCCGGTTCTACCACCATGTATGCCATGAAGAATCGTATCAAGGATGAAGAAGGCGCCGGTGGCGTGAATTAGTGCCTTACAGATTGTTTTCTTGTTTTTTTGCCAGAAAATAATCTGTGAAAGGCACTTGTCCCGTTCATCGGGGTTAGTTTTTAGCTTCTCGTATCATGAGAGTTGATGAAGTGCCGGGTTCTTGAACTCGGCACTTTTTTTTGTCTTTTTTCCCCAGAATACCATGAATGATACGCTTTATCTGGCAACAGTTGATTCGACGAACCGAGTGGCGCGAGAACACGCTGGTGAGGGCAAACCGCATGGCTTTGCTGTTCTGGCTGCCCGTCAGACAGCGGGGCGGGGCCGACTGGGGAAGAGCTGGCAGTCGCCTCCCGGAAAGGGGCTCTACGCGACGATCCTGCTGCGGCCCGGACTGGATGTTGAGGAGTATGCGAAGATAACGTTGACCGCAGGCCTTGCGGTCAGTCTGGTCTTGGAGGAGATGTGCCAGTTGGCAGTAGAGTTGAAGTGGCCCAATGATATCTATATCTCCGGCCGGAAGTGCGGCGGCATCCTGGTTGAGACCTCATCCCTGCAGGGTGAGGCCGATGAGCACTTTGCCCTTGTCGGCATAGGGATCAATATCAATAGTGACAGAGAATCCTTCCCTCCCGAGCTGCGGAAGAGTGCAACCTCCCTCTTGCTGGAGAGCGGCAAAGAGTATGATATCCTGACTGTTTTTGCAGGAATCCGGGCCAGGCTTCTGCAGCTCTTGTTACAGCTGGCAGATGAAGGGTTTGACGATATCCTAAGGCAGTGGCGCGAGCGGGACATGCTGCAGGGGAAGTGGACGCAGTGGCTTACTCCCGCGGGTGCAGTTGTTTATGGTGAGTCCCTGGGGGTGGATGGCAGTGGCATGCTGTCGGTAAAGGATCGCTCTGGTAGAATTCACGAAGTGCTCTCCGGTGATGTGACTTTGGCTGCCAGTGTTCAGGAAATGAAATAAAAAAAGGCAGGTAACTATCCAGCAGCACCCCATCTTGCGGTAAGCGGGCCGGCTCACGTACAGTTGTACGCTTCGCCGTCCCGCTTACCGCAATCTGTGGCACTGCTGAATAGTTACGTTTTGGGTGGCTTGAGTCATTTCCGGCATTAAGCTGGATAGTTACAAAGGCAGCAACAATAGAGTGATCAATTTTATCTGACCTCTCTATTATTCCTGCCTTCCGTCTGACTTTTTTCTCTGGTCTTAATGTAACTATCCAGCAGCACCCCATCTGCTTCGTCATCGGCCTGCTCATGTACGAATCAGTACACTTCGCAGGCCTCTTTCTCGCATATGAGGCACTGCTGGATAGTTACGTGACATGTGTTTTGGCATTTTACCGGCATTAAGCTGGATAGTTACGTCTTAATAACGATAATAATCCGGTTTATATGGCCCTTCCATGGGGACACCAATGTAGTCCGCCTGTTCCTGTGTCAGGACGGTCAGGTGGGCGCCGATCTTCTGCAGGTGCAGTCTGGCGACCATCTCATCGAGATTTTTGGGCAGAAAATAGACTTTGTTCTGATACTGTCCGGGGTTTTTCCACAGTTCGATCTGGGCCAGGACCTGATTGGTGAATGAATTACTCATGACAAAGCTGGGGTGACCGGTGGCGCAGCCCAGATTGACCAGCCGTCCTTCGGCCAGAATGATAATTTTCTTGCCGTCAGGGAAGATCACATGATCGACCTGGGGCTTGATATTATCCCAGGGGAGATCGCGGATCCCGGCAATATCTATCTCTGAGTCAAAATGGCCGATATTGCAGACAATGGCCTGGTCCGGCATCATCTCCATGTGGGGGCGGGTAATGACGCGCAGATTGCCGGTACAGGTCACAAAGATATTGCCAACAGGGGCAGCCTCTTCCATGGTGACCACTCGATATCCCTCCATTGCCGCCTGCAGGGCGCAGATGGGATCGATCTCGATGATGTAGACGGTGGCACCCATGCCACGCAGAGCCTGGGCGCAGCCCTTGCCGACATCGCCAAAACCGACGACCACGGCAATTTTTCCGGCAATCATCACGTCGGTTGCCCGTTTAATGCCGTCGATCAGAGACTCGCGACAGCCATAAAGATTGTCAAATTTTGATTTGGTAACAGAGTCATTGACATTGAAGGCAGGGCACATCAGTTTGCCACTCTTGGCCATCTCGTTGAGCCGGTGAACCCCGGTGGTGGTCTCTTCACTGATGCCGCGGATATTTTTCATCTCATCTTTGTACTTATCGTGCATGATCAGGGTGAGATCGCCACCATCATCAAGGATCATGTTGGGCCGCCAGTTGTCAGGCCCGAAGATAGTCTGATCGATACACCACCAGAATTCCTCCTCATTCTCCCCTTTCCAGGCAAAGGTCGGAATCCCGGCGGCAGCCATGGCGGCGGCGGCATGATCCTGGGTGGAGAAGATATTACAGGACGACCAGCGAAGCTCGGCTCCGAGATCAACCAGGGTCTCCATGAGGACGGCTGTCTGGATGGTCATGTGCAGGCAGCCGGCGATACGGGCGCCCTTGAGTGGCTGGGCCTCATGATATTCCTGACGCAGGGCCATAAGTCCCGGCATTTCAGTCTCGGCAATCCCGATCTCTTTCCTGCCCCATGCGGCAAGGGACATGTCGGCTACCTTGGAATCAATTTTAACTGCAGTCATTTAATATACCTCTTGGGTAAAGTGGATAATTTAAAATGAAAAGGACCACCTGTTATAACAAAAATAACAAAACAACAGGTGGGTTGAAAGATGCGAAAAAGCAGATTGATGGGTTCTCGTTCTGTAACGGTCGTTAAAGTTTGGCATCTTCCCTCAGGATGTCTGCCTTGTCGGTCTTCTCCCAGGTGAAATCCTCTCGCTCGCGGCCGAAATGACCGTAGGCGGCAGTGGCCTGATAGATTGGGCGCAGCAGGTTCAGGTACTGGATAATTGCCTTGGGGCGCAGATCGAAGTGGCGCAGGATAAGGGCCTTGATCTGGTCGTCGGGGATGGCGCCGGTGCCAAAGCTGTTGACATTGATTGATACCGGCTGGGAGATGCCGATGGCATAGGCAACCTGGACCTCAATCTCCTGCGCCAGACCGGCGGCCACCAGGTTTTTGGCAATATAGCGTCCCATATAGGAAGAGGAACGGTCCACCTTGGAAGGATCTTTTCCGGAAAAAGCGCCGCCGCCATGCGATCCCTTGCCGCCGTAAGTATCAACAATAATCTTGCGGCCCGTGACCCCGCAGTCGCCGACCGGTCCGCCGATGACGAAACGGCCGGTGGGATTGATGAAGTATTTGGTCTTGGTGTCAACCATGTTCGGAGGCAGAATCACCTTGATGATCTCTTCCATGACCCCTTCTTTCAGGTCTTCATAAGTAACTGTTTCATCATGCTGGGTCGAGAGGACGACCGCCTCCACCCTTTTTGGTACTTTATTCTCATATTCAATGGTCACCTGGCTTTTGGCGTCCGGACGCAGCCAGGGAAGACGACCTGACTTACGTACTTCCGACTGGCGTTTGACCAGACGGTGGGCGTAGGTGATGGGCATGGGCATCAGGACTTTGGTCTCGTTGCAGGCATAACCAAACATCAGCCCCTGGTCTCCTGCCCCCTGGTCAAGATCGAGGCCGGAGCCTTCATCGACGCCCTGGGCAATATCCGAAGATTGCTTGTCAATGGAGGTGATTACCGCACAGGACTGCCAGTCAAAACCCATGTCGGAAGAGTTGTAGCCGATGGAACGGATGGTCTGGCGGACTACATCGGGCATATCAACCCAGGCACTGGTGGTGATCTCACCGGCAATCATGGCCATGCCGGTCGTGACCAGGGTCTCACAACCGACCCGCGCCAGTGGATCCTGGGTGAGGATGGCATCGAGGATGGCATCAGAGATCTGATCGGCGACCTTGTCAGGGTGCCCTTCCGAGACGGATTCAGAGGTGAAAAGATAATTTGTCATAGGGACTGTCTCCTGTAAGGGAATGCTGAATCACTTCATATGAGGGGAAAAATGAAGAGAATAAGAGCTTAGGCTTTGTTAATTTAGGCATTATCTATTAAGATAAATCAATTTTATATAATGACGGAAAAAGGCTGTTTTTGTCAAGGAAAAAGGTCGGAAGTGCCAAGCAAATCCCTGCCGGGAGGAGGATATTTTGAGTTGTTATAAAAGTCTGGTGGTACGAGAGCTGGGGAAGGGCGAGTTTACCCGGTCGGTTGAAGAGAAGGATACCCGTGATCTGCCACCAGACGAGGTGCTGGTCAGGGTTCACTACTCATCGCTCAACTATAAGGATGCCCTGTCTGCCTCTGGCAACCGGGGCATCACCCGGCGGTATCCCCATACCCCGGGCATTGATGCCGCCGGTGTCGTCGAGGAGTCGAGTGTCGCCGCCCTTCAGCCCGGAGACCAGGTTATCGTCTCAGGCTATGACCTGGGGATGAATCATGCGGGCGGCTTTGCTGAATATGTGCGGGTTCCGGCAGCGTGGGTGGTGAGGCTGCCACCAGGCTTGAGTCTGCAGCAGAGCATGATGCTGGGCACGGCCGGTTTCACGGCTGGGCGCTGCGTGGATATGCTTATGCAGCAGGGGTGTGTGCCGGGAGATGGCGAGATCCTGGTGACCGGGGCTACCGGCGGCGTGGGGTCAATCAGTGTGGCCATTCTGGCCGGGCTGGGCTTTGCCGTGACCGCGCTTACGGGAAAAAATGAGCAGGACTTTCTCCTGGATCTGGGGGCCCGGGCGGTGCTGGCCAGGGACGAATTTGTCAGGTCGCCTAAAAAAATGCTCCTGCCGGAAAGATGGGCTGGAGTCGTGGATACCATCGGGGGTCAATATCTGGAGACCGCCATCAAGGAGACCTGCTATGACGGGGTTGTCACCAGCTGCGGCAATGCGGCTTCCGCTGATCTGGCGCTGAGCGTCTATCCCTTTATCATTCGTGGGGTCCGGTTGATCGGGATTGATTCCTCCCGCTGTCCTCTGGCCGTCCGGGAGCGCATTTGGCGACTGTTGGCGACAGACTATAAGATCTCCCGGCTTGATGATCTGGTGTCAATGATTACCTTGGAACAGTTGGATGAGGCAATTCAGCGGATGCTTGCCGGGAGCCTACGGGGACGGATGCTGGTGCGGCTGATATAGGCTGCGGCAAGGTTTTTTCAGGAGCCGAAATGACAGAAGTGGAGAAAAACGAGGACATGTTGATACAGGATGCACAGAAGGTTTTTTTGATCGAAGAGCAAGGCCTGGCCGCGGTCCGGGAGCGGATAGGTGAGGAGTTTGTCAAGGCGGTGGATCTCCTCTTCCATTGCCCCAGCCGGGTGGTTCTTACCGGTATCGGCAAGTCGGGGATAATAGGACAGAAGATTGCGGCCACCCTGAACTCTACCGGCACTCCTTCATTCTTTCTGCACCCGGTAGAGGCCATGCATGGTGACCTGGGGATGGTTATGCCTACTGATGTGGTAATTGCCATATCGTACTCAGGCGGCACCCTGGAGTTGAATTCCCTCCTGGTCAGCCTGCAGAAGAGAGGGGTGAAGATCATCGCCATGACCGGCGGCCTGCACTCGATCCTGGCTGAGGCGGCTGATCTGGTGCTGGATATCGGGGTGCCGATGGAGGCCTGTCCCCTGGGGCTTGCCCCGACCGCCTCGACCACGGCAACCCTGGCCATGGGAGATGCCCTGGCCGTTGTCCTCTTGCAGAAAAAAAAGTTTCAGGCCTCGGATTTTCGTTGGAATCATCCGGGCGGCAGTCTCGGAGAACGCTTGAAGGTTCGGGTGAGTGAGGTGATGCTGACCGGTAACGCTGTTCCTCTGGTTAATGGCGAAGAAACGGCTGCCAGGGCTGTAGAGGTGTTAAATGATAAGAATATCGGCGCAGTCCTGGTGATGGGGGCAGGAGAGAAGATCCTGGGTATTGTCACTGATGGGGACGTGCGTCGCAGTGTCGCCCAGGGCAAGGTGTTGTCCCGTCTGAGCGCGGCAGATATTATGACTGTAGATCCGGTGGCCATTGATGGTTCAATGCTGGCAGTCGATGCCTTGAGCATCATGCAGAGGCGTGAGATTACAGTGCTGCCGATAGTGAGCGAGGGTGGAAGGCTGGCCGGGATTCTTCATCTGCATGACCTGCTGGGCAAGGGAGAATTTCGTTTTTTGGTGTGATCGTGTCAATGCGGTGGAGGGATAAAATGTGTCGGATGAGTGTGGTTGTGGAAGAGAATGGTGTTGAAGAGATGGTCCTGGAGAATGTGACCCGTCTGCAGATTTCAGGGACCACCATTGAGGTGAGTGCTTTTTTTGAGGAGCCCCGGAGGCTTGAAGCGGTCTTTATTGAGTCCATAGATTTCCTGGCAGGGAAGCTCGTTCTGAAAAAGAGCGCGGCCTGAGAGGAGAGAGCAAACAATGATGGCGCAGGTATAAAAGTTATTCTTGACCGCATATCTGGTGCACCGCGAATCAAGCAGGCCGCCAGGAAATACAAGAAAAGCAGCTTCGTCTGTTTTGTCTGTCCGGTATTGCCGGAAGAGAGATGAAGGTATTTGAGAGAGGAGACACAAAATTGGAACAGATGGAAAAATTAAGGATCCTGTTACCCCATTGGATTGAACATAACCGGGGTCATGCTGAAGAATGTGGAAAATGGTCTGCCTTTGCCCGTCAGGCCGGTGAAGAGGCGGTGGCTGACTCTATTGATTCAGCCATTGCCGCCATGAATCAGGCCAGTGAACTTCTGGATAAGGCCTTATCGGCGGCCGGCGGCAAGATACCGGATCATGGACACCACCACCATCATCATTAGCGGGAGGATTCAGGGGCGATACGCATGGCGAATCCCCTCCGGAATCAAGGTCTCCTTCAGGTTCGCACTGCAATTATTGATCACTCCACCTTTTATTTTCACAGGGGTGATAAGGTTTCTTGCGATGCCGGTGGTGAAAAGTGTACTATGTGGTAAAATTGTTGGCATGAATCTCTATCATTGATGGTTTGGATTGTGCTGAGGACAAGGGTGTCAGAGATTACAAACCTGCGGCAGGGTGATCTGCTGTTTTCGTGGCAATGGTGATGACTCGATGAATTTTGCTGCTCTTCCTAAAAAATATAGCGAATACAAAACTTCAAAGATAGCTGTTCTGCCCATCCCCTATGATGGGACAGCGACCCTGCTCAAGGGCTCAGATCTCGGGCCGCAGGCCATTCTGGCAGCCTCTTCACGTCTTACCTTGTTTGACCTCGAGACTAATTCCGAGGTTTATCGTCAGGGGATTCACACCCTGCCGCCGCTGTTGTCTCACGATAATCCCGTCGATATGATAGATGAAGTGCGGCAGCAGGCGGCAGCCCTTTTTCGTGACGGCAAGCTGGTGGTGGGCTTAGGCGGCAAACATCTGGTGAGTATCGGCCTGATCCAGGCGGCACTCGAGCGTCACAGCGATCTCAGTGTCATCCATCTTGATGCTCATGCCGATCTGCGTCCCATTGATGCTGAGGCAGGCTATGGCAACTCCTGTGTCATGACCAGGGTGCATGATATGTGTGATTCCGTGCAGATCGGTATCCGCAGTATGGACCGCGAGGAGCGGGGCAAGGTTGACCTGGATCGGATGGTCTTTGTCCGTGATCTGCTGCAGCACGGGGTAAATGCGGCCGGTGATGCCCTCGACATGCTCACTGACACCGTCTATCTTACCATTGATCTTGATGTCCTGGATCCCTCCTGCATGCCCTCGGTGGAACGACCGGAGCCGGGCGGAATCGACTGGTATATGCTCACCAGGCTTATTCGCCAGGTGGCCAGTGAAAAAAGGATTGTCGGCTTCGACGTGATCGGTCTGGTGCCCCAGCCGCACTCGCCGGCACCAGATTTTCTGGCGGCAAAGCTCGTTTACCGGGTTTTGAGCATGATCTCTTCCCGCTAAGAGAAGGGGGCTTTCCGGCTTTTCTTGTGCCCTGTTTCTGAGAGTTTAACCATCAGAGGTTTAACCATAAGAGGAAATTTCGATGAGATCTGCATGTTCACTTTTTCTTACCCTTTTACTCCTTGGTGCGTGCACCCAGGAGACGCAGAATAAATTCGGCCGGGCGGTGCAGAATTGGACGGGCACCAACGGCGTCCTTGAGGTCTATGCCGGCGAGAAATTAGTGAAGCGTTTTTTGAAGATTGACAAGCTCTCCACCGCCGCTGCCACCGATGGCAAGCAGGATCGCCCCTATCGTTTTGGCTATGGCGTTCTCGACGAGAATCTGAACGGCGTGACCGATGCCGATGAAAAGAAGGTCTATTTCGAGTTCAGTGATTACTCAACATCCTATATCTTCTATGAAAATCCCCGCTAGTCCGCAGGTCGTTGCTGGGCATCTGTCGCTTCCTTGCGTCCGGATCTCTCAGGGAAATTCTTCTTTTTTTCTTACAAGGATCTCTGCCCATGAAGTGGACCCTGCAAAACAGGCTGACCCTTGTCGTCTCCCTGTTCCTCCTCTGTCTGATGGGGACCACTTCTTTCCTGTCCCTCGGCATGTTCAAACAGCAGCTCAAGGGGATTATCGCCGCTGAGCAGCAATTGCTGCTCTCCGAAATCGCGGGATCCCTGGACGACAAGCTGTCCCTGGCCCAGGCCCAGCTCGTGGCAAGCTCCACGATCGTCTCCACCGAGATCCTGGCTTCGGGAGACACGGCCCAGGGATTTCTCGACCTCCGCCCCGGTGATCTCCGATCCCTATGTCTCCTCCCAGCCCCACAAGCATCCGGTGATCATGATGACGGCCCCGGTCTTTGACCATGGTGGCAAGATCATCGCCATCCTTGCCGGCGGTATTGATCTCATGAGGCCCAACATGCTGGGCAAGATTGCGGAAAAGAAGATCGGCGAGGGCGGCTATCTCTACCTGACCACGGCGGAGAGGATCATGATCATGCACCCGGACCCGGCCAGGATCTTTACGGAGATGCCCAGGGGGAAAAACCTGCTTTACGAGCGAGCCATTGCGGGCTTTGAGGGTACGGCCGAGACTATTAACGCTGCCGCGTGGCCCATTTCACCTCCTTTCAGCGCCTCCAGGTAAAAAGCTGGCTCCTGGCCGCCAATTATCCCCAGGCCGAGGCCTTTGCCCCGGTGATCCGGGCCGGCCAGGTTCTTCTGGCCTTGATGCTGGCCATTGCCCTGGCGGCCTTTATAGTCGTCCGTTTTTTCAGCCACTATCTGACCCGATCGCTCCGGGCCTTTACCCGGCATGTGGCCACGATCGAGACCAAAACGGGAACGGCGCGGCTGTATCAGAACGGCGGCGGGGACGATACCGCCATCCTGGCCACGGCCTTCAATGCCATGCTCGAAAAACTCGACCGGCAGCAGCAGGAGTTGCGGCAGAGTGAGGAAATCTACCGCACCGTCACCGAGTTCACCTCCGAGTTCATCTTCTGGCGGGGCCCGGACAAAAAAATGATCTTTTTCTCCCATAGCTGCGGCCGGCTCACCGGATATTCCGAGGAGGAGTTCCTGGCCGATCCCGGCCTTCTCGATGAGCTCTTCCACCCCGAAGACCGGGAGCGCTGGGACCAGCATGCGCACCCCGTGGACGAGGCAGGCAGGGCGCTGCCCCTGGAGTTCCGCATCATCACCAAGGCGGGCCAGGTCTGCTGGGTCAGCCATATCTGCACCGAGATCCACGATGAATCCGGTCGTTTTCTGGGTCTGCGCGGCGACCTTGTCGATGTCAGCGAACGGAAGCTGGCCGAGGCCGAGCAGGCCAAACTCGAAGCCCAGCTCCAGCAGGCCCGGAAGATGGAATCGGTGGGACAATTGGCGGGCGGCGTGGCCCACGACTTCAATAACATGCTGGGGGTGATCATGGGCCATACGGAACTTGCCCTGCTTCAATGTAAGCCCGATCATCCGCTCCACGCCCATCTTCTCGAGATCGGCCAGGCGGCTGAACGGTCCGCCGATCTTACCCGGCAACTGCTGGCCTTTGCCCGCAAGCAGACCGTTGCCCCCAGAGAGCTGGACCTGAATGCGACCGTGGCCGGGATGCTCACCATGCTGCAACGGTTGATCGGCGAAGATATCAGTCTTGTCTGGCGGCCGCGGGAGGAGCTGTGGCCGGTCAAGATGGATCCCTCGCAGCTCGATCAGCTGCTGGCCAATCTCTGTGTCAATGGCCGGGATGCCATTGCAGGCGTGGGCACAATCACCATCGACACTGCCTGCCGCGTTTTTGATGAGGCCTATTGCGCCAATCATCCGGGCTTTACGCCTGGTGAGTATGTGCGTCTTGCCATCAGTGACAACGGTTGCGGCATGGACAAGGAGACACAGGCCCACATCTTTGAACCGTTTTTTACGACCAAGGGTGTGGGCATAGGTACCGGCCTGGGACTGGCCACGGTTTATGGCGCTGTCAAACAGAATAACGGTTTTATCAATGTTTACATTGAACCGGGACAGGGAACGACAGTCACAATCTATCTGCCCAGGCATGTAGGGATTGGTGCTCAGATCCAGACGACAGCACCCGCGGAGCCGGTCATGGGTGGTGAGGAGACGATTCTGCTGGTGGAGGATGAGCCGGCCATTTTACACATGGCGGCGATAATGCTTGATGGCGTCGTAAAAAGTCGCCAACTGCTTCGTTGCTGCAGGTAAGCGAGGTCACGAGACTCCGAATTATCTCGTCACTGCGGCGTACTCAAGTACGCCTCATTCCTCGAAATTTGCGCGCCTC
>JAHYIV010000010.1 GCA_019429465.1 Desulfoarculaceae bacterium
AGCAGGGTAAATTTATTCGAGATTGCTATCCATTGACATAGAGCAGAGAGAGAGAGAGAGCATAAGGGACGCGGAAAATACTGATAGACCATCTTGCTTCCCGTCTTCGGGACATCTTTGACCGCACCTCAATCGCAAGATTCTCGATGGTTCGCAAGCCCTGTTACGGGATGATTCCATTGCATCGAGGCTGATGTTATTACTGGAGGTGTATCCCGGATGCAGCGATGGCCCTGATAGAGCATCTACGGAAAAGCTGTGCCGTATCTGTTATTGCTCATGGGCCCGTCATTCAGTTTAGTGCCTTACAGATTTTTTTCTTGTTTTTTTTTGCAAGAAAATAATCTGCGAAAGGCACTTATCCTGTTCATCGGGGTTAGCACGTAATTATCTGTTTTTTATCAGTTATTTCCAAAGAATAGATGTATCCTTCAGAAGACAAGGATGGACAGACATGCATGGACCGGAATTTCAATTTTTACAATCAATCGGCATCCTCTCTGGACTGGATGATCACTTGATCCACTTTCTTGCCTCCCGACTGCATAAAAAAAAATTCAGAAAAGGCGAGCATATCTTTTTCCAGGGAGACAAGGTTTCCCATTTCTATTTTGTGGAAATGGGTCGGGTAGAAATTTACAAAAGCGATATGGACGGCAGAAAGCTGACCCTGTGGTTCATTGAACCCAAAGGCACATTCTGCCTGGCAACCCTGCATACCCCGGGGGCCTTTGCCAACGCTCTGGTTATTGAAGATGCCATGCTGTATACCCTGAAAGAAAAAGATTTCGATGATTTTGTCTCCCAATCGGGGGAGATCGCCACTCGACTGGTGCACTGCATGTCGCAGAAGATGGAGCTCTACTCCACCATGGTCAATGATATGGCATTTAAAGGGATATTGGCCCGACTGGCCAAGATGCTGCTCACATACCAGCAGCTAGACGCCTCCGGGACGACCATCTGTAAACTGTCCCAAGGGGACCTTGCCTCCCTGGTCGGAACCTGCCGGGAGGTTGTGGCCCGGTCTTTGAAAAAACTGCGGGATGACAACATTGTTGCCACCTCGCCGTCTCGCCAGATCGTCATCATCCAACCGGATAAACTGAAAAAACTTTGTAAATAAGTCAAAAATACGGGACAGTCAGCCATCATTTGCAGCCGACTGCCCCGCCCCACCACCCTCAAAATCGATTCACGCATAAAAACCGGAGAGAAGAGACGCCTGATTCGAACAAGAGGGAAATAAAGGGTTGCAGACACTTGATTCTGTTCAACCGCCTGCAACTTCAAAAAGTTCTCGGGAGAAATTCTTGCTGCTAACCCCGTTGAACAGGATAAGTGCCTTTCGCAGATTATTTTCTTGCAAAAAAAAAACAAGAAAACAATCTGTAAGGCACTAATCTTCCGTTATAGGATCGGCCCACTTGAATCGGATCCCTGGCGCCTTATTGTTCACTTCTTTCTTTTTATCCTGCGGGATCACGGCCTGCTCCTTTCCGGAATCTTGCTGGTTGACAACCACTGCTGCTGCAGGACTTGTTGCCTGCGGCATGGAGACCCCGGCTATGGCATCGGTGGTCCCTTTGAGCGTTACGCCCTGGATGGACCCAGTATATTGGACCACCAATGCATTGCCGGATGTAAGATTCACGATCATCTCTTCGGCATAAGCGATATTGCCTGAAATCAAAACGAAAGGGACGAAGAGAATTATTTTTTTCATATTTTCTCCTGATGATTTGTTCCGCCATCTTATTTTGCGCCCAAAGTCAGCTTTGGGAAAGCAGGCCTTCCTGTCCGTCAGGGCTGGAAGGCCTGTAAAACATATGCTCTATTACCTTAAAATGAAACCATGAACATAGCGGTCATCGTGTCGTAACTGTCCGTTAAGTCGTGAGGCTGGGGAGCAGTTTGGTCTGTATAGTCAGCAAGATCCGTGGGTTTGTCATAATTGGTCCGAGAGTATTCCAGGGTAAATCGGATCCTGTCGTTGCCTTTTACATAGTAGTTCGCCCCGACGCCCCACTGTTCCACCGTCTGATTGCGGACCCCCAGGAGGCTGGCAATATCCCAGTTCTCGTAGCGGGCAAAGGGCTGGATTTTACCTTTTGCTCCCACGGTGAGAGGGAGAACGTAGCCGACCTTGCCATAGTAGCCGTCTCTCTGGCCGATGGCCCCGCCAACTATGGTGTTCAAATCAGCAGGAGCGGAAGTGGTCAGGTAGGCATCGTCAAAATCAACATCAAGATAGAGGGCGGTGGCAGTGAGAACCCCGGTATTGGCAAAAGGGTATTCAAAGAAAACATCCGCGGTCCAGGCCGTGTAATCCACCGTTTCGTCACCGTTAACCTTACTCAGAAAAAAGCCGGGCGTGCCCGGAGCACCAGCAGGTGCCGTGTTCTTATAGGCGGCATCCGCCTCGTACGCCCCGGCAACACCCAGGGTCAGAACCTTGCCCTTTTTCCCCAGATAGAAGCCCTTGTAGCCGCCGGCGCTGGCACTGGTTTCAGGGTCGAGAAAGGAATAGTGGACTCGAGCCACATACTCCAGGTTGCTGCTGGGCTCAGCACTGGTGGTAAAGGTCTTGTCCACGAACGGATTATAAAAATTGGCCGCGCCTTCCCGTCCCTCCATGATTCCGGCGAAGTATTTCAAATGATTATCAACAAAAGCGCCGGTGGCTACAAGACCCATATCCCGGCTGTTCTTGGTAGCGTCGGTGCCATAGGGTGAATAGACAAAGGAGGAGCGCTCGTGGCTCAACGGCGCAAAGCACTCGTCAAGATTGGCACGGGTCAGAGGGATCTTGGTCAGACCGAGCTTGATATTAAGCATATCGTTAAACATCCCGATAAGATAGCCATCAGTCAGCCTGATCTGGGAATTGGTCTTGCTGTTGTTTTTGGCCAGTTCATAGCCGCCGCCCCCGAAGTTGCGGGTGGCGCTGGTGCCGGCGCAGGTCTGAAACTTGGCGCCCCAGGTTTCATCAAACATACCGGTGAAGACGAGTCTCGCCCGGCGCAGCGCGGCATCCCAGCGGCGTCCCTCACCATCCTGGCCGGATCCAAAATCCGTATAATCAAGGATGCCCTGGAATTTCACATCGAGCTGCAGGTAACCATTTTCACCGAAATCAATCTGTGGCCCGGCGACAGCAGAACCTGCCAGCAGCAGCCCGCCTGTAAGAGTTGCACCCAACGCCATCATTGTCTTGGAATACTTTTTTTTCATGATTTCCTCCCTCCTGTACAAAAAAAAATTAATAAAAAAAGACTTCTTGCTGCTTTCTTTATCATGAACGGAAAAAGGACAACAATGACCTGAGTTCCTTGTCGGTGTAACAAAAGCTACAGCAGTCTCTCAACACTGTTCGACACTGTTCAAAGTTGTTGCAAAAACAGCCTTGACAACAGCGTCCTATACGGATAGACCAGACACAGAAAATAGACACCCTGCTTTGTCACCAATGCCATTCATCCATCTATTTTTATTTTGCCAGAATCACTATGCTTAAAAATTGGTCCTGTATCCTCTGTCTCGCACTCCTGTTTCTCTTCCTCGGAACAAGCTGTAACCGCGAGCCGCCGAAGAACACTGCCGGCCAGCAGCCGCCGATCCGTCTGGACAGGCTCCAGCAGCTCCCTCCCAGCCCTGATCACCCTGGCCCGCAGACGTTGCGGGTCGGGGTAGGTGCCATCCTTTCACAACAGGGCACGGCTCAATCTTACCAGTTGCTCATCGATACCCTGGGCCGCAGAATGGGCAAACCGGCAATCCTGGTACAGCGCAAAACCTATCAGGAGCTCAATGACCTGCTGGCCAGAGACATGGTGGATATAGGCTTCATCTGCACCGGCGCCTACATTGAAGGACTCCATGAAAACACCATGTCACTGCTGGTGGTGCCACAGATCAATGGCCGAACCACCTACCAGTCCTTTATCATCGTTCCTGCAGCCTCCGGGATCACCCGTATTGACCAACTGCGCGGCCAGACCTTTGCCTTCACCGATCCGCTCTCCAACACCGGTTACCACTACCCCCTGACCCTGCTGCAATCCATGGGGCAGCAGCCGGAAGATTTTTTTGGCCGAACAATTTTCACCTACAGCCACGATCGTTCCATAGCCGCAGTCATGGACGGCATCGCCAATGGTGCCTCGATCGACAGTCAGGTCTATGAATTTACCGCCAAACGCAATAGTCTCATTTCCCAACAAACCAGAATCATTCATGAATCCAAAGATTTCGGGATCCCGCCCGTCGTCATCCCGGTCTCTATTGACCCGGAAGAAAGAGAACAGCTCAAGCAGATCCTGCTGTCACTGCACCTGGACCCGGAAGGGGAAAAGGCCTTAGCCGAACTCGGCGTGGATCGCTTTATCGAACCCGACTCCCGGCTTTACGAACGGTAGCTGGACCAAAAATAAAGGGAAAAGCCTCATGCCCGGCACAGCGACAACACTACAGTCCGCCTTTCTCAGGCGCACAGGCCACAAGGCCAGAACAATCCTGCTTGGCGTGCCTCTGCAGCTGAAGATCCTCGGGCTGGCCCTCACCCTCATCTTTTTGTGCGGCGCGATCACCATCTCCCAGGTCCGCGGGGCACTTAACGAAAATACCGAGATCTTTCTCCGGGAAGAGAGCCGCTTCGTGGCCAATGAGCTATCCTATCAGACCCACGATTATCTCCTGATCAACGATATTTACGGACTGACCCAGATGCTCAGGAATACGGTCCAGAATCGCCCTGACCTGCGCTATGTCATCATCGTCAACAGTGCAGGTCAGGTCATGGCTCACACCTTTGATGGCGGCTTTCCCTCCGATCTTCTCGGTAAGAATGCAACCCTTGTCGCCCGCCCGGACGACTTGACTCTGCTGGAGACCACTGAAGGAAAGATCTGGGAGGCCCGGGCCGGAATCAATAACGGTAACGAAGGGTTGGTGATTACCGGAATCAAAGGTGACATCCTCCGGCATCAGGCAGAGGATGTTGTCTGGTCCCTCGCCCGGACAATCCTGCTGGTCGCTGTTCTGGGATCCCTGATTTCCCTGTGGTTGACCCGGGTAATCACCAGGCCGGTGAACAGGCTCCTGGCAGCCATGCAGATAGTACGTCGCGGAGACTATTCCGTCATCCTGACCCCCACTACCTGCAAGGATGAACTGGGAAAATTGATAGAGGGTTTCAATGAGATGACAGAGACGCTTGGCAAGGCAGACCGATTCAGGCAAGAAAGGGAACAGCTGCAAAAACATTTTCTCCAGCGGGTCATGGCCAGCCAGGAAGGTGAGCGAAAGCGGATTGCCCGAGAGCTGCACGACCAGACCGGTCAGGCCCTGGCCTCTTTCATGGTGGATCTCAAGGTTCTGGAAAACGCGAAACAGCCGGATGAGATACGCCAGGGGATTATCCGTCTGAAAAATGCACTTTTCAAGGAGATGGAGGCCATCCATGATCTGGCGATGGCTCTGCGCCCCAGCGTGCTCGATGATCTCGGGCTGGAACCGGCCTTAAAGATGCTGATCGCCAAGATGACTGCCCTGCAGGGCATGCACGTAAGCCTGACCCTGATCGGCTTTGACAACAAAAGGCCGGATTCCTGCCCAGAAACCTGCGTCTACCGGATTATCCAGGAGGCCCTTGTCAACGTCATAAAACATGCCGGGGCAACAGAGGTTACCGTACTTCTGGAATGGCGGGGAGATAAACTCCGTGGTGTCATTGAAGACAACGGCATTGGTTTTGAGCCGGATCAGGTGGATCATAAAACCAAACTCGGGGTTCTGGGCATGCGGGAACGGGCCCAACTGCTCCAGGGCGCCTGCAACATCGAAAGCAGTCCGGACCATGGTTCCATGGTCTCTTTTGAAATCCCCTCTCATATCATGGTATGTCATGAAAACTGATCCTGTTATCCGACTCCTCATTGTTGACGATCATCCCCTGCTCCTGTCCGGACTGGGGATGCTGCTGAACGCCGAAGCGGATCTGGTAGTCGCCGGCATTGCTGACTCCGGAGAACAAGCCCTGAACCTTGCCAAGGAGCTGCAACCAGATGTCATCCTGCTTGATATCTCTCTGGGAGATACCAGCGGCATTCAGCTCTTGCCAGAGCTGCTCCGCCAGGCGCCACAAGCAAGAGTCCTCATGCTCACCATGCACGAGGACCAGCAATACCTCAAGGAGGCCATGGCCGCCGGCGCCAGAGGATTTCTTCTCAAAAAATGCCTGGATGTGGATCTGCTCTATGCCATCCGGCTGGTGATGCGCGGACAGATCTATCTCCATCCATCCATGATGCCGGAGATCATGGCCGGTTCGAAAAAAAAAACAACCTCTCCCGCAGAGATGCTCTGGCAGTCACTGAGCAAACGCGAGCAACAAGTCTCTCTTGCCGTGGCCTTGGGCCACACGAGCCGGGAGATAGGAGAACAATATTTTCTCAGTGAAAAAACCGTAGCCACCTATCGGGCCAGGGCCATGACCAAACTGGGCATCGAAACCAGGGCCGAGCTGGTGAAATTTGTCGCCCATCAAAAACTGCCCATCCACTGATCCATTTCTGCTCATTCCTTTGAATAATCGCAGCCTGGATGGAGCGGCAGCACAATCCGGGGCAGTAGGGAGTTTGTGCCACGGCCTGCCCCGGATTCCACTCCATTGCATCCAGGCTACCTTGACGGGATGATGGGTTCTTACGTAGGGGCGACCCGATGGCGCCCGCTTGCGGGCGATACCTTGCTTTGGACACCAATGACATTGCTCCAGGGGCACCGCCGGCGAGCCAGCGGCTTCGCCCCTACGGGTATCGATCTGGTGGATTCATCCGGCCGGGCAAATAAAATTGAGTCGGGTGAGACGGCTGATCAAACTCGCCTCATCCCTCTCACAGAACAGTACGTCCGGTCCTCGTATACGGCTCCTGTTTGTTTTCCTTCGTTTTCATACCGAAACAGAAATTCCGGTTTTTACAGCACCGAGGTCAAAGAGCCCTTGCAGCAGGCCGGATTTGCCCGCTACGCTGGGCAAACAAAAAGGGAAACCAAGCATATATGCCTGATTTCCCTTATTTTTTTTTGGTGGGCGAGGCGGGATTCGGACCCGCGACCTTCGGCTTCGGAGGCCGACACTCTATCCAGCTGAGCTACCCGCCCATATCACATTACATTCCCTGAAAGCAGGAATATTCTATTTAAACTATTTATCAGACGCGTGCATTCTTTTTTCCACAAAAAACGTAACTATCAAGCCCAAAAGAGATCAAAAAAATAATTCTTTGATATGTTGCCTTTCTTTGACTATGAACTTTTTTTTAAGAACAGATCATTCAATCATCAATATTTCAGGAGAGCACAGAACACTCCAGGGATTCTCTCCGGTGCAGACCTCACAAAAAGGCAACAGCCGGCGACCGGTTGGCACGACATCCCGTCACTTATCCAGATTCAGCGTCTCCAGATATTCTTCCCATTCCAGGGGCAGCATGTTCTTTTTCTGATTATTGCAGATCTTGCAGCAAGGGACCAGATTATTCCTGGTGCTGCGCCCGCCGCGGGTCAGAGGGATCAGGTGATCCATGGTCAGTTCCTTGAAGGATACCGTCTGCTGACAATAATAACATTTACCAGCGGCGGTCTTCTGCTGCCACCAGCGGCTCTTGCGCATTTCCCTGGCCTTAGCCCGCTCCGTCCGGATCTCGTCCTCGTCCATCCCGTCAAAACCGAAAGAGTCCATCATCTAAGGCACCAATTCTCCCAACAGGATCTTGCGTACAGCCCCGACCAGATATAAAGAGCCGGCCACCACAATCAGGTCTCCGGTCGCAGCCAGCGCCTCGGCTCTTACCAGGGCCTGCTCAACCATGGGGACACGCTCACAGCGGCTCTGCGTCACTTCATCGAGATGCTCCAGCAGCTGTTCCGGCGTCGCCGCACGTTCGCCCTCCGGCCTGGTCAGCAGCAGAACCCCTGCCAAGTCGGCAATCAGCGGCATGGTCTTCCCCAGATCCTTATCCAGCATGGCGCCCCAGACCACGATCAGTCGGTTATACTCATATTCATGACGCAGGGTAAGCACCAGACTCTCCACCCCCGCCGGATTGTGGGCCCCGTCAAGGAGATAGCAGACATTTTCACTATCAGTTGCCTGGGCCTGTTCAGACACGGCCCGACTTTTCCGGTCCAGACAGATATGCTCGAGGCGACCTGGCCAGCGCACGGCCGCCAGTCCTGTGCGGATCAGTTCCGGCGAAAACAGAAAGCCATGTGGTCGCAGCAGGGCCAGCACGGCCAGGGCCAGGGAGGCATTCACCAGCTGATAGCTGCCGCGCATGGAACAGCGCAAGGCTTCAAGGCGCTCAGCAGACAGAGCTGCACCCACCGGCAGCCATGACCAGAGACGATGTTCATCCTGTTCGGCGTGAAAGGCCTGACCATAAAGAAAAAGAGGGGCGTTACGCTCATAACAGATCCGCTGCACCACCTCCAGCCCCTCGCCCGCCGCCACTGCCGAAACCACCGGTACCGACTCTTTGATAATCCCGGCCTTTTCGGCTGCTACCGCTGCCACGGTGGTGCCGAGATAGGCCTCATGATCCATGGTCACATTGGTGATCACCGAGATCAGGGGCACAACCACATTGGTGGCATCCAGGCGGCCGCCAAGCCCGGTCTCGAGGATTACCAGATCCAGTCCTGATTCGGCAAACCAGAGCAGGGCGAGCGCCGTGGTAAATTCAAAATAGGTAATTTTTTCGGCACCCAGCACGGTCTTGATCCGGCTGGCCAGTTCAGCAAATTTCTCCCTGCTGATAAATTCATCGTTGATCCGGAAGCGTTCCCTGACCGAACTGAGATGGGGCGAGGTATAGAGACCGACCCGATAGCCGGCCCCGGCCAGCAGAGTCAAAAGAGTGACACTCACCGAACCCTTGCCGTTGGTGCCGGCCACATGCACATAGCGCAACTGCCGCTCCGGATGGCCGACCCTGGCCAGAAACGAGCGCATGGAATCAAGGCCCAGCTTGATCTTATGAAACTGCAGCTCTTCAAGGTAGCTCTCTGCTTCCTGGTAGTTCATCACCATTCAATCCGTCACAATCGTTAATTTCGCATAGTCAAGATGCAGGGTCTTCAGGCCATGCCGATCAAAGAGGACATCAACGGTCCTGCCGCTGCCGACGAGCACCACAGATCCTGTGCCGAAAAAAGAGTGGCTGACCCGGGTGCCTTTGGCCAGATCGCCCACGGCAACCCTGCTCCTGCTTTTTTTCGCCGGGGCGAGCCCCTCGCCTCTGGAGAATGGTACTGAAGCAAATGATGGCTGCCGCTCCTCCGGGATTCGCTCAAGGAGTCCTCCCTGGAGTTCTGCCAGAAATGGTGACATCCCCACCCGCCGGAACTGGCGGTCAGGGGTCATCAGCTCCTTGGGATAGCTCAGATAGAGGACCTTTTTGGCCCGGGTGGCAGCCACATAGAGCAGGCGCCTCTCCTCTTCCCATTGCTCGCCAGGTTCCGCCTTGGCATGGGGAAAACGGCCATCCGCCAGACCGATGACAAAGACCGCTTCCCACTCCAGCCCCTTGGCCGAATGGATGGTGGACAGGACCATCCGGTCGGCGTCCTCTACCCGCTGCGAACTGGCCGAATCAGGAGGGTCAAGGGTGGTATCATCAACAAAGGTCTGCAGATCAGCATATTCACTGATAATGGTCTGCAACTGTTCGAGATCCTTCTGACGCTTGGGATGATCATCATGATAGAGGCGTTCAAAAATTGACTGATAGTAGACCATGATCAGTTCATACATGGCCGCGGGCGACTCTTCCTGGAGCAGGTCAGCAAAGAGCTGAGCCAGGCGACGCAACCCCACCTCCCAGGCCTTTCCCGCGGGAAAATCTGCCAGGTGCTGAAAGGGTGCAGTCGACTGACCCAGCTGGGCAGCAATCTTCTGAGCGGTCTTGGGACCAACCTTATCGAGATGCAGCAGCACCCGGTTCCAGGAAAGATGGTCCCGGGGATTGGCAAGGATACGTAAAAAAGAAAGCACATCCTTCATGTGCGCCGATTCCGTCAGTTTCAGTCCGCCCCGCTTCTCAAAATCGACGCCGCCGCCGGCAAGCTCAATCTCCAGTTTATAGGAATGAAAACCGGAACGAAACAGCACCGCAATATCCTGGAACCTGATCCCGCCAGCCACCAGTTCACTGATCTTGTCGGCCACAAACCTGGCCTCCTGCCGTTCATCAGTGGCTGCAAAGAGCAGGGGTTTTCGCGTCCCTTCCAGGCGGGTAAAGAGGGTCTTGCTATATTTTTCGGTGGCGTGACAGATAATATCGTTGGTCAGGGACAGGATCGGCTGGGTGGAGCGGTAATTTTCCTCCAGCTTGATGATGTGGGTCTCAGGAAAGGTCTTGGGAAAGCGCATGATATTATAAAAATCAGCACCGCGAAAGGAGTAGATCGACTGAGAGTCATCGCCCACCACCATGACGTTATCATGGCCGTGAGCCAGAAGACGGACAATATCCGCCTGCACCAGATTGGTATCCTGATACTCATCCACCATGATATGGGTGTAACGGGAGGCAACAACCTGACGAGCCTCCGGCACCTCTGCCAGCAGGCGTTTCCAGTTAACAAGCAGATCATCATAATCCATCAGGGCATGGGTAAATTTGAAATCCCGGTAGTGTTTCCGCAGCCTGAGCAGATCATCCGTATGCTCACTGAGATGGGCGTACTGTTCAAAGAGCAGGTCTTCTAGCGGAATGGATTTATTCACTGCCCCGCTGATCATATTGATGATGACCCGCTTGGAAGGAAACTGCAGATCTCGTCCGGTGAGGCCCAGGGAGGATTTAAGAAGATTAATGATCCCTTCGGCATCGGAACGGTCGATGATGGTAAAGTTCGAGCCGAAACCCAGATAGGAGCCATAGCGTCTGAGCAGCAGATTGGCCGTTCCGTGAAAGGTGCCGCCTACCACCCGACTGCAGGAATCATTGAGGAGTCTGCCGGCCCGCCACAGCATCTCCTGGGCTGATTTTCGGGTAAAGGTCAGCAGGAGGATCTTTTCCGGGGGTACGCCCTTTTCCAGAAGATGGGCCACCCGGTAGATAAGGGTTCTGGTCTTGCCGCTGCCGGCCCCGGCGATAACAAGCACTGGCCCTTCGGTCCTGATTACCGCCTCATGCTGGGCAGGATTGAGATCATCCAGATTGATGGCAGGAGCCAGGTAACTGCTTTGAGTGGTTGAGAGAGTGGTTTGCATGGGGTCAGACTTTACCACAGTGGCGCTTTCGCCGCAACGTCGGTTGACAAAGAGGCAAGGCCGTTTATAATAAGGGACTCTTTGCAACATGACGCCCAAGGTGCCGGACTCAAGGGTCCCGAGACCTCTCCCTCAACTCTTAATAACAAACAAACATCATGGACACCAAGACCATTGACGCCCTCTTTACCCCTGATACCCTGCAGCAGCTCTTCCCCAGAGAACGATCCGATGAGTTTTTTGAGGCCCTGTTCGGCGATGCCGGTGAAGGGGCCTATGACATTGAACTCGCCTATCACAACACTGATGACAAGAGTATGAACCTGGAGTTACGCCTGCACGAACGACCTGGCTGCTGTCTGGTTTGCAACCTGACCCAAGGGCTGCCCCAGGTCTTTACGCGCCATCCGGTGATCAATGTGGCAGGAGTAGTTGAGGCTGTAGAAGGCCTGCTGGCCGGACAGGCCCGGTGCCGGGAATGGTCACTGGGCCGCACCGAACAGAGGCGCAAGGAACTGCACGTCATTCCTCTGACTATAAAACTGGACAGATAGGCAGTCAACATTCTGACACATGAACAGCTGCAGCCGTTACAATAAAGAAGGCCGACTCTTCTATGAGTCGGCCTTCTTTATTGTAACAGATTTAACAGAGTTCCCAATCAGACAAAACTCACTCTGGCACGGCCATTGGCCTTGGCATGATAGAGGATATCATCTACCCTTTCCATCCATGCGTCAAGTTCCTCATCTTTTGTCCACTGGGCAAGACCTATGGAGACCCCAAGTTTTGTTTCACTGTCAGCCCAGACCTCCAGTTTATCAATGGCCAGACACATTCTTTCTGCCAGGATCCTGGCGTTTTGCTGATCAGTATCATCCATAACCAGCAAGAATTCGTCCCCGCCCATCCTGACCAGGAGATCCGTTGAACGTATCGCCTCGGCCATCACCACTGCTACCTGCCGCAGCACCTGATCACCACGCTGATGGCCCAGGATATCATTAATCTGCTTAAATCGATCCAGATCCATGGAGGCCATGGTCAATGGACGGCCAGATCGTCTGGCACTGTCCATCTTTAACTTGATCTGCTCATCAAAGACCCGACGGTTGGCAATACCGGTCAAGGCATCGCGCCGCGCACTTGTAAAAAGTTCTTCATACTCAAGGGCTCGGTGAAGATACTCACCCAGGACGAACAGCGACTCATTGACCCAACCAATCTCCCCGGAGTCCATGGCTCGTGCGCCTTTCAGCACCAGTAGCTATCCCCCATCATCAACTGTTTCCATCAGCCATTTATGGGCATAATGACCATCTTCACTGACTGCTGCATCGAGATCCTTATCGTCCATCAACTGCTCGGCGAAGGCGATCAAGTTGCGCCTCAATGGGCCATGACCTGAACAGAACAGATGTTTTTTACTGCGAATCGTATTACTGTATCCTATAAGTTCATGCTCGACATGAGGCATCAACCAGACCGAGTAGGCCTCAATCATGCCGGCAAGATCAAGAACAGCGGCTAAACGAAGATGAAGTTTATTGATCAGGCCCAGTCGCTCTGTTTGCCGCCTCAGGTGATCAAGCTCAGCCATCACGGGATCAACCGCAGCCAGTGCCATATCGTTCAAGGTATCTGAGTCTATCGACATTGAAATGGTCATTATCACTTCCTCATAAAAATTATCAAAACAAGTTAGGGCTTGAGAGTATATCGACAATCCGACGAATATCTTTATCCAGTTGTTGATATTTTCTAATGCAAAACCAATGCTAATCCAATTTCAAAGGCACGTTTATTTCATGGTTCCCCTGCAGGAATGCTCTCCGGCTACACCAGGAAGGTCAATCCCGCACCTCCATGAACAATGTAACAGACAACGACAACTAGCTGATTCAGTGTGTCTTTCAGAAGTTAGCCACGATCTCGATATTGCAGGTCCAAAACCTTGGATGAGGCTCTTCTGTTGCAATTAACAAACAAGAAGAGTAGAGAAAAATATCAGCAAGGGATAAATTCCTTACCAATCATTAATCTTACAGACATCCATGGACATCGAACAAAAAATCGGCCAGCTCTTTCTCCTCGGATTCCAGGGGGACCGCATTGATGCCACCCATCCCGTGGCTGCGGATATAAGCCTGAGAAACCTCGGCGGCGTTGTTCTCTTTGACCGCTTCGTGGCCGGAAAACAGGGCCACAACAACATCACGTCGGCCTCTCAGGTCAAGGCCCTCACCACTACCCTGCAGGGATTTGCCCGCACCCCCCTGTTTATAGGGGTGGATCAGGAAGGAGGAAGCGTTCGCAGACTCAAACCGGAAATTGGATTTCCGGCAACTGCCAGTGCGGCCGAACTTGGTCAAAAAAATGACAGGACGCTGACCGCGATCCATGCCATGACCACTGCCGCCACCCTGCAAGCCCTGGGCATTAATTTCAATCTAGCCCCAGTCGTTGACATCAACACCTTTCCGGAGAACCCGGTAATCGGCAGACTTGAGCGCAGCTTTTCACCATCCCCCGCCATTGTCAGCGTTCATGCCGGTGAGTGGATCAAGGCGCACCATAAACTGGGTATCCTCACCTGCCTCAAACATTTCCCCGGGCATGGCAGCTCCCGAGTTGACTCTCATCTGGGGTTCGCTGACATTACCGGCAGCTGGAAGACAGCAGAGCTCCAGCCCTATAAGGAGCTGATTGCCAGTGGCCTGACCGAGGCGATTATGACCGGACATCTTTTCCATAAAGGACTGGATCCCATCCATCCGGCCACCCTCTCAGCCAGCATCATAGGCCGGCTCCTGCGCCAGGAACTGCAGTTTACCGGGCTTGTCATCTCTGATGACCTGCAGATGAAAGCCATCACCGACAAATATGACCTGGAAGAAGCCTCCTGCCTGGCCCTTGCGGCCGGCGTTGATCTGCTTATAATAGGAAACAATCTCGTCTACGATCCGGGTGCTCTGGCGCGGATCATTCCTGGCATTCTACGGGCGATAGAGAGCGGCAGGTTACCGAAAAAACGGATCCATGAAGCCTGGACCCGGGTACAGCAGTTGAAAAAAAAATGTTGCGGCCTTAGCGGATCTTAAAAAAAAAGAGGGATGCAGTGCCCGGGAAGCCGTTAACGAGAAAGTCGCAAGAGTTCAAGGCTGGTAAAAAAAGTCAATTCCCCGTCAGTACTTATCCCTCTGAAGGCGCAGAAAAACGATCAAAACACCATCGCGGAGGAGCCATAAGCAATGATCCAATCACAACGACAAACCCACTTTCCGCTCATTGGCTATATCCTGTGGATCTTCGGCTTTCTCGGCGCCCATCGTTTTTATTATGGCAAGCCCATCTCCGGGACCATCTATTTTTTCACCCTGGGACTCTTGCTGATCGGCTGGCTGGTGGATCTCTTTCTCATTCCATCGATGAACAGAGACGCCGATATCCGCTTTCATGAAGGGGCAATTGACTACAACCTGGCCTGGATGCTCCTCACCTTTCTGGGGCTGTTCGGCATCCATCGCTTTTATATGGGAAAATGGATTTCAGGAATCATCTACCTCTTGACCGGAGGCATTATCGGGCTGGGGGTCGTCTATGATTTCTGGACGCTCAATGACCAGATCAGCCTCTTAAACGGCAGCGACCGCAGCTGACACCCCTGCTGTTTTTCGGTCAAAGGGTCGACACACGACCCCGGGCCGGCCCCAGCAAGGTTACCAGCTTGCCGAGAAAAGCCTTCAACCACAAAGGAATACCATATACAATGCAGACTGATATCAAAAACAGTGGCCACGGTGGTGCCAAAAAACCGAAGATCACCTACCCCTGCGTCTGGCTCTACAAGGTAATTGGCAAGGATGTCACCTCTCTGAGCAGAGCAATCACCGCCGTATGTCCGGCTCAACTCTCTATTACCGCCTCAAGAACCAGTTCCGGCGGAAAATACTGCAGCCTGAACGTGGAGATCGAGGTTGCCGACGAGGCCTCCCGGCTTGCCATCTACCAGAACCTGAGGAACCATCTTGCCGTCAAGATGGTTCTCTAGGAGAGCGACAGATGGATACAACAAAAACAAAAATTCCGGGATCACGATTGATTCCTGTCTTGCGGGAAGGGATTTGCGTGGTGCAGATGGTCCTGTTCAAAGAGTTGCGGATCCTGCTTGGCAGAAAATACCCGGCCCGGGACCCGCTGCCGCTTGCCATGCTCACCGGCGCTATCACCAATGAACTGTTCGGCTCCCTGCACAGGGAAGAAAAATTTGAGGAATTCCGCCGACAGAACCGCGCTGATATTGAGCAGGAACTGCTCAGCCTTGCCCGGGACCTGCCGGACCTGGCCGCGCCGCTCACCGATGCCCTGCGGATACAGACCCTCTGTGACAACATGGAAGAAAAGGACAACGCCAGGATCCTGACCCAGGCCGCCGACATCGGGCTGCTGTTACCGAATCGAGAGTTGCCACTGCCATCCACCTTTATGACCATGGCGCGCACTCTTGGCGCCGCGCATCAACTGATTATCGCTCCAGCTGAGATACGTCAAGAGGATGACCAGGGCCTTGTCCACTGAGCCATCGTTCAAAAACAACCATACCTTAGGAATGTCGCGACCAACAGCCGCTTTTCCTCCACGCCCCAAACATACTTCGTTCGGGATCTCGCTCACACGGCGCCTACTAAGCCGCTGTAAAAAAATAACATGGCCACCTAAGTGACCGGTGCGGCATAAGGAGCCGGTCGCTCCTACGCCGTCCATGGCGCTCGCGACACTGGGGCCGTCCCTGGCCTGCGTAACGAAATAGATATAAATGGCCATGTTATTTCGTAACGGCTCCTAAATAACCCCGAGGAACGGGATAAGTGCCTTTCGCAGATTATTTTCTTGCAAAAAAAAAACAAGAAAATAATCTGTAAGGCACTAAAATGCCCCTTACGCTCCCTGGAAGATGAGAACATAAAGGGCATTGTATCCCGCCTCCTCACTGAGGAACTCGGGACTTATTTCACGCCATGCTCACGCAGAAAAGAGGTGTATTTTTTATCTGTCCCCTGGATATGCTTGACCAGCCACTCCTTGAGAAAGGTCATGAGCTCCATGGAAAGCATGGCGTCCCCGGCCTTGAATTTTTTCTGAATATCCACCACCTGGGCCACCAGCTTCCGATGAAGTTCGGCATGGATCTTCTCCTCGGGATAGCCAAACTGGGCAAAGAGCTTTTCTTCGACGGCAAAATGACTGGCAGTATAGTCGACCAGCCGATCAAGGATCGTACCCATCGCACTGTTGCTCTTTTTTAATTTCATGGCCTTGTGCAGCTCATTGATCATCCCCACCAGCTTCTTGTGCTGGTCGTCAATCAGCTTGATATTCACGCTCAGGTTGGCACTCCAGGGCATGAGATCCGCGACCTGGGAGGAAGCGGTCGGAGTGGCGGACGCCATCGGTCTTGACACTGACGTTGCTGCCTTTCTGACCCCGGCCTCACCGCCAGCCGAACCCGGAGCCATTCTGAAATGGGCCACCAGGTTTTTAAGAGTCTCCGCCACATCGGCCAACTCCCGGGCACTTCCCTCTACATCCTGACCACTCTTGGAAAGGGAGCGGGAAACATTACTGACCTCGGTAATATCGCCGGCGATCTGAGCTGCCACCATGGAACTCTGGGCCACATTTTCATTGACCTCACTGATCCCCTGAGCCGCCTGCAAAACGCTTTCAGCAATCTCGGAAGTCGTGGCAGTCTGCTCCTCAACAGACTGGGCGATATCGGCCACAATCCCGTTCATCTGACTGATAACCCTGGTAATCTGCTCGATCTCACTGACCGTCTCGTTGGTTGACCCCTGAATAGACTCAATCCTGGCCTTGATCTCTCCGGTTGCCGCCGCCGTCTGCTTGGCGAGTTCCTTGATCTCATTGGCCACTACAGCAAAACATTTGCCTGCCTCCCCGGCGCGGGCCGCCTCAATGGTGGCATTCAAGGCCAGCAGATTGGTCTGATCCGAGATCTCGGTAATGGCCTCGGTAACCTTGCTGATCTCATGGGCCGCCCGTCCCAGAGCCCCGACCTTTTCTGTAGAACTTTGGGCCAGGAGCAGGGCGCCATTGGTAATCTCTTTGGCCTGCTCTGTTTTGGCGGCAATCTGATGAATCGTTGAGCTGATCTCTTCGGCCGCCGAGGCCACGATATTGACATTGGTAGCGGCCTGTTCACTAGCTGCGGCCACCGAGTTCATATTGGCGCTCATCTCTTCTGTGGCCGCAGCCACTGAAGCCGACAGCTCCGCCGAGTCGCCGGCCCCAGCCGACAGACTATGCGAGGTCTCGGACAACTCATGGGAAGAGGAGGCAAGGGTTACCACCTCTGCCCCGATACCACCAATAATATGGCGCCACTGCTCAACCGTGACTGTCAGAGCTCGGGCCAGGTCGCCAAGCTCATCCTGCTGACCGACATCAAGCCTGACATCGAGATCGCCCTGGGCAAGTTTTTCGGTAAAGGTCACCATCTTTTTCAGGCTGCCGGTGATCAAGCGGAAGATATTGAAACCGAAGGAAATACCAATCACCAGCGCCAGACCCGTCATCAGCATGATGATCCGAATGGCATTACGTGCCTCCTCTCGGGTGTGTTCATTTACATCTTTCAACACCTGATCAAGATGTTCTCCCGCCTTATTCAATATCCCGGAGACCTGATGTAAGGCCACTTCTGATTTCGTCTGAAAGACATCCTGCATGGCGGGCAAGGCCTGCTCTTTATCTCCCGCCTTGGCCTGAATCTGCTGCATTTCGGCCACCGAGGCATGCAACTGGGCATGGGGGGCTTCAAGCTCTCTCAGTATCTGGGCCAATTCCGGATAGTCATGTTCCACAACTTTGCGGTCTTCGCCATAAAGCCATTGGCCCAATTTGCATTTATGGTCATCTGTCTCCAGCTCCAGGGTGGCAATGGAGGCATCCTGGAAAAAGGTACTGATCTTCACGGCTTAACGGAGATAATCGACCTCACGCTTGGCTAGCGCGACATTGATTTCATTGGCGGACAGAACCTGGTCCATGTCGGAACCCATCTGGGATACCTTGAGGAGCCCGACACCACCGATCGCAGTTGTCAGCAGCAAGACAACACCACAGACCACACCTATTTTTATTCCAATCGGTCAATTCTTCCAGTTCATTCCCTTCTCCTGACACCTGATTCAATTCACTTCTGATTAAAAGTCCCTCTTCCCAGCTACCTGAACAACCCCCCGCACCGAATTACAGAGAAAAAGAGCCTCCGCATCCTGCAGATCAACAGGCGTCAGCACCTCTTCCCGCAGGGGAATCTGTGCATCCGTCAGGAGAAATTTCCTCATGATACCTGCCAATAATCCACATTGCAAGGACGGGGTTACGTATTCACCCTGCCGCCACAAAATGATATTGGAGATACACCCCTCGGTCAGCTCTGCCCGCTCATTCAAAAAACAGCAGTCAAACAGTCCGTTTGCCCTGGCCCGTTGCAGCTCACGGTCATAGAGCTCCCGCCTGGTAGTTTTATGAAAATACCAGGGCACAGATGAGTCTGTGCGCACAGGGGAGAGCTCGATCCGCGGCAGATCAGTGCGCCCGGGATCAGGCCTGCGAGGCAGCTGGCGAGCCACGGGCAGAAAACAGGGATGCGAGCTGATCGTCACCGCTCCATCCTTGGCCATGGTCAGACGGACCCGCATGGGAACCGCGGCAAACAGACGGCACTCTCGCATCAATCCCTGTTCAACGGATAACAGATCACAGTAAAAAAGAAAATAATCCGCAGAGGCCTGCAGGCGCTCAAGATGGTCGGCCAGGAGCCAGTAGCCTGCCCCCGGCTCCCACAAGAGGGTCTCTATAAGTTGAAACGCGGGGGTGGAAGAAGTCAGGAAGCTGCCCTTGAGCAGACACTCCTGCCATTCCTGTTCCGGGTCCGAGTCAGCGACAATTGCGGAGCCCACCCCCATCTCCCCGCGTTTGCCGCACAGGGAGACGGTGCGAATCGGCACATTAAAGAGGGCCGCACCCGAAGGTGCCAGGTAGCCGATGGCCCCGGTATAGACTCCGCGGCGAAACGGCTCCAGCTCCGCGATGATCTCCATGGTCCGAATCTTGGGGGCGCCGGTCACCGAGCCACAGGGGAAGAGGGCCTGGAACAGTTGCCGAAGAGAAAGGGAGACAAGACTATCCCGGCCGGAGCCCCGAACGCCGGTAGCGACAATAGTAGAGGTCATCTGGAGCAGGGTCTCATAGCGCGCCACATCAAAGAGCGAAGAGGTGCGCACCGGGCCATCTCCCAGCTCATGCATCAATCGTCCCAGATCATTGCGCAGAAGATCAACGATCATCACATTTTCACTGCGATTTTTCTGGTCACTCCTGAGATGACGCGCCTGTTCGCGGTCCTCTTCCGGGAAGCGGCCCCTTTTCATGGTGCCTTTCATCGGCCGCACCATAATGTTCTCTGCATCTTTTCTAAAAAAAAGTTCGGGGGAAAAAGAAAGCAGCCGGGACTCCCCAAGGCGAAGATAGGCCCCATAGGCCACCGATTGATTGCGTCTGAGCGTTTTATAGAGAGTCTCCGGCGTCCCGTAAAAATCAAAAAGCAGCTTCAGAGTATAATTAACCTGATAGGTGTCACCAGCCTGGATATATTGCTGAATGGCTTTAATAGCCTGGAGATAGGCATCATGCCCCTGACTGGGCCGGACATTTTCCAGCGCCGGGGCTGGCTGCGGTTCGGGATTCATCCCGCCAACCGCAGGGATCGCCAGAGCGAC
Source organism: Desulfoarculaceae bacterium (assembly GCA_019429465.1). Lineage (GTDB taxonomy): Bacteria > Desulfobacterota > Desulfobulbia > Desulfobulbales > Desulfocapsaceae > UBA2270. The sequence continues at coordinate 20,089 of JAHYIV010000010.1, forward strand.
TGCTGGGCCACAAGAGACAACAGGAAAATCAGTCTTACCTGAGCAATGATCAAAGACCAGGGGGTCCGGAAAGACACCAAGATCAGCCAGCAGGAGCGAGCCATCACCTTCCCGGCAAAAAAGCCCCTGCAGCTTTTCCTCTAAAAGATAGCCGAACTCATAACTGAACCAGCCGGCCACATAGTATCCAGCGGCCAGGGCTGACTCAATCCTGGCCATAAACAAGCGGCTGTCATCACCACTCCAACATTGCAGACGGCTGACGGGATCCAGAAAGAGAAGAGATGTCGAATTGTCCGGGTCTGGCTTTGCCGTATCTAGAAAGACAAACTGCTCTTTATCGGCCAGGAACATGAGCAATTGTTCCAGATCAAGATCAGAGAGAATATTCATGGGCAGCACATATCAATTTCATTCATACCTTGCATCAATATTTAAAATATTCTATATTCGCTATTTGTTTTTATTAAATTCAAATTCAACTATATATAGTTCCCAGTCATGGAGCATCTTTCTATGACTAGCGCCAGACACGCTCATTCAAAAGGATATTCATTATTCCATTTTCTATGATTTCCGCAACCCTTTACGCAACCCGGAGGAGGCATTTATGCTAATAAAAGACTGGATGGCAACCACTATTCTGACAGTGGACGCCAACACCTCGGTCATGCGGGCCACCCGAACGATGAAAGAGAACAATATCAGACGACTGCCAGTCCTGTCCCATGGCAAGCTCGCCGGGATCATCACCGACCGCGACCTGAAAGATGCATCACCTTCCAGCAAGGCTGATATGGACATCCACGAGATGTACTACCTGCTCTCCGAGATGAAGGTCAAGGATGTCATGACCGGCAGTCCCGTCTGCCTGAAGAAGGATGACACCCTGGAAAAAGCGGCGCTCGTTATGCTGGGAGAGAAGATCTCGGGGCTGCTGATCGTTGACGACAACGACAATCTGGTGGGCCTGCTCTCAGAATCTGATGTCCTCCGGGGCTTCATCCACGCCACCGGGATCCAGGACGGCGCCTACCAGTTCGTAATTGACATGTCTGACGCCGGTGGCTCTGTCTCGCTCCTGGTTGACATTCTGCGTCAGCACCATGCTCGCATCCTCTCCATCCTCACCTCGTTTAACGATGCCCCTCCCGGATTTAAGCGGGTATCGGTACGCATTCTTTCCGGGCTCTCTTCATCCCGCCCTGGAGCGAGCGACACCGAGCCACCCCTGGCTGATGAACTGGACATTAATGCCATTGCCGGTGAGATCGCGGCGATGGATGGATATAATATCGTCAGCCAGAGTCTGGATGACCTCAGTAATCTGCCAAAAAAATAAGCAACTTATAGAGTTCATAAAGAGCTAGAAACTTATTATTATCAAAGCAATGAAGGAGATTCGTTCCATGTCACGAAAAATGGTTACCATCGACGGCAATCAGGCCTGTACCCATGTTGCCTATGCCACCACCGAAATCATCACCATCTATCCCATTACCCCATCCACGCCGATGGCGGCTGAGTCCGACACCAAATCAGCAGCCCTGCAGGAAAACATCTGGAACTCCGTCCCTGTTGTCACCCAGATGCAGTCCGAGGCAGGAGTTGCCGGCTCCCTGCATGGCTCGCTGGCCACAGGCGCCCTGTGCACCACCTTTACCGCCTCCCAGGGGCTGTTGCTGATGATCCCTGACATGTACAAGATAGCCGGCGAGCTGACTCCCACTGTTTTTCATGTGACCGCCCGCTCCATCGCCTGTCAGGGGCTCTCCATCTTCGGTGACCATAGCGACATCAACGCCGTGCGCCAGACCGGCTGGGGAATGCTTGCCTCCCAGAATGTCCAGGAGTGCATGGATATGGCCCTGATTGTCACCCAGGCCGCGCTCGCCTCCCGGATCCCTTTTGTCCATTTCTTTGACGGCTTCCGCACCTCGCACGAGATCCAGAAAATAGAGGAACTGACCCGTGAAGATATGACCGCCATGATCGATGAGGATCTGATAACGGCCCACCGTCAGCGCGCCCTCACTCCTGACCGTCCCACCATCCGCGGCACCGCCCAGAACCCGGATGTCTATTTTACCGGCCGGGAGACTGTCAACAAATATTACAACGCCCTGCCCGGTATCGTCCAGGACACCATGGACAAGTTCGCCACCATCACCGGCCGCCAGTACAACCTCTTCGATTATTACGGAGATCCTGACGCCGAAGATGTCATTGTCATGATGGCCTCCGGCTGCGAAACCGTATCGGCCACCATCGACTACCTGATGGCCCAGGACAAGCGGGTGGGCATGGTCATTGTCCGCCTGTACCGGCCTTTTGACTGCAAGGCCATGGTCAACGCCCTGCCGCCAACGGTCGAGCGCATCACGGTCCTCGACCGCACCAAAGAGCCAGGCGGCGCCGGCGAGCCGCTCTACCTGGACGTCCGCACTGCAGTCGGCGAGGCTATAGAGAGTAATATCGCCGCCTACCAGCCTTTGATCCTCTCCGGCCGCTACGGGCTTGGTTCCGCCGAATTTACCCCGACCATGGCCAAGGCGGTCTTTGACAATATGGCCTCCATGGCCCCCAAGAACCACTTCTGCGTTGGTCCCAACGATGACGTGACCGGCTCCAGCCTGGACTACGACAAGGAGTTCAGCATCGAGGGCAAGGACGTTGTCCGCGCCCTGTTCTACGGCCTTGGTTCCGACGGCACCGTCGGCGCCAACAAGAACAGCATCAAGATCATCGGCACCGAGACCGACAATTCAGCGCAAGGGTACTTTGTCTACGACTCCAAGAAATCAGGCTCGATCACCACCTCCCATCTCCGTTTCGGCAAAAATCCTATTGCGGCCCCCTATCTCATTAACAAGGCCAATTTCATCGCCTGCCACAATTCCAACTTTCTCGACCAGTATGACATGCTTCGCAACCTGGAAGAAGGCGGCACCTTCCTCCTGACCACCCATTTCAACGCCAAAGAGATCTGGGGCGAGCTGCCAAACAAGGTGCAGAAGGCCCTGATCCAGAAAAAGGCCAAATTCTTCATCATTGACGCCATCTCCCTCGGCCAGGCCCTGGGTCTTGGCGCCCGCATCAATATGATCATGCAGACCGCCTTCTTCCTGATCTCGGGCATCATCCCCGAGAAAGAGGCCGTCGCCGCCATCAAGAACGCCATCAAAAAGACCTATGGCAAAAAGGGCGACAAGGTCGTGGAAATGAACTACGGCGCAGTCGATGCCGCCATGAAAAACATCGTCGAGGTGAAGCTGGGCAAATCGACCGGCGGTCACGCCGTGCCGCCGACTGTTCCCGAGCACGCGCCTGACTTTGTCAGGGAAGTAACCGCCATCATGATTGAAGGGAGAGGCGACGAGGTCAAGGTCTCCCAGATGCCGGACGACGGCACCTGGCCCACCGGAACCTCCCAGTACGAGAAACGGAACATTGGGGTTCAGGTCGCCGAATGGATCCCTGAAAACTGTATCCAGTGCGGCAGATGTTCTCTCGTCTGCCCCCATGCCGCCATCCGCATGAAGGTCGCAACTGATCTGAAAAAAGCACCCAAGGCCTTTAAATCCGCGGATGCCGTGGGCAAACAGTTCACCGGCCGGAAGCTTGTAGTCCAGGTCTTCACCGAAGACTGCTGCGCCTGCACCCAGTGCGTTTCTGTCTGCCCGGCCAAGACCAAGGCCTTGCAGATGGTTGCCAACACCGACGCAATCCGCAAAACCGAGGCCAAGAATGTGGAGTTTTTCCTCACTCTACCCGAAGTCGATTCCACCGAGATTGATCCATCCACCATCAAGGGCAGTCAGTTATGTCGTCCCCTTTTCGAGTTCTCGGGTGCCTGTGCCGGATGTGGCGAGACCCCCTATATCAAACTGGTCACCCAGATGTTCGGCGACCGGATGCTGGTGGCCAATGCCACCGGCTGTTCCTCCATCTACGGCGGCAACCTGCCCACCACCCCTTACTGTAAACGCGCCGACGGACGCGGACCTGCCTGGGCCAATTCACTGTTTGAGGATAATGCCGAGTTTGGTCTGGGCATGCGCGCCTCCGTCAACAAGCTTGGCGCTCAGGCGGCGGAGCTTGTCAATCAGGCCGTTACCGCAAAACTGATCACCAAGAAGATGGCCGACGGAATAGTAGGTGCCGATCAGAAATCGCAGACTGCCATTGAACAGCAACGGGAGCGCGTGGCCCAGTTGAAGGCCAAACTGGCAGGCAGCAAGGATGTCATCGCCAAGCGCCTTTTGCCTGTGGCTGACTACCTGGTGAAAAAATCAGTGTGGATCTTCGGCGGAGACGGTTGGGCCTATGACATCGGCTACGGCGGTCTTGATCATGTCCTGGCCTCCGGCGAGAATGTGAATATCATGATCCTGGATACCGAGGTCTATTCCAACACCGGCGGCCAGATGTCTAAATCGACTCCTCGTGCCGCGACCGCCCAGTTCGCGTCCAGCGGCAAGAAGATGCCGAAGAAGGATATCGGCATGATTTTCTCGACCTATGGCAATGTCTATATTGCCAAGGTGAATATGGGCGCCAATCCCGGCCAGGTTGCCAAGGCCATCGCCGAGGCCGAGGCCTATGATGGTCCATCGCTCATCATCGCCTATGCCCACTGCATCAACCATGGCATCAACATGACCAAGGGTCTGGATCAGCAGAAGAAGGCGGTTGATTGCGGTCACTGGCCGTTGTACCGCTACAACCCTGAGCTGGAGGACGCGGGCAAGAATCCCCTGACCATCGACTCCAAGGAACCCACCATCACCTTTGAGGAATACGCCATGGCTGAGAACCGCTACCGTATGCTGAAGATGATGAATCCAGCCCATGCCGAGGAGCTCATGGCCCTGTCCCAGAAAGATGTGACCAAATCCTGGAAATTTCTGGTGGCACGGGCAGCGGCCCTGGAACCAGAGAAATAATATCTCCATCGAGCCTGCTCTTTTTGAGAGCAGGCATTACTCATAAAACAAAAGGGGTTCCGGAAAGTACTTTCCGGAACCCCTTTTGTTTTAATTACGAATTACGAATTTGGAATTACGAATTCAAGTCAGACAAATCGTTATTCCAAATTCATCATTTGTAATTCGTCATTCGTAATTGGTCCTTCATTTTCCTTCCATCTCCCGCTCCTGCTTGATCCTCTCATAATCCTGCACCGACTCAAGAACAGACTCATCCTGACGCTGTTTGATCTCCTCGACCTTGGTCTGGATCTTATCCTCTCGTATCTTCATGCTCTGGGCCCCAAACAGGGTGGAGGCAAGATATTTGAAAGAGAAGAGCATGAGCTCCACATCATCTTCTTTAATCTTGGCCACCGTCTCATCATCAATGATAAAGGTGTCGAGAAAGGAACTCTCAAAGACAAAGGAGCGGAAATGGTCAAGGTCGGTCGAGGCCATGAAGAACATGCGTTTGGCCTGCTCCGAGAGGGTGGCCTGATGGCCGAATGATTTGCGCCGCATGACCAGGCGCAGCCATTCCTTGTTCATCTCGTCCCGCACATCAACGCCCTGGTCGGCACGCCATTCACGGACCGTCCACTCCTTGTCTTCTTCAAAGCCCTTGCAGTGCTCCTCCTTGACGATAAAGAAAAATTTCTCTTCATCGTTCTGATCCCCATCCTTGCTCTTGTTCTCACCACCCTCATGAAAATCAGCCATACCCACGGGATAATAACGACAGGCAGAAGGCCGGTCACTGTAGACCGTGCACCCCTCCGGGGTCACAAATGGACATTTCTGGTCATCTTCCCGCAGCTTGATGGCCACACCGGGCATATCGGTCTGCTCTAAATAGACAGGGGTCGCATACTGCTGGATAAACTCATGGGCAGGCATATCGAGCCGCTTTCTCAACTGCAGGATATCATAAGGTGTCAGAATAATCTTGATCCCTCCGCAACAGGCGGTAAAGCATTTCACTCCCGGATGACAGCGAAATTTGATTTTACTGTCCAGGGTCAATTTCTGGGGAAGAATATTGGATGGGTTTATTGCTTTCCCAAAGAGGACCTTCTCCTTGCCCGACATAATTTTCTCACTCACATTATCACCTTGTCAAATATTAATTAAGTACCGTTACCGAAAGAACGGTTACATTTCCTGGACCATGTACGGCCAGTGTCGCGAGCGCCATGGACGGCGTAGGAGCGACACCGGCTCCTTATGCCGCTCCGGGCACTTGGATGGCCATGTTATTTTTTTACATTAAAATGGTTCAGAGCCATGAAAACAGTTCTCCTAAAGAGTTTTTTATAGTAAGCATCGCCTCTTTCACTGTCAAACCCATTTCATTGCAGTCCGACAATGAAATAAGCAGCCCCGAACAACTACGAAGCAGGGAGATCTGAAATGCGGCCGAGATGCACCTTTTGCTCATAACTCCTTGCAGTTTACTAAAAAAATCCTTATGGTTGTTACCATAATTATCTGACTTTCTTCAGGTAGACTCAACGAGTCCTTACAAAAACTTAGCAACACAGGTATATTCCATGATTTATTTTGTCCGTCCCATTAATTATGCCCAGGTCCAGACCCTGATCTACCATCTGCCGGATGGCCCGGCCCTGTCCTTGGACATCGGCGGCATCGGCGAGTTTCTTGATCTGGAGATGAACATGGGCCATGTCTGTGACACCTCAGACATTGACGGTGTTCTCCATTTTTTCCCCAAGGGAAATGCCTGAAAACTTCTCTGTAACGACCTTGATGTCATCCCATTCCCTGATTAATCTCAAATTTGATGGTCATATGCACACCCGCTGGTGCCACCATGCCTCCGGCACCATGGAGGAGTATGCGCTATCGGCAGTCAAAAACGGTCTGGAACATATTGTTTTTCTTGAGCATATGGAAGCAGGTGTAAACTATTTCGAGACCACATGGCTGACTGACAGAGACTTTGACGACTACTTTCAGGAAGGACAGAGACTGCAGGACAAGTACAGTGGCCGGCTGACCATCGGCCTCGGGGTAGAGGTAGGCTATAGTGTCACACACTGGCAGGAACTGCAGGACCGCCTGGGCAAACGTGCCTGGGATCAGATAGGAATTTCCTACCACTTTATGCCTGACCCTGAGCACTCTTTTGACTTGAACCTGGTCAGCAGACAGGCGAGAAACGTCCAGGCTATTGCCGAAGCGGGCTGTGAGAGGGTCCTTGACAACTATTTCAGCACCCTCACCCAGGCAGTACGCGTCCTCCCCGGCACGGTCCTCTGCCATCTGGACGCCGCCCTCCGTTTTCAGCCGGAACTTCACCTCACCGAGGGCCACTGGCAGCAGATCAGTGAACTGCTCGACACAGTCAGGGCCAGAGAAATGGCCCTTGAGATCAATACCTCTGGATTTCCTATCCGCGGAACCCCTTTTCCTGTCCCGGCTATTATCCAGATGGCCATCGACAGAGACATCCCTCTGCTGGCCGGGTCTGATGCCCACAGACCAGAGGACGTGGGCAGAGACTTTTACAAACTTCCAGCTCTCCTGGCACCGCTCCCTGTATGATTCAGGACTGGTAATACCTGCCAGGTGCCGCTTATCAGCCAGACGCCACGAGAATCCAGACGGAAAAGATTGCTGTCCTCTTGGAGGCACCTAAATAAATTCTGCCATTGCCTCTTTCAATGAGGCCGCGTAAAAAGGCTTCTGAATAATCTTGTTTACTCCGGCGGCATATTCTGCCTTGTTATCCTGGGCCTCATTCTGGGTGGTAACCATAATCACCGGCAAATCCGCGGCAGAATATTTTTTCCGTATCCTTTCCGTCAAACCTACCCCGGTAATTTCAGGCATATTCAGATCAGTCAAGACCATGGCGGGTTTCTCTTTCTCAAGCCACTCAAGGGCCGATGCCGGAAATTCAAACAGGACCGGTTCATACCCCAGTTCATGCAAGGTAGCCTTGTAGAGATATTGAGAATCATCCGAGAATCATCTACCGCCACCACTTTTCGTTTAACGGATACCTCTTCCGTACCCACCAGAAGTCTGGCAAAATCATCCATCCCGCTATTTTTCAACAATTCTTGGTAATGTTTCCTGATATCCTGATGGGCATGAGGAAGATAGACCATGGCCATTTCCTGAAAATAGGGTTCGCCGGCCAGACTCATAAAAATCTTATCAACTTGACCATTGACGATGATCTTAGTGATATTGTGGGCATCGTCATCTTTTTCCATCAACAGATTCTTAACACCTGCCACCATGATCTCTGAATAATTACGTTCTATAGCCCTGGCAGCGGCAATACAGACATGATCTTCCTTATCCGTCAGCCCAACGGTCAGGGTATAGGCCCCTTTTCGCAAGGGCAGGAGGGCAAGCGTCTCATACGCCGCAAAACGAACGTTGGCACTCTTTTGATCACGCCCCAACATCTTTCTGATCGGCATAATTGCCGACTCATCGCCGATATCACCCAGGACATTCAAGGTATGAATCTGGAAATCCGGATCATCAACCAAAAGATTCTCCATAAGAATGGGAACCGCCTTGGCGCCGATACGGATAATCTCCTGCTTGGCATAGGTACGAATATGGGCATAATGGGAACGCAGGGTTTCATTCAATTTTTCCAGGGAGACCTGATCCTGCACATCGGCAAAGATGGAGAGAATCATGAAATCACGCTCATTATCCGTTCCCATCCGTTCAGCCAGTCTATGCATGGCAGTCGGCGTCCCAACCTGGCCAAGTGCCTGCACTGCCGCGATAATCAGATCCTGGTTGGCGGCATAAAGATAATCAGTCAGGACATTAATGGTCTCAGGATCTCCAATCAAACCAAGAGTCTCAAGAACAAGTTTGATCTCCGCTTCATCCTGGGAGCCGGCAACCAGATTCATCAAGGCCTGAGTTGAATCATCAGAACGAAGCTCTCCTGCCAGCTGAATCAGATACTGTTTCCCCTTGATTTTCGGCAGTTCAGCGGCCAGCTCGGGTTGATCAGCAAGCAGATAAAGGAGCAAAGGGATAGAGAATGACACTTCACCCCTGGTAAGCTCATAGAGCAAACGATTCTGTGTCTTTTTATCCACCTCACCTAAATGAGAAAGGACCAGTTGCGCCTTCATGGCATCGCCGGTTTTTTATATTATCCCGAATCTCTTCAATCATGTGCTGGGTTCTTAATTCAACCATATCATCCCGTCCAATGTTTTTTTTATTACCTGAATCCTGCAATCATCCAGCATTCGGGTATTAATCAATAACGTTACAGAGCTGTTTACCAAGAAATGATTCCGGGCAAGGGTCTCTCAGACCCTTGCCCGGAATCACACGGATTGTTCATAAGGCCGGAAAAAAACTGGCCTGCTCTGCATCCCTGCTTTAACAGCAGGCCCATTATTGAGGATACCAGTCAACCCCGATCTTCCGAACCACATTAAAACCACCACTCAGGACCAGACTGTTTTTCAGGCCCACACTGTCAAGAAAACTCTGGGTCTCAAAGGAACGGGTTCCGGCATCACAAAGCAGAATCATGGTCTTATCGGCAGGCAGCTCCTGGTACCTGGCCCGCACTTCGTTATAGGGGATTCCCAGCCATCGTTCTCCCCCAAATTTATCAACAAAAGGCCCGACCTCTTTCGGATGTCTGATATCGAGGGCAACCCAGTCCGGTTGTATGGTAAAATCCTCCATCCACTGCAGAAAAGAGGCCATGGGGATCTTCCGCAGGCGGCCTTCGCAGATATTATCGGCCACATAGGCCGCAGCATTAATGGAATCAATGGCTGCGGAAAAGGGTGGCGCGTAAGCCATTTCCAGGGTGCCGAAATCGTCAATAGTGGCCCCCGTGCTGATCAGGGCCGCGGCCGCATCAATGCGCACCAAAATGCCATCGCCCATGGGACCAAAGCCCTGGAGCCCCAGTACCCGTCGAGTCCGCCGGTCAAAGACCATCTGAAAGACCACCTGGCCGACAGTAGGAAAGAAATGGGCCCGGTCAGACGGGGCGGTCAGGGACACATCCGCATCATACCCCTCAGCCAGGGCTACATCATGACTCAGACCGGTGGCACCGATACAGACGTCAAAGGCCTTCATAATAAAACTGCCCACCGCACCCTTGAAGACGGAAGGAATGCCGGCCATGTTATCGCCGGCCACCCTCCCCTCTCTGTTGGCAAGGGAGCCAAGAGGAGCGTAGAATTTCTTGCCGGAGACCAGATGACGGACCTCGATACAATCGCCGGCAGCATAGATTGACGGATCCGAGGTCTGCATCCGCTCATTAACCACGATCGCACCCATGGCTGAGACCTGAAGTCCGCTCTCGCGCGCCAGCTCTGAACGGGGCCGGACACCTGCTGCCATGATCACCAGATCGGCATCAAGGGTGCGGCGCGCGGTACGCACTCCTGTCACCTTGCCTCCATTTCCCAGAATCTCGGCGGCCCCCTCGCCCAGATGCAGCGTCACCCCTTTATCACGCAGGTGAGTGGCAAGCATGGCCGCCATGGGAAAATCCACTATTCTAGGCAGGAGTTGATCCATGAACTCAATCAGGGTGGTGTCCACCTGCCAAAGATCAGTCAGGGCCTCCGCCATCTCCACCCCGATGGCGCCGCCGCCAATAACCACCGCCCGCGTCACCTTGCCGCCGGCAATCCTTTTCTTGATCTCAATGGCCTTATGCAGATTACTGACAGTAAAGACACCATCAAGATCCGCTCCCGGAATCGGCAGGACAAAAGGACGGCTGCCCGTGGCCAGCATCAGTTTATTATAGGCAATGGTCTGCTGGACACCGGTATCCACATGCTCAATCAGTACCACCTTCTTCTTGCGGTCAATGGACAGGGCCCGGGTCCGGGTCAGGGCTTCCACCCCTTTGGCATCCTGAAAAAAGGTCTCATTGCGCACCATATGAAAGCTGGTCGACCGGAGCTCGGACTCATCGGAGACATCCCCTGAAACATAATAGGGAATACCGCATCCGCCATAGGAGATAAGGCTGTCCTCATCAATAATGGTCACCTCCGCATCCTGCATCAGACGCTTGACCCGACATGCGGCCTTAGGGCCTGCGGCCACCCCGCCGATAATGACAATTTTCTCACCTTTTATGTTGCTCATCCTGTTTCTCCATTTTTCGTAGCTATCTAAAATAAAAACCAATTTATAACTTCATCCCCCTGCCCGTTCACTCCCACAAAGATACGGAGACCCCAAGCCAAGGATGGCATGGGTCTCAGTATGCTCCGGACATGGATGACGCATGACCAGAAAGAAAAAAATCAGGATCATTGCCTGCTCATCCCTGCTTTTTCAAGGTGCGCTCCATACAGGCAACAGCAATCAAACCCCGGGCAAAACGATGGTAAAGGTTGTCCCCTCTCCCTCTTTACTCTCAACAGCAATTGTTCCGTGATGCTGTTCAATAATATTACGACTTATGGCAAGGCCAAGCCCTGTCCCTCTATTTTTATCGGTAAAGAAGGGTCTGAAAATCTGCTCTATCTTTTCGGCAGACATCCCCTTGCCGTTATCCCGAATCATAATTGTCACCGCACCCGCCGGTCGCTCCTGCGCCGTCCTTGGCGTCCGCGACACTGGGCCATCCATGGCCTGCGTCCCTGGTGGCTCGCGCGGAATCAGACCATCCGGGGCCGTCAGCACGGATGGAGCAAAAGCTTCACCAGTGGTGGTCACCTGCAGCACCCCCTGATCCTCCATGGCCTGCAGCCCATTTACCAGGATGTTCAGCAGGGCCCGGTAGAACATCTCCTGATCAAGATCGATTGGAGCAAGACCAGGCTTGAGCTCGGCCCGTAACTCAATATTTTTTTCTCTGGCGCTGGGTTCAATAAACTCCAAGGCCCGACGGACAACGCTGTTGACATCGACCTTTGACAGTTTTGGTTCCTGGGGTTTGGCAAAATCAAGAAACTCAACGACGATAGTATTAAGCCGTGCGGTCTCGTCGACAATAATTCTGGCCAACTGTTCATTCCCTGGCGCAATCTTTTTAATCCTCTTCTCCAGGAGCTCGGCAGTGCTCCTGATGATCCCCAACGGACTTTTGATCTCATGGGACACCGTGGCCACCATGGTGCCCAGATGAGCAAGCCGTTCGGACTGATTCAACTTCTCTTCCAGTCGAAGCCTTTCAGTAGCCCGAAGCTCCATGATCCTGTCACCACGACTGACGATGGTACGAAGGACCAGAAAGAGCACCGCCATAATAATGCTGGAAACGAGAATAATCCTTCCCTGTAATTCGATGATGGCACCATACTCCTTGGACAGATCCTGCGTAATCTCTATAACACCCATTACCTGCGGACTTGAAGTGGTGCTGCTGCTGACTTGACGAAAGGGGATATAGGTCTTGAGCTGACATTGAACCGAGGGAGATCCGGGCATCAGATTCCAGATGGAACCACTGAAAACAATCTGGGAATTGGGATTGTTTTTCAAGGCCTTCTGATACTCCACCCCCCCCACATCTTTCTTACCCACCAGTTCCGGACGGGTCGAATAGGAGATAATATTGATACCGGAATCATAGATGGTGACCGATTCAGTTTTTAACCCCTGAGTCGCATTTTTTACAATGCGATCCAGCATCTGAAACTGTTCAGGATGACTGAGGGCGATTTTCCCGAAACGGACAACAGTTGGCAGGACAAAACTACGAAAAACCTGCTGATTCAGATTTTCCGCCAGTAACAGTGAATAATCTTCACTCTGTTCAAGCATGATCTTCCGGGCGTGATTGGAAATAACCCAGGAGAGAATCAGGGTAAAAACGAGGATGGCCCCAAGACTGGTAAAGGAAAAATATTTAACCAGCTGAAAGGGACGTGTTCCAGCTTGAACATCCTCCTTACGCAAGGGTTTTTCCAATGTCAGCGAGATCATGTTCCCGGGGGACATATCCTTATCAGCCATGATGAGCCGCCAGACAAGAGCGCTGATGCAAGCCACAATCCGGCGAACCCGGAGTCTCTCCAGTTCGCCAGCCACCGGCAACACCATCAATCATTACACACCCCGCAACGCCGACAAACCTTTGTATCACAGGCCGTGGTCGGTTTTTCGGCAAAGGCCTTCGTGTATTCATCCCACAGAAACTGCTGTTTAATCCCGTGATCGACGATATTCCAGGGTAACGGCTCATTACAGCCGTAGCCGCGGACGGCAAACTGTTCAGCCAAAAGCCCGTTCTTGCGCATGGCCTGTTTCCACGAGAGATTCCGGGACGCCATATCAAAGAGAACCGGGGCCAGCCTGCGATCGCCCCGGGACAGTACTGCCTGAAAGAGGACATGCTCCGGCTTATCACAGGTCATCCGGACATTGGCCTCTTTCTTCACGCCCTGTTGTAAAAATTTAATCTTGCCCTTAAGGGTCCGCACCGCACTCGCCGCATCAGCCGATTCTCCTGGCGCCAGCCGCTCACTTACTCCGAAGGGATGAAACTGAAACGGGGTCCAGGGCTTGGGGGTAAAACTGTTCACCGACAGGGTAATTTCACAGAGCCGTCCTTGACTGCGGCCAATGGGCTGGATCCGCCCTTTGATCCTGCTGATAAGTTCCAGCATCTCCTCAAGATCGTCCACGGTTTCGGTAGGCAGGCCAATCATCAGATACAGCTTCAGCTTATAAAGACCGGCCCGTGCCAGACCCTCTGCCGCGGTCAGGAGGTCATCAGCGGTCAAGCCCTTATTGATCACCCGGCGTAATCTTTCCGAGGCGCCATCAGGGGCAATGGCCACGCTCTTGAGCCGGCTTTGTTGCAAAAGGCTCAGCAGCGGCCCGGATATCCTGTCGGCACGGAGAGAAGAAAAGGCCAGCGAACAGCCACTGTCGAGGAGGTAGCTGGAGAGAAAATCCAGGGAATCATGGTCAGCCATTTCCATCCCCAGCAGCCCGATACGTTCTACGGAATCGGGACGTTCGGCCAGACCGCTGAGTATGGCGTCGACATCCCAGAGTCGTGGCGGTCGATAGATAAATCCAGCGGCACAGAATCGACAGCCCCTGGAACAGCCCCGGCCAAGCTCGGTTAGATACAGATTTGAGAACTCCGCATTCGGGGTCAACATTTGGGAGTGGGCTGCCCGGTCGCAGGTCAGGACAGTTGTCTTCCGGATACGATCAGGGAGGCCGGGAGCAGGGATATGTCCGCGAAACGATCCGTTCTGATCATAGGCCGGGGTATAGAGCGACGGGGCATAGCAACCGGAGAAGCCAAGACTGATCTCTTTTAACAGGTCAGGACGTCGTCCGCCTCCCCCCCCTTCAATATGGGCGGCAAGAAAGGCCACCAGGGGAGCCAGAACAGGTTCTGCCTCGCCGAGGACAAACAGATCGACAAAAGGGGCAAGGGGCTCAGGGTTCATAAAGGTGGCGACACCTCCACAAACAACCAATGGTTGCCCGGCACGCACCCTGTCTTCCCGATTTTCAGCAAAGGGCGGGAGGGATCCGGCAAGAAGGAGACGGACAATGTTCAGATAGTCATGCTCAAAATTGATGGAGACAAAAACCAGGGGGAAGCTGTCAAGGGTTCGGCCAGACTCCAGGGATCGCAAGGGAAGGTCTGGTCCGGAATAAAAAAAACGCTCACAGACAATTCCTTCCATTTCACCCAGCAGGGCATACACCAGCTGAAATCCGAGGCTGGACATCCCTACCGCATAGGAATTGGGATAGATCAAGGCAATGGGTAGCTGCCCTGTCCATTTTTTGAGATAACTCCCTCTTTCCTGCTCAAGGAGGGAGCGGCGATCCATATCAGAGGACATATCTCAGCAGCTGGAAGTCAGAAGACAGGGATGCAAGACACCTGGATATTCTGACTTCCAGCTGCTGGATTTTTCTTTCTGATTCCTCGCTTCCACCATCAGTTTGCCTTTTTACGAAGATAGGTCGGAGTCTCAAGGTAATCTTCATTCCAGGATCGGGCCTCCTTCTGATTGCGCGCGGCCTCTTTACGGCCTCCGGAGACACCGAGATCATCAAAACCTTCAAAGTTCGATTGCAGCAGCGGGGTCACAAAGGCGGGACGCGGATTCGTCGGAGCCGGCGCTGCCGGGGCCTCCTGGGTGCTTGTCATTTTTACTGACTTGCGCGATTCCTCAAGCAAACCGATCGGTTCATTTTTTTTGACCACATTGCCTATTCCCGTTGCAATAACAGTGACACGCAGCTCATCGCCAAGCGTTTCATCATAGAGGACACCAAGGACAATTTTTGCGTCCTCATCCACCTTGCTTTGAATAAGGGCTGAAACCTCCATATACTCAGCCAGGGTCAAGCTCTCTTCCGTTCCCGAGATATTGATAATGAGACCACGAGCCCCATCGATCCCCGTATCTTCCAGGAGTTGATTATCAATGGCCCGCTTGGCTGCCTCTGTCGCCCTGGTTTCACCAACGGCCGCACCAGAGCCCATGATGGCTGGCCCCACTTCCTTCATCACCGCCCGCAGATCAGCAAAATCAGCATTGATCATCCCGGGAACATTGATCAGGTCCGTAAGTCCCTTGACCGCCTGCAGCAGGACGAGATCGGCCATGACGAACATGTCGGCGAGCCTGTTGTTTTTCTGCATCAACGAGAGAAGCCGGTCATTGGGAACGGTAATGATGGCATCCACATATTTCCGCAGCTCATCCCAACCGGCTTCCGCCGTGCGCATTCGCGCCTTGCCTTCAAAATGAAACGGCTTGGTCACCACTGCCACAGTGAGGGCACCCAGCTCTTTAGCCACCTTGGCGACAACAGGGGCGGCGCCTGTTCCGGTTCCGCCGCCAAGCCCTGCCGCGACAAAGACCATGTCGCTCCCCTTGAGGGCCTTCTTGAGCTCCTCCAAGGACTCATGAGCGGCCTGGGCTCCGATATCAGGATCCATGCCAGCGCCCAGGCCCTTGGTGATACTGGGACCAATCTGCAGGCAGAAATCCGCACGAGACTTTTGCAGATCCTGCTTATCCGTATTGGCCACAATAAACTCAACGCCCTGCAGCTTATTGTGCACCATGGTGTTTACGGCATTGCCGCCGCCACCACCGACACCAATAACCTTTACTATCGCCACACCTTCTGTCTCCGCCATTCTAAACGGCATAATCTCACCCCTGGGTACCTTTGGCCAAAGCCCCTGTTTGAAGGCCTGTTAACGCAATATCAGCAAATAGAATATAGCACCTGCTGATATTCGCTTAAACAAAAAAACATCAGAATTACATGATTTTTTTCATCAACATCTTCAACCGCCCAACCATGGAAGAATCATTGTTTAACTTCCGAGCCCGAGTCTCACGGCCATACTGAACCAGACCGACAGCCGTCGTGCAACGCGGAGTATGGACATCCTCTACGCGTCCTCTAATATTGACCGGATAGCCGATTCGTACCGGCAGATCAAAGATCTGTTCAGCCAGATCCACCAGGTTAGCCAGCAAGGCCGTTCCTCCGGTAATCACCACCCCGCCATGGATTTTATTTTTCTTGCCGGAATGGATCAGTTCCTGATTGACCATCTCCAGGATCTCGACAATACGGGCCTGCAGGATATCGACCAGAAGTTTCTGGTTCAGTTTACGCGGCTCCCGATCACCGACGGTCGGCACATCAACCATATAATTCGGTTTAATCATTGCCGCAATGGCGCTGCCATAATCTTCTTTTAACCGTTCTGCCTCCTGCAGGGGTGTCCGCAACCCCACCGACAGATCATTAGTCAGATTGTGGCCGCCAAGACCTATCTGACTGGTATGCCTGATGGTTCCGTCACAGAAGACGGCAAGATCAGTGGTCCCGCCGCCAATATCAAGCAAGGCCACCCCCAGTTCCATCTCATCGGCACTGAGAACGGCGTGGGCCGAGGCAATAGATTCCAGAACCATATCCAGCACCTCCAGACCCGCTTTCCGGCAACAGGTATAGAGATTATGCACGGCGCCCATATCAGCGGTGACGATATGGACATTGGTGACAAGACGAACACCAGTCATCCCCAGCGGGTTCTGGATTCCGGTATGATCATCGACCATATACTCCTGAGGCAGGACATGGATAATCTGCTGATTTTCAGAGATCTTCACCGTCTTGGCGGCGACAATCACATCTTCGACATCAGATTCCGAGATCTCCTTGCCATTAATGGCCAGGATTCCAGGACTGTTAAACCCTTTGATATGATTACCGGTAATCCCGACATAGACACTATGCAGTTCGCATCCGGCGACGTCTTCCGCCTGTTCCACGGCCTGCCGTATAGATTTGACAGTGGACTCGATATTGACCACAACCCCTTTTTTCATACCCACTGACGGGGCGGCGCCGACACCGATAATATCCACCCCGTCATCGAAGACCTCTCCGACGACACAGCATATTTTTGTGGTTCCTATATCAAGGCCAACAATAACTTCACCCGACGCCCGCTTCTCGCTGCGCTGCTCCAGTTCGACCTCTGCCCCTGTGTCATTTATTTCATCCATGATTTCTCAACCCGATCCACTGTGTGCCACCAGCACCTTATTTTCCAGATAATCCATACGAATATACGCGACATCCGCGATAGTCATTCCCTGAGCTGTATCCTTATATAAAATTTCCAGTACCCTTTTCAAACGACTATATTTTGTTCTGACCTCTCCCTTACCAAAATAAACAGGGAAGGGATGATCAGCCAGATAGAGAGTCATTCCAGCATCCCGGTCAACATGAATCTCAGAAAGATTCTGGATCGGCAGGTTAGGATTATTCTGCCTGATAAGCTTAAGAAAGGCCAGAGGTTCATGGAGCATCTCCTGCATAGGCACTGCATTGCTCCCGTCATCCCTGCCTCGCACGGGCACAGGCCGTCCCGGGCCGTCGCCGCCTTTTACCTCAAGGCCGGTTATGACCGGAAAATCCATATCCTGCCCCGGTTCAACCGGGGCAAACACCACCCCGTCCTTATCCAGATAAAAAAACTTCTGGCTGCCGGAAACCTCTTGAAGGATCAAGGCCTCAGCCACATGCTCCTTAATCGAGATCACAAGCACATCGGGCCAATCACGTTTGACCTCAGCCGCTGATATCCTGGGGTGAGCCCTGACAATCGCCTCAATATGTGCAGGATTCAAGGTCACCAGGCTGCTCTGATACCTTATCCCGGCAAGTTCACGAATCAGGGAGGGCGTGGTTATCCGACAACCGGTAATGGTGATTTCCCGGATTTTGAAAAGATTCAGCCCAGAGACAACATTCACCAACGGGCCCTGTACCGCAAAGACTAAAGAGGCGGCGAAAGCCAGAAGCCCTGCCGGAACCAGCAGGGCCCTGGTCCTGTTTTTTGGCGGCAATGGAGTTCGCGTCCACTCCTGACGCCGACCGAGGGCACCCTGGTGTCGCTCACGAAAGAGTGAGCGCCTGGCAGAGCTCTGAAACCAGGAGCCTATCCTGCTGAGCAGCCCGACCCGTTTCTCTCTCTGAGCGGCAGACCTGGAAGTAAACACAGGTTGACTCCCACGACCAGCAACGCTGGCACGCTCACTTCTCTTTTTTTTCTTTTTCAGAAGAAAAAAAGAGCTAATTTTCTTTAGAGCGTTCAACACTCAACCAACTCCAAATCCTTTATGAGACATCATTGAACCTTCAGAAGTTGTTCCGCAAAAACCATTATCTTCCCAACCGTTTCGCCAGGATTCACGATGACTCAGAGAAGGTGAACTTCCGGTTCGAGCAGAATTCCACTATCCTCATGTACCTTTCCCCGTACCTTTACCATAAGCTCCAGGACATCTGCCGCTGTAGCCCCACCGCTATTCACCAGAAAATTCGCATGAACTGGTGACACCATGGCGCCTCCGACCCTGAGTCCTTTCAAACCACTGGCCTCGATAAGGCGGCCCGCGGCATCACCAGCCGGATTTTTAAAAAAGGAACCGGCATTAGGCTCTCCCTTGGGTTGCTTCTCCTGGCGTTTCTGACGATACGACTGACAGAGGGTCCGTATCTGTCCCTGATCCGCCGCCACACATTGCAACCCGACAGCCACAACCACCCACTCCGTCCCTGCACCGACCCCCTGACTACGATAAGGATCGTGCCATATCCGGTAGCCGAAATCCAGCTCTGTCCGCGGCAGGGTGCAGATTTGTCCCGATGAGGTCACAACCGTCACGGAAACCAGCACCTCTGATAATTCATGCCCCCAGGCCCCGGCATTCATAATAACAGCGCCACCAATCGTCCCCGGAATTCCAGCGACAAATTCCAGGCCGGAAAGTCCCTGATCCAAGCACCAACTGACAAGACGGGTAAGGCTGCAGCCGGCTCCGGCCTGAACTACAGGACCGTCATTCTCTCCTCCATTTACCCGGCAAAGGTCGCCAAGCCCTTTGCCGAGCAGGAGAATAACCCCGTCAAACCCGGCATCGCTGACCAGCAGATTCGTTCCTCTGCCAATGATACGCCACTTAATCTTGTGTTCAACAAAGAACAAGAGCAGGCCTTGCAACTCCGCCAGATCCTGGACCGTAATCAAGGCCACAGCCGGACCACCTATGGCAAAGGAGGTATAATCACGTAAAGGACAATCCCAAGACACAGGGCTGCCGGCAAGCGCTGCCAGCCCCTCCTTTAATCCGGCATCCATACCCATCTCAACCCTTCCGGCTCCTGAGCAGGTCCAGTAAATCCTCTCCTGCCCTCACAATATTTCCGGCACCCAGAGTCAGAACCAGATCATCCGCAACCAGCAGGGGCAACAGCGCTTCCGCCAACTCCTCCACTGCCGGAATGAAATGGGTGTGTCGCTGCCCATGCTGTTTGACATCCAGCAGCAGGGTCTCACTGCTGACCCCGGCAATCGGGGTTTCACTGGCAGCATAAATCTCGGTCATCACCAGAAAATCCGCCTGATGAAAGGATGTCAGAAACTCCTTGTACAGGGCCTCGGTCCGGCTGTAGCGATGGGGCTGGAACAGGACCACGAGCCGCTTGTTCGGCCAGGCCTCCTTGATGGCGCCAAGGGTTGCCCTGATCTCGGTGGGATGATGACCATAATCATCCATGATCGTAATTCCCCGGACTTCCCCTTTCAGCTGCATCCGCCGCTGCACCCCCTCAAAACTGCCAAGCGCCTCGGCAATAACCGGAAAAGGGATCTCCAGCTCAAGCCCGACACAGACGACCGCCAGTGCATTATAAACATTATGACGGCCCGGCAGGGCAAGATCGATCTCACCGAGTTGGGCGTCACCCTGCCTGACCATAAAACGGGTCCTGCCACCTGTTGCCACCAGCTGCTCGGCATGCACATCAGCCTGAGCGGTGAGTCCATAGGTGATCTTTCTTTTCCTGATCTCAGGGAGAAGATCGGCAATATTGGCATCATCCAGACAGAGGATAACTGCGCCATAAAAGGGGATCTTGTCAATAAACTCCATGAACACCGACTTGATATGCTCAATGTCGCGATAATAATCAAGATGCTCCAGATCAATATTGGTGACCACCTCAAGCACGGGCGAGAGCTTCAAAAAAGAGCCATCACTTTCATCGGCCTCAGCCACCAGAAATTCGCCTTCTCCGAGCTTGGCATTACCGCCCAGACTGTCAACCTTGCCGCCAACGACAATGGTTGGATCAAGGCCGGCCTGACTCAACACCCAACTGACCATGGAGGTGGTCGATGTCTTGCCATGACTACCGGCAATGGCAATCCCGTACTTCTTCAGACGCATCAACTCGGCCAGCATCTCCGCCCGCTGAATCACCGGGATATTGGCCTCAAGGGCTGCCACCACCTCCGGATTATCCACACCAATGGCCGATGATGTCACCACCACATCGGCGCCGCTCACCCACTGCCCCTGGTGGCCAGCATAAATCACTCCGCCGAGGGCGGTCAGATTGACGGTGATGGCCGATCCGTAGAGATCGGACCCCGACACCTTGTAGCCGAGGTTCAGCAGCAGTTCGGCAATACCGCTCATGCCGATGCCGCCGATACCGACAAAATGGATATGTTTGGTTTTTCTATACATGATAATTCATCAATTATTTATTGATGGCGTCGTAAAAAGTCGCCAACTGCTTCGTTGCTGCAGGTAAACGAGGCCACGAGACTCCGAATTATCTCGTCACTGCGGCGTACTCAAGTACGCCTCATTCCTCGAAATTTGCGCGCCTCGCATTTGACGCTTTTTACTTAGCCATCCCAGAAATTGAGTTTTTACGAAACCATCAATTATTTATTGCTTCCGTTCATTATTTCCAGACAGCTATCGACGATCCTGTCCGCGGCATCAGGACGACCCAGAGTCCGCATGGCCACAGCCATCTCCGCCATCCTTCCTCGATCCCCGGCAAGACCGGCCAGGGTTTCAGCCAGTTTCCCAGCCGTCAGTTCCCGCTCCACCAGGACCACAGCCCCGCCACTATCGGCATAATAACAACCGTTCCTGTATTGATGATCATCAGCGGCAAAGGGATAAGGGATCAGCACAGCAGGTTTCCCAAGGACTGCCAGCTCGGCGAGGGTTGTGGCACCTGCCCTTGAAACCAGCAAATCGCATTTCCCATAGACCTCTGCCATGTCGGTAAAAAAAGCGGCCACCGTCGCATGAACCCCGGCCTGCTCATAGGCCACCTTCACCATCTCCTCATCGGCAGCACCGGTCTGATGGATAACCTCTATTCCAGGTGGCAGCAAGCTCCCATAACGGGTCAAGGCCTCTATCACCATTTCATTGACCCGGTGCGCACCCAGGCTGCCTCCGAGTACCAGAATCGTCAGCTTTTCATCTCTTTTCTCAGGTGATACCTTGGCCAGTTCCAGGATCTGGCGACGCACAGGATTACCGGTCAGCACCGTTTTTCCTACCGGAAAAAAGACCTCACTGCCCGGCAGAGAAAGACAAATTCTGGTGGCCAATTGCCCTAATTTTCTATTGGCCAGCCCCGGCACGGAATTCTGTTCATGAATCAGCGTCGGCCGCCCCAGGATCCTGGCCGCAGCCACCACCGGTCCGGTCACATAACCGCCAACCCCCACCACCAGATGCGGCCGGAAGCGGATGATATGCCAGAGGGCCTCGACAAAGGAAACAGGAAGGAGAAGAAGGGCCTGAGCCAGAGCCAACACCCCCTTGCCTTTTAACCCCTGACAATGGATCCCCCTGGTACTGAAACCATAGTGAGCAAGGCTGACCTTATCCATCTTCCGCCTGGTCCCCACAAAGAGGACCTGGGTCCCGGGAAAACGCCGACAAAAGGCCTCGGCCGTGGCGATGGCCGGAAAGAGATGCCCACCTGTCCCGCCGCCGGTAAGCAACAGCCGCAGGGGTTGCCTCTTGCCCATCAGACACTACCACCCTTGCCACCGGCGGCAACGGCAACGGCCAGGGACGCTCTGATCACCTTCTGCGCGGCAGCGGCAAAGACATTGCCCCGATGACCATAGTTGTCGAACATATCAAAACTGGAGCAGGCTGGCGAGAGCAGGACCGTATCCCCTGCCCGGGCCAGCTCAGATGCCAGCATGACCGCCTCCTCCATTGACTCTGCCCGGTGCATCTCGGTCATCCCGGCCAGGGCCTGGGCAATCAGCTCCGTGGCCTCACCAATCAGGATAAGACAGCGCACCTTTCCAGCCACACTCTCTTTAAGCAGGGTATAATCATCTCCCTTGTCCCGCCCCCCGGCAATAAGAATCACATTGCCGCTAAAACTGGCAAGGGCGCTGAGAACAGCCCCGGTATTGGTAGCCTTGGAATCATCATAATAGGAGACCCCGTCACCCTCTCCAACCCACGCCATTCGATGCGGTGCCACCTGAAAAGCGGCCAGACCCTGCACTATCGCCTCCCGGGCACACCCAAGGCTGCGGGCGGCAAGGATGGCCGAGGCGCCGTTCAAGAGACCGGTGGCATTGTCCAGCATAGACCCCGCCAGGTCATACACCTCTTCTTTGCCCTGCCACGCAAGGACAACACCATATCCATCAATCCGCGCCTGACAGTCCGCTCCATGTCCAAAAAGACGCCACCGCTGACATCGCTCTGCCACCATCCCAGGCTCCAGCGTCACCGGCCCATCCATGGCCCGCACCCCGAGTTCTGCCGACAAGGCTCGACAGAGCTGGTCGTCACCACCGAGGATCGCCGTATCATTCTGCCCCTGGCCGGAAAAGATCTTCATCTTGGCTGCGACATAACCCGCCATGCTGCCATGGCGATCCAGATGATCCGGGGTCACATTGAGCAGGATCGCCACATCTGCCTTAAAGGCCCCTGCCGCTTCCAGCTGAAAACTTGAAAGTTCAAGCACCAGCACATCCACATCTTCAGGATTACTCAGATAATCAAAGAGCGAAGTGCCGATATTGCCGCCGACAAAGACCTTTTTCCCGGCCTGCTGCAGCAACTTGCCGATCAGGGCGGTCACCGTGGTCTTGCCATTGGTGCCCGTGATCGCCACTACTGGTTTAGACAGCAGCGGCGCCGCCATGGCCAATTCACCCAGCACCGGGATGCCGAGGGCGCGAAGCTCCTGCAGGATCTCCAGATCCTGGCTGATTCCGGGGCTGACCAGGACCTGATCGGCTCGCCTGAGAAATGCCAGGGTATGGCCCCCGCATTCATACTCTACTCCCTGCTCTGCCAGAAAGTCCAGATCTGCGACGGCCAGGGACGGCCTGAGGCCATGGGAGCCAGGGCTGGCGGAAGCAGCCGCCGGCAGGTGCGGACTGTCCCTGGTATCAGAAACCAGCACTCTCATTCCCTGCGACAGCAGATAACGCACAGCCGCCCGACCGGAGACCCCCAGTCCCATCACTGCCACGCAGCCATCAGCTGTTATTTTATTATGAGCTCTCATTAACGCAGTTTCAAGGTGGCAATGGCAACAAGGCCGAGGATAACAGAGACGATCCAGAACCTGACCACCACCTTTGGCTCATGCCAGCCTTTTTTCTCAAAATGATGGTGAAAAGGGGCCATGAGGAAGATCCTCCGGCCATTGGTCATTTTAAAATAGCCCACCTGCAGGATGACTGATAATGCCTCCATGACAAAAATTCCGCCAACGATGGCCAGCAGTATTTCCTGTTTAATAATAATGGCTACCGCCCCCAGGGCCCCGCCGAGAGCCAGGGAACCCACATCACCCATGAAGACCTGGGCCGGATAGGCATTAAACCACAAAAATCCAAGGCAGGCCCCGACCATGGCCCCGCAGAAGATGGCCAGCTCGCCGGCCCCTGGCACAAAGGTAATCTGCAGATAATCCGCCAGCACGACATGTCCGGCCAGATAGGAAAAAATAAGGTAGACAGCCCCTGAGATAACCGTCGGCCCTGTGGCCAGACCATCAAGGCCGTCAGTGAGGTTGACGGCATTGGAGGATCCGACAATCACCAGTACGGCAAAGACAATATAGAACCAGCCAAGATCCGGCCTGATATTTTTAAAAAAAGGGACACTCAAATGCCCATCAAATGCTGGATGCAGCAGCACAAACAGGCCGACCACGGAGGCGCCTGCAACCTGGAGGATCAGTTTGCCTCTGGCGCTCAGGCCCTTTGTGGTTTTCTTACGAACCTTTTTCAGGTCATCAATGCCGCCAATCATGCCAAAAAAAAGGGTGACAAAGAGCAGCAGCCAGACGAGCGGATTATCCAGCCGGGCCCACAGCAATGTGGAACAGGTAATGGCAGACAGGATCAACACCCCGCCCATGGTGGGCACCCCCTGCTTTGCCAGATGAGTCTCCGGCCCGTCATCCCGCACAACCTGTCCAATCTGGAAACGCTGCAAGGCCCTGATAAACATCGGACCCAGAATAACCACAACGAGAAAGGCCGTCACCGCCCCGCCGATGGAACGTACGGTGATATAGCGAAAGATATTAAAACTGCTGAAGCTCGTATGCAGTGGATAGAGTAGGTGGTAGAACATAAATAAAGTATTTAAATTATTATTTTTTAAGCATTACTCGAAAGCTGTCATCTGGATACGTGGTTTATCTGGTTCCCATGCGGCGCATGAGATCCAGATATAATGTCCTGCTTATCGACACTTTCCCGTCAATATTGGCTTTCGCATATGTTTGATTCACGAGATCCAGATTCCAGCGGTACACCTTCATTTTTTAAGGGACTCAATTAAAATCACTGTACCATTTATATGGCAGGAACGACAGAGGAACCGTAACCAGACAGACAGCAATTAAATAGTTACTCAGCCAAACTTTCTAACTGTTCGACCACAACCTCAAGACGCATCCCCCTTGAACCTTTGACCAGCAGCCAGTCGCCAGCCTGCAACTGACTACCGGCCAGGAGGTCT
Source organism: Desulfoarculaceae bacterium (assembly GCA_019429465.1). Taxonomy (GTDB): domain Bacteria; phylum Desulfobacterota; class Desulfobulbia; order Desulfobulbales; family Desulfocapsaceae; genus UBA2270. The sequence continues at coordinate 45,422 of JAHYIV010000010.1, forward strand.
TCGATCCAATCCACAACACCCTTCTTTTCCAAGAAGATTTTGATCCGCCGGCTATCCATACCGGCCATCCTCGCCCCGGCGGCCGTCTCAGCTGCAAAACTCCCGACCAGGGCCAGATAGTCAATTCCCTGACCCGCCGCAAACCTTCCCACTTCCCGGTGGGCCTCGGCGCTGCCTGGGCCCATCTCCAGCATATCTCCCAGAATGGCCACCCGCCTGCCCATTTGCTGCTGGCGAAGGGTCTGCAAGGCTGCCTGCATTGAGGCCGGATTGGCGTTATAAGTATCGTTTAAAATAGACACCCCACCCTTCCCCTTGACAATCTGCATCCGCTTGTCAGCAGACCTGAAGGCGCCAAGGCCGGCACCGATCTGACGTAATCCAAGACCTGCGGCATGAGCAATAGCAGCTGCGGCCACTGCATCGAAGATATTATGAACGCCCGGGACGTGCAGGGTAACACCAATTGTCTCCCCTGCGAGATGAAGGACAAAACTCTGAGTGGAAGTCCCCTCACTCGAAATGTCAGAGGCCCAGACTCGTGGCTGTTGCGACAGACTCAGGCCCTCTTCACTTGCGGCATAAAAAACCTTTTTCTGCTGATACTTCTCAGCGCAGGCCCGCACGCGGGCATCATCCAGATTAACAACCAGAGTAGTGGTCTCGCCGCACCCGGCAAACAGCTCCTCCTTGGCCCTCGCAACCCCTTCTATGGAATGCAGCCCCTCCAGATGCACGGCATGGACATTGATAATGCAGGCGATATCAGGTTCAGCAATATCAGTTAATCTGGCAATCTCACCTGGTCGGTTCATACCCATCTCCAGGATAACAGCCTTGTGGCCTGGATCAATGGGGAGCAGAGAGAGGGGCAGGCCTATAAGATTATTGAAATTCCCTCTGGTCTTCAGCACCCGCTCTGGAGGCGCCTGGACATCCATCTCCCGGGCCCGCCAATGATGTTCAAAGATTGCCGCCGTCATCTCCTTGACCGTGGTCTTGCCACAGCTGCCGGTAATGGCCACCACCAGCGGTCGATTGACCGCCTTCATCACCTGCCGCCGATATGCAGCCAGGTCGCCCAGGGCCTGCAGCGTATTCTCCACCAGCAGACAGGAAATAACGGGAAGGCTCTCTCGGGGTGTTTCCTGACGAACCACAAGACAGCCTGCTCCAGCGGCCGCTACCTGGTGCAGAAAGTCATGACCGTCAAACCTCTCTCCTTCAAGGGCCACAAAGATGTCGCCCTCTGCCACTTGCCGGCTGTCGGTCACCACTTTTCCAAGGTCTGCTCGGCCCTGAAGGTCCCCGACCAGCTCACCTCCAACCGCCAGTCCGACACTGTCAAGTCTCCAACTCGTCAATGCTTTTTGGACCTCAAGAGTATCATCAAAAAAACGTTTGCCATCCTGCCCGTGCTGATACAGTTCATGACCTTTGCCGGCGATGAGCACGACATCCTCCGCTGTTGCCGCCCCAATGGCCAAGGCAATGGCGGCGGCCCGGCTATGTAGAACAAGAAAACCCTTATTGTCACCTGCCGAGGCCGTGAGCCAGGAAGATGACCGCTTTGGCATACCGCTCAACCGGGCTCCGGAGACGATCTGGGCCACTATCTCCCGGGGCGATTCACTGCGGGGATTATCATCGGTGATGAGCACCACATCGCAGCACTGACCGGCAATCTCACCCATAAGGGCCCGTTTTCCTTTGTCCCGGTCACCACCACAGCCAAAGACACAGATCAATCTCCGATGCGGAAGACGGGAGAGGGTCGCCAGCACCTTTTCCAGGGCATCCGGGGTATGGGCATAATCGACAAAAACCGCAGGCCGGAAGTGCGCTTCCTGTCCTGCCGGCCTCACCCGCTGCAGACGACCAGGGGCACCGGGCGCATGAGCAATCCCGGAGGATAACACCTCCGCCTCAACTCCCAGGGCCAGTCCAATCCCTATTACGGTCTGCAGATTTTCGACATTAAAGTCACCCACCAGGGGGGAGGTGAACTGAACTTCTTTCCCCGGCAGATGCAGGGTCATGGTGGTGGAATCGAGAGACGAATCGATGTTCAAAGGATAGATGTCGCTCTGGTCGGCCCGGCCACACTGCCACACCTTAACGCCCTGCGATGCACACAGCTCAACCAGCAGCCGGGCCCTGTTCTCTTCTTCGGGATCATGATCTTCCCTGCGGCAGATAACACCCCTGCCGCCCATCTTCAGATGCTCACGAAAGAGGAGGGCCTTGGCCGCGAAATAGTCATCCATATCCTGATGATAATCCAGATGGTCACGGGAGAGGTTAGTAAAGGCAGCAACATCAAATTGCAGATCACCAAGGCGGCGCTGGCTCAGGGCATGGGAGGAGACCTCCATGATCACATGGGTCACGCCCGCATCTGCCATCTGCCTGAGGAGTCTCTGCAGCAGGAGCGGCTCCGGTGTCGTGAAAGGGGCCGGGAACTCTTCATCCTGCCCCTTGGCATCACGGTAACGATAATTAACCGTACCGATCACCCCGACCGCCAAGCCCTGCAGCCTCAAGACACTGTCAAGGAGATAGCTGACCGTGGTCTTACCGTTGGTGCCGGTAACGCCAATCAGGGTCAACCCCTGGGCTGGACTCCCATACAGATTAGCCGCAATCTGCGCATAGGCCAGATGGCTGTCTTCAACCACAATCACACTCTGGGCACAATGGACAAACTGTTCCGGTCTCACCCTGCCTCTCTCCACCACAATTGCCGTGCAGGCGCAGGCCATGGATGGCCCAGTGTCGCTCGCTCCAGGGATGGATGAAGAGCAACCGCAGGCCATGGATGGCCCAGTGTCGCTCGCTCCAGGGATGGATGAAGAGCGACCGCAGGCCATCACCTGCTCCAGATAGGAATGACCATCGACCCTTGTCCCGGCCAGGGCCACAAACAGAGACCCAGCCGTCACCTTCCGGGAATCAACCGTCACCCCGGAGATCTTCATACCGGGGGATAGACTTTTACCAAGAACCGAATACTCCACAGAATCAAGGAGTTCCTGAAGAGAATATTCTCTACTGACCTCCTCTTCAGAAACATGCATTGCCGGTCTTGTATTATTCATAATAGAGAATGGTGGAGAGATAAAAATTGAAAGTTAAAGATCGAGCAAGAGTCTTAAAAACTGTACCGCTGCCATCTCGATCAAGGAGCAACGGTCGTGGCAGGAATATCAAGAGAATCAATAGAGTGAGAGAGGGCCTTACCTCGCCTGCAATACCCAGAAAGGTCTGCTGGGGCCAGAGGAACAGGAGAAGAGGACACTTTTAATCAGTCCCAAAGTGATTCACTAAGCCGCTGTAAAAAAATAACATGGCTATCTTAGTGCCCGGAGCGGCATAAGCGGCATAAGCGGCATAAGGAGCCGTAACGAAATAGATATAAATGGCCATGTTATTTCGTAACGGCTCCTAAGCCTTTCACCTTGTCCTTTCAATGGCATTCTTCGGTTTTTCTTCAGTCACACTACGGTGTTTAGCTGGTGGCTCTTTATCATCTTTTTCGTCTTTTTTCAAGATGAGCAAGCACTCTTTCACCCCGGCAAGCGGAGTTCCTGCGACTGGATTCTGTGCCACGACGCGTCCAGATCCCTGAATCCGCACCTTCACTTTTTTATCCTGCAACAAACGCAAAGCCCGCCTCAGACTCAAGCCGGAGAGGTCAGGCATATGATGATTATGCTGTTTAAGGATGGTCTTTTGTTCAACGAGGGATTTTATCTCTTGCTCCTGCTGATAATTACCCTCCTCTTTTTCAGACAGACGCATCATGTCAGAGACATTTTTATGCACCTGATGCAGGGCCACCATTGACGGCAGTATCTTGGCAGCCGGCCCTGCAAGGTCCAGCCTGTTTTTGGCAGAGGCCACAGATGGCTCGAGGTATGGCTGACGCACCATCACCATCAGAATCAGTTCCGGCTTATCTTCCGGCAGCAGGACAAACATCATTCTGGTCCGGAGATATTCAGCCGGAGAAAAGGAGAGATCCTGGATATCAACAAAAACTGAATTCAATACCTCTTTATGTCCCTGGGCCTTAAACAATTTCCAGGTTTCTACCAAGACAGGATGCGAAAGCTGTTGACGCTGTTCGCCACGCCCACCGCTTATGGTTTCCAAGGCATCAGAAGGTCCCTGCCCGTCTCCTGCGACCGAAGCCCTGAAAAAATACTCACGTTCGCCGTTGCGCTCCAGCACACGATCAAGCACATGCGGCAAGACCTGACGACCACCATTTAACAGAGAGTTCATCCCCAGAAGTATCTGCATTGGCGTTGCCATTACCGGCATGCCTGCAGCCTCACTTCCTAATACTGCAGGCACCTTTCCTGGCCCGTCGACATTGCCACTGCCATCCTGCACTGAAAAATCCAGATCCGGCACCGCACTCAAGCCCAACTGCTCCCATAGATGAGATTCAAGCCCTCTGTCCACAGGCCCAGCCGCAATACTCCAGGGATAGATCTGCCCATATCTGGCCCAATCCGCCTGCAGCAAGGCCACATCCTGAAAAAAACCCCGTATTTTCTCTGGAATAACAACAGGTTGAAGCAGGAGATTGGCAAGAGATTCTTTCTTGTACTGATAGAAGAGATTCGGGTCGAAGGAGGGAAAATTGGCACTGGCAACGACAGCGCCCGTTTCTGTTTCCATGAGCAGTGTTACAATCTCCACACCCTCATGCAACAGCGCCAGCGCTTCCACATATTTTTCAAGAAATTCCTGTATCTTCAGGTCGATGGTCAAGACAAGATGTTGGCCACTAATACCAGTCTTGGCGCAACCATCCAGATTGACATGGGGAAAATCATCCTGACTGATGCTGGCCTGATTCAGAAGACGATTATAATAATACTCGGTCCCGGCCAGTCCCATATTATGATCGGCAAAGCCAATCATATGAGCGGCAGTACCCTTATAGGGATAATAGCGAACCTGCTCCTGGTGCAGAAAGACACCCGGCAATTGCAGATCTGTTACCGCCTTTTCTTCTTCCAGACTGATATCTTTTGCCAACCAGACGCGCTGAGAATCCTTGTCCAAACGTCCCGTCAGCTCTTGCTCATTCATGCCCAGAACTGTGGCCAGCTGCCCGGCGCTCTCATGAATATCTTCCAGCTCTCTTGGTCTTACATAAACAGAGACCCGGTCAAGAGAAACAGCTACCTCTTTGAACTTTCTGTCATAAATCGTCCCGCGTATATTCTTTTTTTTCTCTGTCGCCTTCCCCAGCTCAAGAGACACCATGCGCGCCAGCCCTACTATTTCCTTTTTATACACGACGGCAAGTCCCGCGACAACAATAGTCAGGGCCATACACAGAAGCACCAACCTGCCTCGCCCGCTTTTCCTTACCATCCGACGCGACTGTTTGACCATCTTATTTCATTTCTCAATTATGCCTTTCCGTCGCCACTTGCCCGCCCTCGACCTTCCTTCTTGATCGAGAAACGAAATGAGTTCTGCCTGTGAACCCTTGGTCCTCGAGAATCCTGACCTTATCGTGGCAGGCAATGACAGACGAGACGGCACCGGAAGAAGCAGAGAGGTGTGGGCATTCCTCAACAATCACTAAGCCGCTGTCAAAAAAATAACATGGCCACCTGAGTGCCCGGAGCGGCATAAGGAGCCGCAACGAAATAGATATAAATGGCCATGTTATTTCGTAACGGCTCCTAAAGCCGGGTAACCTGATTTTTTTCAGGAACATAGAGGGCCAGCTGGCTGGCAGCAACCTCATTAAGATAGCCGGGGGAATAAAGACGGGCCCGTTCCGCCCTGAGTTTGATATGCTCGTCCATCATGAGGTAACGGCCCTCCTCGGCAGCCAGAATTTCCACTGCTATCCGGTCTGCCGAGGAAGAGAGCCAGAAGTTAACCAGAAGCAACAAGGGGCAGAGCAGAAGAAATACCTTGCCGGCGACTCGCCACAAACCTTTGGGAAAAATCAGACCAACGTTTTTTTGACGTAATTTCTGTCGCATCATAGAAGTCATTATAGAATGAGGACGAATAGATATTTGGGCGGATTGACTGATAAACATAGTGCGCTCCTCTGTTAAATTGTCAATAAATCTTGATGGCGTCGTAAAAAGTCGTCAACTGCTTCGTTGCTGCAGGTAAGCGAGGCCACGAGACTCCGAATTATCTCGTCACTGCGGCGTACTCAAGTACGCCTCATTCCTCGAAATTTGCGCGCCTCGCATTTGACGCTTTTTACTTAGCCATCCCAGAAATTGAGTTTTTACGAAACCATCAATCTTCGATCAGACTCAGACGGTCACTTTCTGACCGCTACTCTCAATCGTGCACTGCGCGACCGGTAATTCGCCGCAATCTCAGCAGCTGTCGGCATAATGGGTTTGGGGGTCAGGATCTCCATATCAGCCTGTTCCCTGAACTTTCGCTTCACCATCCGGTCTTCCAGGGAGTGAAAGGAGATCACACAAAATCTGGCCCCGGATCGCAGCAGCGGCGGCGCATCCTCAAGGATTCGGGCCAGATTTTCCAGCTCGCTATTGACGGCGATACGCAGTGCCTGAAAAACCTTGGTCGCCACATGAATCTTCTCAGGATGAAAACGCCGCGGTATGGCACGCGCCACAACGGCAGCCAGCTGCCCGGATGTCAGGATCTTCTCGGCAAATCGGGAGAGTACGATCTCACGGGCAATCGGCCGGGCCTGTTTTTCATCCCCATAATAAAAAAAAATGTCTGCCAGCTCGGACTCGCTGCAGGTGGCAAGGAGCGAAGCCGCCGTCATTTCCCGTCTGGTATCCATGCGCATGTCAAGAGGTTCATCCCGCTTAAAGCTGAAACCACGGCCGCCCAGATCCAGCTGCAGGGACGAAAGTCCGATATCAATGAGGATGCCATCCACCTGCTCTACTCCGAGCTCTGCCAGCCCGGCACCAATCTCGGCAAAATTACGTCTGACGATGGTCAAACGATTTCCAAAGGGCTGCAACCTGACCCGGCTTCGAGCAATGGCCTCCTCGTCCCATTCAAAGGCAATGACCCGGCCATCCGGCGAGGAGCGGCGTAAAATCTCCTCGGTGTGCCCGCCAAGACCCAGGGTGCCATCCACATACAAACCACCCGGGCGGGGAGCGAGATAATGCAGAACCTCTTCGGGCAGCACCGAGCAATGGACTGTTTCTTCCTGCTGCCGGGGCTTCATCAGAAGATCCCCAATCTGGCCAGACTCTCCTGGTAGTTTCCAAAGTTATCACGGGTGGCCTGATTCTCGAGACTCCAGGCCTCTTTGTCCCAGATCTCTACATAATCCAGCATCCCGGTCAGAACCACATCCTTGACAATTCCCGTCTCGCTGCGCAGTGAGGGAGGAAGCAGCACTCGACCCTGCTTATCAGGAAGACAGGGCGTGACCCCGGAGACCACCAGCCGGATAAAACTGGTCAGCCCCGGTTGGTCACGACCATTGGTCAACAACTTATTTTCCAGAATCTCCCATTGAGACACAGGGAAGGCGCGAAGATGGTTACCCCAGCTGGTCAGCATCAGCTCTTCAGAATCATAGCGAGCGAGGACATCCCTGAACCTGCTAGGGATATTCAATCGTCCTTTGATATCGAGCGCGTGTTCCGACCGGCCGCGAAATCTTCTGCCTGTTACATTGCTGTTTTCCATGACCTCCCGCCACCATCTTCCACTACGCGCCCCTCTTCACCACTTTACGCCACTACTTATCCTTTTATAGCAGGTCGAACTCACTTGTCAAGATCTTTCCCCCGTTTTATCCAAAAAATTCATTCCAACCAGCGGACAACAAAAAAAACGCTACATGAAGTATAAATACAACGGAGAAAACACAACATAAAGGACATCAGGAAGGGAACGTCAAAGATTGGACAGAGAATGGCCTTGCGCGCAGAACAAGCATCCAACTGAAATAACAGACTAATTATCACGGATATTATTTTTGAGGGGAAAGGCAGGACAGAAGGGGGGAAAAAAGTGGGGCAAAAAACCGCAGACGGATATCAGAGGGATGATCCGGTACGTTAAGGAGAGGGATCAGGTGTTGATCATTTCGGCGCCAGAAGTTCATCCAGATCGACCTGGCTGGTAAAGCTGTGCGCCGCATCGGGGAACGAACCCTTGCGCACTTCCTCGGCATAGCGCGTCACATTTTCTTTGATCAAAGGAGAAAGGCTGGTGTAGGTCTTGACAAAACTAGGGACAAATTTCTCGAACATCCCCAGGAGGTCATGGGTGACCAGCACCTGGCCGTCACAATGAACACCGGCGCCAATGCCGATGGTGGGGATGAAGAGGTCTTCAGATATGATCCTGGCCAGTTGATCAGGGACACACTCCAGGACCAGACCAAAGACTCCGGCCTGCTGCAACTCCTTGGCTGCGGCAGCCATCTTTCTGGCCGACACCAGGTCCCGGCCCTGAACCTTATAGCCGCCAAGCTGGGAAGCCGTTTGCGGCGTCAGCCCGATATGGCCCATCACCGAGATGCCAGCCGCGACCATGGCGGCCACCGTCGTGCACACCTCAAGCCCGCCTTCAAGCTTCACTGCATCACAGCCTGCCTCCTTGAGAAACCTGGTGCCATTGACAATGGCATCACGAGGACTGCCCTGATAGGAACCAAAGGGCATGTCGCCAATAATAAAGGCGCCGGGCGCCCCACGCCTGACTGCAGCCGCATGGTGGATCATCTCGTCCATGGTCACCGGCACCGTCGAATCATAGCCAAGTACCACCATGCCGAGCGAATCACCCACCAGCAGGGCATCCACACCGCATCCGGCAAGCAGGGACGCCATGGAGGCATCATAGGCGGTCAGCATAGTGATCTTTGCACCTGCTGCCTTCATGGCCATGATCTCAGCTACGGTCTTTCTTTTGGCCATGGATTATTCTCCAATATCAAAGAGTGAAGTCTGACGGTTTTCCTGTTGGGGGAATGTGCGGTCAAAATGGTGATAGGCCTTCATGGTGGCCATCCGTCCCCGGGGAGTCCTGGCCAGAAATCCGGACTGGATCAGAAAGGGTTCATAGACATCTTCCAGCGTATTTTTTTCTTCGCACACCACCGTGGCCAGGGTATCGAGCCCTATGGGACCGCCCTGAAATGTATCAATGATGGTCAGCATGATCCGCCGATCCATCTCGTCGAGGCCAAAACCATCGACATTCAACAGATTCAGGGCCGCATCGGCAACCACGGCATCAATGATGGGATGGTTCCCGACCTCGGCAAAATCGCGCACCCGCCGCAGCAGTCGATTGGCAATCCTGGGAGTGCCTCTGGACCTCCGTCCCAGCTCAAGGGCCCCGCCGGCATCGATCCGCATCCCCAGGATAAGTGCCGACCGCTGGACGATCACGACCAGTTCTTCCGGGGCATACAGTTCAAGGCGGAGAATCACCCCAAAACGATCCCGCAGGGGTGGTGTGAGCAGACCAGTGCGCGTGGTGGCCCCCACCAGGGTAAAACGGGGCAGATCCATGCGCACTGACCTGGCGCCAGGGCCCTGACCGATAATCAGATCAAGCTGGAAATCCTCCATGGCTGGATAGAGGATCTCCTCAACCGCATGGTTCAAGCGGTGGATCTCATCAATAAAGAGGACATCCCCTTCCTGCAGGCTGGTGAGGATGGCGGCCAGATCACCCTGCCGCTCAATGACCGGGCCGGAGGTCACCTTGATCCCGGCATCCATCTCATTGGCGATGATATGAGAGAGGGTGGTCTTGCCCAGGCCCGGAAAGCCATGAAAGAGGACATGATCCAGGGGTTCGCCGCGCCCTTTGGCCGCGCGGATAAAGATATCCAGACTCTTGCGCAGCCCTTCCTGACCGATATAGTCCGCCAGTCTCTTGGGGCGCAGATCATACTCATTCAAGGGTTCACGACTGGCAGCCCTGGGGGTGACCAACCGCTCGCCAACGCCTATTTCTTCCTCAATATTCATGCCAGCATCCGCAAGGTTTCCCGGATAAGTTCTTCAACCGGCATGGCAGTAAAAGATTCGACTCCTACCCGTTTTTTGACCGCCGTCAGGGCCTGCCTGGCCACAGGGTCGGGATAGCCGAGATTGACCAGCGCCGACAGGGTATCGGCAACAGCGCTGCCGGCCGCCGGAAACAGGGTGGCTGCCTTTGCCGCCACGCCTTCACGCCCCTCAAGCGCGCCGTGAAGATGGCCAACCTTGTCCTTCAACTCCACACAGAGCCGCTCTGCCGTCCTCTTGCCCACGCCCTGCAGGGTGGTGAGACGACTGATATCTTCGCCGGCAATGGCCTGACACAGATCCGCCACCTTCATCCCTGAGAGGATGGCCAAACCGAGCTTCGGACCAACACCGGAGACGGTCTTGAGAATAAGAAAGAGCTCCTTCTCCTCCACCTCCAGAAAGCCATAGAGGATAATGGCATCCTCCCGGACATGGGTATGGATATGGAGAAAGACCTGACTGTTCTTTTCGGGCAGACGGGACACCCCGTCCGTTGAAAGAAAGACCTCATACCCCACCCCGCCCACATCAATCACGGCCCGATCCAGGCCTGTCAGCAGCACATTTCCTGTCAGTGTAGCTATCATTTTTTTTTACAGGGAAGAAGGAAAAGTGAAGAGAGAATGGGCATGACACACCGCCACCGCCAGGGCGTCGGCAGCATCGGTACTGGGCAAGGCGGAAAGGCTCAGCAGGACCCGGATCATATGCTGCACCTGGCCTTTTTCCGCCTGTCCGTAACCCACCACGGACCGTTTAACTTTTTTGGCGCTGTAATCATGGACCCCAAGACCGTTCTGCATGGCCGCTACCACCGCCGCCCCCCTGGCCTGGCCAAGCTTCAGGGCAGAGCTGGCATTGTTGGCCATGAACACATCCTCCACCGCCGCGACCTCAGGGGCGTGGAGCTGAATCACCTCATTGATGCCATCAAAGATCTCATTGAGACGATGGGCCAAAGAAAACTGCGGCGTCGTTTTCACCACCCCGCAGGCAACAAAATCTATCCTGCCGCGCACAACCTCGATCACTCCGTAACCGGTAATCCGGGAACCAGGATCAATACCAAGGATACGGATCATGAAAAAAGGCACCGCAAAAAGGTTGTGGGAGGAAGGCTGACAAATTGCCCGCAGAAACCTGAGACGCGGTAAAAAAATAACATGACCATTGAACTAACCCCTAGGGGCGACGACGTCGGCGTCACCCGTGATGCCCTGAAACAATGCCATCGGTATCAACGTAAGGTATCGATTACAAGCGGGCGCCCCTACTAAGATAACTTCTCCATCAGATCGTCATCAATATCAAAATTGGCGTGCACATTCTGGACATCATCATGGTCCTCAAGATTTTCGAGCAGCTTGAGCAGAGAAATGGCGATCTTCTCGTCGGTCACTTCTATGCTGTTCTGGGGGATCATGGTAATGGAGGCGTCAATAAACCGCACCTTGTTGGCCTCCAGGGCATCATGAACAGCATCAAAGGCTTCCGGGGCGGTGATCACCTGAAACTCGTCGTCTTCCTCGAGCACATCCTCGGCCCCGGCCTCAAGGGCCATCTCCATTAACTGTTCTTCCGAGACCCCCTCCTTTTCGACCTGCAACAGGCCTTTTTTGTCAAACATCCAGCCAACACAGCCAGACTCCCCCAGGTTGCCGTTACTCTTGGCGAAGAAATGGCGGACATCGGCAACTGTCCGATTACGATTGTCGGTCATACACTCGACGAGGACCGCCACCCCGCCCGGTCCATAACCTTCGTAAAGAATCTCATCGTAAACAGCCCCTTCCAACTCGCCAGTGCCCTTTTTGATGGCCCGGACGATATTATCTTTCGGCATATTCTCTGTTTTGGCAGAGGCGATAGCAGAGCGCAGCCGGGGATTGCCGTCGGGATCACCGCCACCCATCCTGGCCGCCACCGTGATCTCTTTGATCAACCGGGTAAAGATTTTACCACGTTTGGCATCGGTCGCGCCTTTCTTGTGCTTGATTGTTGACCACTTAGAATGTCCTGACATAATGTCTTCCTAAAAAAATAATGAGGAGTTATTTCGATAGTGAGTGGTAGATTGTGAGGAGTGAAAAAAAAGATTCCAGATGAGATGCCTTGTTACATCTCATCTGGAATCTTTACTTTCTCCTCACCAGCTTCACCGCTTACCACCCTTTCAATTTTCGACTTCTTGAAGCCCAGTCCCAGGACAAAGACCTCTCTACTCTCAGTTCGGGAACTCTTGGGTTTAATTACCTTGACCTGCTCAAAGCGGGCCTGGACCTCCTGCACAAAAGCAGGAAAGTCCTCGCCCTGAAAGGCCTTACAGAAAAAATTCCCCTTCTCATGCAGCAGGGTTTCGGCCAGAACCAGGGTCTGGCGCGCCAGATTCAACGACTGCTGATGATCAGCCCAGCGATTCCCGGTCGTTTTCGGGGCAAGGTCGGAGATCAGGCTCTTAAAGGCCGGCCTGATCTTCCGTACCTGCAGCACCAGTTCGGGAGCCATGATATCAGCGGTGATCCAGTGAATATGGGCGCCTCCAGGCCGCGGGGCCAGTGCAGTCTCCTGCAGGTCGACACCCACCACAATTCCTGTTTCCCCGACAATCTCAGAGGCATAGAGAGACCAGCTTCCAGGACAGCAGCCGAGATCCAGCACAGAATCGCCCCGACGCAGAAAGTGATATTTCTTCTGTGCCTCTTCCAGCTTATAGACAGAGCGGGCCGGATACTTGTCCTGCTTGGCCTTCTTATAATAAAAATCTTTTACCTTACGCATATGAGGTACCGTTTTGAAATAAGCAGTGTTTTTCCGCTTATTTTATTACTGTACCTTATGCCACTTCCAAGATACAGCTCGAAAAGAGGGCTGTTTCCTGGAAGTGGCGCTTGGCAGATAACAAACAAAGCAGCCGTCACGAAACAAGCAGTTCTTTTCTACTGATTTCATGACGGCACTTTATTCCATTTATATTTCTTTGACAAGACGGAATTCAACAGATAGGTGTCTTGAAAAATGAGGATTTTCGTTCAAGATCAAGACATGCGAAAAATTTTACCGCAGGCATCTAACTGATATTCCTATAATAAAATCTTTAGCATAACCCTGAACTTGGGCCATAAGACCATTTTTCAAGGCACCCAGATATCCTTGAGCCGGCTGGTGAAGATCCCGGCCATGCCCTAGGTCTCACCGCCCCCATCTTTCTCCTCTCGCTCCAGATAGTGCCTCACCCATCTTTGCGCATCCTGCCTGCAGGATACCTCACCTTCGACCTGCGCCACCTCAAGGGCGTCGAGAATCTTTGCAAAGAGAGGACCTGGCTGCAAAGAGAAGATGGTAATAAGATCCTGGCCACTCAATAGACGCGGTCCTTTCAGGGCAGGCTTAATATACTGTTCATAGATCTGCAGCACCTCCTCAAGCAGCCCGGCCAGTTCAGCCTCCATGGCCGGCGGTTTGTTCTCTCCCTTACCCGCCAAGCTGTCGGACATGGCCACGAGAAACAGACCCAGCAGATCATTTCCCGCCTTCCGGCAGAGGTTCAGACAGGCCTTGCGGCTCAGCGGCTGTTTTCGCCGCACATTGCAGAGATGAAAGGGCTGCATATGCATCCCGACGAGCGCCGCAATCCCCTCCCGCTTTTCATTACTCCACTTCAGCTCCCGGCCCAGCTGCAATACCAGCTCCTTGCCGGCCTGATCATGACCATAAAAGGTGATCCGGTCATCCTGGCCATCCTTGGCTCTCGCGCCATCAGACTGTCGCTGACCGTCCCGAACGACCATGGTCACGGGCTTGCCCAGGTCATGAAGCAGGGCCGCCCACTTCAACCGCGCCTTCATCCCCGACTGGCCGATATACTCTTTCATCCTTACCGCGCACTCTGGATAAAACCGCTCTGGTGCCGCCAGTATCTCCTCCATACAGCCGAGGGCCGTCAGGCTGTGATCAAAGACATCCAGATGGTGGGAACCCGGCTGCTCCATACCAACGCCCCGGACAAGCTCCGGGATGAGCTGTCGGAGCAGTCCGGTCTGTGCCATCTCCCCCATAAACACATGGGCACGACCTGAGGCCATCATCAGATCCAGTTCATGGCTGATCCGCTCAACTGAAACCTGGCGAATCAACCCTGCATGCTGACGAATCTCCGCTTTCGTTGCCTCCTCCAGGCTGAAACCCAGAGTGGCGCTCAACCGGTAGCCACGCAGCATACGCAGCGGATCGGCAAGAAAGGCATGGGGGCAGGCACGCAGGATCTTCTTTTCCAGATCAGGATAACCGAGCAGAGGATCGATCAAGGGCGGAGCCGCTGATCGATCCACCAGTGAGGCAAGGGAGATGCCCATGGCATTGACCGTATAATCCCGGAGGCTCAGATCCGCTTCAATGGTTCTCGCCCCCAGGCGAAAACTGGAAAAATCAATAGTCACCGCTCCCGCCATCCCTGGCTCCCGCGGATTTAGGCCGTCCCTGGCCGTCACCGCTCCCGCTATCCCTGGCTCCCACGGATTCAGGCCGTCCCTGGCCGTCAGCCCCTGCCATGCCACCCGCCCGGCATCCTCCTCGGCACGACCAAGGGGGACAAAAGTCCCGCCACCCAGTTCAGCAATCAAGGACCGGCAGCAGGCCACGGCGTCATAGGCCACTGTGATATCCAGATCGCCTGGCGTCCGGCCCAGCAGCCAGTCACGGACGGTGCCGCCAATAACAAAAAATTCCAGCCCACGTGCCTCTGCCACCCGTAAAAGGGCAGTAATCAGCCGCGGTGGATAGCTCTCCAGCCTCTCAGACAACAATGCCGGATCAAGGAGTTTATTGCTTCTTTCTTCTTTCATCTGCCAGCACTTTGGTTTATCGTATGACCCAAAGAAAAAAAAAACGTAACTTTCCAGCATAATGCCGGGAAAATGCCAAAACACATGTCACGTAACTATTCAGCAGCGCCTCATATGCGAGAAAGAGGCCTGCGTTTTGTTGACATTGGCCAGAGTATTGCGAGAAATGGACGCGCGGATACCCATGTGGCAGAGCTTGTTTTTCTGGGCATGAAGACATGCCTCGATATCTCGCTGGCTTTCGCGATAGGTGAGTTGAGCAAGGGCCATGCACAGATACTGGTCGAGACAGGTAAATTTCTTGACTTTGAAATTGCCGTGATAATGATCGATGCATTGAGGAAAGACATGAAGCGGAAGATGCTTCATCACTTGAGAGAAAATAAGTTTTCCAGTGTACATAGTTCAGCCCTCCTCGCATGGTTGCGCGAAGATGACTGAACTTTGGAAAAATTTTCAAGTCGTTAAATGACATTTTGTCTTGTTTTGTTTAAATTTACGACAAGTTATATAATGTTCTACTTCAAACGTTGAGACACCAGTGTTTCAACATGCCAAATTACCACATCAGAGCAGATATGGATAGTCCCACTGGACGAATGATCAGGATCGGCAAGAGCGCCATCGGCCTGATCGGAGTCGACATTGCCTTAAACAAGGCCCTGGCCGCAGAGATGCCTGTCAATCAGGCGGTTGAGTTTATTTTCCAGGCCGTCAAAGCCCAAAACTACATTCCGCCCGCCATGGTCGAGAAATACCGGGAAGCCATCGGCCGGGAATACCGCAAACTGACAGGCCAGAATGATGACCAGGAGCAGGGGCTGGCCATCCGCATCCTCGGGACCGGCTGTGTCAGCTGCAACGGTCTGTATACCATGGTCATCGATGCCATGGAGCGGGCTTGCATCGCCGCCGATATCGAGCAGATCCATGACCCTGATGAGATCTCACGCCTGGGAGTCACCATCACCCCGGCCCTGATGATCAACGGCCGGGTCAAGATCGCCGGTATCAAACCCACACTGGCCCAGGTGGAAGCATGGATACGGGAGGTCGCTCCTGCGCCGTCCATAGCGCCCGCAGTCTCATCTGACCATGAGTAACCAACCCTTCCTTTATCTGGCGCCCATTCGCGGGATTACCGACTGCCTGTTTCGCAACCTCTTTCAGCACCACTTTGGCGGCTTTGACCAGGCGGTTGCCCCCTTTATCAATCCCCAGCCCCACTCACCTTTCGACTCCAGGCAGCTTCGTGACCTTCAACCCGAAGCAAACAAGAACCTGCCCGTTGTGCCGCAGTTCCTCCATAGCGAGCCCGCGGGTCTCCTCTCGCTCGCCCAGCGACTGCATGATCTTGGCTACACGCACATCAACTGGAACCTTGGCTGTCCGGCCCCCATGGTCACTCGTAAACGGCGGGGATCCGGCCTGCTGCCCTATCCCGACGCCATCATCTCCCTGCTCGACCAGATCCTGCCCAAACTACCCATGCAGCTCTCCATCAAGACGCGGCTGGGCCTCAACCACCCGGATGAACTGGCAACACTTCTGCCACGGCTCAATGACTACCCCCTCAAAGAGATCATCATCCATAGCCGCCTGGGAAAGCAGCTCTACAGAGGAACAACCGATCCGGAGAGTTTCAGCCACTGTCTGGAATTGAGCCGTCATCCTCTGGTCTATAACGGTGACATTACCGACAGCGAAACATGGATTCGCCTGCAGGGGCAATTCCCCACGGTGCAACGCTGGATGATCGGCCGTGGGGTCCTGGCCGACCCTTTTCTGGCCAGGACCATCAAAGGCAAACTGTTTGGCGACGAACAGCGCGCCGCCATGCTGCTGGCCTTCCACCGGGATCTTTATGCCGGCTACCGGAAAAGCCTCGCCGGCCCCAGCCACCTGCTCGGTCGGATGAAGCAGATATGGTTTTATCTTGCTGCTTCTTTTCCTGGGCAGCAAAAAATGTGGAAAAAAATAAAAAAAGCCACTACCGAGGAACAATACCTGGCAGCCGTTGACACACTCTTTCACACTTCTTCTGCCACGACGGCAAAGAGGTCACCGGAATAAAAAAAATCCTCTTTCCTTGACAAGCACTACAAAATATCGATAATGACCTAACATTTCAATCCTGCACTCTCTGACCTTCGAGGCTGCCTGAAGAGTTCATTCACCCTCTACCGACTCGGAGCCCCCATGCCTCTCTCTGAAACAGGTTCTTCACAAAACAAAACGTTTTCATTATTTGGCGCTACCTGCTCTTCAAAGACACTGCCGGGAGCCTTCCTCAAAAAATGTCTGGACACCGGAATCACCGGAAAATTGATAGGCATGCTGGCGGTCTCCCTCCTAGGTTTCGCCCTGCTGATCGTCTTCAATATGATCGCCCTGCAAAGGATCGCCGAGCGAAATCATATCATTAAAGATATCGCCATCCCTCAATACAAGGTAAGCCAGTACATGTTACGCAACATCAATGGCTTCAAGATATCGCTGATCTACACCCTCAGCACCCCGCAGCTCCAGGAAGGCAATCGCAACATCCTGGCCAATGAGCGGCGGCTGATCGATTTGAAGAACATGATCAACGCCCTGCAAAACGGGGGGCCAGTGCTGGACGTGGCCAAGGTTGCCAACAAGACCCTTGATGTGTTCACCGTCCAAAAAGCAGACAGTCCGCAGGTGAACACGCTGGTATCCTCTCTGGCCCAGGAGTCACTTCTCCTCGACCAGGCATTTCACGCCCTGACCGAATGCCTGATCGCTCAGTGCCCGGCAGAGGATAGAGAAACACTGACGACGGAGTTGACCGGTTCTCTCGACCAACTGTACAATCTGGTTATCACCATGGCCGTTACCAGTAATTCCGAGCATACGGAGCAATTTAAAGAACTGGAAGATATCATCGCGGGCGCCACCTCCCGCTCTCTTTTTATCGGCAGCAGTATTGCCGCGGTCCTGACTATAGCCACCCTGCTCTACATCTTTCTTATCGCCACCCCCCTGCAGGATATCCTTAAAAAAATCAGCTGGATTGCCAAAGATGACAGCGAGCGTTTCCAGAAGATCACGGTCAAAAGTAATGACGAGGTCGGACAGCTGGCCCATCAGTTAAATATCATGGTGGATAACACCTTCAGCCTCAACACCTTCAAGGCCATTATCGAGGAGGAAGAATCCACCACCGAAGTCATTCAACGCCTGGCCCACCTTCTGCGCGATCGCTACCATCTGGACAATATTTACATTTACGAAATTACCGGCACCAAAAACAACATGTCTGTGGCCTATGCCTCGAATTTCGAGAATGTGTGCAGCGCTGACATCTTTGATGACGCCAATTTCTGCCGGGCGAAACGCACTGGTCACGCCATCTCCTCCCTTGAGTTTCCCCATATCTGCAAGAAATTCCCCCATCAGGACATCTTTGAACATCACTGTATCCCCATGATGGCCAACGGCAAGGTGGTCGGCGTTGTGCAGATTCTCCACAAGGCAGGGAGCAGCACCGAAGAGCAGGAAGAGTTTGAACATCTGGTCAAAAGGGGAGCGCGCTACATCAAGGAGTCGACACCGGTTATCGAGGCCAAACGTTTTGCCTCGGCCCTGCAGGAGACTACCCTGCGTGACCCGATGACCGATCTCTACAACAGACGATTTCTGGAGACCTACTCCGATACCCTGGTCGCCAGCACCATGCGCCGGGCAAGCAGGGTTGGCATCCTGATGTGTGACATGGACTTCTTCAAGGAAGTCAACGACACCTACGGCCATGAGACCGGGGATGTAGTCCTGATCAAAACGGCAGAAGTACTGAAAAGCTGCATCAGGGCCTCAGACATAGTGATCCGTTACGGTGGAGAAGAGTTTGTCATCCTGCTCATCGATGTGAAAACCAGCAAGGACACCCTGGATCTGGCCGAAAAAATTCGTTCCACCATGGAACTTACCGTCATCAATGTCCCTGACGGCACCCTGAAAAAGACCCTGAGCATTGGCGTCAGCGAATTTCCCGGAGACACCGAGGGCTTCTGGGAGGCGATCAAATTTGCCGATGTCGCCCTCTATCGGGCCAAGAACGAAGGCCGGAACAGGGTGGTCCGCTTTGCCCCGGAGATGTGGCAACAGGATAAATACTAACCCCGATGAACGGGATAAGGATCCGTAACGAAATCGATATAAATGGCCATGTTATTTAGTAACGGCTCCTAAACGATTTCATCGCATGGTCACTATCAACCAGTAATAAAAAGCATTACGCCCCCATGACCCGAAAAAACCAGATCCAGATCATAGGCGGCGGCCTCGCCGGCTGCGAGGCCGCCTGGCAGGCAGCGAGCCGCGGCTGTGCCGTTCGTCTCTACGACATGAAACCGCACCGGTTCAGCCCGGCCCACCATTCCCCCCTGCTGGCCGAGATGGTCTGCAGTAACTCGCTGCGCTCTGATGCCCGGAACTCGGCGGTCGGGCTGTTAAAAGAAGAGATGCGCCGCCTGGGCTCGCTCATCATGCTGGTGGCAGCAGAGACAGCCGTGCCCGCGGGAAAGGCCCTGGCAGTCAATCGGGACCATTTTTCTCAAGAGATCACCCATCACCTGGAGCAGCACCCGCTGGTGGAGATTGTGCGCCAGGAACAGACCGAAATTCCACCACCTTCAGATGCCCCTGTTATCCTGGCCACGGGGCCGCTCACCTCCGAGGCCATGACCGACTCCCTGGTACAGCTAACCGGCCGTGACCGTCTGGCCTTTTACGATGCCATCGCCCCCATCGTCCACGCCGATTCCCTGGACATGGATATCGTCTACCTGAAATCACGCTACGATGACGGGCCGGGTGATTATCTGAACTGTCCGATGAACAGGGACGAATATTTCGCCTTCATCTCGGCCCTGAAAGAGGCCGACACCGTCCCCTTAAAGGACTTTGAGGAGGTCAAATACTTTGAAGGCTGTCTGCCTATCGAGGTCATGGTGGCCCGCGGCGATAACACCCTGCGATTTGGCCCGATGAAACCGGTCGGGCTTGACGACCCGCGAACCGGCAGGTGGCCCTATGCCGTGGTCCAGCTCCGCAAGGAAAACAGGCAGGGAAGCCTCTATAACCTTGTTGGCTTCCAGACCAAACTGACCTACGGGGAACAGAAACGGATCTTCCGCATGATCCCGGGAATGGCCGAGGCCGATTTCGCCCGATTGGGATCCATTCATCGCAACACCTTTGTCTGCGCGCCGGAACTGCTGGAGCCAACCCTGCAGCTCAAGTCACGACCGGACCTTTTCCTGGCCGGACAGCTTTCCGGGGTGGAAGGCTATGTGGAATCCACTGCCATGGGTCTGCTGGCAGGGATCAACGCCAGCCGGATGGTGACTGGCAAGCCTCTGGTAGTTCCGCCGCCGGAGACTGCCCTTGGAGCCCTCATCACCCATCTGACCCAGTCGGATCCACAACACTTTCAACCCTCCAATGTCAATTTTGGTCTTTTTCCACCATGGGATCAGAAGGAAGCACAAAAACCAGGTCAGAAAATCCCCAAGATGGGAAAACAGCTTCGTGGCGAGCTCAGGGCCGGCACGGCCCTGGAGGCGCTGGCTGCATGGCAGCGGCAAAACGATTTGCCATAGAAAAAGGCCTGTCAGCATTACACTGACAGGCCTTTTTCACTCCCCCTTCACCCCGGAGGAATTATTCCTTTTCATCCTAGTTGCGGTCAGGACAACTGCGCTTCAGTAATTTATTGACACTGATCCGCATCCGGTCAATGGAATTGGCCAAAACACCAATCTCATCTTTGGCATCGGAATGAGCGCTGTCACAGAGATTTTTGCCAATACTGATATTTTTTGCCGTCTCAGAAAGACGGACAATCGGCCCCACCACACCGCGATCAAGGAAGACCCAGATAGCGACAATGGTCAGCAGCAGACAACCGATACCGATAAAAAAGATCTTCAAGGCCGCGGTTTGGGCCGTGGCCAGGGCCTCTGAAACAGAGATATAGATCATGGAAGCGCCAACCGTATCATTGAGCTTCCAGTTATAGCCATTTTCTATACCATAGATCTCCCGCTGTTCCAGGGGCGCTATTGCCGGGTCACTATGACACCGGAGACAGAACTCCTTATCGACCGTGACCGGCCTGGCCGTATAAAAAAACTGGTCGCCATCCTTCTCCACGAGCCCTTCCTTATCCTTGACGCCCGGGTTCGTGGCAAAATATTGAATAATTTCCAGCTCATTGGCATCAGCCTTATTATCCGGCCAGAGTGGATCAATGGTTGCCTGTTTGAACTGATAGCCCTTTTGGGTCTCGGCAAAAAGATCATACTCCATACGTGTCACCACAAAACGTGACATCAGTTCAGGAATAAACCTTTCTGTGTCAGTCACCAGCTCATCAATCAACGGCTTTTGATATGTACCAAAAAATGACCCACTCGCCTCGATATAATTAAACAGCATCTCCCCTTTACTCTTGGCGTCGGCAAGGGCGTTCTGACGGCTGAACACATAGCTGGTATAGCCAATAGCAATCGTTGCCAGCAGGCTCAAGACAGTGATAATGATAATAAATTTTGCACGAATCCCCATTTCTTCCTCCAGTAAAACATCATTAATAAGACTGCAATCACAACAGTCACTCCTCTGCAGACCCTCTGATCTTCCGGTATCGTTTGTCAACATATCACGCCTGCCAGCGAAAAGGAAATCAGAAAATAAAAAAACTCGGTCACACCCGTCTTGCAACCGGTTACACCAAGAATGCCTACTATCCGATCACACATGATTTAACTGTTGATTCTCCTTGACAAAGCCGCCACACATCTATAAAAAACACCAGGAAAGGTTGAGAGAAGCGTTGTTTCTAACCCCGATGAACGGGATAAGTGCCTTTCGCAGATTATTTTCTTGCAAAAAAACAAGAAAATAATCTGTAAGGCACTAATAAACAAGAAATCCTGGCCGATAAAAGGGTTTCTCAACATGTGAAGAGGCGTTCATGTTAAAACATTACGGACTTGCAGGCTTGACAACACTGCTCTTGTCGCTCCATGGCCTTCCAGGCGATGCAGTGGCCGGCACCCCCGGTTCCAACCAGGAACTCGTTCAGGAAATCGAGATGTTGAAAGCCATTGTCCTGGATCTCAATGAACGGCTGGGCAATGCTGAAGAGATGCTGCAACTCTCTCTGGAGCAGGGCGGCCAGGATCAGGAAGTACAGGACGCCCTGGAGGAGCTGGACCAACGGCTATCAAGCACGGAAGAACACAGCGCCCTCGACAGGGTAACTCTGAGCGTTGATCTGGAGACACGGCTGAACTCCCTGCAGATAGATGCCAAGGGCATGCCGCTGGCAATGCAGGCCGGCATTATGAGCTTGGCCAACGGCAATCCTTTCACCAAAGCCGATCTGGGCGCCTTTGGACCCCTTCCGCCGCCTGAAGATCAGGACATCGACAACAACACCATCTTCACCTCCCGTATCCGCATTGACATGCGGGCGAAACCGGTGGATTCCCTTGCCTTTGTCGCACGGCTGTCCGCCAACAAGGTCTTTGGTGATTCCAGCGGGGTCAAATGGTATAATGGCGGACCTAATGCCGTGACCATGGATGGCAATATACACTCCACCGGCAGTGACTCAGCCATCCGCCTGGAACGCGCTTTTTTTACCTACTTTGACACTATCGGTGAAATTCCCTACCATTTTTCCGTTGGCCGCCGGCCGGCCCTCGACGGTGCGCCCGCAGAATTCAGCAACGCCAATACCATCGGCGGCTCTCCCCTGGCCCACGGCATCAACTGGCAGTTTGACGGCGTGTCCCTGGGATTCGATCTGGCCGAGGCCACCGGCATTGAAGGTTCCGCCTTCAAGTTCTGCTGGGGAAATGGCTTTGAGTCGGGAGCAGGATCAGGGAATTCCTACTCCTTCTCCTCCTCCTCGGACGTCAATGATATGCAGTTTGCCGGCTGGATAGCCAATCTCTACGAAGACGACAAGACCAAGATCCTCAACATGTATGCCCACGCCTTTGATGTCACGGACGGCTTTACCGGACTGGTGGTTATGCCCTTCACCATGACCGGCTCCTCTCCAGATGCCAATGGCAGATATACCTCATTCACCATGGATCCAAATACCGGCGGCTATATCAGCCGAACCGAGCCCACTGCCAATATCGGCGACCTTGATATCGTCACCCTGCTCGGCCAGACCGAATACAAAGATGTCGGTTTCTTCCTCGATCTGGCCCTCAGCCATGCCCGCCCATCCGGCATCTCGATGAGCCCCATGCTGCAATTTATGGGCACGGATTCTCTGCTCAACAGCAACGGCGAGCAGTCTGACCGGACCGGCTACTCGATCTGGGCCGGGGTGAAGACCCCGGTCGCCTTGACTGGAGGGATTATTGGTTTCGAATACAACTGGGGCTCCCAGTACTGGCTCGGCTTTACCGGTGGCGAGGACAACATAGCCGGCAGCAAACTGGCCACCCGCGGCAGCGTCTATGAGCTCTTTTTCAACCAGCCCCTGGTTGAAAACAAGCTCATGCTCTCACTTGGCGCCCAGTATTATGATTATGACTACTCGGGCAGCGGCAGCCCCATGGGTGAGCCGGTCAAGATCTCGGAATTAACCTCTTTTGACACCTTTATGCCAGTCGTCGACACTATGTGGAACTACTATGTTACTCTCGCTTATCGCTGGTAGAACAACGCAGCCGACAGAATCGGCCAGATAACAAACAGCGGCAACGACAAAGGCCTTTTTACCAAACCGGTAAAAAGGCCTTTGTCGTTGCCGCATTATACATCTCAACACTCAGCCCGCCACTTTTCGACGAAGCTTGAAGAGGAACCTATCCGGCTGGGCCAATGCTCTCTGGCCGAGCGAGACCCTTGGCTCTCCCTGTTGCCATCGGCAACAATATGTAGGGGAGCAGGGTGAGACGCCTGCTGCTTGCTGCAGGCCGGGTTTGCCCGCTACGCTGGGCAAACCAAAAAAGGGCCACGGAAATACCGTGGCCCTCTGAATTTACTGGTCGGGGTGAGAGGATTTGAACCTCCGACCACTTGGCCCCCAGCCAAGTGCGCTACCAGACTGCGCTACACCCCGAAATATAAGATGCTATGTACCATGGGTTGCTTCTGCTGTCAACAAAAGGTCAATGATGAAAAATTTTTCTCCTTATCCCTAGCCTTTAGCTTTATCATTCAACAGAGAACTCATCTCACGAAGCTCGGATTTTATCAGCTCCAGACATCCAGCCTCATTCTGGGGCAGAAGCGGATGCGTCTTTACCTTCTGGCCACTTTCGAGAAACTTTCTGGCCCCGGCAATGGTATATCCTTGTTCATGGAGAAGTTCCTTGATGCGCAGAATAGTCTCCACATCAACACGCCGATAAAGGCGCTGCTGTGAATTGGCTCGCTGAGGACGTATAGTGGGAAATTCAGATTCCCAATAGCGAAGGACATGGGCTGCAAGCCCGGCCAGTTTGCTCACCTCGCCGATCTTAAAATAAAGCTTGTCCGGTATCTCCGGTCTCATGCTCAAGGTTGGCCCCTCTGAAAAGATAAAAATACAACCAAGCTATTCGTTAATCTGCTCCCTTAATCTTTTACTCGGACGAAAGGTGACCATCTGTCTTGATTTAATGGTAATAGCCTCTCCAGTCCGCGGGTTGCGTCCCCGCCTGGGATGTTTATCCCGGACGGTAAAGGTCCCGAAATGAACGAGTTTAATGGAATTCGCATCAAGCAGAGAGAGCTTCATCTGCTCAAGAAAGGCATCAACCAGGGCCGCACAACTATTCTGCGCATAGCCAAGTTGACCATTAAGCACCTCTGCCAGTTCCTTACGGGTAAGATTATCCTTGTTCATATCATCCTGTCCTGAGGGTTCCTTCAAATGTTGAACCCAGCATAGTTACAATTTTAGTGTGAACTTTTTCGACATTTTTTTCGGTCAGCGTTTTCTTGGCAGAACGGTAGGTTACCGACAGGGCAACGCTTTTATACCCCGCTTTCAGTGATTCACCCTGATAGACATCAAAGATATCACACCGCTCAATGAGCGGCTCTTCGGCCTGAAGCACTGCATCAACCAGGGCCCCGGCAGCTACCTGTTCCGGCACCAGCAGGGCGATATCGCGGTTGACCGCCGGAAAGACAGGCAGCGAGGTAAAGTTTTTAGCCGCAGGCTCCAGTTTACAGAGGGCGTCAAGATCAAGATCAAAAAAGAAGAGATCCTGTTTAATCCCGAATTTTCTGAGAACCCCGGAAAGGACCTTGGCAACAGAGCCCAGCTGCTCTCCTTTTCCATTTATGGCCAGGAACTGCAGGGGATCGGTAAAAGGTTCCATCCGCTCCTGATCAGCAGGAGAGAAACTAAGCGGTGCTGAAGCGGCAGTACCCATAAATCGCAGTTCATGGAGAAGATATTCAACCGCCCCTTTGGCATCGAGGAAATCCACACTCTGCTGCTTAAAATGATAGGGGGATGATTCGCCAAAACGATTGCCGCTCAACACCCCGATAAGA
The DNA here is from genome assembly GCA_019429465.1 of Desulfoarculaceae bacterium. Taxonomy (GTDB): domain Bacteria; phylum Desulfobacterota; class Desulfobulbia; order Desulfobulbales; family Desulfocapsaceae; genus UBA2270. Next base: position 70,842 of record JAHYIV010000010.1, read on the forward strand.
CGTAATTTTTCCAGGGGCTGTGCATTATCACCCTTGGGGGTGAAGACCTTGCCGATCTCAAAGAGTTTAATACTGCTCTTCTGAAAATTAATATTGCGCTGGACGTTTTCCAAGAGTCCCGGCAGCAGCATGGTCCGCATGACAGACTGTTCTTCGCTCAGCGGATTGACCAGGCGCACGAGACGGCAGCGAGGGTCTTCTTCTGTAAGTCCCAGCCATTGCAGATGTTTTTCAGAGGTAAAGCTGTAATTTATCGCCTCGAAATAACCGATGCCAGTCAGCAGTGTACCGATTTCAGCTCTGATGGTTCTGCTTCTGTCCTGCTCGGGATAACTCATCCTGACCGTGGGCAGGGTCGTCGGAATACTGTTATAGCCAATCAGTCTGGCGACTTCTTCAACCAGATCAATTTCGCGCTCGATATCGATGCGGAAGGAGGGAGCCCCCACCCACAGGCTGTCTGCATCCTTGCGTTTGCAGCGGAAAGCGATGGAGGTCAAGGCCTTTTCTATTGTTTCATAATCCAGAGGAATACCCAGGAGGTCCGAGGTCCGGCTGATGCGCAGGGTGAGTGTCTTAAAAGGTTTCTGGCCGTAATATTTATCAACACCGCCAGGCTCCGCAGTGCCGCCGGCAACCTCGCACAGTAGCCTGACGGCCCGTTCCATGGCCAGAAGACAACCACCGGGATCAACGCCGCGCTCAAATCGGTACGAGGCCTCGGATGACAGGTTCAGCTTGCGCGCCGACTTTCTGATCGAGATGGGATCGAAGCAGGCGCTTTCAAGGAGAATAGTGGTGGTCGTGTCGCTGACCTCTGAATTCATTCCACCCATGATTCCGGCCACGGCAACAGGTTGGGCCCCATCACAGATCACGAGCATCTCTTCATCGAGTTTGCGGACAAGGCCATCGAGTGTAGTGAAATCCAGTTCATTCTTCCGGGGATGGCGAACAACAATCTTTTTATCGGCCAGTTTTTGAAAATCGAAGGCATGCAGGGGCTGCCCGTATTCCATCATCACCAGATTGGTGACATCAACCACATTATTAATCGGTCGCAACCCTATGGAGAGAAGACGTTTACGCAGCCACCAGGGAGACGGACCAATGGTGATCCCGCTGATAAGCCTGGCGCCATAACGGGGGCAGAGTATGGCCGATTCAACATCGACGGAAAAGGCGGCTGTCGACTGTTGCACCTCGACACTGTCAACCGGCAGGGTCAACGGCCGGCCGATGATCCCGGCAATCTCTCTGGCGATACCAATGACCGAGGCGCAGTCAGGCCGGTTGGGGGTCAGATCAACCTCAACCAGAATATCGTTGAGTCCGAGGGCATCGAGCAATGACTGGCCATGGGGGGTATCGGCAGGCAGCTCCATAATCCCGCTGTGGGCTGAGCTGAGCCCCAGTTCCCGTTCGGAACAGAGCATGCCGAATGACTCTATCCCCCGCACCTTTGATTTTTTTATTTTCACCCCGCCAGGCAGTGTCGTTCCGGGAAGGGCAATAGCGGTCACAAGGCCAGCTCTGACATTGGGGGCGCCGCAGACAATCTGCAGGGTCTCTGCACCGACTGCCACCTGGCACAGGCTCAGACTATCGGCATCAGGATGGCTGGCAACCGAGACGACCAGCGCTGTTTTGATGGAAGCCAGTTCCTGAAAAAGCTCAGTTACCGCATCAACCTCAAGACCAAGCATAGTCAAGTGATCAGCCAGTTCCTCCGGGGTGAACCCGGTAGTATCTACATACTCATTTAACCAGTCGATGGTAAACTTCATGACATTCAATCATCTGTATAAAAAGTGAAGACTGCCCGGGGGGACAGCCATGACCCAGCAGAGCTGGATTAAGCCGCTATAAATAAGTAACTATAACATTCTCATATCGTGAACGGCATAAGGGGCCGTTGCCAAACAAGCAAAAAAACCTTGCCCTTCCTCATAACGGCCTTTAAAATTGTGAGAGGAAACGCAGGTCGTTTTCGTAATACAAACGGATATCGTTGATACCATACCTGAGCATGGCAATACGTTCAATCCCCAGACCAAAGGCAAAGCCGCTGTAGATCTCAGGATCATAACCGACCATTTTAAAGACCTCAGGATCAATCATGCCGGCACCAAGGATCTCCAGCCACCCTGTCTGCTTACAGACCCGGCACCCTGAACCGCCACAGATGACACAGGCGATATCCACCTCGGCACTGGGTTCAGTAAAGGGAAAAAAACTTGGGCGAAAGCGCAGGGCCAGATCTTTACCAAACATCTTCCGGGTAAAAACGGTCAGGATCCCTTTCAGATCGGCAAAAGAGACCTTGGTATCAACAAGAAAGCCTTCCACCTGATGAAACATCGGGGTATGGGTGATGTCAGAATCACAGCGATAGACCTTGCCCGGGGCAATGACCCTCAGGGGAGGCTGCTGGCTCTCCATGATCCTGGCCTGCATGGGTGAGGTGTGGGTGCGCAGGAGGATCGCCTCACTGACATAAAAGGTATCATGCATATCCCTGGCTGGATGGTGAGCCGGGATATTCAGGGCCTCAAAGTTATAGTGGTCATGCTCAACATCAGGGCCTTCGGCCACTGAAAAACCCAGGGCCTCAAAGATCGAACAGACCTCGTTCATGATCTGAGTCACCGGATGCAGCCGGCCGCGCTCCGGGTATCTGCCTGGAAGTGACAGATCTATCGAGCCTGCCCCTTGTGCCCCGGACGGCCCAGTACTTTCAAGCAGTGCCTTTTTTTCATCAAAGAGTTTCTCGATTTCCGCCTTGATCGTGTTAGCCAGTTGTCCGACCCGTGGTCTTTCTTCCGGGGGAACAGTACTGAGCTCCCGCATGATGGTGCTGCATAACCCTTTACGGCCAAGATAACGAATACGGAATTCTTCCAACTGACCTGCCTCGGCAAGTTGCTGAAGATTCTCTCTGGCTTCATCCTGTAGGCTGAGTAGCTCTTGTTCCATAACTCTCAAAAAATGTAGATGCTTATTAAATTGCGGTGAATTATAATCATGTGTCTCAACAATAGCAGAAGCGGCAACAGGGAACCCTTAGGGGGCAGATCTGTATTGTCAGACATTCCTTTACCCCTAACCCCGATAAACGGGATAAGTGCCTTTCGCAGATTATTTTCTTGCAAAAAAAAACAAGAAAATAATCTGTAAGGCACTAAAACAATATGCCGGTTTCGATAGAGATCAAAACCGGCATAGAACAACATCACCCCTCTCTGGAACAAAGGATTACGCGTTGGCTGTTACTGCAATTTTTACCACTTCAGAAAAAGCTGCGGCATCAAGAATGGCCATATTGGAGAGGACCTTCCGGTCAAGCTCAATCCCGGCCTTTTTCAAACCACAGATAAGCCGGCTATAGCTTATGTCATTCATGTGGGCACCGGCATTAATACGAGCGATCCACAAGCGGCGAAAATCGCGCTTTTTGGTTCGTCGATCTCTATAGGCATAAACAAGTGCCCGATCAACAGCCTCAGTGGCGGTGCGAAAGAGGCGGCTACGTCCGCCCCTGAAACCTTTGGCCAGTTTCAATACTTTATTTCTTCTTCTTCGGGCTTTAACCCCTCTTGTCGCGCGTGGCATTTTCTACTCCTTTTGACTCTATTGTCCTTGATAAGGAAGAACAACAGAAAAAACTAAAATGTTTGAATAATCTCTTTAAAAGCTCTTTAAAAGCCATACAGCGGAGAAAGATTACATGTATGGTAAAATTCTGCGGATTCCTTTGACATCAGCGCAATTGACAAGAGTAGATTTTCTCAGATTACGCTTCCTCTTAGTGGTTTTTTTAGTCAAAATGTGGCTGGTATAAGCCTTGCCGCGTTTAATCTGTCCTGATCCGGTCAGCTTGAAACGTTTTGCTGCGCCTCTTTTTGTTTTCATCTTCGGCATAATCGTGCTCCTTTGCACTTCCTATAAAATACTGTCTGTTTGTCTTGGACTTAAGAATAACACAGCAGTTCATATTCAGTTTTGTCTAATTTCTGATAGAATAAATTATTTTAAGTTTTTTTACAATACTCTCACGACTTGGGACCAACAAACATCACCATCTGCCGACCTTCCATCTTCGGCTCCTGCAGAATAACTGCCTCTCCTTCCAAAGCAGCTGCAATCTTCTGCATGGCCTCCAGGCCAACGGTCTGACAATAGACGATCTCACGGCCGCGAAAACGCATGGTGAGCTTCACCTTGTTTTTCTGTTGCAGAAACTTGACAATGTTTCTGATCTTAAAGTTCAGGTCATGTTCATCGGTTTTGGGACGGAATTTAATTTCCTTTGTCTCAACGGTCGTTTGTTTCTTTTTTGCTTCCTGCTCTTGTTTGGCCTGTTCGTAACGAAACTTATCGTAGTTCATTATCCGACAAACAGGTGGATCAGCGTTCGCTGAAACCTCCACTAAATCAAGCCCATCATTATCGGCAAGTTTCAGTGCTTCGTCCACGGTTACGACACCCAACTGACTTCCATCGTTGCCGATGAGTCGGACCTGAGGATGACGAATCATATCATTGATATTGGCCTTTACCTCACGCTGAACCGGGGCTCTTTTTCCTCTTTGTTTAATATCTCTACCTCCCTGCATTTACGAACTGAATCAATTAAAGGACCTCTATTTCATCCAGGCCGTTAAACCGTTATTCAAAAAAATTATTCTTGAACCGAACGTCACGGATTAACAGACAAATTCCAGAGGAATTAATAGTCAAACCCCGATGAACGAGATAAGTGCCCGGAGCGGCATACAAGGAGCCGTAACGAAATAGATATAAATGGCCACGTTATTTCGTAACGGCTCCTAAACAGGCATCATGCCTTCTTAACCCCTACATTCCTCGAACTTCTCTACATTCTTCACTCACTTTCGCGGCAAAGTCTGCAACCGTCATCTCCGGTAGATTTTTGCCGTCACGCAGACGAACCGTCACCGTGCCGTTTTCTTTTTCTTTATCACCGATAATGAGCATATAAGGGGTTTTGGCCAGCTGTGCTTCCCTTATTTTATAGTTCAGCTTCTCATTACGCAAATCTTTTTCCACCCGTACACCCAGTTTTCGTAACTGGGAATAAAGCTGCTCACAATAGTCTGCCTGGGCATCGGTAATATTCAATACCCTGGCCTGAACAGGCGCCAGCCACAGAGGAAAGGCCCCTGCGTAGTGTTCTATCAGCACCCCGATAAAGCGCTCCAGCGAGCCCATCAAGGCCCGATGGATCATGATGGGCTGATGTTCCTGGTTATCGGCGCCAGTATACCCCATGTCAAAGCGCTCCGGCAGGTTGAAATCAACCTGAATGGTGGAACATTGCCAGGAACGGCCCAATTGATCCTTGATCTTGATATCAATCTTGGGGCCATAAAAGACGCCTTCGCCGGGATCGAGAGAATAGGCCAGCCCTTTCTTATCGAGGGCCTGTTTCAGGGCCTCGGTGGCCTTCTCCCAATTGGCATCACTGCCCACATATTTTTCAGGGCGGGTAGAGAGATAGATATCGTACTGGTCAAAGCCAAAGGTCTTAAGAATCAGCAGATTCAGCTCGAGGATATTGACGATCTCATCCTCCAGCTGATCAGGCTGACAGAAGATATGAGCATCATCCTGGGTAAAACCGCGGACCCGCATCAGGCCATGCAGGGCGCCGGCGCGTTCATAGCGATAGACCGTTCCCAGCTCGCACCAGCGGATGGGAAGCTCGCGATAGCTCCGTTTTCGGCTGTTATAGACACCGATATGAAACGGACAGTTCATCGGCTTGAGCTGATACTGTACCTCGTCAATGGCCATCGGCGAATACATGTTCTCCCCATAAAAATCAAGATGGCCGGAGGTCTTCCATAGATCCTGACGGGCTATATGCGGGGTGTACAGCAGGTCGTAGTCGTGGGCATAATGGGCCTCTTTCCAGTAATCTTCGATCAGTTTTCTGAGCAGAGCACCCTTTGGCTGCCAGAGGATGAGGCCCGGCCCGATCTGATCCTGGATGGTAAAGAGCTCAAGCTCCTTGCCCAGTTTCCGATGATCACGCTTTTTGGCCTCTTCCAGAGTAAAAAGATATTTTTTCAGGGCCTTCTGGTCAAAAAAAGCGGTACCGTATATCCGTTGCAGGACATCGTTTTTCTCGTTGCCACGCCAGTATGCCCCGGCAACCCGCAGCAGCTTGAAGGCCTTGAGCCAGGAGGTATCCGGAAGATGGGGACCACGGCACAGATCAGTGAAGTCGTCAAGCTGGTAGGTAGAGACCCTATCGGCTTCAAGATCCCGAATGAGCTCCACTTTATACTTTTCGCCCTGACTCTCAAAGGAATCAAGGGCATCAGATGCCTTGACCTCACGACGGATAAAAGGAAGTGCCTTGCCGGCAATCTCCTCCATGCGCGCCTCTATCCTGTCGAAATCTTCCGGACTGAAGGTCTCGCCACAGGCAAAATCATAATAAAATCCACCTTCAATGGCCGGACCGATGGCAACCTTGACCTCCGGGCCAAAGAGCTCCCGGACAGCCTGGGCCATAACATGGGCTGCACTGTGACGCAATATCTCCAGTCCGGCATCGGTATCAATCTGAATGGGACTGATAACAGCATCCTTCATCAGGAGGGTACTGAGATCCGCCCTTTGACCATCAATAATCGCAGCAAGGGTAAGCTTGCGCTGCTTATTGGACAAAAGCCGGGCAAAGGCCTCCTGCACCGTCGTAGAAACCGGCAGCGGGATCGTCTCACCCCCCTGTAAAGTAACCTGAATGTCTGTCATCTGGAATATCTATATATAGGATCTAACCCCGATGAACGGGATAAGTGCCTTTCGCAGATTATTTTCTTGCAAAAAAACAAGAAATCAATCTGTAAGGCACTAAAAATAAGCCGTTGTGCAAAAAAGCCAACCCCCATGAAACACTTTGACCAGCAGAAGAAGCTGCGAGGCAATGATCACAAGAAGAAACGTTCTTTCGCAACAGCTCCTAAAAATAAAGGCCAAAGAGGAAACGAAAAAGAGTATGTCCGTTTTTCTTCAGCCTTATTTCTGGTAGGCGCGGGCGGTTTCGAACCGCCGACTTCTACCATGTCAAGGTAGCGCTCTCCCCCTGAGCTACGCGCCTATTTAAAACAATGTCACCCCAGCATTGCACTTACAACGACCAGCAACACTAAGAACCCCTTCAAATACCAGTAAATGTGACCCCTGTCAAGAAAAAATAGAGCTTACGCTGCTTGCTTTCTGCAAGAGTCAGTCTGCATTTGTCCTGGTTTCAATGGCCCTGGCCAGGGTATGCCGATCGGCATATTTTATGTCCATTCCCATAGGAATCCCGCAGGCCAGGCGGGTCACGGCCACACCTTTATTGTGCAGCAGGTCAATAAGAAATGACGCCGTCGCCTCACCCGGAACGGTGGAACTCGTAGCGACAAGAACCTCCCTGATAGCCCCGCTGCCAACCCTGGCCATCAGGGCCTCGATCTTGATTTCACCTGGTCCGATCCCGTCCATGGGCGAGAGAACCCCATGGAGGATATGATAATGTCCATGAAAGCTCCCGGTCTTTTCTATGGCCAGCAGATCTCCAGGCTGCTCAACCACACAGACCATCTCCCCGTTTCTCCGCGGGTCGGCACAGATAACACAAGGATCGTCTTCGGAAAAAGTAAAACAGCAGGAACAGAGCTGGATGGAATCGTGCAGGTCAGACAGGGCAGAGGCCAGCTCACACGCCTCCGTCCTGGGTCGACGCAGGATATTCATGGCCAGTCGAGCTGCTGTCTTATTGCCAATCCCGGGCAGACGACTCAGATCCCGGATCAGGCGGTCAAGGGCTGGAGGAACTATCTGCACGACAGGATTCCCTCTACGCCAGCATACCGGGAAGACCGGGGAGATTGAGACCACCGGTCAGCTTGCCCATTTCCGCCTTACCCATCTCTCTGGCCTTGCGCAGGGCATCATTAGTAGCCGCCACAATCAGATCCTGCAGCATATCAGCCTCACTTTCCACAATGATGGCCCGCTCAATCACAATGGACAGCACCTCGCTTTTGCCATTGACCGTGACCGTAACCATGCCGCCACCGGCACTGCCGGTAACCTGCTTGCGGCCAAGTTCTTCCTGGACCCTGGCCATGTTCTGCTGAAACTGCTGGGCCTGTTGCATAATCGTGTTCATATCCATATTATCCATCCTCACTGAAGATCTTGATACTTTTAGGAGCCGTTACGAAATAACATGGCCATTTATATCTATTTCGTTACGCAGGCCAGGGACGGCCCAGTGTCGCAAGCACCATGGACGGCGCAGGAGCGACCGGCTCCTTATGCCGCTCCGGGCACTAAGATGGCCTTGTTGTTTTTTTTACAGCGGCTTAGACAAGCTGATATCGGCCTCAAGGTCGCGGCGCAAATCAGCTTTTGGCGCAAGACTCTTTCACCTGAAACGCGGCCCCACTCGTATGTCCCCTATCTGGCCGTTAAAAATCTCCGCTGCCATCAGTACCAAGGGATCATTGGCCAGGAGATGGCGTTCTTTCAAAGGGCTTTCCTGCCCTTCCCGTCCCACCTCACTGCCCTGTTCAGGAAGAACAAAACGAAGAGCGAGCTCTTTTTGGAAGAAATCAAGAACAAACTCGGTGATCAGCTTCCTGGTATCATCCTTGCGCAGCAGGGTACAATTTGCCGAGTCCTGATAATGGAGCAACAACTCGTGCCCCTGCTCTTTAGCTGCATCAGCCCGTTGCAGATCCTGGGCTATCCAGACAGATCGATCACGCACATAGGCGATAAAGTCCATCCAATCCCGGCGCACACTTCGCTGATGGGGTTCAATTCGCGGAACCGGGTTTTCATCCGGAGAGTGCTGCAATTCCGGTGAAGATGCAGGACTGTCAGTCGGACCGGCTGCCACCACAAAGGCCTTCTGCTCTACTACAGCTGGACCTGGTGCCACCACAGGCGGTTCCGGGCCAGCCACCCTTTCAGCCTGTTCACCCTTATCCTTGGTTCGCTCATGCGTATTTTCCGAATCAGTTACGGGAGACAACAGCTGTTTTTTTTTTGGCACAGATGAAATAAGCCCTCCTGCCCCCTCCGTCTCCTCAGCCACCTGACCATCTCCCTGACTGCCCCCTCCGGCCAGCAGCTTGTCCAACCGGGAAAGCAGGGTCGTGACCGGGGTCACCTCACTGCTCTGAATAATCTTGAGAAAAGTAGTCTCCATGGCCAGTCGAGGCTGACCCGAATAGCGCATTTCCTCAACACCCTGCATCAACAGGGTGAGTTTCAGATGCAGAGTCTGGGTGGAATGATGAGCGGCCAGATCCTGGAAAAGCACCAACTCCTGTTGGGAAATATCCAGCAACTCATCACAGCCCTTAATCTTGCACAGGATCAAGGCCCTGAAACAAGCGAGAAGATCGGCGGCAAATCGCTTCAGATCCATGCCGAAGGAAAATGTTTCGTCCAGCGCCTGAAAGGCCGTCCCCGGGTCCTGCTCCAGCAAGGCCCTCGTCAAGCGGAGCACGACCTCCCGGTTGACCAGACCAAGCACCTGGATCACATCATCGGAGCTGATGTTTTTCTCACCAAAGGAAAAGACCTGATCAAGGAGACTGAGCCCGTCGCGGACAGAACCGTCCGCCTCTCGGACAATAAGATCAAGGGCACCCTGCTCGATCTGCACCCCCTCAGCCTCTGCCAGGTTCTGCAGGTGACGGCCAAGATCAATCGGCGCGACACGCTTTAATTCATAACGCTGGCAACGCGAAAGGATGGTGATCGGGATCTTGTGCAGTTCGGTGGTGGCAAACATGAAAAAGACATGGGCAGGCGGCTCTTCCAAGGTCTTGAGCAGGGCATTGAAGGCCTCGGTGGTGAGCATGTGCACTTCATCGATGATGATAACCCTGTACTTCGACGATGTGGGCAGGAAACGGATCTTTTCCTTGAGTTCGCGGATCTCCTGAATACCTCGATTAGAAGCACCATCGATCTCGTAGAGATCAAGGGACGACCCGGCAGTGATGGCCTTGCAGGATTCACAGCTGTTACAGGGGTTATGGGCCGGGCCTTTTTCACAGTTGATGGCCTTGGCCATGATCCGAGCCAGCGTGGTCTTGCCGACACCCCGGATGCCGGAAAAAAGAATGGCATGGGCAACCCTGTCGCGCAGCAGACTGTTCTGCAGGGTCTTAACCACAGGACGCTGACCGACGACCTCGTCAAAGGTCTGGGGGCGGGCTTTTCTGGCAAGGACCAAATAGGACATGTGGGTTCTTCAGGAGGATGGCAGGATTATTTTATCGAAAGTACAGTGGACTCAGGCAAACCGGACAAGTGACAGAAGAAGAAGAATCTTCGACACAAACAGAGGCGACCTTCCGATGACACTAAAAAATGATAGCCGGGCACCCTATGGCACACAAAGAGGGTCATTACCGTTGCTCCCTTCCGGACCTGGCGGAGTTCATGATTCTTTGTTGCACAGGACCCGGCTATCAAAACCGAAATCTAAAATCAGACAAAAAAAGACAGGATATTTGACAGACACAACCCCTCATTCTTATTTCTGAATAGTTTCTATACCTGTTTCTGGTCGTATCGTCAAGGAAATTTACAGGAAACCAACCAGGATCATCATGGCCTCTTTTTACAAAATCTTCATCCACCGTTACCTCTGGTTGCCAGGAGGGATCAGACAGAAAAAAATAAAAAAAAACCTGAAAAAAATCATGATCACCACAAGGCAGCCGCCGGGTAAGATCCTGACAGGGCAGGCGAAGCCTGTGTGCGGTTAATCACCTCCACCCGCTTCCATTTCCTGCCTGCTATAATGAGCATAGACCTTAAAAAGGACAAACCATTCCATTCTGAAGGTAAAATGAAGAGCGACCCCCAGCTCATCCTGCCAGACCACTGTACCCTCTATATCTTCAAGGCGCAGACGGCTATGAGTGCCTGCAACTATTATCTCTATCGTGCAGGGTGTCCCTACCGGAAGGAGCTGATCCACCCGCACAAACATGCCGCTGATACTGATATTCAGAAGATCAGCCTTAACACCAGCAGCAGTGAGCTCTGATCTCAGGATAACATCTGCAAGGAAAGGGGTGCGGGTACACTCCCTTCTTTCTCTTTTTTCTCCCATACCCTCATCCCTCCTTGATGGCAAAAACTCAAAAATTTGCCCCACCACACAAAAAGTCGCAACGAAAATATTTTTCAGATCACGCCGCTACGGCCCTGGCCGTTGCCGCACAATGAAGGTCAATAGTTTTTTTGGCGAACAGTTCGCCCTTATAACATTCCGATGGCCCCTTTTGTCAACCCTTCTTTTCTGTTGACTGTTGACTTCAGCCACGGGTTGGCCATAGTATATACAATAAGACATTCAGATAAAATCCTCCCCCACTCTGCCGGCTATGGAAAAGAAATTACTTATTGCCGTTGATGGCTCCATCTACTCCAGCCAGTCACTGGAATACATCGCCCTCCTGTTTGCCAACGATTCTGACATCCACTTTCACCTCATGACCTGTATCATTTCGAATGAGAGCGTTATGCCCGCGGCATCAGACCGCAGAGACTCCCTCCTCCCGGACGCCCCTGGAGTTGGGAAGAAAAAACTGGCAGCCCAAGGCCTTCTCCAGAAGGCAACTGACAAACTGGTCCGGCTGCATATTCCCCCCGAACGAATAAACTCCTCGGTCGCACTTTCCGGGCAGGACATTGGGGCCACCATCCAGCGCCAGGCCGAACAACTCCTGGTGGACAGCATCCTGCTTGGTCGACGGGGATTAAATACTCTCAGTGAAATGCTTCTGGGATCAGTCTCAGCCAACCTGATCCAAAAATGTCACAAAATTCCGCTGTGGATCCTGGACGGCGAAGTCCCAAACAGAAATATCCTGGCGCCGGTGGACGGCTCTCTCCCCTCCATGCTGGCCATTGATCATCTGGCCCATATCATGGAAGGAAGAAGGGATATCACCATTTTTCTCTTTCACTGTCATCGCTTTCTGGAGAAAAAAAATGAAGCAAACCCCGAAGCCTTTTACCAGGTCTGGACAAAAGAATGGTGCGACCTCCATTTAGCTGATGACGACCACCTCTTTCGCGGCCCGACCCAACTGCTGATCGAGGCAGGGATCCCGGAGGACAAGATCATCATCCTGCCAGAGACATCAGACGTGGAAGCGGCGCATGGCATTCTGCGCCAGGCCGACAAACACCATTGCGGCACCATTGTCATTGGACGACGGGGAGACGGAACTGCCAAGGGGATCCTGGGCGGCGTCTCTGATCGCACGGCAAAACACGCCCAGGATATCGCCCTCTGGGTAGTCGGATAAGAGCTGATACCTCAAGACACTTTCCAACTTTCCCCTCTTTAAGCCCCCTGTTTCCTGGGAACAATCATAATCCTGGCAGCCTTGGCCGGATCAAGATATTCCCGGGCCAGGACAGAGAGTTGTTCTCTGGTCACCGACTCAAATCCCGAGAGAATCGTTGCCGGCCACTGGAGTTGCTGCGGATAGCGCGATGACAGGGCAAGCACCGAGTTCAACCAGTAGCCATTGGTCCGAACCATATCCTTCAGGGATGTGAGCATGGGCGCCTTGGCCCGTTCCAGCTCCTCCACGGTCACCCCTGATTTCCATAAATCGCTGGCCACCTGCACCACCTCACTACTCAAGAGATTAATCTGATCCGGGGCCACAATCAACTGCGCCCGCAAGACTCCGTAGCCGGGATAGATCCTGCTGGGATGATTAAAAACCTGTGGTGAATAGGTCGCCCCCAGTTTCTCGCGAATGACCTTGCGCAATCTATCTGAAAAAATCTGGGACAACAGATACAGACGCCTGGTCCTCTCTATATCCCAGAAATCGGCAGTGGGCCAGGCCACCACCAGCATGGCCTTGTCAATGGACGATTCCACTGTCAGCCGCAAGGTTTCACCTACCGGAAAATAGAGCTGCTTCGCGGTCGCCTCGCCCTGTCCTCTTTTGGCCAGCGGCGCAAGATAGGTCCTGGCCAGCTCACGCACCTGCTGCCGGTCAAAATCACCGACCAGGGAGATCTCCAGCCGCCCTGACAAGAGCGCGGGATTGACCCAGGAACGAACCTGACTGGCGTTCAGGGCGGCAAATTCCTGCCAGGGGGGCAGGCCAAACGATGTATTGCCGCCTGCCAGAAAAGACTCCCCTGACAACTGCATGATCCCGCTCACATCATTGGTCATCTGTCCATACATCTGCTCAAAACCCTGCATGGCCTTTTTATACGCATTCTCACGCACAACCGGATCATTGAAGCGCGCCTGCAGCATCTGAAACATGAGCTCAAGGTCTTTAGTTACCGCCGACCCCTTCCAGGAAAAACTGGCCTCACTGACCTTGAAATCCAGCTTGACCGAGCTGCCAGCCAGGATCTGATCAAGCTCTGATTGAGCAAGCCTGCTTGTCCCGGAATCGTTGACGACCCGTTCGGCCAGCAAGGCAAGACCAGGACGAGGTTCTCCCTGCTTGCCATGACCGAAATCGGCTGAGAGCTGAACCTCATTGTCCTGAAACTTTGTCTGTTTCAGATTGACGATCACCCCGTTGGCAAAAACAATCCGCTCCCCTTTTACTTCGGGCAGAAGCTGCTCCCGGGCAGGACTCATATCTGCGGCAAGCTGCTGGTACGGAAAGACCAGATCAGTCCCTGCCTGCGGCGGTGTCACCTTTTTGGTCGTGGCCAGCTCATAGCTCTTCTTGATCTGCAGCAGGGGATCCTTCTCCGAGAGACCTGCATTGCCGGCAACCTGAATCAACCGCGCCTTATGATTCCAGATCGCCTGGAAGCTGTCATGAACTTCATTTACCCCTATATTCGCAATCAAAGGGGACAACACCTTCTGTTCCTGTTGCGGAGACATCAGCACCTTATTCCGGTTCAGCCTCTGTATGAGCTGGGAAGCCAGCTCATGACTATCACGGGTAGCTGCCCTGAGCACTGCCGAATCAAGTTCGGCCAGCATCTCCTTTTTCACCCGTTGGAGCTCCTGTTCCGTGAAGCCATAGAGCAGGGCCTGGCGCAGGACCTGCTCTATCAGCCCCAGGGACGACTGCCACTTTTCCGGATCCGTTTTGGCACTGATCATGCCATAGCCGATTCGTCCGAGAAACATGCCGCTCTGCGATTCACCCTTGGTAAAAGGGATATCGTTCTGTTCCAGAAGAGATTCCAGACGGTGATGGACAATACGTTCTGCTGCGGCCTCTCGAATCTGGCGTGACTGCAGGGCAAGAGAGTCACTCTCTTCCAGTTCATTCCACACGGTTTCAATGGTCACCTCAGTCGAACCCATTTCCGGCTCATGATGATAAAAAAAATCGGTCGCCATATGAGACACCTTCCCAAAATCCGGACAAACAGGCGCTGCTCCTTCACCACGAAGCCCCTTGAAACGATCCCGGATCAGGGGTTCTATGAGCAACGGATCAACATCACCCACTACCACCAGGATCATCTTCTCCGGCCGGTACCAGGCATCATAAAAGGACTTCATCGTCACACGATCGACCTTGTTCAGAACCTCAAGGACACCAATGGGCATACGCTCCGGGATTCTGGTCCCACGGAGCGTGAAGGCCAGACCTGCCTCACGGCTTTGATACCCCACTGAATCCCGGGCCCGTTTTTCCGAGAGGATAACCCCGCGCTCCCGCTCAATTTCCTCCTCCGACAACAAGGCGCCACGGCCATAATCAGCCATGACCAGAAGTCCCTTTTCCAACTCTTCACGACTGGCCCCTGGCAACAGAAGACGATACACCGTCTCATCAAAACTGGTATGAGCATTAGTGTCACCGCCAAAGCTCATGCCAATGGACTGAAAATAATCAACCAAAGAGCCCGGCGGGAAATGAGTTGAGCCGTTAAAAACCATATGCTCCAGGAAATGAGCAACCCCCCGCTGTTCTTCTGTCTCATGCAACGATCCGGCCTGGACATTCAGATAGATCCCCACCCTCCCCTTCGGCTCCTGATTTCTCAGCAGGACATAGCGAAAACCGTTGTCCAGACGGCCAAATACCAAGGCGGGATCAGGGGCAAGATCACTCTTCTCATGAGGCCAGGCCGTGCTCAGACAATGCTGTTCCCGTGAACTACTCCCCGGCAACTCTGCAGAAACTGCCGTTGAAGAAGAGAACAAAAAAAGAGCTAAAAAAAACAGTGTATTGAACCATTTCATTATTGCACCTTGCAGAACAGATTCATGGAAGTTAGATTTCCTTATCGGCTTTTTCAAAAATGAGAGTTTAGACATAATGGCTGTCAGTTAAACGAAAAAGACCTGCCCCTTGCAAACATGGGTTATGCTGTAGAAAACAATTCACTACGGCGCAGAGCCATAACCAAGGAGGCAGGTCATGAAAAAGAATACCATATTTGTCGGGCTGGATGTACATAAAGATTCCATTGATATTGCATTGGCCAACGAGGGCCGTGATGGCGATGTCCGGTTTTACGGGACAATTGACGGAGACCTTGATTCGCTG
>JAHYIV010000042.1 GCA_019429465.1 Desulfoarculaceae bacterium
AAACCCCACCAATCCGCTGAAGCATTCGAGTGCTGCGACGATATCGTAAGTCGGGCATTCAATGAAGTTGCTGGCACAGGAATCAATGTTGAATTTGAAAGGGAGGTAGAAGTACAGGGCGAAAACAAAGAGGTGGAAGATGATAATCGGGCAGACTAAATCTATCTTCCTGCCTGAGATTCTTTACCTGGCATGATATTAAATTAGACCGAGATTTCCGAGCCGCATAGAACCGGCATAGAACGAAACAAAAAAGCACCCAACTCGTAAAGAGTTAAGTGCTTGATTTTATTGGTGCGCCCGGCCCGATTCGAACGGGCGGCCTACGGATTAGAAGTCCGTTGCTCTATCCAGCTGAGCTACGGGCGCATATCTTGTTGCAGAGAAGTTATTTTAATCGAATGGGGGTAAAAAGCAACTGCATTTTCTCTCTCTTGCTTCTCTCTCCATCGTTAAGGTTGAGCTTGGATTACATTTCTTTGATCAGATTCAGCAGATCGTCGGCTGTCATTTTGGCGCTGATATCGGTTCCTTCGAGCAGGCTTCCGGCAAGGTCCCGTTTTTCTTGATGAAGTTTGACTATTTTTTCTTCAATGGTCTGTTTGCAGATGAGTCGGTAGATGGTGACAGGGCGTGTCTGGCCGATGCGGTGGGCGCGGTCAGATGCCTGATCCTCAATGGCTGGATTCCACCAGGGATCCATGTGGATGACGTAATCAGCGGCGGTCAGGTTCAGTCCAAGCCCACCGGCCTTGAGACTGATGAGAAAGAGATCCCCTTCGCCGGATTGAAATTCATCAACCTGCTGCTTTCGCTTGGCGGTGCTGGTTGAACCGTCCAGATATTTGTATGAAATTCCTTTACTGTCCAGGTATTCACGCAGGATCTGCAGATGGCCGATAAACTGGCTGAAGACCAGGGCCTTATGGCGACCGCCCAGCAGTTCCTCGATGACCGCTGAAAAGACCTCCAGTTTGGCGCTGGGAATATTGGTGTCAGGGGCTATCAGGCGGGGGTGGCAGCAGGCCTGACGCAGTTTCATGATCTCGGTCAGGATCTGCAGATGGCGCCCCTTTTTCTCCTGATTGTGTTCAAGTGTCTCCAGGGCGTTTTGTCTCAGGGCCTCATAAAAATGGATTTCCTCCTTGCTCATGGCCACGTGGAGGGTGATCTCCGTCCGTGATGGCAGCTCTTCCAACACCTCGGATTTGAGGCGTCGCAGGATAAAGGGGCGGATCAGTTTTTTCAGCTTCAACCGGGCCTCGCGGTCGTGGTAGCGCTCGATGGGAATGGCAAAGCGTTCATTGAAGCGACCCAGGGACCCGAGCAGACCGGGATTGATAAAATGAAAGAGGTTCCATAGCTCTCCCAGGTGGTTTTCAATGGGGGTACCGGTGGTGATGAGTCTGAATCTGGCTTGGAGGGCCATGGCCGCCTTGGATCGTTTGGTCGCCGCATTCTTTATGGCCTGGGCCTCATCGAGAATAACGGCCTGCCATTTGACCTGGGAAAGGGTCTCGTTTTCTTGTTGGAGCAGGGTATAGGTGGTGATCAGGATATCAAATTTCCCCAATTTCTGAATGGTTTTTTTGCGGTCTTTTCCAGTCAGTGATTTGATGTTGAGAGTGGGGGCAAAACGGTTGACTTCAGTCTCCCAGTTGATGGAGACGGAGGTCGGGGCAATGACCAGTGATGGCCCCTCCGAGGACAGTTCCAGGAGAATGGCCAGCGACTGGATGGTCTTGCCCAGCCCCATGTCATCAGCCAGACAGCCGCCAACGCCCCAGTGCACCAGGCGGGCCAGCCAGTTGTAACCTTCGAGCTGGTAATCCCGTAATTCTGCCTGGAGGGTGGATGGCAGCAGGGGGGTGTAGGCATTGAGATCCTTGAGCTTGGACTGCTGCATCTCCCAACCGGCATCGGCAGTGGTCTTTGCCTGTTCGATCAATTGTTCCAGCGGCAGGGAAGCCAGGGGGTGCAGGAGGATCTCGCCACCCTCGTCTGCGTCTGTTCCTTCAGCATAGGTGTTCAGCTCTTCCAGACGTTTTTTAAATTCCTGGGTCAGGGCCAGAAACTGTCCTTCACCAATCTGGACAAAACGGCTGGAGGCACCTTTGACCTTGCTGAGGAGGTCACGCAGGTCGATCATGGTGTCCTGGTCAAGCTCCAGGTGGCCGGACAGGGAAAACCAGTTCTGCCGGTTGGTGCGTATCTTCAGGTTCAGGTTTTTCAGCGAGGCCTGGTGGGTGACCGTCAGTTTTTCACCTTCCGGCCATTCAATGGTGACCCTATCATGGATGGCCTGCAGTTCCATCAGGGCCTGGAGGCAGTCATCCGGATCCTGCAGGTGCCATTCACGGTCATTCTCCTGTTCGATGTCAATGGCCAGGTCAAGGATGGAACAGGATTCCTCGATCTCTCTGGCATTTTCCTCCTCGAGCGCCAGGTTGCGGCGGGTCTGCAGACGTTTCCCCTTGACCTCGGCCATGATGTTCTCAACACCCTGTCCGGGCTTCAGATAATGACCGCCTTCGGCAAAGGGTTTGACGAACATCTCCAGACGGAAGCCGGAGCCGGAGGGGAGCAGGTGGATGTAGATGGACGGGTCTGCCTCGACGAATTCAATATGAGGGTTTCTGCTGCTGGAGACGTCGGCGGCAATGGCCGAATGGACGGTCATATAGGACGAGATATTGCCGATGGCAGTGAGCACTTGTTCGCTGGCCTCTAAAGGGACACTGAGGCCATCGGTGCCGGTAATCTGGGCAATGCGGCGATGATTGTCGTTAATGGCAATGATCTTGAAGCGCGTGGGGGTCTCCTGGAAGACGGTAATGGAGCTTTTGGTCACGGCCTGGGCAAAGCGGATGTGAAGCTTTCCACCCCGTTCCTCGACCAGAAGCTCAGGTTCACCGGCTACAAATTCCACGGCTGAACCAGGTGAACTGGTCAGGAAAAGCAGAGGGTGGCCGATCATGGCGACCAGGGCCTTGTCCATGTCAAACTGATAGCTGATGCCGTGGGTCTCAGGGTGCTGGATCTTCAGGATGGCGGCGCCTATCTTGCGATCCTGGATGGTCAGATAGGGGAGCATGTCACCGGAATAGAGTCGGGAAAGCGCTATCGGTCTGCCCTTGCTCCATTGCCCTCCTGTGGAAATTTTCTGCTCTTTGGGGCTGATGGTCAGGCTGTCATTTTTAGCGTCGATGAACCATGCCATCCGGATGGTCTGGTCTTTACCGCTCTTCTGGGTGGTTGTGGCCTGGATCAGCGCCTGCAGGCTTCGTTTCCAGGGTTCTTCAGGCTCGAGGATGGAGACCAGAGAGGCTTGACCGGTTTTTTCCTGGATGGTCTCAATGTCAGCCAGATAGGCACTGTTGTCGGCCGAGGTCTTGGCCAGGATGGCAGCCAGATTCAGGGCGAAAAAGTTATAGTGCTGTTCCCTGGCCTGTTGGTACAGGGCCTCGACCTTCTTCTCGGTCTCCGGGGTCAGGATGCTGTTGAGCCAGTAGCTGCAGAGGCCGGCAAAAAGGACGGTGAAACTGTGTGCTTTTTCGTCCTGGTCCAGAGAGAATTCTTCCTCTGAGAGTTTGTTCTGGTTCTGGGCGCTGATCATGGCGGCGAGAAAATGGTAGGCCTTTTCTTCCGGAGTTCCGGCAAAGAGCGACAGGGTGATGCCGATCCGGTGGGCCACGCTCTGGTTCTGGTCGGAGCTGTCTTCCTGCAGGCAGGCCAGAAGATGAAAGAGTCCTGGCGGGCCGAAAAAGGCAACCTTGTCATTGCCGCTCAGTTGCTGAAGGGCCTCGAGGTCTTCACTGAAAAAACGTCGCGCCTCGGCGTAATCTCCCCGCAGAAAAGCGAGAGAGCCGATAGCGCCAGTGCCGATAAAGCTTTCCGGCTGTCCCGTGATCAGCTGCTGGGCCGCATCAAGTTCTCCCTGGAGGAGGAGCTGGTTGAACAGCAGACGCTGAAAGGGGAGCCGCTCATCGCTGTCCAGGTGCTGAAAATTGTCCTTGTCTTGAAGATACTGCAGGACCTCCGGAAAGGACAAGAGGTCGGACTGGGCAAAGCGCAGGGTCTGATTGAGCAGGAAGAACTGGAAGGAAGGGGGCAGGGTTCGTAACCATACGGGATCAAAGGGAGTGGTAATGACCTGGACTGTGGGCGGCATGGCAGCGAAGAGCTCTTTGCACTGGCTGCCGAGAAAATCGAGGGCGTCGTTGATAAGATCAAACTGCTGGGTATAGATACCAATGCGCATCTCGCGCATGGCCCGCCAGCAGCGGGTGGTCCATTTTCCGTAATAATAGGAGACAGGGGCCTCTTTGCGGATCACCTCGGCAAAGGTGGAAAAAGTGCCTTCGGCAACCGAAATCCGGCTTAATATCTCGGTTATCTCCGGCGCACACTGCCGTTCTTTGGTGACGAGGCCCATTTTCAGGAGTTTGCTGAAGTAATGGGTGAGATTGGCTGCCGTGGGACAGGTGCCTCGCGGACTGCGCATGTCCATCCTGGTCAGGCAGTTCACCAGCAAGGTGATATGGGGTGGTTCATAAACAATGGACAAAAATTGCAGAAAGGTCTGCTCAAAGGCGTTGAGTTTGCTGTAGGATTGAAGAAGAGGGGGTTGATGTGTCATAATAAATGCGTCCTGATCCTGATCGGAAGGATCGTTGGTTCTGAAGGAAAATGCGGATCGGTTTGAAAGCGAAGAACATGCCATGATTCCCCGGGTCAATTGTCATGAGAAATCAGCGGATTCAGGGCTAAATTGAAAGAGCAACCAGGGCTGGGCCAAGCCCATCCATGGTTGCTCGTGGTTGAACTTGGCAGGGCACCTTTCAGTTCAAGATGTTCTTGCTGATAACTATCTTGGCCTTTTTTTCCTGCTGTTGCAGCCAGGAGCTCAGGAGTCGATCCTGTTTTTGCCGGAGCAGGGTGGCGGAGTACTCTTTTCTGGTATCCTCGCTGATATCGGCTGTCTCAGGCAGGTGTCGTTCAATAAACTGCAGGATGTACAGATCATCACCCGCAGCTAAGGCCTCTTTGGGAAACGGGTTGCTGGCGCCCAGTTGCAGGGCCTGGTCAACGAGAGATGTCGGCAGAGCAGGGTCGGCGGTCATCTTGCTTCGACTGAGAGGCCCTGTCGTCCTGATCTGCAAGTTGGCTTCACCGGCACTTGTCTCAAGATCAGCCCCTCCCTTAACCTTGGTCAAAAGAGCCGCCGCGGTTTCCTGGGCCATTTTTGCAGCCTGGGCCAGGATGTAATCTTTGCCTGCCTGCTCTCTGACCTCGTCAAGTTTTGGAGGAACTGGTTCCTGGATCTCTTCAGCATACAGGATGAAGTAGCCGGACGGAGTTTCAACAAGCGAGCTCAGTTCACCCTTGTTCAGGGCAAAAAGGGTATCCAGGAAACTGGGATCAGGATCCAGGGCCGCGGGCGGGGCGGTACGGCTGAAAAAGTCAGTCGAGATGACGGTTCTTTCAGGATGATTCTCAGCATAGGCCTGCAGGCTGCCGGCTGAAATAATGCCTTCATAGGCCTCATTCGCCATCTGGAAGGTAGCGGGTCGTGCCTGCTCGCTGCGGATTTTTTCAGCAATGGCGTCGCGGACCTCATCCAGGGGTTGGGTCACAGCGGGTACGATTTTTTCGAGTTTGATGATATGGTAGCCAAACTGGGTGGTGATGATGTCGCTGATGGTGTTCGGTTGCATGAAGAAGACCGCATCGTCAAATTCCTTTATCATCCTTCCCCGGGAGAATGTCCCCAGATCACCACCTTGGGCCTTGGCTGGATCATCAGAATAGGTCGAGGCCAGAGTGGCAAAATCTTCACCCATGCGGAGCCTGGCCAGAATCTCTTCTGCTTTTTTCAGTTGTGCGGCCCGTTCTTCGAAAGAGCTGTTGTCGTCAGTTTTGAACAGGATATGCCTGGCCTGTCGTTGTTCAGGGGTCTGGTAGGCCGCCTTGTCATTTTCGTACTGAGCCAGAATCTGGGCATCGTTGACAGCGATGCTGTCTTTTTGGGCCTGATAAGGGAAAATGAGGTATTTCAGCTTGATTTTCCGCTCTGTCAGATAGCGGTTCTGCTCTGTCTCGAACCAGGCGGTCAGCTCCTGGGGGTCTATTGTGACTTTATCATTGAAGAGATCAGGAGAAATCTTGACAACCTTTACCGTCACTGTCTCCTGCTCACGCCGAACCAGCTCAATGATCTCAGCGTCGCTTATCGTGGTGGCGAAATTGGAGATAAAGGTGATTCCTTTTTCAGTAAGCAGATTGCGACCGATGGAGGCTTCGAATTTATTAGGGGTCAGGCGGTTGGCGCCGAGGGTGGCCCTGTAGCTGTCCAGATTGAATTCACCATTCTGCTGGAACTGGGGCATGCTCTGGATGGTGGACTGGATCTCGACAGGGGTGGCCATGATTCCCATGGCACTCGTCCCTTGACGCAGGAGTGCGGCCTGAATCAGCTGGTTGATAACCTGTTGCTTGATCCCGAGACCTTTGAGGAGATCTTCGGAGATGGATTCACCAAATTGCTGGCGGTAACCGGCGATCGACTGGTCATAGCTCCGTTGAAATTCCTGGAAGGAGATCTCTTCTTTGTTGACGGAAATGGCCGCATCCCGGTCGTTCATCATATTGGTGCCCACTCCCCAGAAGATAAAAACCAGGGCGATAACCAGGACAAGGGCCTGGACAACGAAGGATTGAGCTTTGTTGCGGAGGAGTTGTAGCATAGGAAACTCAATGAAAAAGGTTATTCCTGCCTGGGTCGCCGGGAAGGAAGAATTATCTGTCTTGCTAACATAACGGAATGTTATAGATTTACTCTTTCTCCTCTTTCTCTGCAAGGAAAAAGGGGAAAGAGCCCTCAGCCGGTCTTGAAAATCAGGGAAAAGGCAGGGGCTTATGCGGAGAGCTCTGCCGGAAATTGCTGTTTTTTGCCTTTATTCTTCAGAGTTGATGAGAAAAAGTGCTGTAGGGGGTTGCAGGGGCTTTCATGACCACAGGTTTCATGATAAGGTGACACCGTTGTTCTGAAAATAATTATGGGCAAGACTTGATGGTTTCGTAAAAACTCAATTTCTGGGATGGCTAAGTAAAAAGCGTCAAATGCGAGGCGCGCAAATTTCGAGGAATGAGGCGTACTTGAGTACGCCGCAGTGACGAGACAATTTGCAGCAACGAAGCAGTTGACGACTTTTTACGACGCCATCAGACTTGGGCGTCTTCACGTCTTGTTCCTCATGGTGCTGGCCTTGATTTTAAAACCCTGGGATGACCGGGACTGAGTCAGAGAGAGGGAAAGGGAAATATTATGGGATCGAGAGTGACGCAGCTGTATCGCAGGATTGATGAGAGCCGGGCATATTGCTTTAATGTGGAATCCACCCGACCGCTGACCGCCGGGGAGTTGGAGTGTCTGCGGCTGGTGCTGGCCGATGGCTTGCTGGCCGAAACGGTGTCGCTCACGCCTGTACTGCAGGGCGGGCGGGTGGTGGAGGTGGGGCCGCGGCTCAATTTCGCCACGGCCTGGTCGTCGAATATGGTCTCCATCTGCCGGGCCACCGGCATTGACTGTGTGACCAGGGTCGAGCGTTCGCGCCGCTATCTGGTGCCCGATGGTCAGGATGTGCAGGCCTTTATCGCCGGCCACCATGACCGGATGACCGAGTGTCCCTATCCCGAACCCCTGCACACCTTCGAGACCGGGATCGTGCCGGAGGCGGTCTATGATGTGGACCTCAAGGCCGGCGGGCCCGACGCCCTGCTTGGCATCCCCGGCATCTCCATGGACGAGTGGGACCGCAATTTCTATTACGACTATTTCGTCACCAAGCATCAGCGCAACCCGACCATTGTCGAGATCATGGATCTGAACAATGCCAACTCCGAGCATTCCCGGCACGGTTTTTTCAAGGGCAGGCAGGTGATCGACGGCGTCGAGCAGGGGGAGACCCTCTTTGAGCTGGTCATCGACACCCTGACCGCCAGCCCCAGGGGTTCGCTGATCGCCTTCAAGGACAACTCCAGCGTGGTTGAGGGGTACGATATCAAGACCCTGCATCCATCCCTGCCGGGAGTCCCTTCCGCCTTTGTGGTCCGGGATGTCCGCTATCATCCCCTGCTCACTGCCGAGACCCATAACTTCCCCACCGGTGTGGCCCCCTTCCCCGGGGCCGAGACCGGGACCGGCGGCAGGATCCGCGATGTCCAGGGTACGGGCAAGGGCGGATTCGTCATCGCCGGCATTGCCGGCTACTGCGTGGGCAATCTCCATATCCCCGGCTATGGAATGAGCTGGGAAAATCAGTACCCCTGTCCGGACAATCTGGCCTCCGCCCTGCAGATCGAGATTGACGCCAGCAACGGCGCCTCGGACTACGGCAACAAGTTCGGCGAGCCCCTGATCCAGGGCTTTACCCGTTCCTTTGACCTGCGCCTGGCCGATGGCGAGCGCTGGGGCTATCTGAAGCCGATCATGTTCACCGCCGGTGTGGGCCAGATTGACGACCGCCATACCAAAAAGGAGAAGGAGCAGAAGGGTATGCTCATTGTCCAGGTCGGCGGGCCGGCCTACCGGGTCGGCTTTGGCGGCGGCGCCGCCTCCAGCATGCTGCAGGGTGAGAACGCCTCGGAGCTGGATTTCAACGCGGTGCAGCGCGGCGATGCCGAGATGGAGCAGAAGATGAACCGGGTCATCCGCGCCTGCAACGAGATGGGAGATAAGACCCTCATCGATGTGATCCATGACCAGGGAGCCGGGGGTCCGGCCAATGTACTCAAGGAGTTGGTGGAGAAATCAGGCGGCCGCGTCGAGATCCGCAATATCAGGGTCGGTGATCCCACCATGTCGGTGCTGGAGATCTATGTGGCCGAATACCAGGAGCGCAACGGCTTCCTGATCCGCCCGCAGAATATCGGGCAGTTCCAGGCCATCTGCGCCCGGGAGAAGGTGAACTGCGAGGTGCTGGGCGAGGTTACCGGCGACCTGCGCTTTGTCCTCCACGATGCGGCCGATGATTCGACGCCGGTGGATATCGAGCTCGATGTCCTGCTCGGCAATATCCCGCAGAAGACCTTTACCGACCAGCACCGTGATCCCGGCCTGCAACCCCTTGACTTGCCCCGGGATCTCAGCGTCAGCGCCGCCCTCCATGACGTGCTGCGCCTGCTGTCGGTGGGTTCCAAGCGCTTTCTTACCAACAAGGTGGACCGGGCGGTCTCCGGCCTCATTGTCCGCCAGCAGTGCTGCGGCCCGCTCCAGCTTCCGGTCAGCGATGTGGCCGTGGTGGCCCAGAGCCATTTCGGTCGGACCGGGATCGCCACCGCCATCGGCGAGCAGCCGATCAAGATGCTGGTGGATCCGGCGGCAGGGGCCAGGATGGCCGTGGGCGAGGCCCTGACCAATCTGGTCTGGGCCGGGATCCGCGACCTGGAGCAGGTCAAGTGTTCGGCCAACTGGATGTGGGCCCCCAAACTGCCCGGCGAGGGCGCGGCCATCTATGACGCCGCCCGGGCCATGCGCGATGCCATGGTCGCCATCGGCATCGCGGTGGACGGCGGCAAGGACAGTCTGTCCATGGCCGCCATGGTGGCCGGCGAGACGGTGAAGTCTCCCCGGCAGCTGGTCATTTCGGTCTATGCGGCGGTGCCGGATATCCGGGCCGTGGTCAGCCCGGATATCAAGGAGCCGGGCAGTGTGCTGCTGTTCATTGATCTGGCCCAGGGCAAAAACAGGCTGGGCGGCACGGCCCTGGCCCAGGTGCAGGGGCAGATCGGCAACGAGAGCCCGGACATGGACGATCCCCGCCAGTTCAAACGGGCCTTCGGCGCGGTGCAGGAGCTGATCCGGCGCGGCCTGATCCTGGCCGGCCATGACCGCAGTGACGGCGGTCTGATCACCACCCTGCTGGAGATGGCCTTCAGCGGCAACTGCGGCCTGGAGATCGATCTTCAAAGCAGCGATTCACCCCTGGCCGCCCTCTTTTCAGAGGAGCTGGGTCTGGTCGTCGAGTGTAGGCAGGATGACCTCGATGTGATTGTTTCCCTGCTGGCTGCCGGCGATATCCCCCATGGAGTCATCGGCGGGACCACTGTTGCCAAACAGATCCGGGTCCGCTGCAACGGTGAACTGGTCCTCGATGAAAAGATGCAGACCATGCGCCAGTGGTGGGAGGAGACCAGTTATCAGCTGGAGAGGCTGCAGATGAATCCTGCCTGCGCCGAAGAGGAAAAGGCCAATATTGCCGATCGCCAGGGGCCAACCTATCATCTGAGCTTTACGCCGGAACTGACTCCGGCCCATATTCTCGACAAAAAGGAGAAGCCGAGGGTGGCCATCCTCCGGGATGAGGGCTCCAACTCCGACCGGGAGATGACCGCCGCCTTTTACGCCGCCGGATTTGAGCCCTGGGATATCTGCATGAACGACCTGCTCACCGGCCGGATCACCCTCGACGGTTTCCGGGGTCTGGCGGCGGTGGGCGGATTCTCCTACGCGGATGTCCCCGAGTCGGCCAAGGGCTGGGCGGCCACCATCCTCTTTAATGGGCAGCTCAAGGCCATGTTCAATGAATTCTATAACCGGCCCGACACCTTTACTTTGGGAATCTGCAACGGCTGTCAGCTCTTCGGACTGCTCGGCTGGGTGCCCTGGCAGGGAATCGAGCCTGCCGGCCAGCCCCGATTTGCCCATAATACCTCGGGCCGCTTTGAATCGCGCTGGGTGACGGTCAAGGTCCAGCCTTCAACGGCGATCATGTTCAAGGGCATGGAGGATCTGGTCTTCGGCATCCACCTCGATCACGGCGAGGGCAGACTGCACTTCCCTGATCCCGCCATCCGGCAGCAGGTGGAGGCGGGCAGGATGACCCCCATGGTCTATGTGGATGACAGCGGTCAGGCCACCGAGGCCTACCCCTTTAATCCCAACGGCTCGCCGGACGGCCTGGCCGCCCTCTGTTCGCCGGACGGCCGCCATCTGGCCCTGATGCCCCATCCCGAACGGGCCTTCCTGCCCTGGCAGCTCCACTATCTGCCGGAGTCCATGCGGGATATCGAGGCCTCGCCCTGGCTGCGGATGTTCCAGAACGCCTATGCGTGGTGCATGAATGGGTAGGGACGACCGTCCCGGTCCATGATGGCGCGATTTTCATTTTCGCTTATGGGGCTGCGGGCGTGACCAGAATCGAGATGTTTACCGGCAAAGGCGGGGTCGGGAAGACGACGATGGCGGTGGCCACCGCCTTGAACTCTGCCCAATCCGGCAAAACGCTGCTGATCTCGACCGACCCTTCCGGTTCGCTGTCGCAGATCTTTTCCCAGCCCCTGGACCAGCGGGTGACCGAGGTGGCGAGCAACCTTGATGGTGTCGAGTTGACCCGGAAACTGGTCCTTGATCTCTGGCGGGCGAAATTCGGGGATGAGATCTACACGGTCTTGTCCTCTTTCCTGCCGGTTGGACGCGAAATCATTGACTATATCGAAGGGGCACCGGGGGTCGAGGAAGAGTTCATGCTCGATTATCTCCTGACCAAGGCCCGGAGCAATCTCTATCAGACCATTGTCTGGGATACGGCCCCGACCGTCACAACCCTCAACCTCCTCTGTATCCAGCAGCTTTTTTACACCCATCTGACCCAGGCCCAGAAGCTTTACTTGAAGGTCAAAGGGGTCCTCACCCACGGTGACCCGCTGGCCTTGATTAACAAGTGGCAGCATTTGACCGCCCAGATCCTGGCCATGCTGCAGTCGGATACCACTGCCTGGGTGGTTGCCAACCCCGAGCGCCTGCCGGTGGAACAGGCGCTCAACATTGCGGCCTCGCTGACCGCCTTTGGCATTAAGGTGAATGGTTTTATTTTGAATAAAATGCTGCCCCTTGAGCTGTGCTGCGCCCATCCTTTCTGGCAGGTAAAGTTTGACGCGCAGCAGCGCTGGCGGCAGAGGCTGCTGCAGGCGGCCGATGGCCGGAGGGTGACCGAGATTCCGGAACTGTCCGGCGAGCAGCTGGCCCACGGTTTCCTGGGAGAGGTTGCAGGGCTTCTGGGGAAACCGTGATGAGCTTGCCGGTTGAGGGAATTTTTGTTGATTTTGCCGGTGAACATCCGGTCTCCCGGATGAAGTCGGGTGAAGTAAAACCGCGCAAGGCAAGGCGGGAGAAGCTGGCGCAGGTCATGGGTCTGAAGCCAAAACAGTTGTAACAGTAGTAGTAATCGATAGCGCCACAAATCATCATGCCCCTTTCCTGGAACGAAATCCGCAGCCGCGCCCTGGCCTTTTCCCGTGAATGGGAGGGCGAGTCATCCGAAGACGCCGAGGCCAAGAGCTTCTGGGACGGCTTCTTCACCATCTTCGGCGTGACCCGAAGGCGGGTGGCCTCCTTTGAGACCCCGGTCAAGAAGGAAGACGGCAGGGGCGGCTTCATCGACCTGCTGTGGCGGGGCGTACTGCTGGTCGAGCATAAATCACGCGGCAAGGATCTGGACCGCGCCACCCGTCAGGCCCTTGATTATTTCCCCGGCCTCAAGGAGCGTGATCTCCCCCGCTATGTCCTCGTTTCGGACTTCGCCCGTTTCCGGCTCCATGATCTCGACGAGAGCATCACCCAAGGTCGCTCCTGCGCCGTCCCTGGCGCCCGCGACTCTGGACCATCCCTGGTCTGCGAGTTCACCCTGGCGGAACTGCACCAGCATATCCGCTATTTTGGTTTCATTGCCGGCTATCAGACCCGCACCTTTGATCCGGAGGATCCGGTCAACATCCGCGCCGCCGAGCAGCTCGGGCGTCTGCACGACCTGCTCAAGGCCACCGGCTTTGACGGCCATGGACTGGAGGTCTTTCTGGTGCGCGTCCTCTTCTGCCTCTTTGCCGAGGATACCGCCGTCTTTGAGCGCCGTCAGTTCC
The DNA here is from genome assembly GCA_019429465.1 of Desulfoarculaceae bacterium. GTDB lineage: Bacteria > Desulfobacterota > Desulfobulbia > Desulfobulbales > Desulfocapsaceae > UBA2270. Next base: position 12,919 of record JAHYIV010000042.1, read on the forward strand.
AGGACTATCTCGAAAACCGTACCAGCCAAGACGGCGCCGATTGCGGGATGCATCTGGCCCAGCTCTTCCAGGTGCTCGACACCCCGCCCGGCAGCCGTCATACTACGCTGGACGAAGAGCTGGCCGCCTTCCCCTATGTCAACGGTCAGCTTTTCCGGGAGTTCCTGCCCATCGCCGCCTTTGACTCCAGGCTGCGCGAGGCCCTGCTCGACTGCTGCGCCCTCGACTGGAGCCGCATCTCGCCAGCCGTCTTCGGCTCGCTCTTTCAGTCGATCATGGATGCCAAGGCGCGGCGCGCCGCCGGTGCCCATTACACCAGCGAGACCAATATCCTGCGCCTGATCGGGCCGCTCTTTCTCGATGAGCTGAAGGCGGAGCTGGAACGGGTGAAGGGCAACCGCAACCGGCTGGCGGAGTTTCTGAAAAAACTGGCCCGCCTTACCTTCCTCGATCCGGCCTGCGGCTGCGGCAATTTTCTGGTGATCGCCTACCGGGAACTGCGGAAACTGGAGCTGGATGCCCTGCGTCACGCCCGCAAGTCCGGGCAGATGGTGCTCGACGTCAGCCAGCTCATTCAGGTCAATGTCGATCAGTTCCACGGCATCGAGATCGAGGAGTGGCCGGCCCGCATCGCCGAGGTGGCCCTGTGGCTCACCGATCACCAAATGAACCTGGCGGTCTCCGAGGAGTTCGGCCAGTACTTTGTCCGCCTGCCGCTCACCAAGGCCCCGCATATCGTCCACGGCAATGCCCTGGCAATTCAGTGGAATGAGGTGATCCCGGCGGAGAGCTTGAACTATTTGTTGGGCAATCCTCCGTTCGTGGGAGCTAAGTTTATGGATGACCAGCAGCGGCAGGAGGTCACCGTTGTATTTGATGGAAGTAAAAATGCTGGTTTACTTGACTATGTGGCCTGCTGGTACCGCAAGGCGGCGGACTACATGGCCGCTAATCCAGCCATCCGCGCCGCCTTTGTCTCCACCAACTCCATCACCCAGGGTGAACAGGTCAGTGTTCTCTGGCCCGATCTGCTCAAACGCGGGCTGAAGATTAACTTCGCCCACCGCACCTTTCAATGGACCAGCGAGGCGCGGGGCAAGGCTGCGGTGCATTGCGTCATTATCGGTTTTGGTCTGCAGGATGTTGTCGAGAAGTGGATTTTTGAGTACGAAAAAATCCAAGGTGAGCCTCATGCTGTAAAGGCAAGCAATATAAACTCTTATCTGGTGGATGGGCCGGATGTGGTGGTGGTCAACCGAAACAAGCCGCTATGTGATGTTCCGAAAATCGGCATTGGCAACAAACCCATTGATGGTGGCTCTTACCTTTTTACACCGACAGAAAAATCAGCCTTTCTTACCCGCGAACCACAAGCGGAAAAGTGGTTCCGCCGTTGGATCGGCGCAGATGAATTTCTTAACGGCTACGAGCGTTGGTGTCTGTGGCTTGGGGGGTGTCCGCCGGATGAGTTGCGCAAGATGCCGGAAGCCTTGAAACGGGTCAAGGCGGTGCAACAATACCGGTTAGCGAGCAAGTCAGCGCCCACGCGCAAGCTGGCCGATACGCCGACCCGATTTCATGTCGAAAACATGCCGGATGACACTTACCTTGTTATTCCTGAGGTTTCTTCAGAACGGCGTTATTACGTACCCATTGGTTTTGAGCAGCCGAGCACCTTGGCAAGTAATCTAGTCAAAGTCATCCCTCACGCCACCCTCTACCATTTCGGCGTCCTCCAGTCCACCATGCACATGGCCTGGATGCGGGCAGTGGCCGGACGTCTGAAAAGTGATTACCGCTACTCCGCCACCATCGTCTACAATACCTTCCCCTGGCCTGAGTCCACCGCCAAGCAGCAGGCCGCCATCGAAGCCGGTGCCCAGTCGATACTTGATGGCCGCGCCCGTTTTCCCGAGGCCACCCTGGCCGACCTCTACGATCCTCTGACCATGCCGCCCGTGCTGCTGGCGGCCCATCAATCCCTTGATCGTGCCGTGGACGCGGCCTACCTGAGCCCCGGCAGCAAACCCTTTGGTGCCGAGGCCCGGCGGGTGGCCTTTTTATTTGAACGATATCAAGACCTTGTTGAATGATCTTGAAGTCAATATGACAAAAAAAGCTTGCGTGATTATCAGTAAGCTGAGCTGTTCAGTTTGGTATCCAGATTCACTCGACAAAGAAGGAGCGATGCAATGGTAAAAGGTAACGTCAAGATTAAAAAGGAACCCCGATGCGGGCTGTGCGGCAAGACGGAAAAATTAATAAAAACAGAATGTTGTGGTAACTGGATTTGTGATGATGAAGATTCATACGAGCTTTTTTCATATGCTCGCAACAGTTGTTCCCGCAATCATCGTCGGCATACCCTTTGTGGCTATCATCATGCTGAAGGGCATGATGGGGACTGGAAGGAGTGCGAGAAATGCCGGAACGGGTTTGAAGCGGAAATGGTCGCATGGTACGGCACCAACGAATACAATTTTGAGAAACTTCCTGATCCGCCGGAGTTTGAGGCAACGACATGCTCGGAATGCGGTGTAATTATCCATCTGAGCATGGATGCCTATACCATGCTTGGCGATAACTATTGGTGTTATGATTGCGCCGCGAAAAAGATGGAAAAGAAGACGCGGGCACTCAAGAAAAAGAATTAAGAACTTTATGAACAGAAGATAACTTATGAATTATAAAGCTGTTTTTCACGTGGATCAGAAGGATGGGCAGGTCTTTAATCTGGCCCTCAATAATGTCATCAACCTGTTGAAGGCCATCCCCGGTCAGGAGCATGAGCTGATTGTGCTGCTCAATGGCCCGGCGGTAAGCCTGATGGCCAGGAAGGAGGCGTTCTCATTTCAGGAGAGGATTCAGGGACTTTTGACCCAGAGGGTCCGTTTTCAGGTCTGCGAGACCGCCCTGAAAAATTTGGAGATCAGCCCTGACAGCCTGGTTGCGGGATGTCAGCTCATCCCTGCGGGGATCGTCGGACTCATCGAGCTGCAGAATCAGGGCTTTGCCTATATCAAACCCTGATGGCGTCGCAAAAAGGCTCAAATACTTCGTTGCCATCCTTCATCACTGCGGCGTACCCAAAAGTACGCCTCAATCCTCAGGATTTGCGCGCCTTGTCTTTGAGCCTTTTTGCTTAGCCATTCATTAAATTATTTTTTGCGAAATAATCAAACCCTGATCTTTGCTGGTCGCGTGCGCTGGTAGGTGATGCGGGTGTAGGGGGGTGGGCCTGGAATCGCTGTGCGTGAGGTCTCGGTGAATTCTCCTTCCGGGAGAGGGGGGAAAAAGGTGTCGCCTGCAACTTCCCGGTCGAGGACGGTGAGGATGATGGTGTCGGTCAGGTCCAGGGCTTGGGTGTATATCTGGGCTCCGCCGGCAATGAAGACCTTGTCGCGGCCGGCGCACAGCTCCAGGGCCTGCTTCAGGCCCTGGACCGTGGTGCATCCCGGAAAGCGGCGGTTCTGGTCGCGGCTGATGACGATGGTGGTGCGGCCGGGCAGGGGGCGGCCGATGGATTCATGGGTCTTGCGGCCCATGATCAGGACATGGCCCATGGTGGTGGCCTTGAACCATTGCAGCTCCTCCGGGATGTGCCAGGGGATGGTGTTTCCCCTGCCGATAACCCGGTTGGCAGCCATGGCCGCGATGATAATGACTTCCACAGTGACTGCTCTCCGGAAAGGCCGCTTTTAGGGCACCATTTATTCTTTAACCCTTTTTTTCCTGGCGGCGACGGATGGGGCGCTCATCTGGCCCCGTCTTCTGGCCCGACCCATTGCCGTTTCCCTTCTCTCGGTCTTCTCCTCGGTCTTCCGTACCACCTGCGTTGGCGGATTGTGGGCTTGAACCTTTGATGATTCATTGAGACGGCTGAGCTTGAGCTGCCGGTCAGCCACCTTCACCTTTTTGAGGAGGGCCAGGGTATCCTGGGGCAACCCGGCCGGCAGATCCACGGTGGAGTGATCGTCGAAGATCGAGATCCTGCCGATGTGCTTGCTGCTGAGATCGGCTTCATTGGCAATGGCCCCGACGATATTCCCCGGTTTCACTCCCTGGTTGAGACCCACCTCAATGCGAAAACGTTCCATGCCCTGATCAGGTTCACTTGTTGGCCTGGGCTCTCTTGCCTCCCGTTGCTCCCGGAAATTCTTGGGATCACGGTATTCCTTGAATTCCCTGGCCTCCCGGAATTCTCTGGGCTCTTCTTTTTTATACCTGGAAATAGGCCGGCCTGATTTTTCATATCTGCCGCCCGATCGGGGAGAGCGGTCATAAGGAACGGACTCCGGCCTGGGGGTGGGCAGATCTTTCAGGAGCAGGGGCTTGTCACCCTGGGAAAGACTGGCCAGGGCCGCAGCCACAAGGTCGGCAGGGAAGTCATGTTCGCCAAGATATTCCTCGATCAGACGCTGATAAAAATCAAGATTGTCGGCGGTGATGGTGTCGGTGATCCGCTGTTTGAACTCCATGATCCGTTTATCGTTGATGGTCTCGGTAGAGGGCAGCTTCATCAGCTCAATCTTCTGCCGGGTGGCCCGCTCTATGGTGGCCACCATCTGCCTTTCCCGGCTGGTGACAAAGAGAATGGCCTCACCGCTGCGGCCGGCCCGGCCGGTCCGGCCAATGCGGTGGACGTATGATTCGGTGTCGTGGGGGATATCAAAATTAAGGACGTGGCTGATCCTCTCCACATCGAGGCCCCGGGCCGCCACATCGGTTGCCACCAGGATATCGAGCTTGCCGCTTTTCAGCTGCTCAACCGTCCGCTGGCGCTGATTCTGCGGGATGTCACCGCTGAGTGGGGCCACGGAATAGCCGCGGGCAGCCAGCTTTTCCGCCAGTTCCACGGTCTGATTTTTGGTGCGGACAAAGATCAGCATGCCTTCAAAGGACTCCGCCTCCAGAACCCTGGTCAGGGAGTCGAGCTTTTGAAAGCCACTGGTTATCAGAAAGCGTTGGCGGATATTCTGGGCGGTGCTGGTCTTGCCCGTGATGGTGATCTCCTGGGGATTATGGAGGTATTTCTGGGCGATACGGCGGATGCTGACGGGCATGGTGGCGGAAAACAGGGCGATCTGTCTGGTCTTCGGGGTCTGTTCCAGGATCCATTCGACATCATCGATAAAACCCATACGCAGCATCTCGTCGGCCTCATCGAGCACCAGGCAGGCAAGATCCTCCAGGTTCAGGGTCTTGCGGCGGATATGGTCCATGACCCGGCCCGGGGTGCCGACCACGACGTGAACGCCGCGCTCCAGCTGCCGGAGCTGGATCTTATAATCCTGGCCGCCATAGATGGGCACCACCTGAAATCCTGGCATATGGGTGGCGAAACTGTGAATAGCCTCGGCAACCTGGATGGCCAGTTCCCGGGTGGGGGCCAGCACCAGGACCTGGGGCTTTCTTTTTTTCAGGTCAAGCCGTGAGAGGAGCGGTAGGGCAAAGGCGGCTGTTTTACCGGTTCCGGTCTGGGCCTGACCCACGACATCATCTCCTGCCAGAACATGGGGGATAATGCGGGACTGGATCGGAGTGGGGGTTTCGAACCCCAGTTCATCGATGGCCTTGAGGATTTCCTGGCTGAATTGGAAATCTGAAAATGTGGTTTGGGGCTGATTGTCAGAAGACATGATGGTTCCTTGTGAGAAAAAGGGTATACCCTGTAAAAGCAGGTATGCTGCTGGACTTTGTCCAGAGAAGAATAAAGAAATAGTTGTGTCTACTACTCTCAGCCGAAATAAATGAAGAAGTAAAAATAGTGTTCAGCTCTTCATCTCTGGAGAATATCTAACACAACAGAATACAATATCATTGAGGTACAACTTGATACAAGAAAAGCGCCGCTGGGCGCTTTATTAGGAGTGTGCGCCATGGGTGCTGCCAGAGAAGGTATGCTTTATTCTCTGCTGCTTTATTTGTAAAGACAGAGATAAGCGGTCTCAACCTGCATACGGACGCCAAATTTTACATTGGCCGCGACTTCAAAGCTCTCGCCTGCCTTTACAGTCTGCCATTCTTCGGTTCCCGGCAATTTAATGTCCATGGCTCCGGCAATAACGGACATGATTTCGATGGATGAGGTGCCGAATTCGTAGTCACCTGGAGCCATCACGCCAACGGTCGCCGGCCCTTCGGGGCTGGTAAAGGCGATTGATGTTACCTTGCCGTCAAAATACTCGTTTACTTTGAACATTTGTACATTTCCATGATGACATAAAATCCTATAATTTACAGAAAGACACTAAGATAACACATGTAGAATAAACTTGCGACATATTATATCGGATGTCTCAATATGAGGTGGGAACAGGGGCGAAATTCGGTAGAAGAGGGCAGGGGGGATGGTGCCTGTTTTTCTAACCCCAATGAACGGGATAAGTGCCTTTCGCAGCTCATTTTCTTGTGAAAAAAAAACAAGAAAATAATCTGTAAGGCACTGATATGGCTGTTCTTGTCAATAGAAAAAAACTATCCTGTTACCCTTGCGTTAAAGGTTTAGCTGTTTTGTATGTATTCCAGATCACAAACAGAGACGGGATCTTGTGGCGACGTTTGATCACTCTGATATTCGCGGGTTGGGTACCGCATGACATGG
>JAHYIV010000043.1 GCA_019429465.1 Desulfoarculaceae bacterium
AAGCCGAATTTCCGTTTTTAGAGAGAGGCAGCTCCGCGATGAAACCATGTCATGCGGTACCCAACCCGCGAATATCAGAGTGATCAAACGTCGCCACAAGATCCCGTCTCTGTTTGTGATCTGGAATACATACAAAACAGCTAAACCTTTAACGCAAGGGTAACAGGATAGCTTTTTCCTGTTGACAAGAACAGCCATATCAGTGCCTTACAGATTATATTCTTGTTTTTTTGCAAGAAAATAATCTGCGAAAGGCCCTTATCCCATTCATCGGGGTTAATCTATATCCTGCTTTGTTATTTACAAGAGTAGAAATCTTGTAACTATCCAGCAGCACCTCATCTGCTTCGTCATCGGTCTGCTCATGTACTAATCAGTACACTTCGCAGGCCTCTTTCTCGCATATGAGGCACTGCTGAATAGTTACGTGACATGTGTTTTGGCATTTTCCAGGCATTAAGCTGGATAGTTACGAAATCTTTTGCCAAGATCGGAGCCATGCGGAAAGAGAGCCGTCCGCATCCAACGGTCCCCTCTCAGGACCAGACCGGAAAAAAAAGGAGACCAGCCTATGCAGTTACAAGGAAAAACCGCCCTGATCCCCGGCGCATCAAGGGCGATCGGCAGGGCCGTTGCCAGAAGACTGGCAAAGGAAGGAGTCAATCTGATTCTCCCCACCTTTGACTGGCCCGATTCAGTCCGGGAGATGAAGGAGGAGTTCAAGGAGTTCGAGGTTGAGGTACTGACCCTGCCGGTTGATTTGAGAGATCAGAGACAGGTGCAGGAGATGATGGCAGCTGTCAAGAAGCGTTTTGGCGCCCTGCACCTGCTTATCAACAATATAGAACGCGGCGGTATGCCTATCGTCCATGGTTCATATGAGCATGCCCACAACCATGAGCAATGGAATCTGGAGATCGAGACAACGCTAAAGGCCAAATGGCTGTTATTTCATCATTGTCTGCCCCTGATGAAACAGTCTGGACCTGGCGCCATTGTCAACATCTCCTCAATCTCAGCCCTGACCGGAAGAAGTGGGCCGGCGGCTCTTCTCTTTAATGATGCCTACAGCGCGGCCAACAGGGCCATTTCATCTTTTACTGAAACTTGGGCCAGAGAGGCCGCCCCGACAATACGGGTAAATGAGCTGATGCTCGGGTTGATCCAGCACCGACACGGAGAGGAAACCAAAGGGTGGTCAGTTATGAACGCCGAGCAAAAGCAGAAGCTGCTGACTCATACCCTGCTGCAACGTACGGGAACCGCCGAAGAAGTGGCCGGCACCATACTGTTCCTGGTACGGGATGCCACCTTCATCACCGGCAGCGTCCTGCGCATGGATGGGGGTTTTTACCTGGGGGGGGGACATGTACCTGACATGCCGGCGGGAATCCTGACATAATAAAGGTGCTGACAACAAAGGCCCGCTCGTTTCCACGGCAGGCCTTTGTTGCTCTTTAAACAGCGCTATGAGCTCAATCCGGAAGGATCAAGAAAGATCAATTCTCTAATTACATGACCCCTGGGGCAGGATCTCAATAGAGACGCTTACATTCTGCCCATCTTCTACAGCGTAACTCACCTGCACAGGATGAAACCGGACGATATCAGCGATTGATCCGCCCTTTACAGGTGTTTGCTCCGTAAAGTTCAGGGTCACACGATCACCCTTTGCAGGAGAGACAATCAGAACACCCTTTTCAGGAGAGATTTTCTGCACCTTCCCTTTTACGGTAAAAACATTTTCCTGGATATTTGCCGAAGCAACTGTTCCGCTCTGGGTAGAAACACACCCGGAAATCAGAAAAACAAGAGGAAGAAAAGCCAGAAACAACTTTTTAAACCACTGCTGATGTAAAGCAAACATGACACTCTCCTAGAAATAATTTTTATCTATAGACTGGAATTCACCCGCCAGCGCAGTCAACAGCACCTACTTACAAGATAGCGACAAAAAAGAAGCACGAAAAAAAATTCCCCGTGGCGGCTCCTCACACACCGACGTTGCTTTCATCGGCGAGCTCACCTCAGAAGCAAGAGAATCCACACCATTCATGGCCAGCAAGAGATCACTTCGCTCTTCCCGACCCCTAAAGATCGAGCACCCACTCAGGTATATGATGCAGGACATAATTCTGTACGGCGGCCTGCTGTTCCTGCTTGTCTCCAGAGCCGATCTTCTGCAGGATTTCCTCGAAATCAAACCAGCAGAGCTCGCGTTCTTCATGATTATAGACCGTCAGGATGCGTCGATCCTGGTCATGCATATCCTCTTCCTCTTGAATGGCGGCTACAAGTTTTGCCGCCTCCTGAAAAGGGAGAAATTTCATTTCACTCTCAGCCATTACCCCTACCTCAAACGGAAAAAGGCGAGATGGACTACTCCACTCGCCTTCAACAAAACACAAGTGAAGACCTCAAGCAGCAGGCTTAACAACAGCCCCTGACCGGATACATCGCGTACAGACCCTTGCCCTCACAGCATTGCCACTGGCGGCAGCCATATGAACTTTTTTCAAGTTTGGCAGCCAGCGCCGACGAGTTTTATTATTGGCATGGGAAACATTATTCCCGGTAACAGGCCCTTTCCCACAAATCTGACATACTTTAGCCATCACTCTCTCCTTGCCTTACGTATCAGCCCTTTATTACTTTACTGAAAAAAGCAATAACAACCAGGCATATTAAATATCTATAACGTGTCCAACAAATAACCACGACTCAAAAAAATCTATTTTATACTCATTGTCTCTCTAAATAGCAAGATTTTTTCTTGAAGAAAAGAGTCAGAGAAAAAAGAGAAAATGCCCGCTCACCCCATAACCCTTCTTAAAAACTGAGTGATAAAATTTGCCAATGACTTCCCGCACCCGGGAAACTAGCAGGCTGAGCCTTTCCTGACTGCTTGACAAGGTCTTGCCGTTGAAACCGTTGCTAAGGCCATTATTAATGACATCAGGATCATCAATCTTCTCGAGATCACAGCTTGGCCCAAGATTCTCAGTTTCCTGCGGAGCTGTTTTTTTCAGGTTTCCTGCAGATTCGTCTAATTCAAACCAAGCAAGAGAGACATGAAGTGAGTGATAAATATACACCTTACTGAACAATGGGTAAAAAAGTGGCAGATATTCTGTCGCCAAGCTTTACTTTTTAGCACAATAATCATGTCATGTTAGCTGGTTAAACGCCATTAACGTATTGGCACAATTATTGGTTACAAGAAAAAAATGAATGGATCTCATTTTATCCTCCCATTGACACATTGACACCTGCTCGATGTGAGCAGGTGTCTTTTTTTTTCATGCCATCCACATAAAGCGTGAGCAAGTATTCTCAACAAAGAGCAGCGGCAAAAAAACTGATCTGGCAGTACACTGCAAACGAGGCTTCTTTGCTAGATTGTGCCTTTCGACACCCTTAAAAGAGTGTCCATTTGTATCATTGAGCTGCACCAGTGTTTATAAAAATTGATTAAAGTAGATTTTTTTGGTATTCAATTTAACAATTTTTATTTTTATAATTTCCCTTCAGAAGAGTAACAGAATCATTTTTTATTATTGCCCTCAATCACTGGAAATGGTAGCTAAACACTAATTAACAATAATTCTCAAACAGGACTATATGAAGAACAGCAATCCAATCTGGGACTTTTTCGCATCAGTCAAACTCGCCCTCTTCACCCTTTTCCTCCTCTCCACAACCTCGATCATCGGGACAGTTATTCCCCAGAAGGAGACAGCTCAATGGTATATTGATAAATACGGAGAGGCTACCGCCAACCTGTTTCAAATCCTCTCCTTCACTCCAGACATGTACAGCTCCTTGTGGTTTCAGGCTCTTCTCGGCCTGCTTTGCTTGAATCTCATTATCTGCAGCATAGAAAGGTTTCCTGGAGTCTGGCGCCAGATCAAGGCGGACAATCTCAACACCCCGCTTAACCGCCTAGAGAAAATGACGCCGCAGCACCAATGGCTGTCCGGCAACCAGCCGGAGTCCGTTGCCATCTCTCTGAAGAAGGCCCTCAACACCAGTGGCTGGAAGGCCGAAGAACGGAAAGTAGATGATGGTATACTGCTCTTCGCTCAGAAAGGTGCCATGACACGCACCGGTGTGTACATTGTTCATACCTCTATCCTGGTCATTTTTGCTGGGGCGATCATCGGTTCCACCCTTGGTTTCAAAGGCAGTGTCATGCTGCCTGAGACCAGGGTCACCGACACGATCTACACCTTTGACACCCAAACTCCTGTTGCCCTGGGCTTTGAAGTCCGTTGCGACCGTTTCGACATTGAATTTTATGACAATGGGATGCCCAAGGCCTACCGCTCACAACTCACTATCCTGGAAAACGGAAAAGTGGTAAAAGAAAAGGCCATCGTGGTCAATGACCCTCTCACCTACAAGGGAATCACTTTTTACCAATCAAGTTATCAAGCATACCAGGAATTTTCTATCACCATCACCAACAAAAAAACCGGGGTGAGTGAATCTGCAATTATTCCGTATCAACAGCAGCACAGCCTCAAAGAAAGTGGTCTTCGATTTGGCATTGTCACCGCTGAAGGTCAAGGGCAGTCTGTCAGCAGAATGAAGGTCTGGTTTACCGACGACCAAGGTGAGCCCTCGCTCTTCTGGCTCGACAATGGAGAGCAGGCCACGGTTGAACGGACAACGAATAACTACACCGTGTCGGCAAAACAGATGTATGCTACCGGCCTGCAAGTAGCGAAAGACCCGGGCGTATGGACGGTCTACATCGGCTCCTTCATGATGATCTTCGGCCTTATCGTTGCCTTTTTCATGTCACATCAGCGTATCTGGCTTTATATCCGCGAAGAAACAGCCAACAAGAGCTCCATCTTGATGTCTGGAAATGCCAATAAAAACAAGGCTGATTTTGAGAAAAAACTGCAGGCACTGGCACAGAAATTCAATACCATCTAAGGGCTATGCCTTAAGTATCAGCTCTTAACTTTACCTGACAAAATACTTACAACTTCACGCAACGAGGTTAACTCTATGGATAGTTCACTACTTTTCGGCATCACTACCTTTACCTACCTCTTCTCCACCATTCTTTATACTGTCATCTTTATCTTCAAGACCAAACGACTGGGAACTGCGGCCACACTCTTTACCCTTGTCGCCTTTCTGATTCAAACGGCCGGGATTGGACTCCGCTGGCTGGAATCCTACCAGATGGGAATAGGACGTGCCCCCCTGACCAATATGTACGAATCAGTGGTCTTTTTTGCCTGGGCCATTATCTTGATTTATCTTATCGTAGAGTGGAAATTTAAAAACAAAATCATTGGGGCCTTTGCAGTTCCTTTTGCCTTCCTGGCCATGGCCTACGGCTCTTTTGCTTCAGGGATCACCAAGGAAATAACGCCGTTGGTCCCAGCCCTGCAATCCAACTGGTTGATCGCCCACGTTGTCACCTGCTTTATCGGCTACGCCGCCTTTGCCATTGCCGCCGGACTGGGAATCATGTACCTGATCAAGAATACCAGTGAAACCCGACAGTCAACAAACGATTCAACCCTGCTGGGTTCACTGCCACCCTTAAAGGTTATTGATCAAATAACTCATCAGATGATGGTCTTCGGCTTTCTCTGGCTAACCATAGGGATTATCACCGGCGCCATCTGGGCTAATTCCGCCTGGGGCACTTACTGGAGCTGGGATCCCAAGGAAACCTGGTCGCTCATCACCTGGTTCATCTACGCCATCACCCTGCACGCCCGTTACACCAGAGGCTGGGGAGGCACACGCATTGCCTGGCTGGCCATCCTTGGTTTTATATCAGTTATCTTCACCTACTATGGTGTCAACTTCTTGCTTTCAGGTCTGCACAGCTACGGATCGAACTAACCCCGATGAACGGGACAAGTGCCTTTCGCAGATTATTTTCTGGCAAAAAAACAAGAAAATAATCTGTAAGGCACTAAAAGGAACTTCTATATAAAAAAAAACCAGCGGCTAACTTAGGCCACCTCAGCTGGAACAACACCCCGTTATTCCTGATATTTATTATCAATAAAATATCTCTGCTGATTTCTTGACAAAGAAAGATGAAGAGGTTAATATAAAAAAATTATTATAGGATGTGTGAGTGAATAGTCATTCACCTATGCTGTTCAATGTTTAAAACAAGGGGTAATATTATGAAAAAGACCGCAATGTTCGCCGCAGCCTTTGCCTTAGCGCTGGGTATGGGATTTACCGTTAATGCCATGGCCGACAATGGTCCTGCAGATTTAATTCTGCAGGCCACCGTTGATGCTGCTGCCAAACCAAAACCAGCCACATTCCCACACGCCAAACATCAGGCGATGCTTACCTGTGCTGACTGCCATCACGGAAAAGACGCTGCCGGCAAGCAGGTTGCCTTTGTAGAAGGCCAGAAGATAGAGAAGTGTGAATCCTGCCATAACGCCGCTGCCGGGATGGATAAGAACATTGCTACTTTCAAAGATGCCGCGCATACGAAATGTAAAGGCTGCCATACCGAGAAGAAGGCTGGTCCTACCAAATGTAATGAGTGCCATAAATAAACGAGATCAGTTCCAGTTAGTACTTCAGCTTTAAGCATAAAAAAAGGCCGTCTTGAAAAAGACGGCCTTTTTTTATGCTTTTGCTCTTCCCCATAAGGAAAGAAGCACTCGTTCTCTGATCTTGAGTCTTTCCGGACTCTCACGGGTAAAAAACTGGCGGGACTTCGATGCCTGCCAGTCTGGGCTACGAGGCGCTCATCTTGGAGATATCACCGATCTGCAGAAAAAGCCGGGCAATAGCCGCCAACAGATTCAAACGGTTTCCACGAATCTTCTCATCATCAGCCATAACCATCACCGACTCGAAGAAAAGGTCCAGCGGATCCTTCAGGGCCAGCATACCGGCCAAGGCTTGGCCGTACTCTTTCCGGGCCAGCAAGGGTTGGACCGCAGTTGCAACATCGGCAAAGATATCCGCAAGATTGCGTTCAGCCTCCTCCACCAGAAATACAGAGACAACCTCGCCGCCCTGATGCTCCTTGATGATATTGCGAATCCGCTTGAATGCTGTCGCCAGGACAGCAAAGGATTCATCTTGACGAATAGCAGCAAGGGCGTCAATCTTCTTTTTACTGTCATTGACATCATCAAAACCAAGGGAAGTCACAGCCTCCACCGCCTCCTGGTCAAGACCGATGGCCACCGCATCATTGACAAAACGTCCCCTGATAAAGGCCATAACCGCCTCAACGGTCACGGCACTGCCATCAACCTTGTCGCCGTACAAGGCCAGGGCCTTATAGACCATTTCACGAAGAGACAGACTGTAACCGCGGTCACCAATAATATGCAACAGGGCAAGGGCCTGTCTGCGCAGGCCAAAAGGATCTGTGGTGCCGGTTGGTTGCTGGCCAATACCGAAGCTCCCGGCCAGGGTATCAAAACGATCAGCCAGGCCTATCAGGGCGCCAAGGGTAGAGGTGGGCAGTTCGGAGCCAGCCCTCTTGGGCAGGTAGTGCTCGCGGATAGCCAGGGCAATCTCTGCCGGTTCTCCATCACTTAAGGCATAGGCTGCCCCCATATCCCCTTGCAGAGTAGGAAATTCCCCGACCATATCGGTCAGAAGGTCGATCTTGCACAGCCTTGCTGCCCGGCGGGCAGCATCAATGTGTTCAGGCGCTATCTTCTCAGCCAGCATCACTGCCAGTTTAATCAGGCGTTCACTCTTCTCAAGCATGGTTCCCAGCCGGGCCTGAAAGATAATCCCGGCCAGATCGGGGAAACGATCCTCAAGGCTTCTCTTTCGGTCAGCGCCAAAAAAGAACAAGGCATCATCAAGCCGGGCCCGCAAGACACGTTCATGCCCCTTTCTGGTCAAGGCAATATCGGTAACCCGGGTATTATTGACCGCCACGAAAAAGGGGAGCAGAGCCCCTTTACCATCAACTACGGGAAAATACTTCTGATGCTCGCGCATGGAGGTAATGAGTACCTCATCTGGCAAAGCCAGAAAACGCTTATCAAAGGCACCGCATACCCCAAAAGGAAATTCCACCAGATTGGTCACCGTATCAACAAGGACTTCATCAACGGCAACTTGGGCGCCAGCAAGGCCTGGAGCCTCATCCACAGCCCGCTTAACCTCTGCCAGCACCCTTTGCCGACGCCGGGCAGTATCCACCAGGACATGGGCGGTCTCAAGCTGCTGTTCGTAGCTTGATGCTCCCTGAATCTGAATGAAATCGGGGGCCATGAAGCGATGTCCTCGACTGCTGTGAGAAGAGACAATCCCATCAAGAGAGAGGGGGATAACTTTCTGGTCATAGAGTGCCAGCAGCCATTGAACAGGACGGGCAAAGGTATTGCTGTTACTGCCCCACTTCATTGATTTGGCAAATGAAAATTCAGCGAGAAGTCCACGAAGAAGGTCAGGCAGGAGCTCAGAGGTCTGGAGGCCTACCACCTCTCTGGTCAGGACCAGATATTCACCCTTTGCCGTCTCAACCACCCGCAGAGCTGTAACCTCTGCGCCCTTTGAGCGGGCAAAGCCCTGGGCCGCCTTGGTGAATCCGCCTTCCGCATCAAGTCCTGCCTTGGTCGAAGGCCCCATAAGTTCTTCAAGGCGATCCGGTTGCCGCTCGACCAGATCCTGAACCATTAAGGCAAGGCGTCTCGGAGTCCCTGCCACCTTCACCTGGCGCAGGCCAAGCTGCAGTTCCCCTGCCTTCCTGATAAAATTCTGCTGCAATTGCTCAAGCGCAGGAAGGATAAAACCAGCGGGAAGTTCTTCAGTACCTATTTCAAAAAGGAGATCGGCCATAATAATATGTACAGAATTAAGCCGTTGTAAATAAATAACTATAACATTCTCATATCGTGACCGGCATAACGTGCCGTAAAAAAAATAGATAAAAATGTAAAGGTTATTTCTTAACGGCCCCTAAATTAGGAAGAATAAGAAGTTGTGGCAGAGGTAGAATATCCTTCAAAGAGATTTTCTACCGTTACCGAAAACCATTTCAGAGCAGATAAGTCGGCAAGGCGAGCACCTATATGCCGGGTAAGTGATTCCACAGATAATGATCCCTGCAGATCCTGGCTGCTTTGCTCTTGCTCCTGACCAATAACCTGCTCAATGGCCTGCTCAACCAGGGTGATGATATCTTCTATCCAGACAAAATGACGGAATCTGACTGCCACCACCGCGTGCCCCCAATGCCCAAGAGACCTTGGCAATCCAGACACCGCCATTTCTTTCAATGGTAACGACACCGGAACGGTAAACTGAAATTCAAGGTCATCGCTTCGCTCAAGTGATCCATGCATCCGGCACTCATAACGGCAGGCATTCAAGAGCCCAGGGTTCTGCTTTCTGGGCAGAAAATAGGTAAAGGCCATTTCTACATGGGCCGCTTCAGCCTCCAGTCGCTCTTTCATCTCCTCAAGGATATGATGAAAACTAGCCAGGTCGATATGCCCATGGAACCGATTCAGGATCTCGATAAAACGACTCATATGCGTTCCCTTGAACCGATGAGGCAGATTCACATACATGTTGACCGTGGCTACCGTATGCTGACGCGTCCTCGCCTTATCCAACACTGTTATTGGATACGAGATGGTCTTGACTCCGACCTTTTTGATATTAATACGTCTGTGGTCCAGCTCGTTCTGTATATCTTTCATCATCAGGTCATTCTCTTAACTGGACAGACTTAAATACTAACCCCGATGAACGGGATAAGTGCCTTACAGATTATTTTCTGGCAAAAAGACAAGAAAATAATCTGTAAGGCACGAAATGGCTGTTTCCTCAAACCACAACTCTAGCCCCGAAGTCATACTCGCGCCGTTACCTTCAGCCTTTCAAGAGCCGTCACGAAATAACGAGACAATTTCCAGCTCATTTCGTTACGCAGGCCAAGGATGGCCCAGTGTCACTCGCTCCATGGATGGATGAAGAGTGACCGCA
Organism: Desulfoarculaceae bacterium; assembly: GCA_019429465.1. Classification (GTDB taxonomy): domain Bacteria; phylum Desulfobacterota; class Desulfobulbia; order Desulfobulbales; family Desulfocapsaceae; genus UBA2270. Next base: position 9,970 of record JAHYIV010000043.1, read on the forward strand.
GGCCAAGGACGGCCAAGTGTCACTCGCTCCATGGATGGATGAAGAGTGACCGCAGGCCAAGGACGGCCAAGTGTCACTGGCTGAGTATGGGCACCCAGCAGGAATTACTCTTGGGATGCGCCGTCCAGAAAAGTACCCTTAGGGTATGAATGAAGAGCAACTGCCGTTTTTAACTTTCAGATGGCCGTGTTATTTTTTTTACAGCGGCTCATCCCAGATGTTTACGAACCGCCTCTTTCAAAATCTTCAGGTCTGGAGACTTGACAATAAACTCATCAGATGCCCAGGCGCTGAGGTCCTGAGTATATTCATGATAGGCGGTACTGAGAATAATCGGGAGCTGGGGGGCGATCATCTTCATCTGTCGCAAAACCTCAATCCCATTCATTCCCGGCATCTGGATATCAAGAATGACCAGATCCGGTGGATCAGTCCTGAATTTTTCCAGGGCCTCTTCTCCGGTAAAGGCCGCAATCACCTCATAGCCCTCATCCTGAAACTCCTCCTGATACAGAAGCTGAATACCCTCTTCATCATCAACCAGTAAGATTTTCTTCATGGCCTTGCCTCCTGTGGTCCTTTTCCAAGTGATTCACGCAGATACAGTGCAGCCTCTTCGGGTGGCATGGGATTGATATAGAACCCGGAACCCCATTCAAATCCGGCAATGGATGTCAGTTTAGGAACAATCTCAAAATGCCAGTGAAAATGTTTCATGTTTTCAGAATGCAAGGGCTGGGTATGCAGCACAAAGTTGTAAGGCACTCCCGGAATACAGGCATCAAGACGACGAAGCGTCTCAGAAAAAATTTCCACAAGGGCCGCGAGTTCCTGATCATTCTGATTATGATAACCTGATTCATGCCTCATGGGAAGAATCCACATCTCAAAAGGAGTCCGTGGGGCAAAAGGAGTGATGGTGATAAAAAGTTCATTCTGGCACACCATCCGAACCTGTTGCTGGATCTCCTGGCGGATGATATCACAAAAAATACAGCGCTCCTTGTAGCTATAATACTCTAATGATCCTTGCAACTCGGAAACAATCATCCGTGGCAGAATAGGCAGGGCCACAAGCTGTGAATGCGAATGTTCGAGCGAGGCGCCGGCGGCGCGTCCATAATTCTTAAAGACCAGGACATAACGAAAACGAGGGTCACGCTCCAGATCCATAATCCTGGACCGGAAGGCCTGAAAGACCAGGATCATATGAGCAAGATCTATCCGGGTAAACACATCCTCATGGTGCGGACTCTCGATTACCACCTCATGAGCGCCGATCCCGTTCATCTTGTCATAAAGACCCTCTCCCTGACGGTCAAGATCTCCTTCAATGACCAGGGCGGGATACTTATTGGGGACGACCCGCACCTGCCAGCCAGGTGTATTGGCAGGTGCTCCATACGGTCGACCGTATGCGAGCACCTCAGGGGGAGTCGTATTCTCATTGCCGGGGCAAAGAGGACAAAAACCACCTGTGACAGGAGCCTCAGCGACAACAAAATCAGTGGGCCGCTTGGCACGTTCCTGGGCAATAATAATCCAACGCCCCAGGACAGGATCTTTTCGTAACTCAGGCATGGTTATTCTATCCCATGTCCTTTTTCTTTCTTTTCCTGAAGGATCTTGCAATCGATACACAACGAAGTCACCGGTCTGGCCTCCAGTCGCTTCATACCGATTTTTTCGCCGCATTCCTCGCATTTGCCAAAGTTACCGTCCTTGATGCGCCCAAGAGCAGCCTCAATCTTTGGCAGTAACTTTCGCTCACGATCACGGATACGGAGCTCAAAACTCCGATCGGCCTCTGCGCTTGCCCGATCATTAGGGTCTGGCAGATTCCCGCTCTGATCGGTCAGTTCCATCAGCATCCGTTCCGCTTCGGCTATGATCTCTTCGCGTTTATCCTCCAACAGCTGCCTGAACCTGTCCAATTCTTTCTGTTCCATGTAATCATCTCCCAATTTATCCAACACCCCCTCTTAAGGGTTTGTAAACAACACAAGAAAAAACAGAATAGTTTGCTTATCTAACAAATGTTCCGCTTTTACCACCCGTTTTTTTCAACAGACGAATATTATTAATCACCATGGCCTTATCAACCGCTTTACACATATCGTAAACGGTCAATGCCGCCAGTGAAACAGCGGTCAGGGCCTCCATCTCCACACCAGTCTTGCCACAGATTCCTACCGTTGCCTGGATCTCTAGGGAGCAATCCTCGTCATGAAAGATAAAATCAACATTGGTCCTGGTAATCATCAGGGGATGGGCAAGAGGAATGAGCTCATCAACCTTTTTCGCACCCATAATCCCTGCCAGTCGGGCGACACCAAGGACATCTCCTTTCGCCATGGAGCCACTCTTTACCAGGGCATAGGCCTGGGCCGACATGCTGATACTCCCGGCGGCCAGGGCTACTCTGGTTGATTCGCTTTTACCGCTGACATCAACCATCCTGGCATTGCCATCACCATCAAAATGAGTAAATCCCGATTCTCTATCCACCTGGCTCATACGGCTATTCTTCCTCTTTGGACTTTTTACCAAGGACTTCATTAAAAAGGCGACTGAAAAAACCCTCCCGCTCATTATGTTGTCCATGCTCCTGGCACAGATCATCGAATTTCTGCAAGAGTTCTTTCTGTTTCTCACACAGTTTCACTGGGGTCTGAACCTGCAGCTCAACCACCATATCCCCTAGGCCACTGCCACGCAGGCTGGGTACCCCTTCATGCCTCAAGGTAAACATGGCCCCTGATTGACTTCCGGCCGGTATTTTTAAATTCTTTTTCCCATGGATCGTTGGTACTTCCACCTTACAACCAAGGGCAGCCTGAACCATGGACACAGGAAAACGACAATAAATAGTCTCCCCTTCCCGTTTAAAAAACTCATGTTCCTCGACATGGATAACCACATAAAGATCACCGGCAGCCCCGCCTCGGCGTCCACCCTCGCCTTCTTCGCGCAACCGCATCCGGGCACCATGATCAACACCGGCAGGTATCTTGATCGAAACCTTCTTGGTCTTCTCTACCAGTCCGGACCCATTACAATCAGGGCAAGGATCGGTGACGATCTCACCCTCACCATGGCATTGCGGACAGGTAGAACTGACCTGAAAAAAACCCTGCGAACGAATCACCTGGCCACGCCCATGACAAAGGGAGCAGGTTTCTCTCTTGTGACCGGGACGACAGCCTGAGCCTTCGCAGCTCGAGCAGGTATCACGCCTCGTCAGCTCAACCTCTTTAGTCGTACCATGCACGGCCTCCATGAAGGTAATGGTGGCGTCATAACGGAGATCATTACCGGGAATCGGACCATTTCTCCGGGGTTGCGCGCCCCCACGTCTGCCAAAGAGGTCACCAAAGAGATCACCAAATCCCGAGAAGACATCTTCATAATTCCCCGGTCCCTGATAGCCGCTGCTCTTCAGGCCTTCATAGCCATAGGTGTCGTAGATCTTTCTTTTCTGAACATCACTGAGTACCTCATAGGCCTCAGCACACTCTTTAAAAAGGGATTCCGCCTCTTTATCATCCGGATTCCGGTCCGGATGATGTTTCATGGCAAGCGTCCGGTAGGCCTTTTTGATCTCGCCGCTGCTGGCGGTCCGGCTTACAGACAACACTTCATAATAATCTCTTGGCATTTTCCTGACTCGTACTAAAAAAAATTGTAACTATCCAGCAGCGCCTCATCTGCTTCGTCATCGGCCTGACTCATGTACGAATCAGTACACTTCGCAGGCCTCTTTCTCGCATATGAGGCGCTGCTGAATAGTTACGTGACATGTGCTTTGGCATTTTCCCGGCATTAAGCTGGATAGTTACAAAAAATTATGCCACAACATTCTGTTCAGAGACTCCGACTTCCTGGTCTTCCTTTCCAGAGTGATCCGTCAGTCCCTTGATATTGCCGAATGTGACCTTGCCCGCGGCGATTTCCCGCAGGGTCATGACGATCTCTTTATTCGTCCCTGGCACCAGAAAAGGTTCACCATGCCGGTGCTGTTTAATGCGCTCAACGGTGAGATGAACCAGATTAAACCGGTTGTCATCACCAATCTGTGCCAGACAATCTTCCACGGTAATTCTTGCCATACAGTAACCTCATTTCCTTACTCTGTTATTGAGTGCCTTAGACGCGCACATACTCTTTAACCTTGATGGCGTCGTAAAAAGTCGTCAACTGCTTCGTTGCTGCAAATTATCTCGTCACTGCGGCGTACTCAAGTACGCCTCATTCCTCGAAATTTGCGCGCCTCGCATTTGACGCTTTTTACTTAGCCATCCCAGAAATTGAGTTTTTACGAAACCATCAAGAAGGCTTCGCCAAAAATCCCAAATACTGCATTGTGCTCCATCCTTCGTCACTGCAGCATACCGCCTCATTCTTCAGGATTTGCGTGCCTTGCCTTTGTGCCTTTTTGCCGAGCCATCCATAGAATGACTTTTTATGAACGTGTCAACCTTCAGCTTCTCGCATTAATAAAAACTATTTTTATTTTTCAAAAGGATTTTTCAACAGCATGGTCTCGTCACGATCCGGACCAACTGAGACCAGCATGGTCTCAACTCCGGTAAACTCTTCAATACGTTTAATATAATCCCTGGCCTTGACCGGAAGGTCATCAAAATCACGCACCCCGGTAATATCCTCCTGCCAACCGTCCAGTTCTTCATACACCGGCTTCACTGCAGCAGCCTGCCTGATATTGCATGGCATGGCCGACAAACGCTTGCCGGCCAGTTCATATTCAGTGGCAATCTTCAACACCGGTTGGCCGCTCAGGACATCCAGTTTTGTCAAGGCCAGCCCGGTCAGACCATTGAGCCGAACGGCATCGGCCGCCACAACTCCATCCAGCCAGCCGCAACGACGTTTGCGGCCCGTGGTGGCGCCAAACTCCCCGCCATTTTTCTGCAACTCTTCTCCGACACCATCACAAAGCTCAGTGGGAAAAGGACCTTCACCAACCCGGGTCGTATAGGCCTTCATGATACCGATAACTGAATCGATATGGGCCGGACCGAACCCTGAGCCATTGCAGGCATTGCCAGCGATAGTATTAGAGGAAGTAACAAAGGGATAGGTGCCGTGATCGATGTCAAGCTGGGTCCCCTGCGCCCCTTCAAACAGGATATTGCGGCCGCCTTTACGGGCCTTGTCAAGTTCGACCGAGACATTGCCGACAAACGGGATCAGCCTTTCTGCAAACCCCTGAAAGGCCGCATAAACCGCCTCAAAAGAGACGGGTTCACTGTTGTATTTTCTGGTCAGCAGGAAGTTTTTTTCCTCAATATTCTCCTGCAGCCTCTCACGAAACAAGACATCATCAAGAAGATCTCCAACCTTTATTCCAACCCGACCGACCTTATCCATATAGCAGGGGCCAATGCCGCGGCCGGTGGTACCAATCTTTTTCCCTGTTGCCAGAGCCGCTTCCCTGGCCTGATCCAGACTCTGATGATAGGGCATAATCAGATGGGCGTTTTCGCTGATCATCAACCGTCCGGGGGTAACCTGCAGACCTTTTTCCTGCAGCTCATCCATTTCAGAGAGAAGAACCTCAGGATCAACAATAACACCATTACCAATCATGCAGACTTTGTCTTCATAGAGGATTCCGGAAGGGATGATATGAAAGACGAACTTCCTCCCTTCAACAACCAGCGTATGTCCGGCATTATTGCCACCTTGAAACCGGACGATGTAGTCAGCATAACGAGTAAGGATATCAATGATCTTCCCTTTACCCTCATCTCCCCACTGGGTTCCCACTACTACTACACTAGCCATGATCTTCTCCTGAGTCTGCTTGTTATTTCTCGACGAGAGCGACATAATTTATAATACGTGACAGCACAAAATATCATTTTACAAAATGAACAACCAAAATAATATAGTCAAGACGCCTCTTAAAGTCAATCATTTGCCGCACAATGGCCTCGAACAAAAAAAGAGAAAAGAACAGATTTTAAATGACTTTCTTGACTTACCTCAATGCAAATTCCCGCTTCGCATGATATATCTTTTCAAAATATGACCTAATCAATCAACCCTCTTCCACCCGGTTCGCACCCATGAAACTTTTTTTCTCCACTAAAAATATCACCAGCCTTCGACTGATCAGCCAGACTCTTTTTGCCGCTTTCTGTCTCGTCGTCGGTTTTCAATTCTATCAATTTTACCTCTGGGCGACGAATGTTTCCGAACAGGTCAGCCAGCGCCCGCCGGCAGTCGAGGCCTTCCTGCCTATTGGCGCCCTGGTCAGCCTGAAACGGCTTATTCTCTCCGGTGAATATGACACTCTTCATCCGGCGGGCCTTACCATCTTTCTGGCAGCCCTCTTTCTGGGTCTTTTTTTACGCAAGGGATTCTGCGGCTGGATCTGTCCCGTCGGCTTGGCCTCAAATCTTGCTGAAAAGATCGGCAAAAAAATGCATACCCTGGTGCACGTACCATCCTGGATCGACCTGCCGCTGCTCTCCGTGAAATATCTACTGCTCGGTTTCTTTTCCTGGCTCATCCTCTGGAACATGAACCTGCAGGAGCTCACCTCTTTTCACTATTCATCCTACAATATGATCTCCGATGCCAAGATGCTCCATTTCTTTCTGGAGCCCAGCCTGCTTGCCGGTTCAATCATGTTGGCACTTCTGGCCTTCTCCTTTGTAGTAAAAAATATGTGGTGCCGTTATCTGTGCCCCTATGGTGCCCTCCTTGGTCTCCTGGCCATCTTCAGCCCCTTTCAGATAAAGCGTGACCAGCACCTGTGCATTGACTGCAAAAAATGCGAAGCAGCCTGCCCGGCCTCCATCAAGATCACCGCCAGACGAACCGTACGCAACAGTGAATGTATCGGCTGCCTGGAATGCCTCCCTGTCTGCCCCCAGAAGGAATGTCTGCAGCTCACCCTGCCGAAGAAAGTCACACCCCCGCTCCTGCTGCCAACGCTTATCATCAGCTCTTTTCTGATCTTCTGGCTTGTCGCCAGGATGAGCGGTCACTGGCAGAGCCAGGTTCCACCAGAGACCTTCCGCCATTACTACCAGCAGGTCCAATCCATTGGCCACCCTTAATACCGAACGGGCTGGACATTCGAGAGATACTCATCAAGCATTGACACCCTCAGGCAAATGCCGTACATTTATCTCTTATTTCAATCAGACTGCGTCATGGCTTGCAATAACACACGACACCTCTCTCCTGATTTTTGACCTATATTTTGATCCATAAGGTATTTCTATGTTCGGCATCGGTCTCCCTGAAATGATTTTAATCCTGGCCCTGGCCCTGATCGTTGTCGGTCCGGACAAGCTCCCCGAGCTTGCCCGATCCATGGCCAAGGGAATCATGGAGTTGAAAAGAACTGCCGAAGCGCTCAAGAAGAACCTGACCGAAGACGGCACCCTCGATTCCCTGAAGCCCGATGTCAGCAAACTGCTTGAATCCTCACCTTGGGAACACCTAAGCCCTGGTGAAGGGGTCAACCCGACCCCTGACAAGACGGCGGATGCCATCATTGAGGCCGAGATCACCGTGGTCGACGACAGCAAGCCAGTGTCCATCGATGACCAGAACACCGAGGAAATCAGTCAGACAGCAGCACAGCCCGACTCCGAAGAAACAGCAAAACCCACCCGGCATGATGATAACACGAAGCCTTGAGCTCTTTGCCCCGCACCACCAGGAACTGCGAAAACGTCTCATCAAGGTCTTCCTGACCGTTATTGCATGCACTGCCGTCGCCTATGGCCTTTCTGAACATATTGCCCGCATTTTTCTGGCCCCGCTCTTTCACGCCAGCCCCCTGATAGACAAATTGGTTTACACCAACCTGCCGGAAGCATTTATTTCTTACATCAAACTCTCTCTGCTCGTCGGCATTGTGGCCAGCTTTCCAATCATCCTCTATCAAGTCTGGATGTTTATCGCCCCGGGACTCAAGAGCAGTGAAAAGAAATTCACCATCATGGTAGTCTTCTGGGCCACCCTCCTGTTCGCCTCCGGGGCAGCCTTTGCCCTGCTGGCGGTCCTCCCGAAAATGCTTCACTACTTCATGAGTTATGCCAGCCCGAGCCTGGAACCCCTCCCCAAGTTCGGAGCGTACCTCACCTTTGTCGCCCGTACCATGCTGGCCTTCGGACTCTCTTTTGAGATTCCCTTTCTTATGGTCATGTCCGGCAAGGCAGGATTTGTCCAGCCTGGCTACTTCCGCAAGAAGAGGCTCTCTTTTTACGCAGCCATTGTCGTTCTTGCCTTTCTCCTCACCGCCGGCGACTTTATGGCCACGGCCATGCTGGCTATTCCCCTGTTTGGCCTTTACGAGGCAGGGATCTTCCTCACCGCTCTCCTGGGGACCAAAAAGAAATAATTCATCCATTCCGTGCAGCAGCAGTGAAACCTTTCGCTTACGTTCAGGCATACATTTTTTTCATGGATACAGATGACTCCTCCTCCATGATTCAATTTTAAACACAATGCGGATCTTCAACATATCGCCACCTTTTCCCGGCGCCTTTCCATTTGACTAGTGTCTGTCCATAAATGAGGATTTTTGTTCGAGATCAAGGACTGCGAAAAAAATAAGCGCAGGCATATGTATGATATTCCGAGCATTATTTTTTGAGCATGACGCAGAGATCGGGCAAAATGACCATTTATGGACAGGCACTAACTAGACTGGAATCCCCTCTGTTTTGTCACCAAGGAGTGGCCACGCATGCTTTCCGATACTTTTCTGGCACTGACCCAGAACGCCGCCCTGCTGCTGGCCATGGCCTTCGTCTATGACGTAATGACCAGCCGCTAACGGCTCGGCCCCCGCCCGCTCATCGAGGTGGCTATCGGTGCGATGCTCGGCATCTTCGGCATCATCCTCATCCTGTCACCCTGGACCTATGTGCCCGGCATCGTCTTCGACACCCGCTCGATGCTGCTCTGTGTCTCCGGTCTTTTTTTCGACGCCATACCGACTGCGGTGGCCATGGCGCTTGCCGCCGTCTTCCGCCTTTACCTCGGTGGAGACGCGGCCTGGGCCGGGGTTGCGGTGATCCTGGCCACCGGATCCCTCGGCATCCTCTGGCGCCATAGCCGCCGCCGGGAGCTGGCAGAAATCTCCTGGGTTGAACTCTACCTCTTCGGCATCCTGGTCCATGTGGTCATGCTGGTGCTGATCTTCATCCTGCCCTGGAAGACGGCCCTGCAGGTTCTTTCTCAGATCACTCTGCCCGTCCTGCTGATCTACCCCCTGGCCACGACCCTGCTCGGCATGCTCATGGTCAACCGGCTGCGGCGGGAGCGCAATGCCAGAAGATTGATGGTTTCGTAAAAACTCAATTTATGAGATGGCTAAGTAAAAAGCGTCAAATGCGAGGCGCGCAAATTTCGAGGAATGAGGCGTACTTGAGTACGCCGCAGTGACGAGATAATTTGCAGCAACG
>JAHYIV010000044.1 GCA_019429465.1 Desulfoarculaceae bacterium
CTTTCGGAATGCCAGTCTCCTTGGCCACATCCAGAACGCTCGCATTGGATGGTGGAAGAAGTTTGGCAATAATGCTGTCTTTAAATTCTTTAGAATATTTCATGGCCATAATTGATGGTTCTCCTTGCCCCAATAATTAACACACAAATTAAAAAAAGTAGAGGCGACATCTATCCTAACACAGGGGGACAATGGGGATGTCATTGGACTTTGTTGAGACGATATCCTTTGCCAGCCCACTGCATGACATCGGCAAGATCGGGATCCCGGACAACATCCCCTTAAAGCCCGTTTCTCATACACGGGATGAATTTGAGATCATGAAGACGCATGCCGCCATAGGCGAGAGGATACTCTCAGGCTCAACCTATCCTCGTATCCAGATCGCTGCTGCCATTGCCTTTACTCATCATGAACGATGGGACGGCGGGGGATATCCCCGTGGTCTTAAAGGAAAAGAGATACCCCTTGAGGGCAGGATCACCATACTCGTCGACCAGTATGACGCCCTGCGGAGTCACAGGCCCTACAAACCCGCCTTTGACCACCAAAAGACCTTCCAGATTATCACCGAAGGTGACGGCAGGACCATGCCGGAACATTTTGATCCGGCGGTCCTCAAGGCCTTCAAGGAAATCGCATCTGTCTTTGCCGAGATCTTCGATCAGCACCAATAGGAATAGTGATACCTCCCTGCTGCTGTTTCTAACCTCTGCGGGAGAGTTTATCTTGAGACTCACTGCTGCGCTTCTGGTGAAGGGCAGTGCCAAGACAAAACCATAAAAAGGAGGAAAACCCGATGAAATGGAAAACAGAGGATGGTGGCTGGAGTCCCTACCTCGCAGGAGCCTTGCTGGGTCTGCTGGCTATTGTTTCAGTGGTTGCGACCACCCAGTGGCTCGGGAAGACCAGCTATCTGGGCGCATCAACGACCTTCGTCCGTGCCGCCGGCCTTCTTGAGCAGGCAGTATCTTCGGATCACGTCGCGGCTAATGAGTACTTTACCAAGACCAAGATTGTCGTTGACTGGCAGTTCATGCTGGTTACGGGCATCTTTCTGGGGGCGCTGATCTCTTCGGCAACTGACAGAAGCCTCAAACTGGAAAGCGTGCCGCCGATATGGAAGGATCGCTTCGGCCCATCCATCGGCAAACGAGTGGCTGGCGCCTTCCTGGGAGGCATCATCGCCATGGTGAGTGCCAGGATGGCCGACGGCTGCCCCAGTGGGCACGGACTGAGCGGCGTCATGCAGCTCTCGGTCAGTTCCCTTGTGGCTGTTGCCATGTTCTTCATTTTCGGCGCTGTCGTTGCCGCCCTCATGTACGGAAGGAGGTCATCATGAACACTACTCAATGGCTGGGACTCGTTACCGGGGTACTCTTCGGATTTCTGCTGCAGAAAGGTCGCGTTCTACGCTTTGAAAAACAGGTTGGCGCCCTGCTGCTGAAGGATATGACGATAGTCAAGTTCATGTTTTCGGCAATCCTCGTCGGCATGGTCGGGATAACACTCCTTACGGATGCCGGGATTGTCACCTTAAGCCACAAAACGATGAACGTCGGCGCCGTCTTGCTGGGAGGAGCCCTCTTCGGAGTTGGATGGGCAATAATGGGGTTCTGTCCAGGCACCTCGGTCGGCGCCCTGGGCGAAGGGCGCTGGCATGCCTTGTTCGCGATTGCCGGCATGGTGGCAGGGGCTGCTCTCTACGCGGAGCTCTATCCCTTTTTCGACTCAACGGTTATGACGTGGAAAGATTTCGGCAAGATCGGTCTGCCGGAGGCCCTGGGTGTCTCACAGTGGGTTATCATTCCTCTCTTCTGGGCCGCCACGATTTCCCTGTTCTTCTGGTTTGAAAAAAAGGGACTCTAACCCTGCAGTAATACTCCAGCACCAGACATCAGCGGAATAGTTGTCAGCCTCCGGTAATGCCTGGTGCTGAACTTCGTCGGACACATCTGCCTGGCTGAGCAAGTACATTGCTTTTATTGTTTAACGGGTGGTCACAATGGTTTTACCAGGAAGTGGTGCATGACAGGGCAGATTGATCAGGGCTGGCGTGAGCGGCTTTATCTATGGATTGAAAAACGGTCGGTGCATCGGGCCATTATCGCGGTGATCATCCTCAATGCCGTGATTTTGGGCCTGGAGACAGTACCCGGCATCAACGACCCTTACGGCGATCTCCTCTATCACCTGGACCGGCTGTGCCTGACAATTTTTGTCATCGAGTTGAGCCTTGCCCTGCTCGCCATGGGGCCGATCCGCTTCTTCCGCGACCCCTGGCGGGTCTTCGATTTCCTCGTAGTGGGCATTGCCCTGGTGCCGGCCTCCGGGGCCTTTTCTGTGCTGCGTAGTCTCCGGGTACTCCGGGTGCTCCGACTGGCCTCAGCCTCACCACGGATGAGGGTGGTGGTGTCGGCCCTGCTGGCGGCGGTACCGGGCCTGAGCTCTATCTTCGCTCTCCTGCTGCTGTTCTTTTACGTGGCGGCGGTCATGAGCACCAAGCTTTTCGGCGCCGTTTTTCCCGAATGGTTCGGTTCTATAGGGGCCTCCATGTACACCCTGTTCCAGGTCATGACCCTGGAAAGCTGGTCCATGGGTATCGTCCGCCCCATCCTCGTACAGTATCCCTACGCCTGGATCTTTTTCGTGCCCTTCATCATGCTGGCCACCTTCACCATGCTCAACCTCTTCATTGCGGTGATCGTCGAGGCCATGCAGAGTCAGGTCCAGGTCGCCCAGGCCCATCAACTCGAAGAGATCGGGGCCATCGCCGACGAAAAGGAGTCGGAGCTGCACCAGGACATCGACAAACTCCGCTCCGAAATCCGTGAGCTCAAGGAAATTCTGGTAAAAAAAGCTGATTACAAGTGACCCGCAGGCATCAGCCCCCAAGGCAACGGGGCCGATCGAACAAATGAATTGCTGACTTTTATCGGCGCTGGAGAGCGGCGATGCGCTCCTCCAGCGGCGGATGGGTCATGAAGAGGCGCTTGAGGCCGGAGCCGACGCCGCCGGAGATGCCGAAGGCCGCCATCTGGTCGGGCAGATGGGGCTGACTGACGTTGAGGCGCAGTTTTTCCAGAGCCGCTATCATCTTTTCCCGGCCAGCCAGGTTGGCAGCACTGGCATCGGCCCGGAACTCACGCTGACGGCTGAACCAGAAGACGATGGTGCTGGCCAGGATCCCGAAAACCATCTGGGCCATAATCGAAGTGATGTAAAAGGCCGGGCCATGGCCCCTTTCGGTCTTGAAAACCACCCGATCCACCAGGTGCCCCACCACCCGCGAGGCCACAATAACAAAGGTGTTGACCACCCCCTGGATCAAGGCCAGGGTGATCATGTCGCCGTTGGCCACATGGCTGATCTCGTGGGCCAGCACTGCCTCCGCCTCGCTGCGGCTCATCGACCGCAGCAGACCGGTGCTCACCGCCACCAGGGCGTTGTTACGGCGGGCGCCGGTGGCAAATGCGTTGACATCCGGGGCGTCGTAGATGGCCACCTCGGGCATGCCGATGCCGGCCATCTGGGCCTGATTGCGCACGGTGGTCAGCAGCCAGGCCTCGGTGTCGTTGCGGGGGCTGGTGATCACCTGGGCGCCTGTCATCCGCTTGGCCGTCCATTTGGAGATGAGCAGGGAGATGAAGGAGCCGCCGAAGCCGAAGACAGCGGCGAAGATGATAAGATTGCGCATATCGAGCCCGACCCCGGATTCGTCCAGGAGCCGTCCCACTCCCAGCAGGTTCAGGACTATGCTGAGCACCAGGACGATGGCCAGGTTGGTGATGATGAACAGGCCTACTCTTTTAAACATGATATTCCTCCTCCGGAATCAGGAAATTGTTGACAGCTATGCCGCACGGTTACGGTTTTTTTTTTGCATTATGATATCGTTCATTCCCCATTGACGCTTCGACCATGCCGTCTTTAAGCTGAATTGTCCCGGTATATTGACCAGGGCATCCAGGCTATAATCCATATACTGGACTGCATCTCACTGCCGCTCAGCCGGACAGGCACATGGTGCCTCCGCTCGCTCGGCCCAAGGGTTCAGGGATTACTCTTGGAGTATAAAACCGATTTTCTTGCGGCGCAAGGTGACCAGCGCCGATTCCCGCGCCTTGTCTTCCCTCACCCCGTCAAATTGAACAGAGTCTTTAATAGCTCTTCTCATTTTCCTCTTTGTTCACTGTAAAATGCACGGAAAGAATTGACAGAAAGGACGTTTCTCGGTAAACGATACCTACCCTTTTCTCTCTTCATATTTTGTAACTATCCAGCTTAATGCCGGGAAAATGCCAAAACACATGTCACGTAACTATTCAGCAGCGCCTCATATGCGAGAAAGAGGCCTGCGAAGTGTACTGATTCGTACATAAGCAGGCCGATGACGAAGCAGATGAGGTGCTGCTGAATAGTTACCATATTTTTGTGGCATCCATGCCGGACACCCGGTAATAAACAGGATGAAAAAGCGTAGAGCTTTCAACCCGGCGAGATGCATCCTTCGACCATTCAACACGCCCCAGGCTCAGGACAAAACCCAGCTGCCAGAATTATTTGCAGCTCTTTTCATCACACTATCATGACCATAACTCAACAACTCCTGTTCAAGGCCAACGGTCTGCCCCTCCTCATTGGCAGCCTGCCGGTTAATGACCCGCAAATCGCCATCAAGGAATGGATTCTCCTGGCCACGCCCGAGATCCCCATCTGGCCGCAGTTACCCGCCGATCCTTATGAACACATGCTGCACCAGTTTGCCGAAGGGTTGCCGGGCGTGGTGGAAGAGTCCATTGAAACAGCTGACAGCCGCATCTTCTTCGATACTGAGGCCGCGGGCTTTGAGGAGGCACAGCTCGCCTTTTACGAAGAATACCTGGAGGTTGCCGAAGATCCTGAACTCCTGCTGAACTCGCGTTTTGTTGTCAGCCGCCAACGGGCCCGGGGCATCTACACCCTGACCGATGCGGCCGGCGATTTTGTCCGCCCCACCGCGCTCAAGGGCCAGATTACCGGCCCCTTCACCATGCTCACCGGGATCCACGACAAAGAAGACAGAATTGGCTACTACAACCCCACCATCCGTGATATCGTGGTCAAGGGGCTGGCCATGAAGGCTGCCTGGCAGGCATTGTTTCTGCAAGGACAGGCGCACCTGCCGGTCCTGATCTTTATCGATGAACCAGCCCTTGCCGGCCTTGGTTCCTCGGCCTTTATCTCGATTGGTGGTGATGACATCAGGGCAGACATCAATGAGGTCTGCGCCGCCATCCATTCCGTAGGGGCCTTGGCCGGAGTCCATGTCTGTGCCAACACCGAATGGGACCTCCTGCTCAGCTCGGATATCGACATCCTGAGCTTTGACGCCTACGGTTACTTTGACCGCCTGGTGCTTCTGAAAGAGCAGCTTCACGCCTATCTGGACCAAGGCAGGATCCTGGCCTGGGGTATAGTGCCCACCTCTGACCACGAGGCCATTGAAAAAGAAAGCTGTGCAACGCTGGTCAGGCTGTGGGAAGAGCAGGCGGAGCAACTGATACGACCTGGCAGCAGCCTGGCGGATATCCTGGGCCAGACCCTGATCACCCCCAGCTGCGGCACCGGCTCGCTGCCGCCCGTACTGGCCCGCAAGGTGCTGGATCTGACCCGGGACGTATCAAAGATACTCAAGGAAAAATATTTAGAAGCCGTTATAAAATAAACAAGGCTTTTCTTGTTCATTTTATCTGCGGATTCTTATGCTGCGTCAAAGAGACAACACTCTTTTCAGGCGGTTTCTTTGCACGGCCTCCTGCAAAGAGCAAACTGGCGCGTGGGACGCACACTGCTTACCATTCACTCTTTACTACTAACTACTTACTATTATTCATTATGAGTCAAGAAAATCAGACACTGAAACTACGACGGGAAAAAGCAGAGGCCCTGGCCGCGCTTGGCATCAATATCTTCAGCAACAGCTTCAAACCGGCAAACCGGATCAAACAGCTGCTGCCCAAGGGCGAACATCTGGCGGCGGAGAGCTTTGAGGAAGCGAAGTTTACCTATTCCATTGCCGGACGGATCATGTCCATGCGCAAATTCGGCAAAGCTGCCTTCTGCCACCTGGCCGACTCCTCTGGACAGATACAGATCTATATCAAGAAAGACACCGTCGGTGAAGAACAGTTTGCCGCCTTCAAAAAATGGGACATCGGTGATATCGTCGGCATTGCAGGAAAACTGTTCAAAACCCAGACCGCTGAGCTGTCGGTCATGGCCGACAAACTGGTCATGATCACCAAATCGTTGCGCCCCCTGCCCGAAAAATGGCATGGCCTGACCAATGTGGAGACCCGCTATCGCCAGCGATATGTTGACCTGATTGTCAGCCCTGAAAGCCGGGCCATCTTCCGTAAGCGCGTTGAAATCATTCGCCTGATCAGGGAATTCCTGGGCAACCGCGGCTTTATGGAGGTGGAGACACCGATGATGCAGCCGATCCCGGGAGGGGCCACGGCCAAACCCTTCAAGACCCACCATAACGCCCTCGGCATGGATCTCTACCTGCGCATTGCCCCGGAACTCTACCTGAAACGACTGCTGGTAGGCGGCTTTGAAAGGGTCTTTGAGATAAACCGCAACTTTCGCAACGAAGGGCTGTCCACCCGGCACAATCCAGAGTTCACCATGCTGGAGTTCTATCAGGCCTATGCCACCTTCCACGACATGATGGACATCACTGAAGAGTTGATTTCCTGGCTGTCCCAGGAGGTGAACGAGACCATGGAAATTGATTACCAGGGGACAAGGGTCAATCTGGCCCCGCCGTGGCGGCGTCTAACCATGAACGATGCCCTGACCGAGATCGGCAACATTGCCCCCGAGGTCGTCAAAGATGATGACCAGGTTCTGGCCCTGGCCCGGTCCACAAAAGGGGTGAAGCTTGAACCACTGGCCGGACCCGGCAAGGCCAGGACCGCCCTCTTTGAACTGCTGGTTGAGGATAAACTCATCGACCCTACCTTTATCACCAGCTATCCCATCGAGGTCTCCCCGCTGGCCCGCAGGAATGAACAGGATCCCACCGTCACCGACCGCTTTGAGCTCTTCATTACCGGCCGCGAGATCGCCAATGCCTTCAGCGAGCTCAGCGACCCTATTGATCAGCGCCAGCGCCTGGAACAGCAGATTGCGGAGAAAGGCGACGATGAAGAAATCCACTCCGAGATGGACGAGGATTTTGTCCGGTCCCTTGAATACGGGATGCCCTCTGCCGCAGGCCAGGGGATCGGCATTGACCGGCTGATCATGCTGCTCACCAATTCTGCATCCATCCGTGACGTCATCCTCTTTCCCCACATGAAACCGGAGACAGAGGGAAAAGGACAGAAAGAACCGGGCGGTTCGTGTAAAAAATGCAAAGAATAACAGCAAGGTTGTCTCTCGCCTCTTACCTGACATCAGGCATCTGATATGTACGAATGGTTTATCAGCTTCCGTTATCTGCGGGCCAGACACAAGCAGCGCTTCATCTCGCTGATATCCCTTATATCAGTGGCCGGCATCACGGTCGGGGTCATGGCCCTGATCGTGGTGCTGGCCGTCTATTCGGGATTCACCGATGGCTTACGCGACCAGATCCTCGGCATCAACTCCCATATCATTGTCCAGCAGCCAGGCAGCTCTATCCGCAACTACGAAGGCGTGCGCGAGCAGATCCTTACAGTTGACGGGGTCACAGGGGCCACCCCTTACCTCTACACCCAGACCCTCATGAGCGGTGCCGCCGGCGGCAGCGGTGTCATTCTCAGAGGCATTGCCCCTGACAGCGCCCAGGGGGTCATCAGCCTGGGAGAGCAGATGATCCGCGGCTCCATCCACGACCTGAGCCAGGAGACAGCCAGTCGGGTGCCGCCTATTATCCTCGGTAAGAATCTGGCGGAAGAACTCCAGGTTGCCGTGGGTGACAAGGTCCGCCTTATCTCCTCGTCAGGACCCCTCACCCCCATGGGTATAATTCCCAAGATCAAGACCTGCGCGGTCTCCGGCATCTTTGAATCGGGCATGTACGAGTATGATTCCAGCCTCGCCTATATGACCATAGCCGACGTCCAGGCCTTTCTGGAAAGCGGTGACATGGTTCACGGCATTGAGGTCGCCGTCATGAGAAACATGCTGAATCAGGCCGACCGGGTGGCCAGCAGCATCATCGACGAGATCGGTACCACCTTCGTGGCCAAGGACTGGATGTCGATGAACAGCAACCTCTTTGCCGCCTTCAAACTGGAGAAAATCGGCATGTTCATCAGTTTGACCCTGATCATCCTGGTGGCGGCCCTGAATATCATCAGCGCCCTGATTATGGTGGTGATGGAGAAGGAGAAGGATATCGCCATTCTCAAATCAATGGGGGCCACCTCCCGCTCGATCATGAAGATCTTCTTTTTCCAGGGGCTGGTCATCGCCTTTTCCGGCACCATTCTCGGGGTCGCTGGGGGCCTCGGCCTTTGCGAGCTACTCTCCCGCTACAAGTTCATCGAACTGCCATCGAATGTCTACCCCATGAACACCCTGCCGATCAAGGTCCTGCCTCTGGATGTAACCATTGTCGCCATCGCCGCCATTATTATCACCCTGGCCGCCACTATCTATCCCTCCTGGAAGGCATCTCAGGTCCATCCCGGCGAGGTCCTGTCATGAGTACAGCGCCACTTTTTGTTGCCCGGAATCTTCGTAAAAATTATGGCGAAGGCGCCAGCACCATCGAAATCCTGAAAGGGGTCAATCTTACGACCCGCAGCGGTGAAATGACGGCCGTTGTCGGCGCCTCGGGTTCCGGCAAGACCACTCTGCTCAGGATCCTGGGTACCCTTGACACCCCCACCAGCGGCGAACTATTTTTCAGGGATGAAGATCTGACCCAAAAGAAAGATGCCGAGCTTGCCGGCTACCGGAACCGCGAGGTTGGTTTTATCTTCCAGTTCCATCACCTGCTCCCTGAGTTTACGGCCCTCGAAAATGTAATGATGCCCGGGCTCATTGGTGGAAAGAAGATCGCAGAGATGCTCGAACCAGCCACTGCTCTCCTGACCCAGGTGGAACTCAGCCACCGGCTGAGCCATAAGGTAGGGGCACTCTCGGGAGGAGAGCAGCAGCGTACCGCCCTGGCACGGGCCCTGATCATGAAACCGGCCCTGCTCTTTGCCGACGAACCCACCGGCAATCTGGACAGCCGCTCCGGAGATATTGTCTTTGAGTTATTGCAGAGGCTCTGCTGCGAACTAGACCTGGCAACCGTCATGGTCACTCATAACATGGCCCTGGCCGCCCGCATGGACCGCTGCCTCACCCTCAAGGACGGCGTGCTGTTGCCGCAATAACGGCAATAACGATCTTAGGAGCCGTTACGAAATAACATGGCCATTTATATCTATTTCGTTACGCAGGCCAGGGACGGCCAAGTGTCGCGAGCGCCATGGACGGCGTAGGAGCGACCGGCTCCTTATGCCGCTCCGGGCACTGAGATGGCCATGTTATTTTTTTACAGCGGTTTAGCACTCCATATAAAGTATCTGAAGAGGCCACAGGGGTTGATATGAAAAACTTACGAGGTTCTGCACTTACCACTTGCATCCAGGTAATTCTTCTCTCTTTTTTCTTGATAATCACACATCATTCCCCCGGTGCCGCTCAATCTCTCCATTTTCAAGGCACCCATATACTTGCTTACGACACCATGGCTAAACTGGCCAGTGCCTATCAACAACAGACAGGAATAGATCTGCTGATTAAAGGTGGTGGCTGTGCCGATGGTGTTGTCGGTGTTACAAGGGACAAATTTGAAATGGGAGGGCTGTGTTGCCCTGTAAAGAATGAAGAGAAAGACCGGCTCAATCTCGTTGTCCATCCAATCGCAAGAGACATTAAAGCGGTGATCGTTCATCCGTCAAACCCGTTAGATACCCTTACCGCCGAACAACTGAAAGAACTCCATCAGGGGAAAATAACCAGCTGGGTAGAGCTGGGTTGGGTTGACAAGCCCATTGCCGTAATTTACCGGAAACATTGTCTGGACAGACAGGAACCGGTCAGAATCTTTCTCGAACTTGACGACAAATTAAACAGACTGGCACCAAAGGTAATTACGGTTCGAACTGACAAGGAGATTATTGATTACGTGAGCCAGTTCCCGACGGCAATTGGTATTACCAGCAATGTTTTTGTCAAGGGTAATAACGGGTTAAAAACACTCAAGATTGATGGCATTGCTCCCACATCAGACAACGTCGAGGTAGGTCTCTACTCTTTCACGGCAATACTCTCCTTTGTAACGAAAGGAAAACCGGACAAGAAGACAAGACGGTTTCTGGATTTTGTATTGAGTGAAAAAGGGCAGTCTATTGTCAAGGAAAATCTGGCAGGAATCCGATGAACGCCTTTTTTCAAAACCTGACACTTGCCAAGAAAATTGTTTGTGTAATCATTCTAACCACATTGGTGGCAACGGTTACTGTTATCCTTGTTGTTTCCTTCTCATTTGAAAGAGGGATGCAAAGCCAGAGCTTACGGCATCTTGATGGCGTCAACCATCTTGTCAAACTCCTTTTTGAAGACAACAGACGCATGGTGAAAAATTACACCCTTCTCTTGAGCGCTGATCGTCAAATAAAAGATAATCTGTATTACTATACTGAACTTGCCGGAGAAAGGATCCATCCTTTAAACGCTATAAGGCATCTGGTCAAAACATTTGACCTGCAATTTATTGAACTTGGAGATAGTCATGGCCGGGTGGTGGCTAACGAGATGCGCCCTGACCAGCATGACAAGGATAAATCCCAGGATATACTTATACAAAGCGCATTGACCGGGTTGGAAGTAAGTGGGATTGAAAACTATGGTGATGGTTTTCTCTTAAAAGCCGTGGTGCCTATTTATCATGATGAAAGTCAACTTATCGGAACGATCAGTACAGGAATAGTGATGAATAACGATTTTGCCCAGATTATTAAAAATCTGAGTAAAGTCGAAATACTCATCATTGATACAGAAGCAAAGATTGTGGCTTCTACTTTTGATGAGATGTTATTACTCACGTCTCTGCCATTTATTACGGACACGTTTGAACTAGGAGCTAAAAAGTTTCAGGTGATGCAACTGCCCTTTGATGATAGTGCAGGCAAGCCTCTTGGCTCTGTTCTTATTATGGCGGAAGACAGTATGTCGCCCGTTCTGAGAGCGGCCAACATGAATATCATTTTTGCCCTTATTGCTGTTTCAATTCTTTCAATCGTAACAACAATTTTCATTCTGCGTCGCGTACTTATACCAGTTAACAAATTGCGGGATGGTGCTCAAAAGATTGGCAGTGGTCAATTTGACCACCGGATAACCGTTACATCAACAGACGAACTTGGCAATTTGGCTGCAGTTTTTAACAGTATGGCGGCCAATCTTCAGCAGATGCGCGAGGTTGAGGAAAAGCTGAAACATTCTGAGCGACTTGCGTCAATCGGTGAATTTACCGCGGCAACAGCACATGAAATAAATAATCCGATTGCCAATATCATTGGCCTGTTAAAGGTAATGCGTCGGGAAATTCCAGAAAACGAGCCCATCACC
This sequence comes from Desulfoarculaceae bacterium, assembly GCA_019429465.1. Lineage (GTDB taxonomy): Bacteria > Desulfobacterota > Desulfobulbia > Desulfobulbales > Desulfocapsaceae > UBA2270. Next base: position 11,608 of record JAHYIV010000044.1, read on the forward strand.
GAAGACATTGAGTTGGTCATCAAAGAGGCAAATCGCTGTGGCACTATTGTTCGGGATTTACTCATGTACTCAAGATCTTCACAACCGCGGATGGAGAAAACAGATCTCCGCAAACTGATTGAAGAATCCATATCAGGGATAAGCAGTCGGCACCTCAAAGGAAAAAGTATTGCTGTAACATTTAGAAAACCCGCACATGAGATAAGCGCCTGGGTAGATCCAGATCAATTTGAGCAGGTCTTGCGGAATATTTTGCTCAACGCCTTGCAAGCAATCAAAGATGAAGGCGAAGTTATTATTGAAATACTTTCAGATTCTGCCAAGAACATAAAAATTGTCATCTCAGATACAGGCTGCGGTATACGAGAGGAGGATCTTGGTAAAATCTTCTATCCTTTTTTTACTACCAAAAAAAACAATGAAGGCACAGGCCTCGGCCTGGCAGTCTGTTATACAATAATACAGAGTCATAATGGCGACATAGATATTAAGAGTGAAACTGACAGGGGCAGCGTTGTCACCTTGACCCTGCCCTTCGGAGAAGATAATGGCTGATCGAATCAAAGTTCTAGCGGTCGATGATGAAGAGACCATGCTTCGCATCCTGAAAAGAACCCTTGAAAACGAAGGTTTTTCGGTAGAGACTTGTGCCGATTCCACCCAAGCGCTTGCAAGATTTCAACGTGGCGGCATTGAACTGATTATCACAGATTTGATGATGGGCCAGTTGGATGGCTTTGCTCTTTTAGAACAGGCCTTAAAGATCGATAAAGATGTCATCGTTATTGTCATTACCGCCTTTTCATCTGTGGAATCCGCCGTCAAGGCCATGAAGCTCGGGGCATATGATTTTATTCCAAAGCCATTTGATCCTGAGCACCTCCTCCTTATTGTCCAGCGAGCCCTTGAGAACAAACGATTACGCCAAGAAAATATTGATCTTAAAAAAGAGCTGTCCGGGCAGGATGAACTTCACAAAATCATTGGGGCCAGTAAGGCTATCAATGAGGTCAAAGATCTCATCGACAAGGTCAAGGCAACCGATAGTACCGTACTGATTACCGGTGAATCCGGAACAGGCAAGGAACTGGTGGCCAGGGCAATTCATACCGGCAGCAGCAGGGTAATGAAAAACTTTGTGCCGATAAACTGCGGTGCCCTGCCCGATGATCTTCTGGAATCAGAATTGTTCGGCTACGAAAAAGGTGCTTTCACCGGGGCAGCAGGGAGAAAAATAGGCCTTCTCCAACTGGCGGATGGTGGCACACTGTTTCTCGATGAAGCGGAAACCATCAGTCCAATGATGCAGGTAAAACTTTTACGCTTTTTACAGGATAGAAGTTTCATGCGGCTCGGCGGCAATGATCTGGTCCAGGTGGATGTCCGGATTCTGGCGGCGACCAACGAAAATTTGTTGGATGCGGTCAAAGCCGGTACTTTTCGCCGGGATCTTTACTACCGACTCCATGTGATTACCATCGAGGTGCCGCCTTTGCGGCAGCGGCGCGAAGACATTCCGCTTCTGTGCAGGTATTTACTGGCAAAACAGAGTACTCGAACCGCCAAAAGCATCAGAGGCTTGAGCCAGGATGTCCTTGATTTCCTGCAGCGGCAGCCATGGGAAGGTAATGTCCGAGAATTGGAAAACTGTATTGAAAGTACCGTAACTTTTTGTGAGGGTGAGATGATTGAAATGCAGGACCTGCCAGCAGCAATGGTGGTATCGGCAGGAGCATCCCGCCAATCGCGGCCAGCCAATAACGCACTTGAAATGTCCCTTGCCGACCTGGAGGCCCTACATATTAAACGGGTTCTGGACAGTGTAAAAGGCAACAAACGCCAAGCTTCTAAAATACTCGGCATCGATTATACAACCATGCTGCGTAAGTTAAAAAAGGAACAATCACTTATTGACAACAACACATAATACCGTAACTACAGGTTTTATGTGATAGATACTATCCGACCGTTGGTCATCCGGAAGGTCCGCATGGTAGCGGCTGCCAGGGCACTATTGTGGGTCACAATCACAAAGGTGATGCCATACTCTTGATTCATGTGCTTGAACAATCCTAGAATCTCTGCCTCCGTATCCTCATCGAGATCACCGGTCGGCTCGTCGGCCAGGATAATTTTCGGGTCATTGATAAAGGCCCTGGCAATGGCCACTCTTCTTTGCTGGCCACCGGAGAGCTCCGCCGGATAGGATCCTGCCTTGTCGGCCAACCCCACCTCATCCAGTAACCTGGCTGCATCCTTTTTCATTTTTTTCTGCTTGCTGAACATGGTTGGCAGGAGCACGTTCTCAAGGGCCGTCAAGGTTGGTATCAAGCTTGCGAACTGGTAGATGAAATTCATTTTGCTATTGCGCAGTTCGGCAAGCCGATCATCATTGATGCTCCACAGATCTATGCCGTCAACTACCACAGAACCGGCATCAGGAGCAGTAAGCCCTCCCATGAGGCTCAGCAATGTTGTTTTGCCGCTGCCGGAATGACCAACAATGGAGACAAACTCTCCATCGCTGATGCTGAGGCTGACATCGTCAACCGCCTTGAAAATCTCTTTTCCCGCCCTGTAGTTCCTGGTCAGTGAGCTAATTTTTATCATCTTCTACTCTCCCTTCCTGATCGCTTGATAGGGTTCCATCCGGCTGCATTTGAAGGCAGGCCAGGCAGCGGCAAGAACACCACTCACTAATGCGGCAGCAACGGAAAGCAGGGCAGCCAAGAGAATAAACATGGCGTCTGGCCACAGATAGGGCAGCTTGAATGCTGTTCTGATTGGCTCTCTACAGGCAAGGAGAAGAGCACCGCCGGCAACAAGACCCAAGACCCCACCGGCTAAGGAGAGCAACGCCGCCTCGATGGTGATCAGGGTGAATATATTTTTTCTCTTTGCCCCCATGGCACGCAGGAGACCGATTTCACGCTGTCGTTCATTGACTGACATGGAAAAAACAATGCCAATCAGCAAAATCGTAATAAGCCATAGTGACAAACCTATGCCGCCGATGGTTTGAATCAGAACCTGTAACTGACGCTTGACTGAGCCGATTACATCCTGCGAGGTCAGTGCCTTAACACCTTCTATTTCATATTCCACAAAAACAGCAGCCCGCTCAGGGGTAATAGCCGGATCGAGCTGCACCAGTATTGTCGAGATCACATCCTCACCAATATCAAGCGACTCGATCGCTTCGGTCTTTGAATTTCGAATCATCTCCCTGGCGGTTTCCATGGTCATAAAAGCGCCATGATCAATGTATTCAAGACCGGTAGTGGCAAGGTCACCGACAACGGTCAACGGTGTGCCGAAGTAGGTCATCGTTGTTCCTGTCGTTATAGGTATGGAGCGACCGATGATGGTTTCATTCCTGGCCAATGGCCGATCAATGGCCTCCCTCAACCAGGGACCTATGGTGAAATCGGTTTCCTGATCAAAAGCAATGAGCAAGACATCCACAAAACTGCAGCATTCGTAATCAGTTGATTTGAGAAAAAGTTGCGGCGTTGCCTGTTTTACGCCCTTCACCTTTCTTACATTATCTAGAATTTCTTCCGGCATATAAAACAGGGAAGGCTTGCCGGCAATCAAGGTCGAGCGTGCCGTATCTTCATAGCCCTTAGGGACAATCATCAGATCTGCACCTAAGCGCTGGGTACCCAGAGTGATACTGGTCGAGATGCTTTTCATGGCGATGGCGCCGGCAAAAATAAGGCTGACAACCAACGCCAGCGCAAAAGCGAGCGCCAAGCTTCTGAACCCTTTTCTTGTTAAATTTCTTATGGCCAGGGCAAATTGATTCATGAATTAAAATACCAAATTTCAGAAAGATGAAAGAGATGACAAGAAAATGCGGAAAAGCCCCCCAACTCAGGAGGTTTTTTAGAAATGAAATTTCGGCAGAGAGACTTTTCCGCAACTGAAAAGTAGATTGAATGCAGATTGCAGCATTACCTTTAAAATTATCTTTTCGCCCAAGATTCTCGGTGCAAGTGATATTTTGTCCTTGGAATATGAACTATATCCCTGCGATAAAATTTCTCTCGCGCCTTTTATCCTGGGCGAAAATCCTCTTTTATGAAAGCAATCTGCCGCTATTATTCCCAAGCAACCTGGATTCCGCAGATAAATACTTCCCTGCCCTTGGCGAGTTCAGGTACCACTTTATTGGCATTGTGGCAGCCGGCGCACATGGAAACGGTACCGATCGTCTTTTTGGTCTCAAGATTAACAACGACATATTCGGAATCCATAAATTGAGGCTGAGGAGTTCTGCGGGCAGCAGCAATGAGATATTTACCGTCCGGAGTTGTTATCGCATCGTGCATATCATAATTGGCGCCAACAACAATGGTGTCCTTTACCTTCAGGGTATCAGTGTCTACTTCATAAATCCGGCCACTATGCACGCCGTCGCCCAGAGAACCTGTTGAGGACTGGTACAGGGTTTTGCCATCAGGACTCAACTGGCCGCGATGCAGAAACTCATCGCCACCAGGCTTTAACTCTTTGAGTTGTTTTGCTGTTTTCGTATCATAAAGATAGAGTTTATGATCCTTCATGTCGGTGGTGAGAATTCTATCACCAGTCAATGACTGCACGTTACAGAGGTATGTTGTTTTGTAACCCCGGTCCATGAGTTTCGGTTCCAAAGGATCGGAGACATCAACGGTATGGACATCACCCAGGGCCATGGAGCTAAGGTACATTTTACCGTCCGCGCCGATCTGAGAACCGCAGTGCTTGGTTGCTTCAGGAAAAATTTTCGTCTCAGCCAGCACCTTTGGATTCTTCCTATCCTGGATATCAATGGTATAGAGCATACTTTCATCCCATGTAGGATAGAATATATATTTTTTATCCTGTGACATTTGGATGGCGTCTGCTGACTCATTATTCGGTATTTCTAACCGTCCCGCTATGCTGCCCGAAACCATATCCCGATTTGGATCAATGGTAATATCGGTGAAAACCATGTGGCCCCCACGTGTTGCCGAGTAGAACGTTCCCTTATAGAGCGGCTTGAGAGGATCGGCAGCAGGTGCCTTCTCCGGCATAAAGAGAAAGGCCCCTGTCGCCAGCATTGCGCAACCCATGGTGGTAACTAAAGATACGGTCAGTGTATTTCTCATTTTTTTCCTCATCGATCTACCTCCTTAACAACTTTGGTTAAAATGTTGCACCCTGTGACCTGTTTTCTTCAGCGGCACCTTGCCACCTCAGTTCACTTAATGCCTACTGGTACGCTTCCTACCTTACTACATACAAATCCCGTGCCAAAGGATGATCCATCCCCAAAAAAATACTACAATGTGGTAGCTATAGGCTCGTACAGCCAATAGAATTTTTAATTTGTTATCCGGGCAAGCTGCCATATGTTGCATATTGCCATACCCTGCTAATCCGACCATGGTTTTTTGCCATAGTCTGTATTGCTAAGAAAAATACATTTATCTTCATGATCATCACCAATAACCAAAGAGAAAAAGATGACAAAACGTGCAGATGCGGCGAATGTGTCTAACCCCGATAAACGGAATCAGTGCCTTCACGAGATTTTTTTCTTACAAAAGAACAAGAAAAATAATATCTAAGACACTGATATGGTTAACACTGTCAACAAAAAACAATTGTCCATTGCCTCTTTATGTCACCGATCCATCGGTGTTTGCAACGAGGGTAATTAACATCTTCCAGTTCATGGTCAGAGACGGGGTCATCGTGTAACGACGGTTGATCAGTCTGATATGCGCGGGTTGGGTACCGTATGAATTGGCTTCGTCGTGGAGCGGCCTCTATCTAAAGACGGGAGTTTCAGCTATTGGCTTATTCCCATAGTGCCTTCGAGGGTTCTCCTGACCGTGACCGCGCCCCTGGCAATGAACTGGAAGGGCTGTTGTGTTCTTTTCTCAAGTACTCCTGTAAATTGAATTTGTTAGTTGCATTTTCATCAACATTGCTAATCCGGCTCTTTTGTTTGAGCCCCGCCGGAGCTGCTCCTCCGCATCGCCAACTTCAGGTTGAGCACTGGGTGGTCGGGGTGTCAAGGTTGCCAGGTACGAGCACCCGGAGGGCTTGAACTTGACGTCCCGACCACCCAGTGCTACCGATGCTCAAAAGTTATACAGCCTTGGGGAGCGCCTGGGCAATAGCCCGGGAAAAACCGGCAATCTCTCTGGCTATGGCCGTTTTAGCGACATTTGTTGTCTTCTCTTTTGCCATTAAGTACTGATAACGCGTGCACAGTCGACACTGAGTTTTCCATGAAATATCAACTACCTCCTTTGACAATCTTCCTGTCGCTTACGAATTGCACTGCTTTTTCTCGCGGGAAATCGATAGGCATGGGCTGCTTCCACTAAGGCTCTGCGCACATGGCCATTCCCGGTTTTGGTAATGGCGCCTTTTTTCACTCGCTCTCCACTTGCATGTTCAGACGGGTTGAGACCAAGACAAGCCATGAGCTTTTCAGGTTTTTCAAAACGAGTGAGATCACCAAGCTCTACTGCTATTGCAGCCGCAACAATAAGAGAGATGCCCCGCATGGATTGCAGGGCTTGAATCAATTCATACAGACGACTTTGCTGCGATTGTTGTCGGAACTGCTCGGTCAAACGCTGAACACGATTGCTGCAATCTGCTACGGTATCAATATATTCCTGAAAAACGATTTGCTGGGCGCCAGTGGCATCGCAAGAGTAGCCAACCAATTGAAATGAGCCTTCGTCCATTTTCTCCTTCCTGAATAGACAATATCGTGACGAAGCAAAAATGCTCTACACCGTTGCTTTGCCGTCCGAAGCGCATGGGTTGCATCTTCACGAGCCCTCACTAAATCCCGCAAGGCCTCGTCTTCTTCACTTGGCACATACACAGAAATCAGCTCGCCGGCACGATGCAGCTTCGC
>JAHYIV010000066.1 GCA_019429465.1 Desulfoarculaceae bacterium
AACCCGGTCATTCCTTTTACTGCCACTCAACCGACAGCTGATCCGCAACTTCTGCGTCTCACCCGCCGACCGCGGCAAAATACTCAATCCGTCTCGACCTGTCAATAAGAAAAATGACCGCGATAAGAAATTACCTGCCTGCCTCATTAGTCTCAGCTCAAAGCAGTTCCTTGCCTCCGAGAGAATATGTCCCTGGTGCTGTGCTCCCGGCCCTCCATCAACTGCTTTCGGTTATTGACTCCCGACACGGCTAGACTGTTGAACAAGACCCAGATCGATGGCATTCATTTCATGCTCCACTCTTTTAATATTGCCAAGCACCTTGTCAGTGATTCCCGCCTTTGGGTACTTAACCAGAATAGCCAAAAGGCGCCGGCGCGACTCAATTAACAGTTTTTTCTTACTCTCTAAATCAGGAGCCTTGGTAAATCGAATAAAAACATCTGCCGCAGCGCGTCGCTCTGCCTCTGCCGCCAGCAATGACGCCTCTGCGATTTTCGTCTCAACCTTGGCCGCGTACTCAGTTTCAAGCAGGGGAGTCAATATTTCAATAGCCTTATCGTACTGTGCGTCCACTATTTGACGCAGCCCCTCGTTCCAGCGACGGTCTAAATCCTGCGTTCTTTCAAGACTGACAGCTTCACCCTCAAGCTTTTCAGCAAGGGACAAATCATTGGTTTTTTGAGCGATTTTCTGTTGAGTTTCTCTATTGATAATGGCATCCGGAACTGTTTCAAGCCTGCCCAGTGCATCCTGGTAACGTTTTTGTCCGGCGAGATCATCCGCCTCTGTCAAGACATTCCCAGACCATTTATCCGCCTTTTCCCGAGCCGCAGTCCTGATACGATCCACATTTGAGGCAACCGGAGAATAAGGATAACTCCGGAGAAACTTATCCGCTTGCCAAACTACAGTATAGCCATCCTTGGCCGGATTAAAGCCAAGATAATTCCTTAACAGCTCAGAGTACTCTTTAAGTTCCGGGCCTCCCTGATCACTCCGTTCCAGAATAGATCGTTGCAATATGGCCCACTCCTCAATACGGGCCATTTCTTTATACTCTTCTAATATTGAAAGGTATTGCGCTTCCGCATCCTTGTATCTACCTGAGGCGACGTACAGATCAGCCAGGACTTTTCGCAACGAAAGGAGATCTGCGGGCTGACCATCTGGTGTCGTCATCCGATCAACTATCTGTCGAAAAACTTTCGCAGCCCGTTCTTCCTGCCGTAAAGCCATCAAGGCATTCCCGTATAATATTCTGGTATTCAGCTGCACCCTGATCGCCGTTGTCTCTGGCATCTGCTGCCAGACCTGTACCAGCTCCTTAAATTCTCCGTTGGCGGCATGTTGCGCAATAGCAGCCTCAACGGGAGAGAGACTTCCCGGCTCCTCAATCTTTGTCCAGCCGGAACCTCTCTCCCCATCTGCTGCTACCACCTGGCCACAGAATCCATCGACAAAAGCGATATCACTCTGCTGTAAATCGTAAACTTCTCTTGCACTGATAAGTTCACCGGTCGGCATGGAGGACTGCCGCAAAAGAAGATCATGAAGTCGGTTGTAGCCGTTAAGCACTTTCTGCAACTCACGAAAACAACCTACCATTTTTTCAGATTCATCTGCAGGTATACGCAAAACAGCAGCCTGATTGTCTCGCACTCTCCAGCGATCCATTTTTTTATTATACTCAGAAATCCGGTTCACTATATATTCTAGAGATGGAACGAGCCGCTCTCGCTCAGAAATCGCCAGACCTGGCTGTTCAACCGACTGGACAGACCGACGAAGAAGATCCGTCTCCTGAACAGGAATTGACCGACTCGTACCATCTCCATTTTCCCTGGAGCCTGAAGACTGATCGACTGGGCCAGATTGGAGTTGCCCCGCCGACACCGGGGCAGCAGGAGCAATCATCTTTTTTTGCTTATAAAGACAACCGTTCATTATGAATGAACAAGATACAAGCAGGAGCAAAGTTTTTAATCGAATCATAGCACATCTATTTGTTTTTATTAAAATAACACAGCATATAAAAGGGAAAACACACCGCGGGGCAAACGAACAGAACACCCTATATCCACACAGCTTGTCTCCTTTTTACAATTTACCCAATATCACCCTGAGAAGTCAAACAAATGCACGCGGCCACAGACCACCAACACCTAACCCCGACGAACGGGATAAGTGCCTTTCGCAGATTATTTTCTGGCCAAAAAACAAGAAAATAATCTGTAAGGCACTGATATGGCTGTTCTTGTCAATAGAAAAAAACTATCCTGTTACCCTTGCGTTAAAGGTTTAGCTGTTTTGTATGTATTCCAGATCACAAACAGAGACG
>JAHYIV010000045.1 GCA_019429465.1 Desulfoarculaceae bacterium
TCTCAGTATTTTCCGCGTCCCTTATGCTCTCTCTCTCTCTCTCTCTCTCTCTCTCTCTCTCTCTCTCTCTCTCTCTCTCTCTCTGCTCTATGTCAATGGATAGCAATCTCGAATAAATTTACCCTGCTATTTTCTATGATGGTCTTGCCAAAAGACAAAAAAGCGTGTTGTTTCAAAAATTCTCCTGCGCTCGAAATGACGTTATGACGCATTGGATCTTTTACGGGACCATCTGTCATAGATTTCAAACAAAGGGTCGGAAAATGAAATAAATCCCCAGTCCGCAGATCAATACTCCGGCACCCCGTCTGAACCAGCCGCTGGCCTTTTGCATGGTGCTGTTTGCAAGCAACTTCCTGATCAGGGCGGTGGAGCTACCGGCCACGGCAATGGGCAGGCAATGACCGGCCGCGAAGACGGTGATCAGCAGCAGGCCGGTGAAGATCTGTCCCTGGACGGTAATGATGGCCAGCAACGGCGCTATGAAGCCGAAGGTGCAGGATCCGGACAGAAGGCCGTAGGCCAGCCCGAGAAGAAAGGCGCCGCCAGCCCCTTTGATCCGCATTTTGGCCAGAAGTCCGCCGCCGGGCAGGGAACATTTGCTCGATGCCCCCAGCATGTCAATGGCTGTCCAGATGAGCAGCAGACCCACCGGAATCGTCCAATATGGTCCCACATCACCCAGCATCCGGCCAAGCAGGGCGCAGAGCAACCCGATCATGGCTATGGTCAGGAAGAGGCCGAGGCTGAAGAGGATGGCGAACAGGGCCGCCCACCTGCCTTCCACTATCTTCTGCTGACCGCCGACATAGGCGATCATGAGGGGGATGGAGGCCAGATGACAGGGGCTGAAGAGGACGCTCACCATCCCCCAGAGAAAGCTGCCCATCAACGCCACGCCGATGGAACCCATCATCCAGCTGTTGACCGTGAGAAAGATTTGATCGAGCATGTTATTTTTGCTCCAGCATTGGTTCCAGGCGGTCAATGATTGCCTGTTTGTCCATAAAACCGACATGCCGGGATACTTCCTTGCCATTTTTGTCAAAAAAGACCTGGGTCGGAATCATGCTTACGTTAAACCGTTTAGCCGCATCCTCATCCTGCCAGACATCAATAAAGATAATGGCGGCCTTTCCCTGGTATTCCTGTTCCAGTTCGACCAGAATCGGGGCCATCATCTTGCAGGGGGTGCAGGATCTGGCGCCCAGGTCGACCATGGTGACCTTACCGGGAACCGGTACAATTATGTCGGCTGTTCTGCCTTCAACGGCAGGAAGAAGTATCATGGTGATCAACAGCAAGAGGAAATGGATTGAGGTCTTCATCTGTTCTCCAGAAAAGGTGGATTTTTTTTAACTACTCTGTTTTATAGATCTTTTTTGATCATGTCGTTGGTAAACTCGCGAGCCCGGTCTCCGCGCAGCAGGTCGGCCAGGCCCAGCAGGTCGTCAGCAGAGGAGATTTTTTCATGGTGTCTCTCTTGTATCGGTAGGGGTTATGGGACGTTGTGCATCTGCTGGCTCGATGGTTCGTTTCGGCCAGCAGATGCCCTGCTCTTGATTGTTAATATGACAGACGCCGTCCGCATCCACCACTTCTATCTGCAGGGTGGTGTGGTGGATCGCAAAGTCGTGGCGCAGATGTTTGGCGGTCTCGTGCAGAAAGGCATCATCGCCGCCTGCCGGCATGACCAGGTGAGCGGTGAGCATGGTTTCCGTGGTGCTGGCCGCCCAGATGTGCAGATCGTGGACGCACCCTACACCCGGCAGCCCGGTGAGATAGTCGAGCACCTCCTCGGCTTTGATATGGGTCGGGACTCCGGCCATGGTGAGGTGGAGTGAATCCTTGAGCAGTCCCCAGCCGGCCACAAGCACCACGATGGCGATGGCGATCGAGATCAAAGGGTCGAGCCAGTTCCAGCCGGTGGCCATGATGGCGATTCCGGCGATCACCACCCCGGCCGAGACCGCGGCGTCGGCGGCCATGTGCAGAAATGCCGCTTTGATGTTGAGATCATTCTTCCGCCCCGCCATGAAGAGCAGGGCTGTGGCGGTGTTAATCACCACGCCGATGGTGGCGACCACGGTGATGGTCATGCCGTTGACCTCGGCCGGGGCGCGCAGGCGGCCAAACGCCTCCCAGATGATGACTCCGATGGCGGCATAGAGAAACAGGGCGCTGCCGAGGGAGACCAAAATAGTACCTTTTTTGAAGCCGTAAGTGTGCCGGGCCGTGGCCGCTCGTCTGGCCAGAACCATGCCGCCCCAGGCCAGAAGCAGGGTTATGACGTCGCTGAGGTTATGGCCGGCGTCGGCAATCAGCGCCAGGGAGTTGGCCATGAAGCCGTAGCCACCCTCCACCAGGACATAGCCCAGGTTCAGGGCGGTGCCGATGGCAAAGGCGCGGCTGAAGTCGGCAGGGGCGTGGTCGTGCCCAAGGTGATCGTCGTGATCGTGATTATGCGCCATTTTTTTCCTCCACGGAATAGGCGAACATGGGGATATAGATCAGGGTCAGGATGGTGCCGATGAGGAGTCCGCCGATGGCGACATCGGCAAGCGGCGACAGCTTTTCTAGTCCCACCGCCCATTCAAAGGCAATGGGGATCATGCCGGCGATGGTGGCGAAGGCGGTCATCAGCACCGGCCGGAATCGTACCCATACCGATTCCACTGCCGACTCAAGGGGCGACTCGCCATGCCTGCGGTGCTGTTGGTAAAAATCGATCAGCAGAATCGAGTTCTTGATGATGATGCCGAAAAGGAGCATGATCCCGACCATGCTGGGCATGCAGCTCGGCTTGTTGAAGGCGAGCATGCCCCAGGAGGCACCGATAAGCGACAGCGGCAGGACCAGGACCATGACCACGGCCATGCGGATTGACTGATAGATGGCCACCAGGCAGAGAAGAAGCAGCACCACCCCGATGGAAATGGCCTTGAGGATACGGGCAAAGGAATCCTGCATCTGGAAGATATCACCCTGCTGGTCGATCTTGACGCCGGTGATGCCCGCTTTTTTCACTGCCGCCACGGTGTCGGCGGTGAGAATGGACACGGGCCGGTTGTTGCGATATCCCGAGACATCAACCGAGTAGAGCATCTGATTACGTTCGATCTTGCCGGCCGTGAAATCGTAGGTGATGGTGGCCAGAGTGGCCAGGGGAACCACCCCTTTGGCGGTCTGGATGGGGATGAGACGGAGATTATCCAGATTATCGTCAAAGCCGTGATCAAAATAGAGGCGGACGAACTGGGTGTCCATGGAGACCAGATTGCCGGCAAGGGCCACCGGAATACCGGCCAGGGGCAACTGAGCGGCGATGGCTGCCGGGGTCAGGCCATATTCCAGCGCCCGATTGGTGTCGATCTCCAGCCGTGCCTCGGTGAAATCGTTATCCCAACTGGTGTTCACCGAGGTAAAACCCTTGACCGTAGCCATGGCAGCGGCCGCTTTTTTCGCCGCCGCCGGCAGGAGGTGATAATCCTCGGCATAAAGCCGGGTGTCCATCGGCGCCTTGATGGAGCTCATGGGGGTAGCCCCGAAATCAAAGACATCCACCGCCTTGACATTGCGCAGGGCCATCAGTTTTTCGCGGATCTCGTCCTCGAGCTGCCAGATATCTTTTTTGCGTTCAAAACGGTTGACGCAGTTGATGGTCATCTTCGCTTCCGTGGGCAGCGACCCGGATCCCAGGGAGAATACCCCCGGCTCCGAGCCGAAGGTGACGGAACTCATTGTTACCTCGGGCCGGGCATGCAGCCAGGTGAGAAAGGGCGCCAGCCGCTCTTCCGCCGTCTCCACCGTCTCGTTGGCCGAGAACTTCACCTGGGCCTTGATGATCCCGCTATCCATGGGCGGCATCAGATCCTTGCCGATGACCGGCATGATGTTTTTCATGCTCAGCACCAGGATCACCACCACCCCGAGGGTCATGAGCACCCGCCGCAGCACCGACCGTCCGCCGGCGGAAAATTTGAGGATGGCGACATAGGGACCGATCAGCCGGCCGAAGGTATTTTCATACAACTTCTCCAGCCAGATCTCCACTCTCATCTTTTTGTAGCCCTTGCGGTAGAGGAAGAAACAGACGCTGGGAATGAAGGTGATGGAGAGAAAATAGGAGACCAGCAGGGCGATGATCAGGGTCGAGATCAGGTGGCGGTAGATCTGCTGGGGGAAATCGCCGACAAAAAGAAAGGGAAACATTATGGCGATGGTGGCCACAGTGCCGGCGAATACCGGCCCCACCACTTCCTTGGTCCCCTGGATAATGGCTGTTTGCAGATCCTGCTTCATCTCCTTGAGGTGGCGCTCGATATTTTCCAGCACCACCACCGCGTCGTCCACCAGCATACCGAGGGCCAGGATGATGGCGGTATAGACGACGATATTGAGGTCGCCGCCCATGAGCCAGCGGATGGCGATGGTGCCGAAAAAGACCATGGGGATGGAGACCAGCGCCGCGATGATCGCCCGGAAATTGCCGAGGAAAAGCAGGATCACCAGCAGGGTGAAGATAATGGCGTCGCGCAGGGCCTCCAGCATGTTGGTGTTGGCGGTCTCGATCAGAATGCGCTGGGTATCGGCGAGTTGAAAGTCGATATTGCGGTAACGGGATTTAAGCTTTTCGATCTCGATCCGGCCCGCCTTGGAGGTGTCAAGCACTGAGCCGCCTGGGGCCCGCTGGATGGCAACGGCGATGGCGGATTGGCCGTTGCCGAGGTAGCCGGAGAAGCGGGTCTGATGCCGCCAGTCGATGGTGGCAATATCGCCTAATCTCACATTGGGGGCGACGGGCAGCATCCGCAGTTCCTCCACCCGGTCCTGTTCGCCGTAGATGGTGAGGGTATAAAAGGAGTAGGCCCCCTTGGCAAAGCCCACCGGCACGTCACGGTCGAGGGCGGAAATGGTGGCGGCTATTTTATCGAGGACCACGCCATGGGCCTTGGCCTTGAAGGGATCAACCCGGATGGTGATGGCGGACTGGTAGCCGCCGAAGACCTCGACATTGCCGATGGCCGAGTTTCTCAGCAGGGCCGGCTTGATGTCGCTGTCAACAATCTTGCGGATATCCTCCACGGCAAGGGTATCGCCTTTCGGCGTCAGGGCGAAGACATCCACCGGCAGGGTGAAGGCGCCGGTGGTGTAGATAGAGGGGTTGGTCCCGGCGGGCAGCTTGCCCCGCACCTTGTTGATGGCATTGTTGACATCCACAGCTGCCGGGTCCAGTCCCTTGGCGTATTCAAACTCGGCGGTGACGATGGACATTCCGGCGATATTGGTGGAGCTGACCTGGCGGATCAGCGCCAGCGAGGAAAGCTCCATCTCGATGGGCTTGCTCACCGTGGCCGCCACCACGTTGGGGGTGCCGCCCGGCACCTGGGTCATGACGATTACCGTCGGTCGGTCGGAGTCGGGAAAGAGATTCTTGGGCATGACCACCAGCCCGTAAACCCCGAGGACAAAAAAGGAGGCAATCAGGCTGTAGAGGAGATAGGGCCGGGTGTAGAAGAAATCGAACAGCCCCTTTTTTGACTCCTTGATCCTGGAGGTGAGATCAGTCATCTGCTCGTTCTCCTGTCCGCACTTTCTTGGCCGCCGGGGCGCTGCTGCCTGGCTGGGCGCTTACCAGCACCGGCACCCCGGTCACGGCCCGTAACAGAATATCCGGTTTGGACACCATGATTATCTGGCCGGCAAGGTCTTCGATAACGACTGCCCCCTCGCTGCCGCGATGGAGGACAGTCACCGGCACCTTCCGGGCCAGATCTCCCTCAAGAACGAGGACGTAGGTCTTGCCGCCCATGGTGAGCAGGCCATCCATCGGCACCAGAACGCCGCTGCCGGTAAAGAGTACCACCTGCAGGTTGAGATACTGGCCCTCGACCAGCCCGCTTTGATTGTCGAGCGGGGCCACATATTGCACCAGACCGGTGGCCGAGGCCTGGTGTCTGGGCACGGCCTTGACGGCGTTGCCGTTTATAAGCAGTCCTTGCGGGGTGATGGAATCAGGCAGGGAAAGGGTGAGGTACAGCCCCTGGTCGGCGGCAATCCGCAGCAAGGCCTTGCCGGGCACGGCAATATCGCCGCTGTTGACCAGAAGCTCACTCACGGTGCCCGCCACCGGGGCGACAAGGGTGGAGTAACTGCGTAAGGTTTCGATCTCGCGAATGTTCTGGGCCAAGGCGTCCCTTCCCTTTTCCAGATTGGCAAGGGCCGCCTCTTCCATGCGGGTCTGCTCCAGGGAAGCGCCTTTGATGGCGAAGAGCTGCATGGTCCGTGCGTGGTTTTCCCGTTGGACCGCGAGCTCATAGCTAAGGCCTTCGAGTTTGGCGCTGAGGGCAGCCTTCCTGGCGTCGAGGTCACTGGCATCGATGACGATCAGTTCCTCGCCCTGTTTGACCAGGTCGCCCTGCTTTTTATAGACAGCCAGCACCCGGCCGCTGACCTTGGTGGCAAGGGTACTGGACAGATCACTGGCCACCATGCCCATGGCGGGCGTGGTCAGGGTGACCTGGCCGGATTTGAGGGTGACGGTTTCGGTCACCACGGGCAGGACCTTGGCCACCGGCGCCTTGTCCAGATCGGCCTGACGCTTTTTCACCAGCAGGATCACACCAATGGCCAGAATAAGAACAAGAATAATACTGATGATTTTTTTCATTGGGTGATCTCCTGCAGATCGGTACCATAGAGTACGGCCAGTTGGGTGATAATGCGCCATTTGTCGTTTTCAGCCTGATAGAGGGCGGCACGGGCAGCCAGCACCTGGGCCTCCTGGCGCAGGTATTCTTCAGTGGTGGTGCGGCCCTGATCCAGAGACATCCGGGCCACGGCCAGGATCTGCTCGCTGTTGGCAAGCGATTGGGCCGCGATGGCCCGTGACTCCTCGACCACCCCAAGTTTGCCCTTGAAATTTCTTTCCTGGGCGGTGAGATTGATGCGGGTCGCCGCCATCTCCATTTCCGCCTTGTGAAGCAGACTCCGGGCGATGGATTGATCCACGCTCAGGGTACTGTCAAAAAGCGGCATCTGGAGAGTCAGCCCGATGAAGTTGTAGCTTCGAGAGATGTGTTCATCGGTGTTGTAAGCCACGCCGTCATTGCCGGACAGGTTGCCGGTGAGGTAGAGGCCGGGATAGCGGGCACTTTTGCTCCGCTGTAACTCCTCCCGGGCGGCGGCAGTCACTTTTCCGGCAATCATCTCTCCCAGATACGGCGCCGCCACTATTTCCCCGGTCATGGTCATAGCTGCCGGGTCGGTTATTTCGAGGCCGGTGAGGGTCTCCAGGTCCGTGCGGATGTCGAGGATTTTCGTGGCCAATTCGTTCTTCTGGGCCTTCAGGTCGTTGATGGAGCTTTCCACCTTGAGGAGTTCCACCTCGGCCATGCGGCCGATCTGGACCTTGAGTCCCATATCCTCGCCGGACTTGGCCAGCGACGCCAGACGGGCGTCAATGGCCTTGTCAAGGCCGAGCAGATAGACAAGGCCGCTGTTAGCCGCCACCACTGCCGCCTTCCGGCTGGAGAGCTCCAAGGCGTGGGCAAGGCTGGCCTTTTCGGCAAGCAGAGCGCTCTTCCTCCTCAGGTCGTAGAGCGACTTGACAAAGAGCGGCATGTCCAGGGTCAGGCCGTAGCGCAGGATGTCACGGGAAAAGGGGATGGCATCGCCGGCCTGGATATCAACCTCGGTGGGCACCATGGGCCGCAGGTTGGTGGGCGAGTTGTAGAACTCGGCCTTGCCGAAAGCATTGATCCGGGGAAACAGGGCCGCCGTCGCCGCCTGTTCGCGCAGGCTTCCCTCCCGGGCCATCAGTTCACTTGCGGCAACACCTGGCTGCCTGGCGGCGGCGGTGAGCATCTCCTGGATCGTAACGGCCTGCGCCGAGGGGGCGAGCAGCAGTGAAAGCGTTACCGTGCCAGCCAACCACCGCATTTTCTGGTGGGTCAGAGGAAAAAGCATCATGGCCTATCACTGCCCTCTAATGTATATTTTTCCCGGTTGTCGGCCAGGACGTCCTTGGACTGCTTCATGAGATGGTTCTCCTTGATCAGCCGGTGCACATAACTCAAGGGTGGAAAACTGATGGCGTGCTGCGGGCAGGTGTTGGCGCAGGTCACACAGCCGCCCATGCAGTGAAGCGGATCAACCACGACAGGTATTTTTCTTTCAAAATCAAAGCGATACACCATGCGCCCACAGCCAGTGACGCACAGGCCGCAGCCGATACACAGTTCCTCATCGACTGAGGGATTCCATGAAATTTCTTCCCGATTGATTCCGTGCCATGGTTTGGTAAAGGTCTCATCCATAACAATTCTCCTTGTGAGATAAAGTGTTTTAGTGACTTGCAGATTATTCTCTTGTTTTTTGCCAGAAAATAATCTGCGAAAGGCACTTATCCCGTTCATCGGGGTTAGATCTTTATCATCTACAACATTTTCCCCCTGCTTTTTTGAGCCACGTCAAGACCTCGGCCGTGCCGGGCACCCGTCCCGCACACTTCACGTCTCCGTCAATGACCACGGCCGGAGTCATGTGAATGCCGAACTCGGCCATCCTTTCGGTATTGCTGATCTTTTCTATCTGTACCGGCAGGCCATGCTCTTTGGCCACCATGCGAACCACATCTGCCGCTTCCAGGCATTTTTTGCAACCTGGTCCTATAATCTTAATGTCGATATCCATGATCTTTCACCATTTTCTGTTGAAGATTATCGCCTTGGGTTTTCGCCATGACAACACCAGGAACTTCCTCCTTGGATTCAGCAACACCCGCCAACCTGACACACCGCCTGTCGAATCAGATCCTGGGAAATCGTCTCGTACTCTTGTCCCAAATGCACAAGAGTACGGCACTGTTCCGGCCGACCGGTGAGATCACCACACGAGGTACAGCAGCTTGTCGAGGACAGGGTGTGCGGCAGGAGTGTTTCAAGGGGGGATCCATTGATCAAGATGGTGTTGGACTCGGCGATCTCGTCGGCACCAAGCCTCGTTTCCCTGAAAACAATGTTCACACCTCTGGGAGCGCATTCGGCCCGCAACCGTTCAATCGCCTGAACCAGCTCCAAGCCGGTGTCGCCGCATCGCTGGCAGGTCGCCCCGGCAATATCCAGATGTTTCCATTCAATGATGATGGATGGCATCACTTCCTTCCGCGATTTCATTTTTTGATCCAGGCCAGGGCTTCATTTTTTGTCGGCACCTTGCCGACGCATTTGACCTGACCGTCTATGACCACCGCCGGGGTGGAAAAGACGCCGTGACTGGCAATTTGTTGAAAATCACTGATCTTCTCGATGGTGGCCGTGACACCCGCCTCCGCGATTACCGCAGCCATGACCTTCTCCGCTTCCTTGCATTTCGCGCATCCCGGTCCCAGAACCTTGATTTCCATAATTTACCTCCATATCAGATGAGAGTGTTGAAGAGATAGCCGACCAGCATGATGCCGGCGGCCACCACTCCGATGAAAACCGCGATGAGTTGCGGCTTGAGAACTTTCCGGAGAATGACCATTTCCGGCAAGGAGAGAGCTATGACGCTCATCATGAAGGCCAGCACCGTGCCCAGGGCCGCGCCCTTGCCGAGCAGGGCCTCAATTACCGGCACAATACCCGCGGCGTTGGAGTACATGGGGATGCCGATCAGCACCGCCGCCGGTACCGACCACCAGGCGCCTTTGCCCATGATCTGGGTCATAAAGTCCTCGGGTACGTAGCCGTGGATGCCGGCACCCACCGCAATCCCCAGAACCACGTAGATCCAGACCCTGCCCACGATGTCCCGCACCGCACTCTTGCCGTCCTTGAACCGTTCGGACCAGGTCGCCTTTTTGTCCGGGATATGAACGGCATTGATGTGCATTTCCCGGACCCAGTCTTCGATGTAGCGCTCCATGCGCAGGCGGCCGATGATCCAGCCGGCGACGATGGCGATCAGCAGGCCGGTTCCCAGATAGATCGCCGCCACCTTCCAGCCCAGCAGTCCGTAAAGAAGCACCAGGGCGATTTCATTGACCATGGGGGCTGAGATCAAAAAGGAGAAGGTAACCCCCAGAGGGACGCCCGCCGTGACAAAGCCGATGAACAGCGGCACTGCCGAGCAGGAACAGAAGGGAGTGACAATGCCCAGCAGGGCAGCCAGCACATTGCCCACGGATTCGCTTTTACCGGCAAGGATACTGCGAGTTCTCTCCGGGGTGAAGAAGGAACGGATCACCCCGACCGCGAAAACAATAAGGGTGAGCAGCATCAGCACTTTTGGGGTGTCGTAGAGAAAGAAGAGCAGGGCCTCGCCCAGTCGGCTGCCCGGTTCCAGGCCGAGCAGGGAGAAGGTGAGGAATTCTGCCAGGTTGTGCAGCTGTCTGTAGAGTGCATACCAGAGGCCAAGCCCGGCCAGGGTGGCCAGGATGTATTTTATTTTTTTCGCGGCCGTAATCGTCTGGGCGGGCTGTGGGGGTGGATCCGGGTGATCTGTTGTTATAGGGGTGATGGGCTGCATGGCATGTTTCCTCAGGATTTGCAGATGTCGTAACGGTTGATGGTGGGCAGGAGGCGATGGATCTCCACGAGCTCCGGGGTCTCGTTGAGCAAGTTTTCGAGCAGCTCCAGCATGGCTGTGCCGTAAGGGGAGTCACCGTCCAAGTGCAACCGGTAGTTAACCCAGAGCTTATCCTTCTCTGAAACGATCAAACCCGCCTCTTCCAGCACCTTGAGATGCTTGGAGACGGTAGGTTGGGCCAGCTTCAGTATCGCCCGAATTTCGCAGACGCACAGGCTATTTCTCTGCTGAAGCATATTGACGATTTTGACCCGATTCGGGTCGGAAAGGGCCTTCATGACCTTGATAAAATCTTTCATCTCTGCTCCATTATATAGTTATATTGCTATTTGGCTATATACGCATGGCAGGTGGTCGCGTCAAGCATTTTTTTTGCGTGGCTTTATATAATGCTCAGCTGAAGTTTCCTGGGTACCCCACAAATAATGAGGGGCTTGCGGATTTTCCTCTCGAGGCAAGCTAAGCTGATGTAAAAAGAATAACTTAGGCCATCTAAGTGCTCCTAATCCTGGATGTAATCTGGAAAATGGTATTCAGGGTCAAGTCAGCTCTTGGGGCAGGAAGCGGATAAAATCGCCGATTTCATCCCTTACCCGCCGGTAATAGGCCAGGGCCTCTTCTTCACTGGCCGCACCCGCGGCCAGTCTGGGTGGATCGTCAAAACCATGGTGGATAACCCTGGTTCTGGCCGGGAAGAACGGGCAGTTTTCATCGGCATCGCCGCAGACGGTGATGACGAAATCAAACTCCTGGCCGCCAAGATCGGCAGTGGTCTTGGAGTGCTGGGAGGTAATATCGACCCCGGCCTCGGCCATGACCTTGACGGCCAGGGGGTTGAGGCCGTGTTTTTTAATGCCTGCCGAGGCGCAGTCATACAAATCCGATCGGAGATGACGGCACCAGCCCTCAGCCATCTGGCTGCGGCAGGAGTTGCCGGTGCAGAGAAAGAGAATCCTGGTTTTAGCGGTGGTCATTTTTCTTTACTCCTTGCAGGTGACAGGTGACATGACAAATTGTTGCTGCATGGCAACGGGGGTCTTTCATTACCAGTCAGGCACTGACCTCGGCGCTTCTGGTTTTTCCTGTTATCACTAGCGAGTGTCTGTCCATAAATGAGGATTTTTGTTCGAGATCAAGGACTGCAAAAAAAAAAGCGCAGACATATGTATGATATTCCGAGTATTATTTTTTGAACATGACGCAGAGATCGGGCAAAAAGACCATTTATGGACAGGCACTAGCGAACACCCGGAATCAGCAACACCGGCGCGACCGACTTACGCACTACATTGTGACTGACACTGCCCAGAAAAAACTCTCCGACGAAACCGCGACCCTGCGTGCCCATGACTACCAGTTGGGCGTTGCGCTCCCGGATCAGGCGGGTAATTTCTTCGTGGGGAATGCCGTAACAGACTTCGGTGTCGATCTGCGGGGTGCCTTTCTGCAGAAGGGTCTGTTTCATGTTTTCGAGACGGCCCTGGTCATATTTGTTGAATTCCTCCAGCCGCGCCGTAAGGTGTTTCTCCAGCCTGATCTTGTCCTGGATGTGTACCAGGGTGACCTTCCGTGCGCCGTGGGCCACCAGCTGCTCGACATAGGTGAAAGCATTATCGGCCATTTCCGAGAAATCGGTGGCCAGCAGAACATGGTCGTTGAAGGTGCAACGGGTCACTGGTTCGCAGGCCTTGTCTTCCCCTTTTTTCTTTTCTGTCGGTATCACCAGAACCGGTTTTATGGTTTTGTTGATGACACCGTAGGCGACTCCGCCGAGCAGCTTCTCCTCGACCAGGGATTGCCCTTGCGCCCCGACCACAACCAGGGAGTAATCTTCCTTGGCCGCGATACGGATAATTTCCTGCTTAGGTGCCCCGAAGACAGTTCTGGCTTCAACCGTAAAGCCTTGTTTCTCCAGGATGTTCTTTTGTTCGTTGAGCATCCCTTCAAGCAGATCGGTGTTGTACGACAATGCTGTTGATGCCGCATCGCTAAAACTGAGGCATTGAAGCAGCAGGCATTGTTCCGCCCCATAGGATTTCAATCCACTAAGGCAACTGACCACGGCAAAGGACGCGGGGGAAAGATCTGTTGCTACTATCAGACGCTTAAACATGATGTTCTCCTTTTGTTTTGATGCTTTCCGTGTTGTCGAGGCCCTCAGGAAACCAGGAAGTTGTTCTGTTGGCGATCTTGACCAGGAAAAGCATGACCGGGACTTCGACCAGGACCCCGACAATGGTGACCAGAACAGCGGGTGAAGAGGCGCCAAACAAGGTGATGGCAACGGCCACCGCCAGTTCAAAAAAATTGGAGGCCCCGATCATGCCCGCTGGGGCCGCAATATCATGAGTGAGCTTCAGCTTTTTACAGCCGAGATAGGCAATGAAGAAGATAAGAAATGTCTGAAGAATCAATGGGACCGCAATTAATACGATGTGCAAGGGGTTCTTGAGAATAACATCGCCCTGGAAAGAAAAAATAAGGACGAGAGTCAGCAATAATCCAATAATGGTGAGATTATTAAATTTGGGGATGAATGATCTGGTGAAATAGTCCGCCCCTTTCTTGTTTATTACCAGGTTGCGTGTCGTGATACCGCCGGCCAGCGGAATTACGACAAAGAGAAAGACCGATAACAGCAGGGTGTTCCATGGTATGGTGATCCCGCCGACCCCAAGCAATACCGCCACAATCGGTGTAAAGGCGATGAGAATAATCAGGTCATTGGTTGCCACCTGCACCACGGTGTAGGCGGGATTCCCCCTGGTCAGATGGCTCCAGACAAAGACCATGGCTGTGCAGGGCGCGGCACCCAGAAGAACGGCGCCGGCCAGATAATCCCTGGCCAGTTCAGGCGGAATTAAGGCCTTGAATACCACATAGAAAAAGAAGGCGGCGATGCCGAACATGGTAAAGGGTTTGATCAGCCAGTTGACGGTCCAGGTGACATAGAGTCCTGTCGGGTTTTTGCCCACATCTTTAATGCTGGCAAAATCAACTTTCATCATCATGGGATAGATCATCAGCCAGATCAAAACAGCAATAGGTATGGAAACCTTTGCATATTCCAATTGGGCCAGTGCGGCCGGGATGGCGGGTAGGAATTTGCCGATCAGTACACCTGTCACCATGCACAGAGCGACCCACAGAGTCAGATTCCGCTCAAAAAAACTGATTCCTGCAGACTTCGTTTGTTTCATTGTAGCCCCTCTACTTTTTTTAAAATATGTTCTGTCGAGAAAATCCGTTTTTTTCGCTGTCAGTCAAGGAACTTCTCTTGAACTTTTTTATTGATGATCCGGGGCCGCTTTGCCGCAGCCCGTCTTGTCCTTGGTGGCCAGAAAGGCGGTCAGGGCCTCATGATCCTGTTGCCCCTGGGGCAGGATGACGAGTTCGCGCCGGAGCAGGGTCAGTGTCTGCTGCTGCAAAGGGCTCTTGTCCCCGGTCAGCCGGTAGTACATCCACAGTCCTTGTCGCCGTCCTTCGACCCAGCCGGCATGGCGCAGGGCAGCCAGATGGCGCGATACCGTGGATTGCGGCAGGTCAAGCACGGCCATGAGGTCGCAGGCGCAGTGCTCCCCGTCAGTGAGCAGGGCAAGAATACGCAGGCGGACAGGTTCGGAAAGGGCCTTGAAAAGATATGCTGTTGTCTTCATGATATTTGCTTATCCGCATAAGCGGATATTGTCAAGGTGTTTTATATAGATGCGGCGGCAGTTCTGTGCCGGGATGATCCTGTCTTTTTTCCAGAAAAATGTGTGGCAACGGCAGAAATTCGGTAAAAAGTGGGAGTATGATTGCTGTCGTCTTTATCTTATCGATTCACTGATCTCTGCAGCAGGGCGGGTTATCTCCATTTTTTCAAGCTTATCAAAAATATAGGCCTGGTTTTGCTTTAAATCAATATGCTGGGAGTTAACGGTGATTTCTGAGCCTGCTATGCTGGCGAACGAGTCAAAGGTATTCCCTGGCAGATCAAAATGTTTTCTGGTGAGAATGGCAAAATCATTGCCGTAGGCCCTGAAAATCAGGGCTTTAGGATAATGTGCCTGCAGTTCGGCTGCAAAATCCTGGAAGAAGAGATTGCCTAGCTCCCACCCCTGTCGTTTATTGTATTCGACAACATTCTGCAGAGAAAGGATATGAAGGCAGCTGTATTCCAGTAGGTTCTGGTTGTTCTGCAGGAAAATTCTCAGGTAATCTTCATTGAAGAGTCCTGTCAGTTTGTCATTAAAGAAATAGGAAAATCGTTTTTTCTCGATATCTGTAGTCGGTGTCTGGGTGATGGTCGCAGGGATTGTTGTATCTTTGAGTGCCTTGATGGCCGCGGCGACTACCTCAGGGCGAAACTGGCTGCCGCTAAGAGAATCAAGCTCGGCCAGGGCTTCGGGGACTGATTTCCGTGCTTTATAGATACGGTTGGTGGTCATGGCGTCGAAGGCATCGGCCACGGTCAGGATGCGGGAAAGAAAGGGGATGTCATCACCATTAAGTCCGTCGGGATAGCCCTTGCCGTCATGGCGTTCATGATGGTAGCGAATAATTTCGGCCAGATCATTGTACATCTCGATGTTGGAGAGCATCTCGTAGCCGGCGGTGGCGTGAAGCTTGATCAGGTCATAATCCAGATAGCTGAGTTTCCCGGGTTTGAGAAGAACCGAATCCGGGGTGGCTATCTTGCCGATATCATGGAGGATGGCCGCCTTGCCGAGTATTGCCCTTTCCTGTCTGTCAACGCCCATTTCCTTGGCGATCTTTTGACAATATCTGGCCACGCGCTCGGTGTGGCCGGCGGTATAGGTATCACGCTGCTCGATCATGTTGACAAAGGTGAAGATCGTTTCCTGATAATTGGCTGTTATCTCGAGGTTCAGCCTGGCGATTTCTTCACGGTGACGAAAGGAGTCAATGGCAAAACCAAGATCGCCGGCCAGTTCTTCCAGCATGGCGACCTCCTCCTGCTCAAATCCATCCCGCAGCCAGGAGTAAATCGTGAGCGTACCCAGCGGTTCCGCCGATTGTCTGGCCCGCAGGGGAAGGGCGATGGCCGCTTGAAATCCTTTTATTTCGGCCTGATTCCGCCAGGGGGTAAGATCCTGTTCATGATCGCGGTCACTGATGATAGTGCTGTCTTCCCGAACACATCTGGCCGTTGGACTTTGATAAAAAGTGAGGGCCGGATCATTGATGACATAGGGGGGAGGAGCCAGGTATTTTTCAAAAAACTCAGAACTGTATATCTTGTAAATTTCATCACGTTCCACGAGGCCAATCCAGGAGAAACCATAGTGTCCATGCTGGACGAAGAGCTCACATGACTGTCTGAGCAGGATCTCCAGGTTGGGAGAGGTGATCAGGAGTTTGTTGATATCAGCCACGGTCTGCAGGATACCCTTGAGATAGAACTGCTGATCGAGAAGGGTCTCGACCTTTTCTGTCCGCTCGGCCACCTTGGTTTCCAAGGTGATGTTCAGTCTGTCTACTTCCAGTTTTTTCTTGTGCAGAATACGGTTCAGGAGCAGAATGTACCAGGCGGCGGACAGGACCAGGAAGACAGCCAGACCCAGGAGGGTAACGTGTCGCCAATAGCGGGAGAGGACATCCGTGAGGGAGAATGCGCCATAGTCTTCATAGGGTCCGATCTTCAGCTCAAAAAGACAGTCATGTACGGGCTGATAATTCAAGGGAATGGTCCAGCCTGCTGATTGACTGGCCAGGGCCGCCGGGTGGTTGTTCTCCATGGTCATCAGGGCGCCGGCAACCAGACGGGAAAGCCTGTCCGGTGTACTCTTGATGGCGGCCATGGGCCATTCCGGGTAGAGCGCGGTGCTGAGCAGAAAAGGGAAACCGCTTTCCGGTTGCTGGTTGATAATCTTCACCTGTTGCAGGCGGATAGCTCCTCTTGCAGCCATTCGTTCAATGGTGTCGGTGCGGACGGTTCCGGCATCAGCCGTGCCGGCAAGAACGGCCTGGACGACAGCCTCGTGGGTGCCACCATAGTGCAGGGATTTCAGGCCGGTGACGGGGTCGATCTCTTGTCTGTGGAATTCCCGCCAGGCCACAATCCAGCCACCCAGAGAAAGCGGGTCCACCGCCATGAAGGACTTTCCCTTGAGATCGGAGAGGATGCTGATGTCCTGGCGGTCAGCCCTGGTGAAAATCACGCCGCCAAAGGTGGTGGTCTGTTGGCCGGGAAGATTCTGGTTGATCAGGGTGGCAATGCGGCTGACCCCGTAGAACTTCTCCAGTTCCACATAGAAAGCGGAGTTGGCCAGCACAAAATCGACCCGGCCCTGTTTGACCGCCTCATGAATTTCCTGAAATCCCAAGGGGACGATGGTGAACCGGTAATCGGGAAGGGTAGTGGAGAGATAGTCGGCGGTAGCGGACCATCTCTCCACGGCGATATCTTCTCCGCTTTTGGCGAGCACGCCTATGGATACGACCTGGGGAGCTGCCCACAACAGGTGTGGCTGCAAGAGGAGAATCAAAAATAAGCAGGTCGTCCGGACGATCACAGTCATGGTCTGCCTGGGGAAAAGTGAGAGGGTGAAAAGAGAGTTAGCACTGCTCAACTTTCAAAATATTGTAACTATCCAGCAGCGCCTCATCTGCTTCGTCATCGGTCTGCTCATGTACGGATCAGTACACTTCGCAGGCCTCTTTCTCGCATATGAGGCACTGCTGAATAGTGACGTGACATGTGATTTGGCATTTTCCTGGCATTAAGCTGGATTGTTACAAAATATTCTAACAAAATATAGCTTCATTACGTCTCTAAATCAAGGCGGGAGAGGAGGTCAGTAGAGCTCAGCCTCGATGAAGAGGCAGGTGTCCCTGCCCGGGGTGAAGGGGGCGAGCAGGTAGCCGCTGAG
>JAHYIV010000046.1 GCA_019429465.1 Desulfoarculaceae bacterium
ATGACCTGCTGAACACCACGATTATCCTTCCTCAACCTGAAGAAGAGCTGGCCTTACCCTTGAATGCGAGAAAAAATAAACTGCGGCGCGAGGATTTCCTGGAGTATTTTGCTAGAGATCGCCTGGGGTTGACCGAGCGGATCATTGATAAGATAACAACCGACTTTGCCAATATTCGCCCACAATGGGAGGCCTTACTCGAAGTCAGCTTTTTATCGGATAAAATGAAGGAGAAATACCTGCAGGTTATCAGCGAACGCTTTATCCGGATCTTCGAGTAAATGGGAAATACATTATCTAGTGTCTGTCCAGAAATAGGTCATTTCGTTCGAGATCAAGGACTGCGAGAAAAATAAGCACAGGCATATGTACGATATTCCGAGCATTATTTTTTGAGCATGACGCAGAGATCGGGTAAAAAGACCATTTATGGACAGGCACTATCTAAGTTCCGGGCAACAGCAAGTCGGCGCAGACCGTTGTATCTCGGCTGCTGGCAAGCCTTGGTTTTCTTGAGTCATGCGGGAATTTAAAAACAACACGATACAGACTGAAGGAAAAGCCATAGTTGTATACTTTATTCAACCGTTGTATAGCATCGATCGCTCTGTTGTATAAATTTGTTGTAAAAGTTGTATACGAGTAAAAAATAACCTTCAGACAATATTTTCCCTGTAAACAATGAATCAATTTGACCGCATTTACACCCTGCACGCCCTCTTTTTGTCCCATCGGTATCCCATCTCCAGGAGTACGCTGGAGGCCAGAATGGAATGTTCCTGGCCGACGATCAAGCGGATTCTCAAAAAGATGCGCGATGAGCTGGGCGCGCCGGTTCGCTACGACAAGAAGCATGACGGCTACATTCTCGACCGCGTTCAGGGGAAGGATGCCGAAGAAAATCACCATGAGTTACCCGGACTCTGGTTCACCGTCTCCGAGCTGCATGCCCTGCTCACCGTCCATGAACTCATCAGTAAAATGCAACCGGGGCTGTTGCGAGATGAGTTTGCCCTCATCCGGCACCGCATCGAGTCGATCATGGAAAAGCAGAATCTCGCCACCAATGAGATTGTCCGCAGATTCCGGTTTCACAGCGTCGGCGCTCGCCCCTGCCCTTCAGAACATTTCCATGCCGCTGCCAACGCCACCCTGCAACGCTACCAACTGAATCTTCAGTATCATGATCGTGCCCATGATGCCCTTTCCAGCCGGGTTGTCTCCCCGCAACGGCTCATCTATTACCGGGAAAACTGGTATCTCAATACCTGGTGCCATAAGAGCAATGATTTCCGCACCTTTGCCCTCGACCGGATTCAACAGCTCGATATCCTCGAAGAAAAGGCCATCGATATCGACGATCAGCAACTGGACAGCTATTACTCCCAGGCCTTCGGCATCTTTGCCGGGCCGGCGGACAAAACAGCCACCCTTCGTTTTACCCCTGAGCGCGCCCGCTGGGTCGCCGCCGAGCAATGGCATCCCGACCAGCAGGGAAGCTGGCTGGACGACGGCTCCTATCAACTTCGTCTCCCCTACAGCGATTCACGCGAGCTGGTCCTTGATATTCTTCGCTATGGGCCGGACGTGGAAGTCCTTGACCCCAAGGAACTCAGAGAGGAAGTCAAGGAAAAGCTCCTGGCCGCTTTGGGTCATTACCAGTCATAAAAAAAAATCAAAAAAAGATTGTGAAGATCATATATTGAGCCTCTCCCCTGATATGTTGGAGAAAAGAAAGAACCTTGCGCGATGGAAGGTTCAACCCAACACATTATCAGAGGAGGTCAACCATGGCTTTTTTATTGAAGTGCAGCAGCAAATCCAGTGAGACAATCTATCAGTTTCAATTGACCAATTCCGGCCTGCTTGACATGGTGGGCCGCGTCGAAAACTCCGAGCTGAACAGCGAAGATGCCATCCTCTTTCAGTGGGAATTTGATGAGGTTGGCGGCAAAGCGACCTTAATAGCCATTCCCGGCCAGCACGCCCCTCTTTCCCCTGCCCATTTTTCCGGACTTGCCGTCATTGCCCGCATCGAAGCCTTTGTCCAGGCCGGAGTCTTTTTCAAGGCCGCCCAGTGGACCAATTATAAATTTCAGCCCGATACCCTTTTTTGTGCCTGGCTCAAGGCCATGATTGGCCCGGAAATCTGTCGCGAGCTCTACTTCTCGTTTCATCTGGGATCGTTTGGGGAAAAAGGGGAGACCCTGCTCAACACCAGCATGTTGACTGACGGGCCGATTGTTGACATGGCGCAGGAGGTCAACAATCGGCTCTCCAATTGCCTTGGCCTGCATACCAGGATCGTTGGTTTCGGCTACCGTCAGCAGCGATTGGAGGTGAGGAAAAACGGAGACGTTCAACTGCGGATTGTTGCGGGAGATAACATCCTCGTTCAGCACGAATTCCACAACCGGTACGCCCCTGTTTCGATACGCTCCACAGGGGTTCCCTCAACCGCGAAGCCTGTATCGGAAGTACCAACAAATGCTAAAGCAGGGCAGCGCCGACCAGCTGCGCTTGAAGTTGAATGTACAGCTTAAACTCAGTGGATTTTTGTCTTGACTTAGGAGGCCACTTTATTACCCCCAATACAAATGGCGTTTTATGTTTACTGCACAGGTTTCGAACTTTACACCACTCAAATTCAGACCCGTTTGGCCAATCACGTCGTTCTCTAAAATAATCTCGGCGTGATATCGATCAAATCCTCTGTGCTTTCCAGAATTTGTCACGCCAGTATCCATTGTTCATGTTTGATATAATCACGCCCCGGCTCGTTGAGGCGTGGAGAAAATTATCTTTACCCAGGTAAATGCCGACATGTGTATCGATGAACAGCGAACTGAAAAAAACCAGATCGCCTGCTCTCATCTCGCGTGGTGAAATCTGTATCCCGAGACGTGATTGCAGTTTCGTTGAGCGGGGTAGATTTATACCGAATTTATCGCGATAGGTCAGGTAGACAAGGCCTGAACAATCGACCCCGCGCTTGCTCAACCCTCCATGAGAGTAGGGTACGCCTCGCCATTCCTCGTATTGGGCCATTAGTTTTGCTGTGATCTCAGCCCTATTGTTGTTGGCTTCCAGTCTGCTCGTGTAGTTGGCTGCATCAACTGATTCTTTATAAGATGACGTGCTGCATCCAGCAAGCGCCAGCGAAATAAAAATCAGTTTGATGAACAATGGAATAGATTTCATTGTGCTCTTGTTGTCCCGGTACATTTAAGGTCTGGCTGAAAAGTTTAGATAAAGCAACTTCTTTTCTGTAAATTCACATTTCCTGCGGTTCTTCGTGTGCTGGTAGCAGTGCCGGATGGAAAGGCCAAGCCCTTCGGGTGCTGTTGCAGGTGAAACCCACATTGTTGCCAGGGAACTCTGTTGGGGAGGCAGCGTTTCTTGCGGCAGGCCGGGTTTGCCCTACGGATGGGCAAACAAAAAGGCGGTGTGGAAAAATCCACACCGCCTTAAAACCGGAGCTTGGAGAAGCTCCGGCAGGAGAAAAAACTACAGGAAATGCTTAGAAGGACAAACGGGCACCGGACAAGAGTACGGTGACATTATCGAAATCAGTAACGCTTACGTTGTCTTCCAGCTCATAAAGGCGATAGGCCATGTAAAATTCGGTATTAATGGCATCAAACTTCTGCACCATCTCCGCGCCCCACAAGGTGCTTTCAGACTGATACCATGAAGGAACATTTTTTACTGTACCGGCATTCATGTCGTCGTATTGACCATAAGTACCAGAAAAAGAGGTAGAACCAAAGCTCAAGGCCTTCAACTGGTAACCAACCTTGCCATACCAGAAGGAACTGTTCTCCAAGTTTTTATTCTGATATGCCTGAAATTCATTCTCACCGGCGGCTACGGTAAAGTTGAGCCCAAAGGGGAGCATAACCGAAGCGGAACCGGCAATCCTGCTGTGGTTGGCGGCGCTTCCGCCTTCAATGCTGTAGGCCAGGCCGGCCTTGACCTGGGTGTCACCGAATTTCTGGTTATAGCCGATGGCTACATCATTATAGTTCCCCTCGGCCACAGTACCGCTGAGGGTGACTCCGGCAAAGCTGGGACTGTCATAGCGCAGACCATCCTTACGACCACCGCTCAGGTCGTTAAAGACGCTGCCTACTGTAGGGCCATAGCCTGAGTTGTCTTTCCTAGAGAACTTGATCCCACCGCCAATGGTCCCATCTGCCCTGCCGGCAATTAAGGTGCCGGAAAGGTCGTTCCGGGTACTGCCGTCAGCTGCCGTTGAGCCATGGCCCAGGGTCAGCTTGCCGGCGGTTTTAGACTGGCCCCAGACCCTCATCTGCCGATGTTTGGCATCGCTACCAGGAGTATCATCCTTGTCCATGTTGACCGCATTGGCATTGTTCTGCGTCCACTCAAACTCCAACTGGCCGCCAACGGAAAACTCGTCGTTGAGCTTGGACTTGGCAGTCACGCCCAGGCGGGTGCCGGCGAGAGGATTATCGACAAAAAAGATGTCGTCATCGTTACCGTCATCGGCCCACATAACCGCCTTGTTGACCTGGCCATAGAGGGTGACGTCAACCTTCTTTTTGGCGGCGTGGACCCAGTTGAACTTCTCAAGGGCATCAAGGCGTGCCTGCTCAGCTGACAGGTCTACGGGACCAGCAACCTTCTGTCCTTTCAGCATGTCGATTTCAGCCTGCTGACTGGCAAGCTGGGCCCGTAAGTCCTGAAGCTCACGCGCAACAGCATCATTGCTGGCGACAGGGGCAGCAGGGCCGCCGGCCATGGCCGCAACGGGTAAATACAGACAGAAGCCAAGGGCTGCCGCGGTTGATAATACCTTTTTCATTTTCTTTCTCCTCTCCTGGAAAATTTAAGGGGTTACTTCCCTCTTTGTGCTCCCTGCCATCCTTCCCCACTGGAAAGACGGCAAGCAACATACACATATAATCTCCACCATTCGGGCATCAATACAGACACTTCGGCTACATGGAGCTGGGACAACCTTCTGGTACAAAATTTTATACTTACTGTTTATATATAATGGAAAAAAACTAAAGTCAAGCCTTAGAGCTCTCTTTGTTCATTTTTTTTTAAAAGCGGGTAATTTATGGAAAATGAAAGGGTTTCGCTTACTACCAAGGTTTTTTCCTGTCCATCCATACCTCCTGAGCTACTGTTATTTTGCTCCCTTTTCCGTGGACCACACTTCGTCTGCCACAGGGAGGGAAAGAATAGTCGCCCACTCGGACCATGAGGTCGCATCGATCCTAAGTGGTAACAACAGCGGATACTCTTTCAATGACCAGACCCGCCCTGGCAACCCCGCCGTGGATAACCTTGGTAAAAATCCCTTCCTTGGGCATGATACAATCGCCGGTGGCCTTTTTGATGACGCAGCCATCGTTGTGGCACACCTTACCAATCTGGGTGACTTCAAGCACCACCTGGCCGTCGATCACCAGGCGGTCGCCTATGGCCAGCGCCATCAAATCAAGATCCCGGCAAACGATATTCTCGGCAAAGACCCCATGCTTCAGATGAGGCATCTTTTTTTTGACCGCATCGATGCTTTCCCCGGCCAGCAGCGACACCTGCCGGTGCCAGATCCCGCCATGGGCATCCCCGGATATCCCCCAGTTTTCCTCCAGCAGGATCTCAGGCACCTCTTTTTTGACCATGCCTTTTTTTTCACTGATGCAGACAGCTTCGACCACGCCCATACGTCACCGTTTCCTGGTTTACCAACTCATTTTATTCCGTTTCACTGCAGGGCGTTTCACCGTACAACCCTGACTGTTTTTATCGTTGCTCGTTTTTGCCCATTCTCCTCACTTTTTAATGACTTGAGCAGTTATAAATGTACTCTCGGCAGAAAACGGGAGAGGATTTCTTCCGCAACCAGCTCGATAAGGGCAAGACCTCAGTTCACCTCTCAGATGAGCCATGATAGGTAATTTTGCACAAGGAAACAAGCGGCATATCTCTGATTTATTGTAAGAATTTTCCCTACAAAAGGAGTTGATGGCCAATCAGACGGCCGGCAGATTCCCATCCGACCGAATTCGACCAGCCTGGCCCTGGAATCCTTGACCAATATTGGTCAGGATGAGATGGCCTCACGGAGGAGAGTCATGCACCTGTCATGAGTAAGCCGCTGTAAAAAAACAACTTGGCCATCTAAGTGCCCGGAGCGGCATAAAGAGCCGGTCGCTCCTACGCCGTCCATGGCGCTCGCGACACTGGGCCGTCCCTGGCCTGCGTAACGAAATTGATATAAATGGCCATGTTATTTCGTCACGACTCCTAAAGACGAGGTCGAAGCTGGTGCTGAAAAGGCTCTATTGAGACAAGACAGGCTCCGCCTGCAGAATAATATCCTTTTCCACTTCAAGAGATCCCGGCAAACGACCGGTAACCAGGCTGAGCGCATTTTTCCGGCAGAACTCCAGGCAGAGGCCACAGCCGCTGCAGCGGGCCCAAGTGAACTGCAATTGTTTCACGCCTTCCACCCTGGTGTTTTTAAGCGCTCCGGTGGGGCACAAGCCGGCGCAGCCGCCGCAGAAATTGCATGCAGCGCGCGCAGTAAGGGTAAAAAAAAGAGGCAACATGGCCAGGCTGGCGGTTTCGTCGCCGGAGTCGGCCAGGGCTTGCCGGAGTAAAGTAAGACGGCCGGGTTGATGCTTGTGGGCATGATTTTCTTTTTTGGGTGTCTCCGCCTGCAGGGTGGTGATGGTCTCGGTGGCGGCATGGAAGGAAATATTCCAGAAGGCCCGGAAAAAGGAGCGCCTGCTTGATGCGCCCGCCGACTGTCCGGCCTCGGCCTCTTCCTCTTGGGTAATCAGCCTGACAAGGGAGGCGAGACCATCGCGCCCCAGTTTGTCGGCAAGGGTCTGGAGGCGTCGCGCCAGAATCCCGGGGACAAACGAGGCCCGGCAATCACCGCACATGGTAAGGTGCAGGCTGATACCTTCCCTTGACCGACTGGCGAAGGCGGCCAGATGTTCCTCGGAAAGAGCGCCCAGACAGGGAAGAATGATCTCCTCACCGGTGCAGATAGCCTTTTCACAGCAAAAAGAGACCGTTTTCACGGCAGCCACCTTGGTTGGGGCCGCAGCCAGTCGGGAATCACGCCCGACCAGCGCCTCGGCCGGACAGACGGCGGTACAGGCCAGGCAGCCCACACACCGCTTCGGGTCAAGGGCGATTCTCCCCGGCTCGAGGCGGATGGCCTCTGCCGGACACTCCCTGGCGCAGCGGTCACAGGAACTGCCCTGGAAACGGCTCCGCAGACAGCGGCGGAAGATAATCTCAAAGGCAGCCGGCTCGCTGTTTTTGAGCCGATCGGCGAGCCGGTCGACGAGGCTCATGGACTGGGGGAAACGGCTGATTTCTGGAGACGCAGCTGTTCGGCGCCGATAAAGGCGAGCAGGCATTCCCCCAAGGCGCGATAGAAGGTCAGCTGGGCGTGTTCCTGAATGGCCCTGCCCAGCAGAGGAGCCCAGGAAGCCAGATAGGTGTTAAAAAACCCGGCCTCGATGGCGGAAAAATCCTCCACGGCGGCCTGGTCCGAAACGGCGATAGCCTGGGCAATCCGCTGTCCGAGAAAACTCATAAATTCCAGCTCGATGGCAATATGGTCCGGTGGACCGTCGGTCTCCTGCCGCACCCCGGCTTCATCGTAGATTTTCCGCACCTTCATGGTCGAGTCACCCATGAGCTGCCGTTCTTTCTCCAGGTGAACCGAGCCGTAGGGCTGGGCCGGGGCGCCGAAGGGGTCCAGAAAAAGGGCACTATAATCCACCAGCAAATCACCCTGATTGCTGTCCTTCAGTCCCTGTTCGAGGCGACAGCAGGACTCCGCCGCCGGTACCGACAACTCCTCCATCAGCATTGCCAGGTTGGCACAGAGATTTTCCTCAAGAAGCAGCTCTGGATCCGGTTCATAAAAGCAGGCGGCAAGCAGACGGTAGGCGTCGCTCCGGGCCAGGTCAGGCCGCGCAATATCTGTGCTCATAAAAATTCCTCAAAAAAAAATGAAACGATCAGGGTGTCACCCCGCCGTTGTTTGATAAACACCATGGACATTACCATGGCAGCAAGGCAGCTACCCTAAATAAAAATCGGGGGCGGAACGCTCTTTCGCATTCCGCCCCCGACACAGAGCCTTGAGCTACACCTTACTCCAACTACTTGACAACGCTGAAGCTCCGGATGTAATAGACATTGGGCTTGGTGCCCTCCTCGGGTTTGAGAACCGTTCCCTGATACTTCTTGACCAACTGGGCCACATCACTGTTCGTGTCCTGAATGTCACCAAAAGTCCGAGCCTTGGCAGGACAGGCAACCACACAGTTCGGCAACTGACCCTTCTTCACCAGATGCTCACAGAAAATACACTTTTCCGTGATGTTGTCCCGGCGTACATCCTGGTAGTCCGGATGGTCGTAGGCGGTGCGGTGGGGTGGTATGGCCCCTGCCTTGGCGGCCAGTTCGGCACCGGAGGTGGTACAGCCCGGAATCATCTCGGTCTTGTCCATGAACTCAGGCCGATAAGGCTGGCCCTCTTCGTTGTAACTGATGACACTGTACTCATTCCCATCGACATCCATTTTCGAGTAGGGACAGGCATCCTGACAGGCGCGGCAGCCGATGCAGCGCTCGTCGTTGTGCATGGTGATCCCGTCCGCGGTCTTGTACATGGCCTTGGGCGTTACCGGGCAGGCCTCTACACAGGGGGCATCAGTGCAGTGGTTGCAGAGCACCGGCCGCATAGTGTACTTGGTTTTCGGAAACTTGCCGCTGACCTCGGCCTGAAAATCAGCCCAGTTGTGAGACTGGCCGTTGGCCCTGTTCGCGGTATTGTTGCCGGTCTTGCAGGCAAGACCGCAAGCGCCGCAACCCGTGCATTTGTGAAGATCTATAACCATCGCATATTGCGTCATTGTTTGTTCCTCCTGAATTCAAAAAATTAGTGCCTTACAGATTAGTTTCTTGTTTTTTTTGCAAGAAAATAATCTGCGAAAGGCACTTATCCCGTTTACCGGGGTTAGGCCTTTTCGATCTTCAAACCGGTGAAGCCGCCGTTGCGGCAGGCTGTGCCGATCATATGATCGTAGTCATCCGGCATGATTTCATTGAAGTTAGCGCCGCGGGGAATGGCCTTGGCGTGATCCTTGGTCGCAACCCGGCCGTAGGCCCAATGGCCCTGGCCGTAGCATTTGGCGACGGTGCCTGGCATAACACCCTCCCAGAGACGGGCGCGTACCGTGAGGCTGCCAACGGTGGAACTCACCTTGAGCATGTCGCCTTCCTTGACCCCGAGTTTATCGGCGTCAGCCGGATTGATCTGGAGGACGTCCTCATTATTGATATCGCCCGGATCGCACTGTTTGAAGGCCAGATACCAGGGCAGGTTGCCGCTGCGTCCTTCGCGGTTCAGTCGGGATTTCATGTCCACCAGGGTAAAGGGGAAATCCTTGATATCGCCGTGGCGGCGGACCGGCTCGTAGTGGGGCACAAAGGCCTGCTCACCGCGGGCGGTGTAGTTGATCGCCTCCAGGGCCTGGTCGATGGTAACCTTCTGCTTCTCGGCATGCTCGGTGAGCACCTTCTTCAGGGTCTCGCTGTAGAACTCGAACTTCGTGGTCACGGTCTTCTCAAAGCCCTTCTCCCACTTTTTACCGAAGGTAAACTTTTCAGTGTTGACGATGCCCTTTTCGGCAAAGTCGGCCCAGCCGGTGGGACGATCACCCTTGAAGTCCTTGTTTTCCGCCGGATCCCAGGCCTTCCGGGTGAAGACCTTGGTGGCGATAAGGGCGAAATCCTCGCCACTGCTGGCAGTCTTGCCTGTTTCCGGGTCCTTGTAGGTGAGGAGCCAGTTCATCGGATTCTCAAAACCCCTGTCCTTGAGCTTTTCGGCCAGCAGCCAGACAAACTCGGTTTCCGGTGCCTTGACCTCGAACATCCGCTTGATCACAGGCTGCTGGAGTGAGGTGTGTCCGTGGAGGTTGGCATTGCTTTTGATCGGGGCCCACTGCTCGCTGTGATGCAGGGCCGAGGGCAAAACGATATCGGCGAACTGGCTCATCTCCGAGGCCATGGTGGTGATATGGGCGAAGAAGGGAACCTTGGCCAGGGCCTTGTCCCAGCGGCCGCCCTCGGCCCCGGAGAAGTTGAAGTTGCAGAAGTAGCCGATGGCCACCTTGATGTCGTAAGGCTTGGCCGCCAGGATGGCATTGGCCACGTTGTTGGTGACCACGCCGCCGCCCACCTTGCCGGCGGAGAGGGCCGGGAACTCCAGGGTGCCGCGTTGGTCGATCTTCTTGTTTTTGCTGCCGACCTTGGCAATCTCGTCCATAAAGTCATCGATTTTCGGATGGACGCTGCTGGGACCTTTCATGCCGGTGCAGACGCCGCCGACACTGTCGGTGGCACCAACCAGGCCGTTCAAGGCGTACATGGCCATGGCGCCGTAGCTGCCGCGGGGCATCATGTTGGGGCCGTTCCAGACCGCGCAGCGAGGGGCAGCCTTGGCAAAACCGGTGGCCACCTCGACAATATCCTTCTTGTCCAGGCCGGTAATCCCGGCGGCCCATTCCGGGGTGCGATCCTTCAGTTCAATGTTCCACCACTTGACCAGACCATTGGTGTGTTTCTCGTCAAAGGCGGCCTCGTCCACGGTCTGACCAGCCACAAACAGATTCTTACCGTCCTTGAAGTCACCGCAGAAATCCTTATTCCACAGACCGGAGGTGAGAATGCAATGGGCCATGGCAGTGGCCAGGGCACCGTCCTCGCCTGGTTTGATCGGCAGCCACTTGTGCGCTTTGGCCGCGGTATTGGTCATCCTGGGGTCGATAGCAACCACGGTGCCCTGATCGAGCAGATTACCGAACTTGGCGATGGCGTTGGGGATCTGGCGGTTGGAAGAGAGCGGGTCGCATCCCCAGACGATAAGGTACTTCATGTTCTCCAGATCGTAGTCCCGATAGCCCCAGTGACCCTCTGTGTAAAAGGCGCCCATCTTCTCCACCTCGGCGCAGATGGCGCTGTGGGAGATGTTGTTGGGGGAACCGATTACCTTGGTGAGATTGGAGTAGAGGATGTTGTTGTTGGAGGAGTAGCGGCCCCGCATCAGCAGGTATTTGTGGGTTTCGTTATTGGTACGCAGCTCCATGATCTTGTCGGCGATGGTATTCAAGGCCTCGTCCCAGGTGATGGGCACGAACTTGGGATCAGTGCCGCGAGCCTTGACCGGATTGGTGCGCTTCATCGGGGTCTTGACACGATCCGGATCATAGATCTGCTGAATGATCAGATGGCCGCGCACACAGCAGTAGCCGCCATTGGCCTTGCTGAGCTGGTTGCCGCGCACCTTGGTGGCCCGTCCGTCCTGGACGAAAATTTCGATGGGGCACCAGGTGGTGCAGCCCTGACAGGTGGAGGCCATCCATTTGCCCGGCTTCTCGCCGCCGATGGTTCCCCGGGGCACTTCGGCCAGGGCGTTCAAGGTGCTTCCCTTGAAGGCTGCGGCCGCCAGACCAGTTGCGGCGCTCAGCTTGAGAAAATCTCTTCTTTTGATCTTCATGCGTTTTTCTCCTTTTAATGGAAAGAGTAGTGCTGATTTGTTTGCTTTCCCGATAATATTCTACTTCACAGATCACGAAATCTTACTTATCATCCGAGCCCAATGAACAAATTTGCACGAATTGAGACAAATTCTATTTTAGATATGATGGTTAACACTTATCCCGTTCATCGGGGTTAGTTAGTGTCTGTCCAGAAATAGGTCATTTCGTTCGAGATCAAGGACTGCGAGAAAAATAAGCACAGGCATATGTACGATATTCCGAGCATTATTTTTTGAGCATGACGCAGAGATCGGGCGAAAGGGACATTTATGGACAGGCACTAGTTACGATATTCCATTCAGGGGCATTAAGACCAAGGCTGACTGAAGCAGCTGCTCTTTTGTCATGGTGATTCTCCTGACGTCCATCACTCAGGAAAATATGGAAAAATTCGGCAAGACAGCCTGAACTAATATCTTTCTTGAACTGCAGACTACACGAAAACAAACAAGAAACGTAGCGGGGAAAGTTAGAAATAAACAGAACAACTTACCTTACATTCATGGCGGGATTGTAGGTTTTCCCCCTACAAATATATATCGTATCTGATTTTTCTACAAAACGAACAATGAGACGAGAAAATAAAACTTCGAACAAAGTCATGATAGCACAAAAGATTGACAAGAATCAAGGGAGAGCCCCTATTTTGTTGCTCCGTACCTCTCAAAGCTCACCTTCTGTTCAAGAAGAGATGACCGGGGATGACCGGCCAGGGTCTCGGCCGGATAACCGATGGCAATGATCGCCTCCACAACCATCCCCGGTTTCAGGGTGAGCAGTTCGGCAACATAGTCCTCGGCCGGCCGACCGGAGGTATGTTCACGCAGCCGGATCTGGACCCAGCAACTGCCCAGCCCGAGATCCGTGGCCGCCAGATGGAGCAGGATGGCGGCAATGGCGCAGTCCTCCACCCAGACATCGCACTTTGCAGGATCGGCGCAGACCACGATGGCCAGCGGCGCATTTTTGACAAAGGATGCACCGTGCGGCTTGGCCTGCGCAAGACGTGCCAGCAGCTCTTTGTCCTGGACCACCACGAACTCCCAGGGCTTCAGCCCCCGTGAGGAGGGCGAGCGCAACACGGCCTCAATCAGGATATCGAGTTTCTCTTTTTCAACTGGCTGATCCTGAAATTTTCGAACACTTCTTCTGACTCGTAAGAGATCGACAAACATTTTTTCCTCTCGCCTTATCTGTGTTTTGAAACAAAAATGGACTTACAACGATTATATCATGCCCGATTACTGCTCATAGCGTTTCACCTTGCGCCAGAGAGTTGAGGCGTCGATGCCGAGGATTTGAGCGGCCAGGGTCCGGTTGCCATCGGTGGCGGCCAGGGCCTTATTGATCATGTACCGCTCCATTTCCTCCAGGGTCATCAGGGCGGCGGCTACTGGAGGCGGTATTACCGTGCCGAGTGAGGGCGGCAGGGCCGTGGTGGTGATGGTGGCACCGGGCTCCATGATGACTGCCCGGCTCATGATGTTTTCCAGCTCCCGAACGTTACCTGGCCAGGGGGCGGCGGTGAGAATTTTGAGCGCCCGGGGGCTGATATCCTGAATCGCCTTGTCGTATTTGTGGGAATAGCGGTTCAAGAAGTGATAGGCCAGTTCGGCGATGTCCTCGCGCCGGTCGCGCAGGGGCGGCAGGTCTATTGCCATGATATTCAAGCGGTAGTAGAGATCGTCACGAAAGACGCCTTTGGCGATGAGGCCTTTCAGGTCAGTATTGCTGGCGCTGATGACGCGCAGATCCACGGTGTTCTCCTTCGTCCCCCCCACCCGGATGAACGTCCCATCCTGCAACACCCGCAGCAGCTTGACCTGCAGCGAGAGCGGCATACTGTTGATCTCATCGAGAAAAAGGGTGCCGCCATGGGCAGCCTCCAGAAGACCCTTCTTCAGCTCCACGGCGCCGGTGAAGGCACCCCGCTCATGGCCAAAGAGTTCTGATTCCAGCAGGGTCTCACTCAACGCCCCGCAATTGATAGCCAGAAAGTTATTCGTCGCCCGGCTGCTGTGTTTATGAATGAGACGGGCGGCCAGCTCCTTACCGGTACCGGTCTCACCACAGATGAGCAGCGAGACCTCCAGCGGCGCCAGTCGCGCGATCATCTCCTTGACCTCCTGCATGGCGGTTGAGGAGCCGATCAGATCCGAACCTTGCAGGAGAGTGACCCTGGCAGTCAGGTCACGGTTTTGCTTGACCAGTTGATAATGAGCCAGGGCCCTTTCCACAATCAGGGCCAGTTCCTCAGGATCAAACGGCTTCTGGATATAATCATGGGCCCCTATTTTCATGGCGGCGATGGCTGAATCGACTGTGCCGTAGCCGGTGATGATGATGACCGGCAGCTGGGCGTCTCGTCGCCGGGCAGCGTCCAGCACTTCGGTGCCGCTGACCTTTGGCATCATCAGGTCGGTAATGACGGTATCAAAGGCGGTCGATTCCAGAAGCAGCAGGGCCTCACGGCCATCGGCAGTGGCAGTGACGTGATAGCCCCTGCTGGTGAAAACGTCGGCCAAGAGCTCCCGCATTCGCTGGTCATCATCTACCAGCAGCAGGTGCAGTTTGGGGGGTGACTGGCTGGTCATGGGTTTCATGAGGAGAGTGTCTCGTCGCTGTTTGAGAAGGTGCCCGGCAGGATCACCGTGAAGATGGCCCCACCGCCGGGACGATCTTCGACATCGATGGCGCCGCCCGCCTCGATGACGATGCCCTCGCTAATTGCCAGCCCCAGACCGGTACCCTCGCCCACCGGTTTGGTGGTGAAAAACGGGTCGAAAATCCGGCTGCTGACTTCAGGCGCAATTCCTGGCCCGTCATCGGCCACAGTCAGCAGAATCGTCTCAACACGCCTGGCGGTGCCCACCCAGATATTGCCGGGGCCGCTCATGGCCTGGATGGCGTTCAGCAGGATGTTCAAGACCACCTGTTCAATCTTCTGGGGATCGGCGACGATCTTCCCTGCCGACTGCAGATCGAGGTGGAGGGCGATGTCCTTCTTGTCGGCCTGAAAGCGAACAATGTCGACAATCCTGGACATCAGGTCGTTGGGATCAATGACTGCAGGCCGTGATGCCGAGCGTCGGGCGAAATCGAGCAGCCCCTTGACGATACCGCTGCAGCGCTTGGTCTGTTCGATGATGATCGCCACCCGTTTGGCAAACTCCTCAGGCGGCGCGGCCTGGTCCAGGTACTTGGCATAGCCCAGGATATTGCCGAGCGGGTTGTTGATTTCGTGGGCCAGACCGGCGGCCAGTTGGCCGATGGCCGCCAGCTTTTCGGTATGACAGTAGACCTCCTGCCGCTTCTGGTCAGCGGTAATATCGCGGAAGGTCTGGACACCGCCCACCACCTCGCCTTCGGCATCAAAGAGCATGGCGGAGCTGACCGCCACCGCCATGATTTCGTCCCCCTTGGTGGTCAGCGTCGTCGGCCGGTTACTGATGATCTCGCCGGCGTGATAAAGGGCGCAGGCGTCCCGGCACAGTGTGCTCCTGAAAAGATCGGAACATTTATGGCCGATGGCCTCACCCTCGCTGAAACCGGTGATCCGTTCCGCGGAGTTGTTGAAGGAGATGATGACCCCGCTGGTGTCGGTAACGAAAAGACCATCCGCCATATTATTGACAATGGCGGCCAGCTTGCCCTGTTCGAATTGCACCCGCTCCCGCTGCTTCCCGAGGTCATCGAAAGTGTTCCGGATAGTGGCAGCCATCTCGTTGAAGGATCTGCCGAGCTCGGCAAATTCTGCAGGCTCCCTGATTTCGATGTGCTGGTCGAGATCTCCCTGGCGCAGGGTATGAATGGCCCGGCTCAGTTTTTCGAGCGGCATGATGACGGCGCTCTTGAGGGCAAAGCGGCTGATCAGCACCCCGAACAGATGAAAGATGATCACCGCCGCCACAGTTGCCAACAGCAGCTTCCTGGAAATGGACTGGACCCGCTCGGTGGAGAAGTCTAAAGAAACCTCGCCGAAGACCTCGCCGCCCATCATAACCGGATGGGAGATAGTCAGAAGATGCTCCGCGCCGGCCGAGCCGCCATAAGCGGCAAGAATTTCACCGTCAGCCCGCTTCACCGTTAAAGAGACGATCCCGGGGTCGGCAACGATATCACCGGCATAGCGTTCCACCGTGGCGTAATCATGAACCATGATCGCGTCCATGGTGACCGCCGCCAGGATGCGGGCGATGCTTTCCCCCTTATTGTGCAGATCATTGAGCAGAATAACCCGTTCGGCCTGAACCAGCAGAAGCCCGAAGATAGCCGCCGAAACAACGGCCAGCAGATTGAGGCGCCGGAAAAAGATATTGCGGAGCGAGCGACTCATCTGGCCTCGATGGCGTTGATGACCTGCCGGGCCTGATCAAAGTCACTGTCCACCACGTTTTCGAACCGTTGCATGGCCGGATCGATTCGCTCAAGCACAGCGGGGTCGCGCAGAGCGAGCAGACTCTGGCGCAGCTTGTCCTGCAGAACCCGCGGCAGAGAGGCGCGGCAGACAATGGCGTGGGGAGGAGTGAGAAAAGGGCCCGCCAATACATTAAGGGCCCGGTCGGCATATTTACGGTACACATCCAGCCGCACGCCACCGGCGTCGAAATCGCCATGCAGCACCGAGAGAATGACATTATCATGGCTTTTGACATAATCATAGGCGGCCAGGGCGCTGACCGGTACACCGCTGTTGCCAAGAAGCCAGCGCGGCAGGAAATGACTGCCATAGGACTGAGGGTCACCAAAGGCAAAGGTTTTGCCCCGCAGGTCTCCAAGGGAGGTAAACGGCGCGGAAGCCTGAGAGACGATAACCACCTTGTCGCCGATGTCGTCCGTCATCCGCAGGCGGGCCAGGAGTCCGACGCCGCCGTATTTGTCCTTGATTCGCACATAAGGGGAGGGACCGACAAAGGCCAGATCAGCCTTGCCGCTGCCCACCGTGATGATGTGAGCCGTATAACTGGGAGCGATCTTGATGCGGATGGCAACGCCCGTCTCCTCCTGCAGATAGTCGATCAACGGCTGAAAGGTCTTGTGAATGGCGGCAGGGTTGGCGAAGGGGTGGGTGCTGAAAACAAGCTCTTCTCCATGGGCCGGCGATAGCCTGCCGAGGAAAACAGTGAGAAAAAACAGGACGATAATCTTGGGAGAATGTCTGTTCATAAGAAGCATTCAACCACAATCATTGCAGATTGCAATAAAATTTGTAAAAAAAACAGCGCCTGACCAACACACAAGCCAGACGCCGCCACTCACAGCCCGGAAGGAAAACGGGCCTCTCGGTTTTCAGCTTTTGCTGAGTTTATTGTAACTATTCAGCTTAATGCCGGGAAAATGCCAAAACACATGTCACGTAACTATTCAGCAGCGCCTCATATGCGAGAAAGAGGCCTGCGAAGTGTACTGGTTCGTACATAAGCAGGCCGATGACGAAGCAGATGAGGTGCTG
>JAHYIV010000001.1 GCA_019429465.1 Desulfoarculaceae bacterium
TGCAGATGCTGCATATTAACGACAACAAACTCACTACCCTGCCGGCCGAGTTCGGCCAGCTTCAGCAGTTGCAGGTGCTGCATATTAACGACAACAAACTCACTACCCTGCCGCCCGAATTCGGCCAGCTTCAGCAGTTGCAGGAGCTGCATATTAACGACAACAAACTCACTACCCTGCCGCCCGAATTCGGCCAGCTTCAGCAGTTGCAGATGCTGAGTATTGACAGCAACAAACTCACAACCCTGCCGCCCGAGATCGGCCAGCTTCAGCAGTTGCAGGAGCTGTTTATTAACGACAACAAACTCACTACCCTGCCGCCCGAGATCGGCCAGCTTCAGCAGTTGCAGGAACTGGATATTTCCTACACCAAACTCAACGCCCTGCCGCCCGAGATCGGCCAGCTTCAGCAGTTACGGACGCTGCATATTGATCACGATTGCCTTGATCTCCTGCCACCCGCCTTGTTACTCAAGGATGACTTGATAATACGGGATTCCCATTATGAGGAAATCTCCATGGCCGACCGCCGCCGCGCAGTCAATGAAAAGCTACTCCCCTTTTAACTGCGACGTCCTCATCCCCTTG
The DNA here is from genome assembly GCA_019429465.1 of Desulfoarculaceae bacterium. Lineage (GTDB taxonomy): Bacteria > Desulfobacterota > Desulfobulbia > Desulfobulbales > Desulfocapsaceae > UBA2270. The sequence goes on from JAHYIV010000001.1 coordinate 589, forward strand.
ACCACCATATTCATATCCTTGGAGAAAAAAATAGCAAAAAAAATAGGTTCAGGTCTTGCAGTCAAGCAGAGTTAAAGCGATTTGAAGGTAATAAATCTTCGCTTTCTTCGGAATTCCTAAAAAAAACACCAGACCAGCCATCATCGAACGGTTCGATTACTATTTCTGAACCTTTTTTTGGAGGTGTTTGTGAACCGCGTTATTGTTCTTCCCACCCGCAACAACCTATATGAACCAAGATTTTCTCAGTACGGAAAGATATCCATTGGCAATCTTAACCACTTAAAGAAAACTGCAATTTAAAATGTTTCCTGAGTCATTCTAACGCGGGCTAATGCCCGCAACCCAGATTTTTTTAAATATTCATGAGTGCATTGATCTGCTGCAAAGTCTTTGCTGCTAAGGGGTTGCAAGGTAGCATAGAATTTTTCTTGTTTTTCATGACAGACTTTCAGGAGTAAGGTACTAATACGATCCGACTTCCTGCAATCCATGCCGCTCCAATCAACAAAATGGCATCCCTGCATCCCCAACCAACCAACCGCCGAAAGCAATCCCCTATATATCAAAGACCATGCCCGAACAAGACCGGGCTTCTTGAACAATGGATTGAAACGACCCCGTCAAGGGTGTTCTTCGCCGCAAGCTCTGGGTGGATGGGGTCGTTTCAATCCTTAGTGGTTAGGCGATTAATGCAGTATGTCTCCGTTTTCTTCTGCTTTACCCGGCTGCGGCATGTTTGCCTCGAACGAATGACAGACTAAACCGCCTGAGCCATCGCCAAGGGATCCAAACGACGATGCCTAGACTGCACAGCAGATAAAGGATCCACATCGGCAACATGGCCAGAAAACGGGCCACCAAATCAAACAAATCACCTTTGTAGGCGATCTTCGATGCACGAGCGGAATATTTAATGAATCTTGTCGGTCCGACCTTGTCCAGCGCGCGCAGACCTTTAGCGCCATAGGTCGAAGCTAGCTTGATGCTATCGGTTCCAAACTGACCTGCACGACCGGCTGTCTTCAGGAACGCTTGACCGCCGATTCGGTATAACGTGGCGGTCGAATCGCCAAAGGTTTCAGCCGCCGCCGCCATGCGTCTTAATGATGCGGCATCGCTGGTTTTAGTCAAAAGATTTAAGCCACCGCGCGTACGAGCAAGGCTGTAAACATCACTGAACAGATCTGTAACAGAATCCAACTTCTTCGTCGTCTTTACGGTCTTGGCACTCTTAACAAGGGTCTTACCAAGCCAAGGGGGCAGCTTACCGAGCTTCCGAGCGGATTTCAAAATAGTGACCCCACCCTTGATAGCCGTGCTACCCACTGCTGCCGGAGCGGCAGCTCCAGCTGTCGCCACAGTCGCCGCCGCGCTGGCGACTTGAGCAGCCGTAGCGACAACACCGATGGCAGCGAGAGCGGCAACTACCTCGTCGACATCTTCACTCTGAACCCAGTTGGCACCCTGTGCGGTAAGATCTCGAATGTCGCCAATGACAAAAAAATCGGTAATCACGCCGGCTTTTTTTCCGATACCCTCATCGCTGGTGCCTGCAAGCAACCCTTCGCCAAGCTTGCTTGCCTGGTAAGAAAAACTGTTACGCACCTTCTCGATTTCAGCATGCAGAGCCTTAGCCTTCGGATCATCACGAACATAATCGTAGTTCAGAAAAAAATCGAGGTAATCAGCAGCCTCAGCATATCGTTCTTCGGCGACTAAAGCCTCGACTTCTGGAACTGGATTTATGTGACTGAGCGCCAAAACAGACAACTGTGCTTGCTGCCAAATTACACCAGCAGAGACACAGGCCAGAATCAACAAAAATATTTTAATGGGAAGCCGAAAAAACACAGTCGATACCTCCAAATCATTGAACCTAGCGACAAGCCCCCGGATAAAGCAACTTCTTTTCTGTAAATTCACATTTCCTTAGGTTCTTCGTATGCTAGTAGCAGGTCGCATTCAGGAAGAACCGCAGTTTGGCGTCGGGCTAGCGGACTTGTTGGGCTGAAGTATACTGTCTGCGGAACTGTCGAGCTGTAACTCTTGGGTCCACATCGTCTGCCAAACAATGCGTTCGACTGCAATAAACAGAATCACAGAAGCAATCCAATAAACAAAGGCCCCGCCACTAAGAAGTTGTCTTGACAAAAGACTCTGCACAAAACCAACAACAAATGGAGCTGACATATTAAAGGCCGTGTAAATCCTAAGTGCGGCAAACTCAGACGCAGCGAACTGCGATGATGACATCCTAATAAATCGCTTATGAGCAACCGCGACATCAACGTCCATCTTACGCAAATGGTCCCCGGTTTTCAAATAGAAGATCAAAGGGTAAATCCACCCGATGATAAGAATAACGTATATCCAACCAATCTCGGCAATTAGACCTATGAAATTTGAGTGTCCCCATGTGAATATCCAGAACTTTTTTACCCCCCAGTCTAGGAATAAAGAGACGAACATCAGGAGGTAGGCGGTTAACAGCCAAATGCGATTCCGTACATCTTCCCCCGGATAGCAGAGTCTGACTATGACCTTGATGAGTGCTTTAAGCGCAAAATAGGCAATCAAAAGGACGCAAAAAATGACAGCGAGAATGGTGGCGATCTCAGTATCGAAAGATGTGGCGTTCATATCAGTATCGAAAGATGTGGTGTTGAGTGTGCAGCTGGCCTTGGTCACGAAACTGCCAAAAACCGAGTACAGCGTTTACACATGAAGAAAAGGGTCTGCCCGTAGGCTTCCCCCTCATCGTCAAAAAAACGAGCTGGTTAATTCAATCACAGGTGATTTTTTTACCAGAAATATTTGGGGAAGAATGAAGAGGATGCCATTGGCAATCTTAACCACTTCAAGAGAGCTAAAAGTTAACCTTCTTTCTAATACTAGCTGGGTTGAATTTCTATTATTTATTACCTAACACATTATCATGTCTTCCGATTATCTTGCGAACGAACTTGAATTCAGTCACATCCTTGTTCAGAATACGCCAGACATTCTCATAGGAAAGTGATTCATTAATCCAAGGCTTTTTCGCATATTCCCCATGTTCGGCCAGTTGTATGTCTTGTCTTTTGACTTCAAATGAGTTGGTCGTCAATGGAAGCAGTACATTATCCATTGTTGCCTGAAAAACCTGAATTTCATTAGAGTCTTTACTATATATATCCCGGTAGAAATCACGAACCTGATTCATAACTGTATATTCCCAAGCTCGACCTACAACCTCCTCAATAGGAATGCTGCCAACATCTAATAGTATTTCATGTGGAATTTCGCGACCAGCACCGTCTTTCCATGTCGCGTCAGGGTCGAAAAAACGGCTAGCAACATACTTAATTTCAGCGCCATCGGACAAAGATACCAAACCATACCATCTTTGAGGCACTCGATCATCTCGTCCGAATATTTTTTGATAGATTGCTTCCCACTGACCAGGATGGAACGCAGGTAGATGAACAAAGCGAAAACCCCATTCCTTGCCTCGCGTTGACCAAAGCATATTTCGTAGGCTTAACGTTTGCATGATAACTTCACTTGTCATTAGATAAGTATATCTTTTCGGTACCTGGAGCATTCAAGCGTATTAAGAACTTGGATAAAACAGCACCTACTGTATCTCCTTTTTTTATCGCCTCTTCATGCCGTAAATGCAGTTTTGAAACACCATCCTTCGCCAGTTCGTCCAGTAGGTGAAAAGAATGGCCTACAAATGGAAGCCATTTTAACCACCCAGTCGTGAGTCCTCGAAATGCATCAAAAATGAGTTCTGTACACTTTTTTTCATATCTTTCAAAACTTGCCCACTTCTTGGCATGTTGAAGTGGTGCGATGAAAGCTAAGGGAGAGATCAATTCAATTCCGATCGTTATCTTCGGATCTTCAACTCCCCCAGTTTTTGGATCAAACTTTGCGGACGACAATAAGATATAGTCATTGCCTAACGAGATAAACTCAGGCTTTATTACCATGGAGCAAATTTCATCACGTAATGCCTCAATCTCATCACATGCTTTCCTGAGGACTTCGGATCTAAGCCATTCAACATCTTTGCCAGGAAAGAGATCAGCTTTTGAGAGGCCAATTATCCATACTCTTGGAAACTCTTTAAGAAGAGCATTGCCTTCGGTTAAGTTCGCTCGCTGACGGGACAACTCATCGCGGAAACTTTTAAAGAGCCGTGGTAGGTAGTGCTCTTGGTTATCGAGTAAGCGCTGACCATCAATAAGAAACAATGCAATATTTGAGCATAATAACGCCTTAAAAGCGTCATTCTTTCTCTGCCCCTCTTCTCCTTCTCGCGTTTCAGACCACCACTCGCCAGGATAATCATGCCAGACTAAACTGGCCGCGTCCTTTGGGAGATCGTTGATCCGAATTTTGAAAGTGAAAGCGGTCTCCCTGTAGCGAGTTTGAGGTGGAAGCTCACCATCATCAATGCGGTGATAAGCCTGAAGAAGTTTTTGACCTTGTGTGGTATCAGCAGCAAGCAGTTTATAGCCAGACTTTTTTGAAAACACTGTTGCTTGTTGATGCCCATAGAAAACACTTAATAACGTAGTTTTCCCGCTCCCGGATTCTCCGAAAACAGCGACATGTTGCTCTAATTTTGATCTACTAGTGAAAGCGCATTCCAAGGTACATTTGATATCGGATACATATTGCTCGATTTTCAATCTATCAATCACTTACAGATCTCCTGTTGTCATTTTGTTTAAAATGATTTTCATTTTCGTTTTTCTGTATGTTCTCCCAGTTTTTCGAGCGGTCGGATCAAGCCACTAGTTGGAAATTTCAGGTAATTGTTCAATTACCTTTCCTATAAGATTTTGGACAGCAGGGGCAAACGCTAAGGCCGCCTGAACACATTCCCCACCCGGAGCGGCAAAAACCGATCCTTTATAATCATAGTTTTCTGTGACGGTTACAGATTTTCCATTTGAAGAGTTTAACGTAAGCGTTAAATCCCATTTACTTGCAAAAGCAGTTGAATAATCAATATGATCTAATCTGCCGGTAATTGTTACTGGTGCAGTCTTTAAATAAATACCTGACATCTTTAGTTCATCTGTGAAAGCCTTCTGAATATAACTAGCAAACGTTTCTCCATCCAAAGTCGTAACAGGGCCATGAGAGTGGCAAGAAATTTCCGAAATATTATCTTTATCTGTAAAATTTCCGACGTTTAGCTGTATTCCACTCAAGGAACGAAGCGCAACGGCATTGTCAGTCGATATTGAGTAGCGACCTGTTGCGAAATTACCACAACCAGTAAGGAAAAAAGCAATTGCCAAAGTAAATAGTATTCTTATAGTTGCTAGCCATTTCAAATGTAAATTTTTAAAAACATCCTCCTTGTCCTTTGTTTTGACCAATGATTATCAGACATCTCTACCCGCTATCGGATATCAAAGGCAGTTTTCACTACTCAAGATAGGTAATAAGTAATCGCTTTATCGGGCGAACATGCGGGAAAACAAAAACTTAGGTGATAAGAATTCGCTTTCCAGCGGGAAGGTCCAGCCGACAAAAACAGGCATTTTCCCCTCCCAACCAGTACGGGACATACCCTGGATTGTTTCCTGAGGATGACCCTTAATTCCCACCACCGACAACACTCTCGGCAGCAAGAACCCAAAAGTCACAGCCCACTCCAATTCCAACCAAAATCATAAAAAATACCCTATAATACTCCCACCCAAACAGCAACATCGAAACAGAAATATCAGAAAGGAGTCAGTGGCAAGGTTAAGCATTTGAGAAGAAATGCAAATTTAGCTTCTTCCTGATCAGTTTAAATTTGTCCTTTACCAAAAAATATGCCCAAAATGGAGCATCTTGAAACTCTGGATTACTTCAGAATCTCTTTTTTTTGATGGTCTGAAAACAGTGGTCCACGGGAGCACACAGCTTTTGCTCGTAACTACACAAAAGATGAGGGTAGGCCTCTCGGAACCGGATTGCAGGGTCTATAAGGGGTTTGGCATTTCCTACTTAACACCTGTGATCGGCCTCATCTGGGTATCACACACCCCGCCTACTTTGACTGTTTTCGATACTTTTCCTTCCTGGCAAGTTTTCCCCTGATCAGCAACGCGACATCTCAGTTCCAGCGGTTTTCCGGCATTAATCCAGGAGGGTGTTTTTCGATATCGTCCGATCTCGTTGAACCTACAGCCACTCAGAATCCCATAGGGAGCACATCGGGACGGTGCTTTCAGGGTGACCCGTCTCCCATCCACGACGAACCCAGGATAGTTGTCAACAACTGTGACGACATCCCTGGCCGGGTTTTCCCGCACAAGGAAGTTACGAAAGAAATACCCGCCTTCCGTTTTTTGATCCACCCGAATCCGGGAATCGGCTATTAGCGCGAAATTGTTTCCCCTGCGAGCCACCGCCCCTGACATGTACTCGACCCGGTCGTGATTGGGAAAGCATTTCCCCATCGCAGGGGCATGATAATAATGTTTAAGATTTTTCAGGTCCGACAGCGAATTATTCGGGAAAATCGCCGCGAGGTCTTGATCGTTGCCAAACAAGATGCGTTGCACATCATCCAGGTTCTGCGCGTACATGCTTTGCAGCTTGCTGTAATTTCGGTCACCGGCCAAATCGTCGCGCAGAAAGCAGGAGGTCAATCCGGAAATTTGCGTCAGGTATTCATCCCAGATGTTGTACTGCGAGATGCTCGATGAAACGCCCTGAAAATCTCCAGGGGTCTCGCATCCCTGACGCCTGACACACGACTCGAGGCCACGGTTACGAATCGAGAGGGCAATAATATTGCGTTCACAGGCGCCATAAGCGTTACAACCACGCTCCAGATGTCCTTCGAAAATCGCGGTGCGCATGGTGTAATCCAGGTGCTTGGCGCGCTGCAGGAAACTGTTTGACCAGCGATTTTGCTGGTCACGGATGAAACGATCCCAGGCCCCCTGCAAAGCATCGCGACGCCCGGTCAGACGCCGATTGGTGTTGTCGCAATAGGTCGAATTGTGAAAGGTTCGAATGATCTGATCCAACTCGCCGTGTGGCGGCGTGGCGGCAGCACTGACATTGGTTCGGGGAGGGGGATCGAAAAAAGGCGCTTTGGTCATCGCATACAGGCTTCGGACATCAAGAACATATTGGACACCTCCTTCGCAATGGTGATTGGCGACGGTCATTGCTTGCCGCTGCTTCACGGCGTTTCTATAATGTTCCGCTGAAGCCGGCGTCGCCGTGGGGGAATCCATAATCATCTGAAAGCCCACATAAGGAACGCCCTGGCTATCGGTTAACGGGAGTCCGTCGTCCACAACTATACAGGGCACGACCGCAGAACCTTGAGCGAGCGTACCCACCGGTGCTGATAGCCCAGTCTCGCGAAAGTTTTTGCTGCTGTAATAGGGGATTTCGAGCGCGCTGTTAAAACGGTAAAGGGTCATGACCGGTGTGGCCGGTATAGCCGCCCAGGCAGTCGACGAAATAAAGAGTGTAAGCAGCAGTAATAATCTTTTCATACCATGCATCCCTATGAAGATTGGGCAGAAACTTGGGCGCATTACATGCACATCATCGACACTTTAGAGACGGCACAAAATTTTTCCATCACCGGTTCAACTTCTGGCAGTGCAGTTGATAATGAAGAAGTCGGCGAATTACATTAACCCCAAGACCAATACTATTTTTCTGTACAAACAGCGATTGCCAATATTTTATTAAGTAAAACTGCGAATTAAGATTGTTCCTGAAATATTTTACTCTGTCAGAGTCAAGATCTTTCCAACTCATTTTTACTCATTAATACAAAAAAAAATCAATAAACATATCAGATCAGGAAAGACCCTGCGAATAGTTAAAGGTGAAGGTGTCGGGCAAAGGCCGATCCGAGGCCAGGGCCGCAAGGATTTGTCGCCCTTTTGCAGAAGCCGCGCCGCAATGACTGAGATCGACAATGATCCGGGCGCACCCCATCTCTTTCAACTCCGGCAAACGACCCACCAGCGAAAAATCCTGACCACTCATGACCTCTGTAAGCCCGCTGTCGGTGATAATACGGTACTCTTCCTCCTTGTCGGAATGGAGCACATTGCCGGAACGCAGCCCCTTGATCGGAATCCGCGACAGGAGCAAGGTGACAGGGCTGTACACTGTCAGGGCCAGCGGAATGGTCAGGGGTCGACGGTAGAGGTCGCTGATATTTGTGCGTTCATCTTCCAGGCTCAGGGTAAGCTCGGTAAGTCCCAACTCCTGCCAGGCAAGCGCGGCCTGACTGTTGAGGGTGTAGCAGCGGAAGCCGCCGAGCAGGATCACATCGGCAAGCCCGGCAAACAGAGGGATATGCCCCAGATTGTTAATCCTGAATCTCCGGTATCCTGCAGCATGCAGCATCTGCACAGCCCGCCGGTACTGGGTCCAATCGGGACCAAAGAGTATGGCCGGGATCTCCCAGATTAGCCGCTCTTTCTTCTGAGCCAACTGCCGCTCGGCCCCCTTGAGGGCGGCAATATTCCTGGAGGTCACCGGCAGCTCCAGGCGCGCCACCTGCTGCTGATCATCGAGGATTCCAACATCCTGGATTTCTAGGCCCCGGACCGTGAGCTCCGGTATCGCAGTCGGCTCCACCGTAATTTTCGGCAACAGAGCGGCCAGGGCTTGGGCGGCAGAGTCCTCCCGCAGCTTTACCTCTTCCTCAGTCCGTGGAATCAGAGCCACCTTGGCCAGCCGCTCCAGACAGGCATCAGGGCTCAGGGTGAAGAGCGGTCTGCCGCCCACCTTGAGCACCGCATCCCCTACCCGGAAAAATCCCTTATCCGGAATCTTGACCTGGACAAAATCACCAGCCTTGACCACCTTTACTTTTTTCTTTTCGCAGAACAGTTCCCGCACTGTAAAAGCGATACCCGCCTGATCATTCCGCGGCTGGATCCGGATCCGGTCACCCACGTGCAGACGTTCTTTGGCCGTAAAACCGAGCGTGCCACCGCGCAGAGAAGCAACCTCACCAAGAGGACGCCCCAAACCCCCATGCTGAACGGAGTCGGCAATACCAGTGGGGACAAAACCGGTGAGAAAGCCCTTGGTGGCCAGGCGTCCAAAAGAGAGCTCCAAATGTTCAGAAGCCTCCTGCAGGGCGTTCTTGCGCTGGCTCTCCGGGGCATCGAGCATCAGGCGATAGGCCGCCACAACGCGGGCCACATACTCGGCGCTCTTCATCCGCCCCTCGATCTTGAAGCTCATTACCCCGGCCTTGAGCAGTTGGGGCAGAAGCTCGATGGCGCTGAGATCACTGGTGGAGAAATGATAGCCCGGCTGTTTGCGGTTATGCAGACGGCGGCGGCAGGGTTGGGCGCAGCGGCCGCGGTTGCCGCTGGCACCGGTCAGAGCCGAGGAAAAAAGGCACTGGCCGGAGATGGAAAAGCAGAGGGCCCCGTGGACAAAATGTTCCAGCTCAATGGTGGTCTGACTGCGGACCTCGGCTATCTCGATAAGAGAGAGCTCACGGGCCAGCACCGCCCGCGTAAAGCCCATCTGCTCCAGCATCTTGACCCCGGCCGCGTTATGGACGGTCATCTGGGTAGAGGCATGGAGAGGGAGCTGGGGGAAATGGAGACGGGCCAGCCGCCAGACTCCCAGATCCTGGATGATCAGACCATCGACAGGGATAGCGGCCAGGGAGGCGAGGAGATCCACCAACTGGGGCAGCTCGGCCTCATTGATCAGGGTGTTGAGAGTGACATAGAGGTGTTTTTTCTGGCTGTGGGCATAGCTTGTCATCCGCTCCACCTCGGCCAGGGTGAAATTGCGGGCCCGGGCCCGGGCGGAAAACTCCTTGAGCCCGCAGTAAACGGCGTCGGCACCGGAATCAATGGCGGCAAAAAAGGCATCGATGCTGCCGGCCGGGGCCAGAAGCTCTGATTGTCCTGGTTTGCCAGGGGCAGGAACATTCTTTTTTTCTTTCATCACACGCGGTCACTGAAAAAGTTGTTCTGTTGTTAACTATCCACCGATTTGCAACCAAAGAAAAAATGGAGGTCGGGATCTAACCCGACAACCCGGGACACCCGGCACGTCCGGCGTCGGGTTACAACCCTACCTACGTATGGTGGAGAGTTATGTTCTGTTTAGCGGAACTTTGCTCGAATCTTATCGACAATCTCGGTCAGTTCTGACAACTTTAGCCAGTGCAGAACCAGGGCATAGAGGCAGGCCGCCAGAATAATCAACAGCAGAGTGACAAGGATTTGTTGAACCAGTCCGCCGAGGAGGAAACCTGCCAGGATCTTCCTGGCAAAAAAGAGGAGCAGGCTCATAGCGCAGGTGGCGACCAGGATCTTGCCTAAGCCCCTGAAAAGAGCGTCAAGTGAATAGCCGCCTATTTTCCAGTACAGCACGGCGCTTAAAAAGAGGAAGTTGAGGAACATGGTGCAGGAGGTGGAGAGGGCAATGGCCTTGTGTTGAAAGACGTCGATGGTCAGAGTGATGATCACTATATTGGCGGCAACAGCCATGAAACTGGCAATAACCGGATAACGGGTATTGTCAATGGCATAGAAGGCCGGAACCAGAATCTTGTTGGCCGAATAGGCAAAAAGACCGATGGCGTACAGGGTGAGGGTCTGGGCGGTGGCCACAGTATCGAGGGCGGTGAAGGCACCTCGTTCAAAGATCAAGCGGATAATCGGCTCAGACAGAAGAATGAGCCCTGCAGTAGCCGGGATGGTCAGGCAGAAGACCATGGTCAGCGAGGAGACCAGGGTCTTACGGATGGCCGGTACATCTTTTTTGGCGGCATGTCTGGCCAGAAGCGGCATGACGGCAATGGCAAAGGCGACGCCGAAAAGACCAATGGGCAGCTGCACCAGGCGGAAGGCATAATTGAGCCAGGAGACTGAACCCTCGGCACACGATGCGGCAAAGCTGGTATTGACGAAGATATTGATCTGGGTGGCTGAAAGACCGATGGTGGCTGGAATCATCAGCCTGAGTATGCTGTGCAGTCCTGGGTCCTGCAAATCAAGATGGGGGAAAAAACGGAATCCGGTTTTGAAGAGTGCGGGTAACTGGACACCAAGCTGCAGAATGCCGCCGATCAGGGTGCCTATGGCCATACCGACGATGGCAGGATGGCCAAAACGGGGCAGGATCAGGGCCAGAGAGACGCCGCCGACAATGGACCCCAGATTGAAAAAAGAAGATGCTATGGCCGGCACAAAAAAACGGCCCCTGGTGTTGAGCATCCCCATGACCACAGCGGCAAGAGAGATGAAGACCAGAAAGGGCAGCATGATCATGGTCAGTAAGGTTGTAAGTTCCGCCTTACCCTCAACCCTGGAAAAACCAGGGGCCAGCAGGGAGACCAGAGGCCCGGCCATGAAGATGCCCAGCAGGGTGAGCAGTGAGAGCAGGATGGCAAAAAAGACCAGGACATTAGAGGCCAGGCGCCAGGTTTCCTCCTGGGTTTTACCTGCGTCATAGCGGGAAAAGATGGTGACAAAGGCCGCTGACAGTGCCCCTTCCCCAAAAAGATCCCTGAGCAGATTGGGGATGCGAAAGGCAACAACAAAGGCATCATAGGCGTATCCGGCGCCAAACATGGCAGCAAAGATCTGTTCCCGAACCAGGCCCAGCACTCGGCTGCACATTACCGCGATGCCGACGGTTCCCGCTGATTTTGCAATGACCGTATTCTGTCGTGTCTCTTCCTTCACCTTGAGTTCCTCGTTTTTTCCATTGTCCTGACATCAACGATACGTTGCTGCTATGCATACCTTTTTCATCCTGTTTTTACCAGAAAATCATGCGGGTCTTGGTCTGCAAACTGGAATGGTTCTTTCGTAACGACCCCTTGTATGATCGTCGACAGATGTGACTTACCGGACTACTCCGTCAATCATCCTTGACTTTACGACAGCATTTTGAATATATAAATAAGAGTTTCTTAATAAATTATTGATCCATTTAACAGCTGTCAGCAGAAAACTTAATGGAAATCATCCAGAGAGTTTCCGGGGACCTTCCTAAAAGGAGCTAGCATGCAAGACATTAATATGATTAGAAATATTGCAATAGTTGGACACGGGCATTGCGGCAAAAGCTCTTTGGCCGAGGCCATGCTCTATACCGCCGGCAAGATCAAGAGACTCGGTAAGGTAGATAAGGGTACCTCTGCCATGGATTTTGACGAAGAAGAAATTCAGCGCAATCTCACCATCAACGCCTCTTTTCATAATTATACCTGGAAAAGACATGAGATCTTTCTCATTGACACCCCAGGAGATGATAATTTCCTTAATGAAACCTATCAGGCCGTTCAGATTGCGGACAGTGCCATCTTTATTATTGGCGCGGTCCTTGGGATCAAAGGTCAGACCATAAAATTTGCCAATTTTATTGCCGAGAAAAAGCTTCCCTGTCTTCTCTTTATCAATAAGATGGACAGAGATCGTGCTGATTTTCAGAAAACTGTTGATGAGATAAAAACCTCCCTTCCCGTCAATCCAGTCGTTCTTCATCTGCCTATCGGCGCTGAAGAGGAATTCAAGGGCCTTATTGATATCGCTTCGGAAACAGCCTATCTCTTTGACAACGATACCGGCATCAAACAGGTAGCCATCCCTGAAGATCTCGTTGAGCAAGTGGCCGAGTACCGAGAAAAGCTCATGGAAATAGTGGCGGAAACTGATGATGATCTTATTGAGACCTTTCTTGAGACTGGACGATTAACAGAAGATGAACTCCGGCTTGGTCTAAGGAAAGGAATAGCCACTGGCAGCATCGCCCCTGTCTGCCTCGGATCTGCCCTCCTGAACCAGGGAACCTTGTCCCTGCTCGACACGATTAATGAGTTGCTGCCCTCCCCTGTCGACCGCCCCCCCCTGATAGGCACGCATCCTGTGACCGGAGAGACCGAGGAGCGAAGCCCCTTTGCCAGTGAACCTTTTTCGGCCATGGTCTTCAAGACCATGGCCGACCCTTATGCCGGCCGTCTCACCATCTTCCGCGTTTATTCAGGCACCCTTTCCGGTAATACTTTTTTTAACGCCAACAAGAAAGTCAGTGAACATTTCGGGCAGCTCTATTTCCCTGAAGGCAAGGAACAACGGGCCGTTGACATGGTTGGCCCAGGGATGATTGTTGCTGTCGCCAAACTCAAAGAGACGACAACCGGCGACACCATCTGTGAGGCCACCCATCCAATAGTTTACCCACCACCTCAATCCTTTGAGCCGGTCATCACCTTTGCGGTGAACGCCAAACAGGGTGAAGAGGAAAAGTTGTTCTCCGCTATCACCAGGATACTGGATGAAGACCTCACCCTGCGTCTGACCCGTGACCAGCAGACCAGCGAGGTCCTGCTTTCCGGCATGGGCCAGATACATCTGGAGGTAGTCGGTGCCAGGATAAAAAGAAAGTTTGGTGTGAAAATGAAGCTGACCCTGCCTAAAATCGCCTACAAGGAGACGATCAAAGGAAGTGCCAGGGCGCAAGGCAAGCATAAGAAACAGAGTGGCGGTCGAGGGCAGTTTGGTGATTGCACCATTGAAATCATGCCCCTGCCCCATGGCCAAGGATTTATCTTTGAGGACAAGATCGTCGGTGGGGTCATTCCGCAACAATATCGTCCGGCTGTTGAAAAAGGGATCCTGGAGGCCATGGAAAAAGGTGTTCTCGCCGGCTATCCGGTGGTAGATCTGAAGGTCACCCTGGTTGATGGTTCCTATCATACAGTGGATTCCTCCGAGTTGGCCTTTAAGGTGGCTGGCTCACTGGCCTTTAAAAAAGGCGTCCAAGAGGCTGGGCTGGTGCTGCTTGAGCCCTATATGAAAATGACTATCCGGGTTGACAAGGAACATGTGGGCGATGTCATGGGAGACCTTAACTCCCGACGGGGAAAGGTGATGGGCATGGATGCCGACATCATGCATGAAATAATTGTGGCTCAGGTTCCCATGGCTGAAATTCAGCATTATGCCACCGATTTGACTGCCATGACCGGCGGTCTTGGGTCTTTTACCGTGGCCTTTTCACACCATGAAGAGGTGCCGGCTCATATTGCTGAGAAGATTATTATTGCCAGCGCTAAGGCTTAAACCTAAAAATATTATCAGGGAAAAAAGATGAGGCACGATGCCAATCGATTCAGTTGCGCGGTGCTTACCATGAGCGACAAAGGGGCCCGTGGTGAGCGTGTAGATACAAGCGGGGCTGCACTCCAGGAAATACTGCGGGAAGAAGGGTATCAGCTGCGTGCCTACAAAATGGTGCCTGATCAGGTCGAGGCCATTACTGAAACCTTGATACAGTGGGTCGATCAAGACAAGATTGATCTGATCCTGACGACTGGAGGAACCGGAGTCTCACCCTCAGACGTGACCCCTGAGGCCATGCGAGAGATTATTGAAAAAGAGATCCCTGGAATGGCAGAGGCCATGCGCGCCGCCAGCCTGCTGAAGACTCCTCATGCTGTCCTTTCACGCGCCATGGTCGGGATTCGGGGAAGAAGTCTGATCATTAATCTGCCTGGCAGTCAGAAAGCATCCAGGGAAAATATAGAAGTCCTCCTCCCTGCCCTGCCCCACGCCCTTGATAAGATTCAGGGCGGAACCAGCGATTGTGCCAATTTGGGAGCCCTTACGAAATAACTGTAGGCGCCAAAAGAACCGCTTCTTTTTTTATTCCCCCACCCGTCACTGCGAGGCGCGCAGCAACGTGGCAGTCCAGAGAGGTGTGGGGCCATGGTCACTAAGACCTCCGGCGTTACTTCACCCCCGTCCGCACAGACGGCCCGGGATCTCTCTGGATTGCTTCGCTGCCGCTCGCAAAGACGATGCCACTTCCCCCTGGCCACTTCCCCGGAAGATTACCTGGTGGTTCTGCTCTCCTGGAATTTGACGCAAGCGCAATTGCTTGTGGACAAGGCAGGTGGAGGGGTTTATTGGGCGCTTACCAATAACTGCTTCACCATTCCTGTCAGATACCGGTCGACAGTTTGGCTTTGCCTAAAAAGAAAGGGGGGGCATTTATCATGAGATAAATGCCCCCTTTCTTTTTTAACCAAAGCTCAACTACATCGTACAATCAATTGATCAGTTCAACCTGTTCTTCTTCATTATTCTCCGTGTTCACCACCTCGCCGATAATACATGCCTGTTCACCCATCGCTCCAAAGTGATGGACAACGTCTTCGGCAATAGAATCTTCAACAATAGCCATCAGACCAATACCCATATTGAAGGTACGGTACATCTCTTCCATGGGAATATTACCTTTTTCGCTCAAGAAGGTAAATACCGGCGGGATTTTCCACGAGGAGCAATCGATGACAGCCTTACAACTCCGAGGCAAGATACGAGGAACATTATCAATAAAGCCGCCCCCGGTATTGTGAATCATGCCGTTTATTTTATAATGTTTTAAAACACCCAGCACTGACTGGACATAAATACGTGTTGGCTTGAGCAGTTCTTCACCAAGGGTGCTGCCAAACTCCTCTATCTGCTGTTCCACCGAGAGCCCAAGGTCTTTGAAGCAGACTTTTCTGACCAGTGAGAACCCGTTGGAGTGCAGACCGCTGGAGGCCACGCCAATAATCTTGTTCCCCACCTTGATCTCGGAACCGTCAATGATCGCATCGCGATTGACGATACCCACCACAAAACCGGCAAGGTCATAATCATCACCGTTATACAGACCCGGCATTTCTGCTGTTTCACCACCCACCAGAGAACATTTTGCCTGCCGGCAACCCTCGGCGATACCCTTGACCACCTCGGTTGCAGTATGGATGTTCAGCTTTCCAACAGAAAAATAATCGAGAAAGCAAAGAGGCTTGGCCCCACCGACAATGATATCATTGACACACATGGCAACAAGATCAATGCCAATAGTATCATGCTTGTTGCAGAGCCCGGCAATGGCAAGCTTGGTGCCTACCCCATCGGTGGATGAGACAATAACAGGTTGGTTATAGGTAAGGGTGTCGATGGCAAAAAGGCTGGAGAAGCCGCCGATATCATTGAGCACCCCGCGCTGATGTGTTGAGGCGACAATATCTTTGATTCCCTTGACAAAGGCATTTCCCTTATCAATATCAACGCCTGCCTCACGGTATTTTGATTGTTGTAAATCGGTCATAATATTTCACCCTTACGTCAGGGAAATGGAGGTTGCAGATTTAATTGTAAAAAAAGAACTTATTCCACAATACGTTAAGTCGTTAAAAAAACATGGGCGTCTGAATAACCAAAACAGCAGAAAAATCCATAACGAAAGGGTCAGGAAGGTAATAACGATTTCATAACGACTCCCAAGACTTCACGAACGTGATATCTTATAAGGTGTGCTTGAAAAATGCAATAACATATCGTGTTCATCTCCAACTCGGCAAAACCTGTCAGGGAATTTCAGGCGATAATCCGCCGCCAAAAAATGCTGCGAGGGAGTACTTTGTCACGAAGCCACCATAGCAGATGAGGTCTTCGTCATTACCGGCGATCAGCCGTTGATGGTGCTTCCTGGAAGAGGGGATGTCTGTCTGTTAAGAACGTGGAAAGGAAGAATCCCGGCAGCGGCAACCCTAAATATTTTCACCGGAGTCACCGATCCGGCGGTTCATCTCATACTGGTCAATTGCCGCCTTGACCATCCTGAACAGTTCTCGATAATAGAGCCTGTTGTGACTCTTCACATACTGGTACACGGTCTTACGCAGGGCATCTTCATCCAGTTTCTGATACTTTGCAACTGCCGGGCCCAGAAGCTCGCTTTTCCATTCCGGTTCCCAGGCAATCTGCATGGACCGGCAATATTGAAAGTCCTTCATCGCCTCATTGATCAAGGCGTCACGCAGATGTTCCGCCTCGTGGAGTTGTGTTTTTTCTTTAAGGTGCGACCCTTTTCTCTTGCTTAAAAAATCGTAAACGGCATCGAGCTCCAGGCCTTGTCGCAGGATCTTGGACAGATGCTTCACCTGTCGCTTACGGGCGCCACCGCTCAGTCCACGAATTGCCTTGATCTCTTCGCAAATGGCATTCTCACCTGGAAATTTCTTCAGATCTTTATCGGTGAGCTCCGCTAACTCCAGCGCCACGTCCTCTATCCGCTTGAATCTCCGTTTCTGTTCGGATCTGCTGATTGTCTCATCCATAAACCATGGTCCTATTTTTACATAAAAAAACTTTTCTAAGTCAGGTGAAAATTTTTTATAATACCATAAGAGAAGCCAATTACCTAGCCTCCAAATGTCAGGCGATTAAATCCACCTTCGGCAAAAAATGGACGGGTGGCCTCCAGGCCCTGTAGCTCAAAGATAATGACCTCAAGGACAAGATAGACTTTGGTATTTCTGCGGATACAGGCCGTCATGGTCTCGCCATGATGGCCCATGGCGGCATGAAGGTGGATACGCGGCTCGTCTGACTCCCAGAAGACCGAGCCGCTGCCCACTACCTCACGGGCCCCGTCGACCTCAACCCATACCGGATCAGGCGGCATGGTCGGTTCTTTCGGCCCGGTCACAACTCCTGCCTGACGCAGTCCGCCGAGAATCTGGAACCAGGCCGCCCGCAGATCTTCCTTGCTGAACAGCTCTTTTAACCCCTCCAGCAGATCATCACCCTGATCGAAACGGGCCATGATCACCCGCCCGATGGTTCCTGTCTTATATTCCATTTTTTTTACTCTCTGTTTTCTTATTTTATATTCCTATTCCCTGTTGCCATCCTCAGCCCGTAACAGAACGGCCAGTGCCGTCTGTCGACTGGCCGTGTCCAAATTCCCGACCGCCATGGTAAAGGCCTGCCTGGTTCCCACAAAGACTGCCAGTTTCCTGGCCCTGGTCAAGCCGGTATAGACAAGATTACGGAAGAGCATCTTGAAATGCTGGCTGACAACAGGGATAATCACACAATCAAACTCACTGCCCTGTGACTTGTGGATGGTGACGGCATAGGCCAGATCCAGCTCACTGATCTCATCTTTCTGATATTCGACCTCACGGCCGCCCGCAAAGAATCGCACCACACAGGTCAGATCAAGGGCGTTCACCTGACTTACGGTCCCGATATCACCGTTAAAAACCCCAAGATCATAATTGTTGCGGCGATGGATAACCCGATCCCCTACCCTGAATATCCGCTCGCCCAGAATCAGCTGCCCCTTGTTCTCGGCCGCTGGATTGACCGCCTGCTGCAAGGTTCGATTCAACGTTGCCGTGCCCAGACTCCCTCTGGTCATGGGCGAGAGCACCTGGATCTCGCACTCTATACCAAAATATTTTGGAACCCACTCGGTATAGAGCCTGACAATCACCTCCTGGGCGGTCAGGCCGTAGTAAAGGGAAGACCATGGATGCACCTTTTTCAGCACCGACCGCAGTTCATCGGCACTGTTTTCCGCAGTCTGGAGCAGACCAAAATTCACATGACTGTATTTATCGGGCAAGTCAAGTTCAGACCCTTTTTTTTGAGAAAGGCGCTCCTCTTCAATACCTGTAAAAAGATGCTCTGCGCCAAATTGGGCCTCAACATCCTGCGCCGATAATTTGAAATGGTCACGCACCCTGGCAATGACCCGAAGCTGTTCCTTGGTGGCCTCGTTGGAATCGAGGAAGAGGCAATCGGCCTTTTCACGCCACAGACCTGGCTGTTTAAAGGGCGAAGGGACCTGGGGGACAGCGCCGTTATTGATGGCGTGGGCGTAACGGATAATGGAAGACTCCTCTGCCTGCCTGAACACCTTGTTGAGGGTAAAGACAGGAACGACCCTGGAGGCGATCAGATCCGCCAGCACATTGCCGGCCCCCACTGACGGCAACTGATCAGCGTCGCCGATCAGCACAAGCCGCGCGCCTTCAGGAATGGCATCAAGCAGGGCCGCGGTCAGGCTGATATCGAGCATGGAACACTCATCAACCACAAGACAGTCAAGGACTAATGGCTGTTCCCTGTTGCGTTTAAAGCCGCCGCCCTGATATTCCAGCAGGCGGTGAATGGTCTTGGCCTCAGACCCTATCACCTCACCCATGCGCTGGGCCGCACGGCCCGTGGGCGCGGCCAGGGTCACAGCAAGACCCATGGCCTGAAACAACCTGACCAGAGTCTTGGTGGTGGTGGTCTTGCCGCAACCCGGCCCACCGGTCAGGATCGCGCAACGGCGGGAGGCGATACCGGCAACAGCGCCATATTGCTCGGCGCTGAGTTGTAGGCTCTGAGACTCAGAGTAGGTCCGCAGCCATTGTGTTACCTTTTTTTCATCAACGGCTATGGGGACACAGAGCTGTCGCAACCTCTCGGCGCAATTCCGCTCCTCATAATAGAGAGTTTTTGAATAATAACAAGGAACTGCGGCAATGCCATCAATCTCCAGAAAACGCGTCTTCAGCAGATTATCCTGCTCCATGGACTGCAGGTATAACTCAAGTCGGTCTGCCAGATCCATCTCCAGAAGTTCTCTGATCCGGGTCATGATCTGACTGCTGGTCAGAAAGCAATGCCCCTGCTCCCGGGAAGCGGCAAGGATATGACGGATAGCGGCCTTGATCCTGAGCTCTGAGTCGAGTGAGATGCCGAGTGAAAGGGCGACCTTATCGGCCGAAAAAAAGCCGATGCCGTAAAAGTCATCCGCCAGCCGGTAAGGATTTTCCTGAACGAGCGACACGGCTTGATCGCCATATTTCTTATAGATACGGACTGCAAAGAGGGTGGAGATGCCATGCCCCTGCAAAAAGAGCATCACCTCGCGCACCATTCGGTGTTCTTCCCAGGCCGTCTTGATCCCGGCCAGTTTTTTCTGGGCAATGCCCGGAACCAGGAGCAGATCCTCGATCCGTTCTTCAAAGATATCAAGGGTGGATCTGCCGAAATAGCCGACAATCTTGCGGGCGGTCTTGGGCCCCACCCCTTTAATGAGTCCGGAACCAAGATACTTTTCGAGACCTGCCGCCGTCGCCGGCTTCTGCTCCTCCGCGCGTACCGCCTTAAACTGTCGACCGAAGGTGGGATGCTGCGCCCAGGAGCCGAAGAATTTCATGGTCGCCCCGGCAAAGACCCGAGTCTGGTGCACAGTCACAGGAACGGCATCATGCTCGTTAAAACACTTCACCCGCAGCACCGACCAACCGGTCTCAATATTATGATAGGTGACCCGCTCGACAATTCCCTGGAGCTGTTCTTCGATAAAGCCCTTCTGCATGGACACTCCAGTGTTGTGGGCCGCCACCTGCCCTGCCTACCTATTGTAAGACCTTCATGGCCGCCTCATAATCCGGTTCATCGGAGATTTCAGGGACCAGCTGACTGTGCAGAACCATACCTTTCTCGTCGATCACCACAACCGCCCGGGCCAGCAGACCGGCCAGAGGCCCGTCAATAATTCGTAGTCCGTAATTATCCCCCAGATCACTGTTGCGCAATTCGGAAACGGCAATAACCCTATCAAGGCCTTCTGACCCGCAAAAACGGGAATGGGCAAAAGGCAGATCCCGCGACGCGCACAGGCAGACGGCATTGGCCAGCTTGTCGATCTCGCTGTTGAAACGTCGGACCGAGGTTGCACAGACCGAGGTGTCGATACTGGGAAAGACATTCAGGACGATCCGTTTTCCGGTATAGTCCTGCCGACTGACATCGCTCAGGTCGGTTTTCGTCAGCAGAAAATCAGGGGCCTTTTCCCGGATCTTCGGCAGCGTGCCGCTGGTGTTCACTGGTTTTCCCTGCAGAGTTACCTGTGCCATATTATTCTTCTTTATTCAATTATTAATCAGTGCGCACCGAACCGGTCTCAATACCCTCATCTCCGGACGCGGTAACAACGATGTATAAAAATACTACCTGCACGTCCGCTCCCCAACCCTCCCTCGCAAGGGGATGGACTTACTGGATCTCTTACCCCGGTGAGGGAGGGTCGGGGTCGGGAAGCGTCGCGGAACCATGGATCCCTTCTTGTTATAATGCGGGTTCGATCTTGACAGACTTGCTGACCATATCGACCACAGGCAGATCAGGCATGGCGGTCAGGCCATAGATGGCCGCGAGATCCATATCCTCCGGCACCGCAGCCAGCAGGGCGTGAGCGATTTCCTGCTCTGCCTGACGATAGCGCAGCTTTATATCGACCACCAGCGGCCCCTTGGACTGCGGGGCAGATACGCCATAATAGACATCCTTGTACCCTTTGGGAGGAATAGCATCTTGTCGGGAGAAAGCAACAATTTCCCAGGGATCAATGGCGAAATGAAATCCCTCACCCATACCGTCCGAGTTGAACAGCCGCGCCTCGCTGGGCAGAGCCCCCTTTTCATCGACTGTACCGGTCGTCATAATCACCTTGCCGTTCTCATCTTTCACCGTCATCTCCAGCCAGATCTGGCGAATATTGGTAAGGGAGGTCGGAAGTTTGTGGCCCGCCCGGATATTTTTCACCCGCACCTTGATCTCCGCCAGTTTTTTATCGCGGTAAATCGGGATCACTACAAGGTCTGCCGCGGCCTGCAGACGGGCCACCGCCATTTCATACTTTTTATGAACATTGGCCGCCAGTTCGGTATCACCGGCCTTCTTTGCCGCCTGTTCGGTCAGGGCATAGATCAGGAAGTTCGCGCCATTGAAATAATGGCGGAATTCTTCTTTTTTCGGCTTCTTCATCGTATCGGCCGAGCGAAGAAACGTATCGAAATCAACCATATGACAATCCTGGCAGGCAATATCATGCACAGCGTAAGGGCCGTCTTTCCATTCTCTGTAGGTGGACTCAATAGGCGTATGGGTCTCATAATGATACACCTGATGACAGTTTGCGCACAACTCCGCCTTCTTGTGCAGAGGCTGTTCCACACACTCATGAAAGCCATCGCCACAGCCCTCTTCCGGCTGGTAGGGGCCATATTTGGTCAACACCGGACCGGACGGAGTATCCTTGCCAGGCGAAAGAATAAGTGAACCGTTCCCCGGAAAACGGTAAGGAGTCTGCCAGCCGCTGTGTCCGCTTACCGAGTGACACATGTCACAGGAAACGCCGTTTAAGGCAACATCACTCAGGCCGCTTAATCCCGGCATCTTAATCTCTCCAGTCACAATCCCGGCCGGGGAATGACACCCCTCGCACTGTCTGGCAATGTCATGACCAACGGCCTTTACCGCCTTGTTCAGCTCGCCTTGATAAACTGGATCCTTGAAGGCCAGGGCATGCATAGAGCCGGTCCATTCATTGTATTGCTGTGAATGGCATTCGCCGCAGGTTTCAGGGGGGGTAAACTCGGCCGCACTTTTTTTATACTGCAGAAGTGAAGGGGCGAATGGATATTCCGCGGGATCGGGTTTGTCCATACTATTTCCCAAACCTGCTACCAGGAGTGTGGCCATAGAGACTCCGCCCAGACCGATAATGAGCTTTTTTATGCTTATCATAAGACCTCCTTTTTCTTTAAAAAAGATAAAGTTAACAACTTTATGGCAATACTTTCTTTTATAATATCAAAAAAAAAGGCACAATACCTAACGAATAATTTCTTTACCCATGGTAAATTTATTCTTCAGTAACCAGCATGGCTGGACAAGATTGGCCAGCCATGCTGGTTACTGAAAATAAGTCAACGGAAGAGAAAACGGATAAAAATCACTTGCAATTTTCTAACCGTACACTACTGATACAATAACCATACTGGACAACGCTGAGTTTCCCCGTAAGCAACGCTCGGCGTGTGAATGCCGACTCGACCAAGAAAGAATAAAACAGAGGGTGCAGTGGAGAACGAAAAGATATTTTCAGAAAAACCAGGCAACCAAAAAGGTGCCGAGGCAGGCGTCCTGCACGACGATGTCGACCCCTTGCTCGAAAGCCTGCTGATTGTCGCCAAATCTCATGGCCGGCCAATCACCCGGGACGCAGCCCTCTCCGGGCTTCCTCTTGAACGCCAGTCGTTTCTTACACCCAGTCTTTTTGGACGGGCAGCCAGGCGTGCTGGACTGACCTGCAATCTCGTCCATCGTCCGCTCGCAAAACTCAATCCTCACCTTTTCCCCACTGTTCTCCTCCTGCATGATCAGGATGCCTGTGTACTCCTCAACTGGAGCGAGGATGACAACAGCGCTCGGGTGATCCTCCCCGATCTGGGAGAAGCTGAAGTCGAACTGACCCGGGAAGAGCTGACTGCCCGCTACAGCGGTGGAGCCATCCTGGTGCGGCCCCTTTACACCTTTGACGCCCGGACTCCAGAGGTGGGACGCGTCCAGGGACGCCACTGGTTCTGGGGTGCTCTGACGGAAAATCTGCCCCTCTACCGGGATGTTCTGCTCTCCGCCTTTTTGATCAGTCTGTTTGCCGTGGCTATGCCCCTGTTCATCATGAATGTCTACGACCGGGTAGTGCCCAACCACGCCTTCGAGACTCTGTGGGTGCTGGCAGCCGGCGTGGCCATCGTGCTGGTGGCGGATGTGACGGCACGCACCATGCGGGGTTATTTCCTTGATCTTGCCAGCAGTCGGGTGGACGTGAAGCTCTCGGCCTACATCATGGAACGGGTTCTTGGCATCCGCCTGGAAAACCGGCCGTTAAGCGCCGGCTCCTTTGCCGCCAACCTGCGTTCCTTCGAAACGGTGCGCGATTTCATCACCTCGGCCACGGTAACCGCCTTCATCGACCTCCCCTTTGCCCTGGTCTTCATCCTGGTGATCGCCTGGATCGCCTGGCCCGTTGTCCTGCCCATCCTGGCTGGAATGCTGCTGGTGCTCCTGTTCGGGCTGACAGTACAGAAGAAGATGCATGCCCTTTCCGAGACAACCTATCGAGCCAGCGCCCAGCGCAACGCCACCCTGATCGAAAGTCTGGTGGGGTTGGAGACGATCAAGACCCTGGGCGCCGAAGGGCTGATGCAGCGCAAATGGGAATCATCCGCCGCCTTTCTCGCCCGCACCGGAGCGCGGTTGCGCCTGCTCTCCTCTTCCACCCTCAACAGCGCCATCTGGACCCAACAGCTGGTGACGGTAGCGGTTATCGTTACCGGCGTCTACCTCATCGCCAACGGTCAGCTCTCCATGGGCGGCCTCATCGCCTGCACCATGCTTTCCTCCCGGGCCATGGCCCCCATCGGCCAGGTGGCCGGACTGCTCACCCAGTACCACAATGCCACCACCGCCCTGACTTCTCTCAATGAAATCCTCAAGAATCCCATAGAACGGCCCGATGATGCTCGTTTTATCTCCCGCAGCTCCTTCCGCGGCGCCATTGAATTCAAGGATATCAGCTTTAGTTATCCGGGCCAGGAAATGAATGCCCTGCGCAATGTTTCCCTGCGCATCAACGCCGGCGAACATATTGGCATCCTTGGCCGGGTGGGCTCGGGTAAAACCACCCTGCAGAAGCTCATCCTCGGGCTCTACCAGCCCACCTCCGGTGCGGTGCTCATCGACGGGATCGACCTGCGCCAGATCGATCCAGCGGAAGTGCGGCGTCAGATCGGCTATGTCCCGCAGGACGTGACCCTTTTTTACGGCACCCTGCGTGACAATCTGACTATGGGCCTGCCCATGGCTGACGATAGCGCCGTTCTGGCCACGGCCGAGCTCTGCGGCATCCTCGAATTTGTCAATAGTCATCCCCAGGGCTTTGACATGATGGTGGGCGAACGGGGCGAGTCTCTTTCCGGCGGCCAGCGCCAGCGGGTGGCCCTGGGAAGAGCCCTTATCGGTGAGCCGCCCATTCTGCTGCTGGACGAACCCACCGGCTCCATGGACCACTCCAGCGAAGAGGATATCAAGACGCGGTTGCGGACCTATGCGGTGGGTAAGACAATGATCGTCATCACCCACCGCACTTCCCTGCTGGAACTGGTGGATCGAATCATCGTTATTGATTCCGGCAGAATCGTCGCGGACGGACCCAAGACCCAGGTAGTGGAGGCGTTGCGTCAAGGACGCATCGGGAAGGCGGCATGATCAAAAGACTCTTCTCTTTAATTCCCCTCAGGAGGACGATATGATCTCCCGACTGCTCGATGCCCTGCTCAACAAAAGACTTCCCCTGCGGCCTGACGGCAACCAGGACTGGGCTGCCGATGCCGACTGGGCCCGCCTGGAACAGGAACCCCTGCGGGCACGCGCCCTCCTGCACTGGAGTGTTTTTTTCCTCATGGCCCTGGTGGTCTGGGCAGCCGTGGCTGAGATCGACGAGGTTACCCGCGGACAAGGCAAGGTCATCCCCTCCAGCCAGATCCAGATCGTGCAGTCAATGGACGGCGGTATTGTCTCGGAAATCCTGGTGCGGGAAGGGGAAACCGTAACCCAGGATCAGGTGCTGCTGCGCATCGATCCCACCCGCTTTCTTTCCTCCCTGCGGGAGAACCGCTCCCAGTATCTTGCCTTGCAGGCAAAGGCCGAGCGCCTCAAGGCCTTGTCCGAAGGTCGTCTTTTTGAGCCATCCCCCGAGCTGCTGGCCGAAATCCCCGAAACGGTGGAGCGTGAGCGCACCCTCTACTACTCCAGCCGCGATGGGCTTGACGCCAACATCAGCATCGCCCGTCAGCAGCTGGAACAGCGCCAGCAGGAACTCAACGAGGCGCATTCCCGACAAACACAGGTGAGGCGGGGTCTGCAACTGGCCGTAAAAGAGCTGGCCATATCTAAGCCTCTTTCTGCCTCGGGTGCGGTATCGGAGATGGATCTGCTGCGCCTGGAGCGGGAAGTGATACGAATGACCGGAGAGCAGGGCCAGGTGGCGGCTCAGATCGACCGCCTGTTGTCCTCGATCCAGGAGGCGCAGAAAAAGATCCAGGAGGTGGAGATCTATTTCCGTAACCAGATCCGGGCGGAACTCTCCGATGTCATGGGCAAGCTGGGCACGCTTACCGAGGGAAGTTCCGCCCTCGCAGACCGCGTCAAACACGCGGAGGTCAGGTCGCCGGTCCGCGGCACCATAAAAAGATTGATGGTCACCACAGTGGGCGGGGTAGTACAACCGGGCCGGGAGGTGGTTGAGGTCGTGCCTCTGGATGATGCCCTCTTACTGGAGGCCCAGGTCAGCCCCAAGGACATCGGCTTTCTCCACCCTGGCCAGGAGGCCCTGGTCAAGTTCACGGCCTATGATTTTTCCATCTACGGAGGTCTCAAGGCCGTGGTGGAACACATCGGCGCCGATACGGTCTTAGATGAGCGCGGTAACGCCTTTTATGTGATCAGGGTGCGCACCGAGGAATCAAGCCTGGGAACAGGCCTGCCCATCATCCCGGGCATGATGGCGCAGGTGGACATCCTGACCGGGAAAAAAACCATCCTCAGATACCTGCTCAAGCCTGTATTGCGGGCCAAAGCCAATGCCATGAAAGAGCGGTAACCTTCACTTTCTAAAATCAGGAGCCAACATGGAAGTGTCTCACATTTTGCCTCATCAGATTCCGGCCTCAGAAGTCCACCCCCCTTTCCTCTCAGGGAGTTTTCAATGACCGCTCACATCTGTCTGTCCCTCCGTCCGGAACACCTGAACCGCTGGCGTCAAGCCTTTCCCGCCGGTACTGTGGTTGACGCCCTTTCCTCGATTTCACGGACAGCTGAAGGGATGACTCTCATCTGGCTCCATGCGGGGAAACTGCCTCAAGCGCACATCGATGAAGCCATCCGGGCGGTGCGGGAATTACTGTCCGAGGCTCGAACTGTGGTCATTTCCAGCACCCCCACGCAACAGGAGGCACTTCTGGCCTTGAACACCGGGGCCTCGGGCTACTGCCATGCCCAGGCCACCCCGCAGCTGCTGCAACAGGTCGCCACAGTGGTAACCAATGGCGGTCTGTGGATCGGCCCTGAACTGATGACCAGGGTCATGGTCGCGGCCGCAAGTTTTTTCACCCCGGTGACCGACCATCCAGGTCTCGAGCAGTTGACCCTCCGGGAAAATGAGGTTGCCCTGGCTGTAGGCCGTGGCGCCTCCAACAAGGAGGTGGCCGAACAGCTGGAGATCACCGAACGCACGGTCAAGGCCCACTTGGGGGCAATTTTTGAAAAACTAGGGGTCCGCGATCGTCTTCAGCTTGTCCTCTTTCTCAGCCGGAGCAAGAGCGGCCAATAAAAAAAGAAAGAACAGCGGAACATAGATATTCGTCCCCCAACCACCTTGACTTCCGAGCCTTTAGGGACTTGGAGAATACTACTACCTGAATCCTGCATTCTTCAGCCTGCATCCAAGAATAGAGAGGTATTATATACCCCTGAGGGCACATGTTTTGCCCCATGAGTTGAAAAACAAATGAAGATGTTGCATGTTGCCATAAATAAATGAACTCGTATAATAAGTGCACAACCCCGTATTCAGCGATGGCTTGAGAAATAAGCTTGGGGCACAGCATTAATTTTTAAAAAGGACCAGCCGAAAATTCAATGATATTGCGAGCTCTCCTTCCGACAGACTCCTAGCTGACAAAATAACATGAAAAAAGAAAACTCCATCTGGGACTTTTTTGCCTCTGTCAAACTTGCGATTATCACCCTGAGTCTGTTGGCCGCTACCTCTATTATTGGCACGCTTATCCCTCAGAATAAACCTCTGCGGTGGTATGCCCAGGAATATGGCGCTAATCTGGCCCAGCTTTTCAAGGTACTTGACATCCCTGACATGTACGGCTCCTGGTGGTTTCTCGCCTTGTTGGGTCTCCTCTGTACGAATCTCATCGTCTGCAGCCTTGAACGTTTTCCAGGTGTATGGAAACAGATAAAGGCTTCCGGCCTTGATTTGCCCTTTATCCATCTTAAGAAAATGGGGAGAAAAAAAGAATGGCAGAGCAGTTCTTCGCTGAAGGAAACGGCCATGGAACTGGCTGCCAGACTCAACAGCAGCGGCTGGAAAAGCAGCAGTCGCAACTGTGATGGCGGGACCCTGCTCTTTGCTCAAAAAGGGGCCTGGAGCCGAATCGGTGTCTACGTGGTCCATACCTCCATTCTGGTGATATTTGTTGGAGCCATCATCGGTGAATTCTATGGATTCAAAGGGAATGTCCTGATTCCGGAGACAGAGCAGACAGATAAAATTTACACAGCCAATGGTACCAAGACCATTGATCTTGGCTTCACTGTACGCTGTGACTCTTTCATCCTTGAGTCGTACCCTGGCGGGATGCCAAAAAGATACAGGTCCGAATTGACCATTCTGGAGAATGGCAAAGAGCTTTTCCAGGCTCCGATAGAGGTGAACTCTCCCTTGAAATACAGGGGAATCACCTTTTATCAAGCAAGCTATGAAGCTTATCAGGATTTTATGATCAAGATGACCAATAAGAGGAGCGGTAACAGCAAAACCACTATTGTTCCTTTTCAGAAACAAGGAGAATGGCCTCAGGAAGGTCTCACCTTTGGCGTCATCAATGCCGAGGGGACAGGACCGACGGCTTCGCGTCTGAAGGTATGGTTTTCCGACCACAAGGGAACGCCTTCTGTTCTCTGGCTCAACGAAGGTGAATCGGCAACCGTTGACAGAGAAAGCGGCACATATCTCCTCAGCGCCAAACAAATGTTTGCCACTGGCCTGCAGGTCAGCAAAGATCCGGGAGTGTGGATTGTCTACCTTGGATGCGGCCTGATGCTTATTGGCCTGGTGATCGCCTTTTTTATGTCACACCAACGGATCTGGCTTTTCATCAAAAAGGAAGAGAGGGGCGTATCGATCCTCTTTACCGGCAGTGCCAATAAAAACAGGGTCGGTTTTGGAATAATATTTAATGATCTTGGAGAGATCCTGCAAAGGTAAACAAGATATCTTAAATAAGATGATGAGATATCTCCATTGCTCCACATGCATTCAAATAGGCAGGTTAACAGTTATGTATGCCGGCCTATTTGAACACAAGGAATGGTGGCAAACTTTTATCTTTTATTGCGGCTCATCGTGACACATATTACAATCCTGCCTGATGATCTTACCGAACTTTGTTTTATGTTCGTCGTCATGACAACGGAAACATCCGTAGCCCTCGTCAGCATTCTGATGCCCCAGGTGCTGACGATAGGTTCCCCATGTCACCTTCATTTTCGGCCACACATTGTTAAGATAGACCTCCAGAAGATATGACCCTGAAATTACCAGCTCTTTTTGGTGTTCTGCTACAAAATCAGCTCCATGACGTTTAGCCATACGTTCCAGCAGGTCCCCGACGATCTTTTCTGTGGCCTCATCCCTGCTTGTGTACTCAATTTGCAAGATAGCGATACTGTCTTCTCGTATGCCCTTAATCTCAGGATTAAGCTTCTGGGAGTGGAGACCAAAATCGACAACCCGTTCAAGATCGTCATAGACGTGGGTTGGACGATTATGACAATCAATACAGTCCATAGTTCTCCATTCCTGAGACACCCCTTCTTCGGCGGGTTCATCATTGAGAGCGTATTCTTCTGTAATTCCTCCGGGACGCGTAACCTTCACTGTACCGATTTTTGTTCGTTTTTCATCAAGAGGCTGATATTCAACCTTGATGTCACGACTTACATGCCAGTGAATTCCCTCAAAGTCGTTGGTGACCGGATTACGGCCGCCAATACGCAAGGCAACTTCCTGAACGTTAGGATCTGTCTGATTATTATTGGTATAACTAATGAATTCCTTAACTCTTTTTCCATGGAATTTTTCAGGCCAATGACAGGACTCACAGGTATCCCGTGCCGGCCTCAAGTGCTCGACCGGTGCAGGGATGGGACGGCTGAATTCCCCGTCGATTACAGCCTTTACCTGGCGGAGACCGGATAGTTTTGCCCTGACATACCAATCGGCACCGGGACCTATGTGACACGAGACACAGGGCACCTTGGCATGAGGTGAGCGCTGGTAAGCAGTATATTCAGGATCCATAACCTCATGACAGACTACTCCGCAAAAATAGGAAGAGTCTGTAAAATGATATCCTTCATAGGCTACAAGAACCAAAACTGTGACATTAATTACCGAAAGCACCAGAAACAAGATAATCCCTTTTCTATGATGCTTATCAGCAAGATCAATTTTCAAATGTTCGACATTGAGCAGGCTGTCCTTAAACCATTTTTTTTGCCGGAAATAATAGGCCAACGGGATAAGACCCAGGCCGAGCATCATCATTCCCGGCAGAAACAGAAAGATAAAAATGGCAAAATAATGATTGCTAATCAAACCTGACAAATGGGCAATGAGACCAAGTACTATCAGGGTAATGGATACAGTAGTCAGGGTCACTCCCAAAAAACCAAGAGGAGTTCTCCAGGTACACCCTAACAACCTTTCCCATGCTCCGATCTCTCGCCCCTCTTCTACCGGTGAAACTTCTGGTTCTTTTACATCCTCTTCTTTTTGTTCTAAATCCGTCATACAGCACCTTATTGTATACCTTTCCGGAGAATGACAGCGCACTTTTCTCCATTGTTAATAATTTTAGAAAGTATCTGCCTGTGTTCACCACTCACGTTTTCTGCTTCGCAGTAATCTGCCAACAGTTGTGAATAGTTTATAATGCCGTTAAGCCTGTTTGTGGCTTCATTAATAATTGCAGAAAACTCCATCTCTTTCCTGTTATATGTCAGATCATCAGTGCTTTCCTCTTTGGGTTTATGAAGTAATTGATTAAAAGCAGTAACCAAGGATCTGACCTCCACACTGCTTTTTTCCTCTTTTCCGAGTTTAAAGGGGGTACCGTCCAACAGGGCCTGTTCAGCCTGTGTGGCCAGATCGATCAGGGGTTTGACAGACTTCAGGTAGAGTATGATAAGGCTAAAGCAGGTCAAAAAGATGATCGTCCCCATTAAGATAAGGGCTCTTTTCTGGTACTCCATGACCCTGTTTCTCATTTCATTAACAACGATTCTATCAAACTGCAGGAATTGCTTATTCATTTGACGAAGTTGACTCATTATTTTCAAAGTCAAATCATCATTGGCGGGATTCTCCGCTAGATTTCTCAGGTTGATCATCACCTGCCCCAGGTCCAGCGCCTGCAAAAAAGAGAGTTTGTATTGGCTTGGAATCAAACGATTATCCAGCATGGCGACATACCTGCCTTGAAGCTGCTCAAATTCCTTTGCCGCCCCGATGAGCTGTGACGGATCACGAGACAAAAGACCTTCTGTGACCTGCTCCTGGATGGTCGTATAGAGAAAGATGGTACTTTCACTTTCTTTCACAATGGTGTTGTAATCACTGCTTACGGTATTTTGCCGAAGACCTGTAAGAACGAGTATTCCCAATAAAAGGGCAACGCATATAAAGGTTACAACACTCAGCCTACGAAGCGATTGCATCTACCACCTCCTGCATGGACTGACCAATGCTGCAATTGTCTTTCACGTTACAGGTGGGGCAAATATGTTCCAAATCTTTCATCGCTGCGACTTCTTTTTTAGCACTGCATGAAACAATAATATTGAATTCCTCCCCATCCAGAGTTTCTACCTGGAGTAGAATCTCAGCCAGATTTTTAAGAAGACACTGCTCCTTTTTTAGAATACGAACTGCTTCATCATAGCAGGTGGACAGGAGTTCATTGACTTCCTGGTCAATGAGTCTGGCGGTATCATGGCCCATAGGCAAACGTCCACCAGCCCCTCCAATAAAGCCTCCGCTATCTAAAGAGAACGATTGAGGACCGAGAGTTTTACTCATTCCCCATTTACAGATCATGTCGGTCGCAATTTGAGTGGCAGTGAGCAGATCCCCCTGTGCACCTGTGGTCTGCTGTTTGAATACCAACTCTTCAGCCGCCCTTCCTCCCATGAGGACAATAATTTTACTGCGCAGATAGTCCTTTGAATACGCAGGGTGGTCACTGATCGGCAACTGTTGGGTCTGACCAAGAGCCATGCCTCTAGGAACAATGGTGATCTTGTGCAACGGGTCTGAGTCTGGAAGTTTGTTGGCCAGAATTCCATGGCCTGCCTCATGGTAGGCAAGGACTTTTCGATCTTTGTCATTCATTACCATTCCCTTCCGTTCTATCCCCATGAGGATACGATCACGAGCCTTTTCAAAATCCTCGTTGAGGATCTGATCTCTTCCTTTTCTAGCGGCCATTAAAGCGGCCTCATTGACGAGATTTGCCAGCTCTGCACCTGTAAAACCCGGAGTCGCCTTAGCTAAATCCTCAAACACAATTTCGGGATGCAGCGAAACCTTGCGACCATGTACTTCCAGAATTTGTATTCTTCCTTTTAGATCAGGTGGGAGTATGTTAATCTGCCTGTCAAATCGACCTGGTCGTTTCAGGGCTGAATCGAGGATATCCGGTCTATTTGTGGCCGCCAGGACAACAATAGTATCATCTGTCGCAAAACCATCCATCTCAACCAACAGGGCATTAAGCGTCTGCCCTCTTTCTTCCTGCCCTCCGGCCGAGGCCCCACTCGATCTGCTGGCACCAACCGCATCTATTTCATCAATAAAAACAATGCAGGGGGTATTTTTTTTTGCCTCTTTGAAAAGATCCCTGACCCTTGATGCCCCAACGCCTACAAACATTTCAACAAAATCGGAACCACTGAAGCTGTAAAAAGGAACACCTGCCTCACCGGCCACAGCCTTTGCCAGCATGGTTTTACCCGTTCCAGGAGGGCCCTGAAGAAGTATGCCCCTGGGAATGGTCGCGCCAATCTTCTTAAAGTTGGCAGGATGCTTAAGAAAAGAGACAATCTCTTCCAGTTCCTCTTTGGCCTCAGGGATTCCTGCAATGTCTTCGAATGTAAGCCCAATCTCTTTTCCATTTACCCTGACCAGTTTATCGCTGGCGAATTTACTCTCTTCCTTTTCTTTAGGCTGTAATGACCACCAGACCATCATAATCAACATGACTATGAATACAGAAATAACAGTCATATAAATCAGGTTGAATCTATCT
Organism: Desulfoarculaceae bacterium; assembly: GCA_019429465.1. Lineage (GTDB taxonomy): Bacteria > Desulfobacterota > Desulfobulbia > Desulfobulbales > Desulfocapsaceae > UBA2270. The sequence continues at coordinate 33,410 of JAHYIV010000001.1, forward strand.
TCCTTCACTACAACACGAATATTTTGTCCCTGAATTCTTTCCAGAAACTTACTGACATCGGGTACTGTTGTCACAAAGGCATGATTATCCAGATCAGTAAAAACGACCCTGCTTCCGGTAAATTCAAGTTTGAGAATCTGATTGTTATTTAATCGCTGAATGAGTTCGCTGTAGTCCTGACTTGGATGCCTATGCTCCATAAACCAGAGCAGAGCCAGGAACAAGGACAAAACTGAAAATAGGAAAAAAATCAGTATGTTACGGACAAGAAGGGCCATTACAGTTGAGTCTCCAGGAATGAAAAGTGTTTTCAAAAAAAACTGTCACTGACAGTACAGTCGTGACAGAGATAACCAGGAGAACAACAAAAGATCTTCAAAATCGGACAATTTTTTTTTTAGTTAGTCGACGACAGAGCTTCGTTTTCCACGATGTCTTCCCAGGGGGGAGTATATAAAAAAAGCCGAGAGGAAGCAATTCCTCTCGGCTTTTTTTATATACTTTTTTACTTGTTATGCAAGAAGTTTTATTCCCGCACCAACTTTTTATTAATACTACATACCACTTATAGCCTTAAACCAGCTGCCGGCCAGCTGAATTGGCCCACCTGCCTGATACATGGCGCTTCCAATACAAGCTACAACCCACAATCCAACAATTCCTGTAAAGGCTGCCACGCTACCGATTACTACTTTATCAATTTCTGCTGAAGCAGTCGTTTGACTTCTGTCTTGAACTTTGACCTGACTCTGCTCTTTCACTAGTATTCTCTCACTCATGGTATCTCTCCTTGTATAGTTGAATAAGTTGCTTTTATTTTTACCTCACCTATCATTCTTTGTATAATAATCAATGCACAATACGTGCCAAAATCATGCATGAGCGGATGAGCACTGTCAACTCCATAGAGAAACCGAATGTTTTGTTGATATAACAACAATATGAGAAATTAGACTGTGGCAGAAAAGAACAATGCAACCATCTAAAGACTTTCCAGCATACCGTCCCGTTAGTGTCCCGTAGCGTCCCGACAGTGTCCCACAGTGTGCCACAAGTGTCCCAGGGCTACACTTTTTTGATGAGGATAATGAGAATTACCCACCAAAGCCTAATCCTTTATATGATAGCGATGCATCTGCCGGTAGAGCGTAGAGCGAGCCATTCCCAGGAGTTTGGCAGCCTTTGCCTTGTTGCCGTTTGCTTGCCGGAGGGCATTAATAATCTTTTCATCTTCCGGCTGATACTGAGGATTTGTGAAAAACGCGCCTGTCGAGGTGTATTGAGGAATGGCCGGTAGAAAAGAGGATGTTGACAGAGCCTCCTTTACAGAGGGTCTCTGTAATTCTTCCGGTAGATGTTTTAATTGCAGCACGGCATCCTGACAAAGGACACAGGCCCTTTCTATGACGTGCCTCAATTCTCGGACATTCCCTGGCCAGGAGTAACGCATCATACACTCTATGGCCTGATCTGAGATTACGACAATCTTTTTGCCAAGCTGTTTCCTGAAAAGTTCCAGAAAATGGTTGGCAATCAGCGGAATACTGATGACCCTCTCTCGCAAAGGAGGAATCTTGATTTCAATGACCTTAAGACGGTAGTAAAGATCTTCCCTGAATTTCCCTTCTTTCACCATTTTCTGGAAGTCGGCGTTGGAGGCGGCGATGACTCGAACATCGACATGTATTGGCTCATCCTGGCCCACCGGGGTAAAAGTCTTTTCCTGTAAGAAACGTAAAAGCAGCAATTGCGTCCGAGGCGAAATGTCCCCGATTTCATCAAGAAACAAGGTGCCACCGTCGGCTTGCAGCAACCTGCCGGCCCTGTCTCTGTCTGCACCGGTAAAGGAGCCTTTTCGATGACCAAAGAGCTCGCTTTCCAGTAAATTCTCAGCAACAGAAACACAATCGACCTTGATAAGCGGCTTGTGACGTCGTGAACTTTCGGCATGAAGTGCCTCTGCCGCCAACTCTTTACCGGTCCCGGACTCGCCTGTGACGAGAACAGCAGTATCAACTTTACCAATATTTTCTATCAGGCTATAGACCTCCTGCATGGCAGGACTGGAGTCCACAAAGCCATGAAAGTGGCTGCGATTCCCGGCACTCCCTAAGGGCTCGGCAATGATCATATCTCTGGCTACAATGACAACACCCTGGAATTCATCATCCTCACCCCGTAAAGGAGAGGCGTTTATACTGATCATCTTTGTTTTATGGTCAGGAGTAGGACATTCTATGAGATGCTTTCTTACCTCATCACCGTGCTCTAAAACCTTACGAACATCGTCGAGACAGGCAATACCTAACATATCAATCGGGAATTGATCAAAAGATGCACCACCTTCCACATCTTCATATTTCAGCCATTGTTTTGCTGTTTCATTGAGTTGAACGATCCGCAAGTTGGCATCAACGGTAATAATCGCATCACTGACCGAACGAAAAATTGTTTCCAGGTAGTGGCGATACTTTTCATTTTCCTGCTGCAGTCGTTTGGCTTTATTTTCCAGGAACCAGTGCTGTAGGGCCTGCCTGGTAAAATGGAGAAGGGTCTCTTTATTCACAGGCTTTGATATATAATCAAAGGCACCATGCCTGACAGCCTTGGTAGCAGATTCAAGATTTGGAAAGCCAGTGATCATTACAACGGGACATTCAATTCCTGATTCTCTTATTTTGCGGAGAAGATCGGTCCCGCCTGGACCTATCAATACAATATCACTTATAATTAAGTCATACTCAGTTTGCCCCAGCGCCTCCATGGCCTCGTCAAACGTGGCTACTGTTTTCACAAAATGATAACCTGCGGCGGTCAGGAATATTTTAAAGGTCTGCCTGATGGACTCCTCATCATCGACAATAAGAATCTTTGCAGAATATAAATATTTTTCCATGACGCTAAGCTCCTGCTGGAAGTTCAATGATCATTTCCGTATATTTTTCCAGGATTGAGTTAACGCGCAGATTACCACCATGATCTTTAATTATTCCATAACTGATACTGAGCCCGAGCCCTGTACCTTCACCTGGGGGTTTAGTGGTGAAAAAAGGCTCAAAAAGACGTTCCAGAATAGACTGGGGCAGGCCTGTTCCGTAATCCTTCACCGTTATCCGGTAAACAGGGTGATCCCCATCCTGCTTCTCAAAGCACGATATTTCCATAATTTTCCTGGAATCAGACCCAGGGTATCTGGCATTTAAGGCATAGCGGCTGTTACTGATGAGATTCAACAGCACTTGCTGCAATTGTCTGAAATCAGCAATAATAAAGGAGTTGTTCTTCGAAAATTCAGTCACTACCTTGATTCCGTCCTTCTGCAACTGATGCTGGACCAGCGCCAGACTTGCATTTACAACTTCCACAGGATTAACGGGTTCCCGCTCACCACTGCCTGCCCGGGCGAAAGAGATTAAATTGCGGGTAATAGAGGCTATACGATCTCCTTCTTTCATTATCTTCTGCACAATATCAATGCCTGCAGGATCAAGATCGTAATTATCCAGAAGAATCTGGGCAAAGTTTATAATTCCGGTAATGGGATTGTTGACCTCATGGGCAACACCAGCAGCAAGCTCACCGATAGCTGCAAGTTTGGCCGTCCGTATGGAATCCACCTTTCGAATCTCATCCCCTGTAAGTTCCCTGGCAATCAGCATAATTTTAGCTATCGTACCATCCCTCTCTTTAACAGGTAAGATAGTAAAAGAATATTCACCAAAGAGCCCGGGAAGACGCGTTTCTTCCACCTTTGGAGTACAGGTCTTAAGAAATTCTTCCAAAGGACATTTAATATGCGGCCACCGGCCGCCATGAACAATCTTGCATATTCCCTGACCAATAACTTCACTCCTGGTTTTTCGAGCCACCTGCAGGGTTGCATCATTGACTTCAATAATAATCCCATCCGGTCGGACCACCAGAACAGGATCCTGGATGCCGTTGAAAAGCTGCTCCCACGTTCCGGTGCTACTCGTTTCTTGAGGAGTGCAGCAGTCATGGCCGGTAGCGCCTTTAAAAAAATGACCAATACCCTTGATTTTTTTCATATGCATAGCACAAACATACAGTGGGTGAATTGAATTCAAAGTTTACAAAAAAGGATTGTAACTATCCAGCTTAATGCCGGGAAAATGCCAAAACACATGTCACGTAACTATTCAGCAGTGCCTCATATGCGAGAAAGAGGCCTGCGAAGTGTACTGATTCGTACATGAGCAGGCCGATGACGAAGCAGATGGGGTGCTGCTGGATAGTTACAAAGGATTAAATATTATACCATATCATATTTAATCGATAATTCTGAAATACAATATAAAAACGGCATGTAATTCTACCCAAAATGAATACGTTTTTGACATATCGTCCAGAATTGCCCATCTCGAGAGTGTCCTGAAAATATTACGAAAGCTGGGATACTGATGAAATCAGCTGGTGTTTACGGCCAAGCAGAAAAAGAGACTTAAAGCAACATCAGGCAGTACACATAATTTACCAATTGCTCTAATCTAGCCGAATCGGCGCTGAGAATTGCATGAACTGTACCAGTGTACAATCAGCAGTTCAGTCTGAAAGCCTGAAAAATGAATCAGGTATGAAATCAAGCCGACTCAGGTAGGGATGAATAACTTTGTTGACTTGGATGCCGCGCTCCCATGCCCGCTGCCTCATCCCCTGTGATATATTTGAGCAGAAAAATATCGCTCTGAAAATAAATCAGGTAAAAAACACCGGCCAAACCGAACGGCCAGGATTGCGCTATTACCTCCCGCATACTGCCTGATAAGCCAGGCAGACTAGCACTGGCTTTCACGTCACCATGACCTTTTAGCGCCAATTGACCACGATACATGCGCCACATAAGGTATGCGCCAAGCTAAAACACCGCCACGGAAATCAGGGCATAGGCATAGGCAACGTTGTGCAATGTCATCCACTGAACCATTACTAAGGCCAACATAGTAACCAACAGGAGGCGTAATAAATGCGGTAGGAATTGCCATAATGCCAAGGCGAGATAATGTTCTGCCAGTTGCAGCTTGGCGCTGACCAGCTCCACTGCTACCTGTCCCCACAAATAAACGGAGAGCACGATCAGCAGACACCACGAGTGATTGCGTCATGCGGACCAATTATTGCCCAACAAAATCAACCTACCAGCACCAGCAAGGTGTTCAGCAGTGTGTATTTAAGTGAAGCACGCAACCAGCGCACCGCCTGCCAACCTTCTTGGCCAAACGCTTTGAGCCAAAAGCCAGCGACGCCAAAACCCGCCAAGGGTGCGACCAGCACAACCATAGCAAGCGCTGCTGCAAACGCCCCAAAAGCCGCAGGACCAAGTTCACGCGCCAGCAGTACCTGCGTTAAAAATGCACAACCAGCGCCCAAGATGGAGCCTAGCTATGGTTTTTACTGCTTGTTTTTCACTCATTACATGTCAGGTCAAGGGGGAATTGTGGTGACTTGGGGGATTATTGAGGCGCGGTTGTGGGATTCGACGCTGGAGCGTGGGAACGATGACGCCGGAGCGAGGGAACGATAAATGGGTTGTGGAGCCAAGCCCGGTAGTAACCTCTGGATTGCTTCACTGCGTTCGCAAAGACAGAACGGCGCTGCTTACGCAACAAAGGGTTGCGTACTCTTTACCTACCCATCCATCAAGATAATGTTAGCAATGGTGCGTGATCCGCATCCTACTGTTGGGGATAATTTTGGTCAGACCCCGTGTCATTCGTCTTGTTGAGAGGACGAACCGGAAGAACCAAAGCAAGAGCCATGGCGCAAAAAATACCAAGAATCAACGAAAGAGCTAAAATTAATAATGCCTTGGGCGGTAAACGCGCCTCATTTACCCCTGGTGCGCTCAGCGGCTTGAAAAAATCGCCGTAATTTTGGCGACTCGACTGACGTGCTGCATCTAACAGGGTGCTATATTCTTGTACCAAAGTTGAAAACTCGGCCACAGCTTGTGTTAGAAATTTAGGATCATCTAATACTCCTATGTTATTAACCTTCGACCGGGCTATCTCTGTCTGTAGGGCCGCTCTTCTGCTGGCTAGTTCACGACGTTCAAGCAGAATTTTCTGTAGATAATCCGACAAAGAAGCTTTATTGGACAAATCAATAATCTGGCGGATAGTGTTATCGCCTAACTGAACCGTTTCACCCGTCCCTGGAGCAGCCTGCTGGTCGGAGGCCTCGGTTCTGAAACTGCGGATATCTTTTATGCTGAGATCAATTTCTTCGATATTGCGGCTAATTTCGTCAATCTGCAACTGCGTTTCTACCAAAAAACTGGCCGCAGTATGGTCCGGATTGCCAAAGAAACCAGAAAATATGGTGCGAAAATAAATTTCATTGAAGCGCTGCAGCTCGCTCTGCAGATCGGCACTATTCAGGCCAGACTTACCGACCAGGGCCTTGAGGCGATTATCATTATTAATTACAACAAGTCCACGCTTAACGCGATTGAGAGTGTTCCGAGCCGTAAGGATATCTGAGGTATCGTCAAAATTCACTTTACTGTTAACGATGGCAGCATTATCAAGACTGGTGTCAACCAGGACACGGTATTTCTGAGTGAAAATATCGGCCCAGGCCCTCGGCAGGGCACTGGCCAAGATGGCCCCCTGTTCCGGCAGCAGACCAAGATCATTATGGTCAATGGTAATCCTGAGCCCACGTTCCGAGACACTCTGCAATTCTTCGAGGTACTCCTTGTTAATCCGCTCAATATCGGTGGCCGAGAGACCTTTTGCCGACAGCCGCGCCTCATATTTTTTTTGAATGCCCGCGGTGGTGGGTACGCCATATTCGACATGAAGAGAATTACGGAACTTATCATCGACCGACAGATCAAGCTGGGCTGCGGCACGCGCAAGCACTTCAGGAATCAACAGATCCTGTGGTGAAAACGTTGTACCGTTGGGATAGGCCGACTTATCAATCCCCTGCAATTGTACAAAAAAGACCGTTGGCGAACTGGTACTCACCTTAATGAATAGCAAAAGAAAGACCGCCAACAGCAAGAATAACACCGGCAATACAATCAACAATCCACGGCGCGACCAGAGCTTCTGCACGATATCGGTCAGGGATATTTCATCCTGAAACACTTCATTCATTGCGTTGTTTTCCATCTGCTTATTCATTTTTTCTATTAACCCTCATTGTATACAGAAATCATTCGTAACTATTCACCACGTTTTGTTTGCATATGACAAACGGGAACCCTCTACGGGTTGCACCACAGGTTGACTTGTTGGCATATTACTCATCGCATACATGCTAGGGGAGCCAGCTGGCTGGCAAAGCAGGGCTTGCCGCTAGGGAAAGGCCATTGCACCATGGAACTGCACTGGCCTAAAAAAACGGTGTGGAATTCGGGAAATCCGTAATCACCAGCCAGCTGGCTCCTACCCGAACCTGAAGAATATGAGCTAGCATTCCCAGCTAGTGATGGTAAATAGTTGCTAAAAAAAAGATAAATACATTATTGGAGCTTGTCAGTCAAGTATTATGAGACAATTAGCTTGGCCGGTAGATGACAATTAGTTTGTCCGGTTCACTTTGGTATAGTCCGGCCCAAAAACTACTTTAACAAAGGGAGGTTTTGGTGTTGGGCAAGCCTATAAGATCAGAGAATCCAGCACAGTATCTTGCTGCACTTTGTGAAGAAGAAGTGAATCAGCGCTACAGTCGCCGCATCGCCGGTTATTTCAAAGAGTCAAAGCTGCCGGTTGGTAAAACCTTGTCTGCCTTTGATTTCAGCCAGCTTCCCGGCATTGAAGCCGGCAGACTGTCGATGCTGGCCGCGGATCCAGGCTGGGTCAAGCGGTCTGAAAATGTTCTCTTTTTCGGACCAAGCGGCACCGGTAAAACCCATCTGGCCTCCGCCAGCTGCAATGGCCTAATCGAGCAGGGTGTTCGGGTGCGCTATTACCAGGCCACCGCCCTTGTGCAGGAGATGCAGCGGGCCCGCAACGAGTTGCAGCTGGAGAAACTATTCGGCAAATTAGACAGGTACTCCGTCCTAATACTGGACGACATCGGGTATGTCAGAAAGAGTGAAGCCGAAACCCATGTCCTTTTTGAACTCATTGCCCATCGTTATGAAACCGGCAGTATGGTCATCACGGCCAATCACCCCTTCAGCAACTGGGATCAAATATTTTCAGATAGTATCATGACTGTCGCGGCAATTGACAGGCTGGTTCATCACGCAACTATCATTGAGATACAGGCAGAAAGCTTCCGCAAAAAGCAGGCAATGAGCCAGAATTGCGAGACCTCTGCTTAGAATATAACCATCGACAGGAATACTAACCCGCTCCAGCAGAATACCGTTCCTCCGACGAGCATTTGTAAGGGCCCATTCTCGGAACGGTCTTCTGCTTCCGATCACCTCGGGGATAGATGATGGAAATGGAGAATGGAAAGACAGAGGATTGGAGAGACTCTGCGATTCCGGCTCAAACCAGCGACAGAAATGGCTGATTGCAAGAATTATCAAACGGACAGTATCAATCGTTCCTCAAAGGAAAATTTTGTTATCTTGATGACTAAAAACGAAAAAAACAGGAGGGATGAACTGAAGAAATATGCGAGAGGAAACCGGACAAGGTAATTGTCGCGAACCGGACAAAGTAATTGACATCTGATATTCACTCATCTTTTCTTGTTCCTTGGGATTGCACATAGCTTAAACTACTGTCTTAAAATTGGGGTCCACTATAGTCCATTTTTTATGACTGACCCTATATTGACCCTATAGAGCAATAAAACAAAAAAGCACCTAACTCAAAGAGAGTTAAGTGCTTGATTTAACTGGAGCCGATATGCGGAGTCGAACCGCAGACCTACTGATTACGAATCAGTTGCTCTACCAACTGAGCTATATCGGCTTAATCAGATTACTACCTGGAAAAGTTGTTCCAGTAATTATCAATTTTATGGTACTGTGTCAAGATCGGATCAATACAACTCCTTGATAATTTAGCTTGAGCCATAAAGCTCCTTCCTTCATCATGTCTTATCTGTCGCTCTTCATTGTTGCTTCTCTCTTCCTGGCAGGCTGTTCAGATACCACGCCTGAACAAACCGAGACAACAGAAGGGGACAAACCGTCCATTCTCAATCCTGAACAACAGGGCTGCAAGCGCTGCCACAGTTCCCACCTGGACAAGAGCCATGATTTTTCTTGTTCTACCTGCCATGGCGGCAACGAGGCGGGCAATGATCAGAAAAGCGCTCATGCCGGCTTCATTGCCCAACCCGCCCACCCGGCATCGATGGCCAGAACCTGCGGTCAATGCCATTCTGACCAGGTGGCAGGGGCGGCGGAATCAATTCATTTTACCCTGGAAAACAAGGTCAATCTGGTCCGAAAATCTTTTGGCGCTGTCGAAGCGCTGACCGATCTCAACCAGATCCCTGTGGCCGATGCACCGGAAACAGCCCTGCAACTGGCAGATGACCTGCTGCGTCGGCGCTGTCTCAGCTGCCACACCTATTCCAGCGGCGACCCCTATCCTTACGTGAAGCACGGCACCGGCTGCGCCGCCTGTCATCTGGATTTTACCGAAGGCTCCCCCACCTCTCATACCTTCCTGGCAACGCCCGGTGACAAACAATGTTTGCAATGTCACTACGGGAACTGGGTCGGCGCGGACTACCATGGTCGATTTGAGCATGACTTCAACGCGGAATACCGGACTCCGCACACCAGCAAGGAACCGTTTGCCCGGCCTTATGGTGTTGAATATCATCAATTAATCCCGGATATCCATCAACAGAGGGGCATGATCTGTGTTGACTGCCATACCGGCACTGAACTGATGCACAGTCGAAAGACAGATGCTGTCCTTTGCCAGGACTGTCATCTCGAGAAAAGTCTGGAAAAATCGCTGCCGCTCAATGTGTCCCGGGAAAATGAAAAATACCTGTTCTACTCCAAGGGCGATAAGCAGAAACACGAAATCCCGCTCATGCGTGATCCCGCCCATACCGCCTATCAAGATCCGATCGCCTGTCAGGTCTGCCATTCTCAATGGTCCTTCAATGACACCGGAAATCATCTGCTTCGTAATGACACCAGGGAATATGACGACTTTTGGAGGCTGACGACCCAAGGAAGCTGGGAGGTAGAAAACTTTTTGGAATATAACCTTAACCCTGATTACTCCACTATCCTGGCTCCAACCATGCTTGACAAAATCAGCAGTGAAGAGAAAAAAGGAATCTGGTATCAGGGGTACATTATGCGCCGTTGGGAATCAATACCGCTTGGCAGGGACGCAAACGGCAGAATATCGGTAATGCGACCGGTGCTCGACCTGCATCTGTCATGGATCGACAAGGAGTATACAGTACGTTTTGATGCCATTCAGGGTCAAACGGCCAATAAGGGGTTAGAACCTTACACCCCCCACACAACCGGATCTGCCGGGATGTTCTATCGGCAGCGACTGCAGGATTTCTTCCGCCTGGAAGAAATCAAGAAAAATGAGATAAAAACAGGAGGAGAAGGAGAGTAACAGGGAGGCTGCGACTGCCGGGAATCATTCATTCAGGGTCTTGTCCTGATCTGCCAGCCGCACCTGCTCCATAAAGGCGTGCAGTTTTTTTTCATCCTTCATGCCTGGCGTCCGCTCCACCCCTGAATTTACATCAATGGCAAAGGGATGCACCTGCCTAATTGCCGCCCTCACATTACCGGGATCAAGCCCGCCGGCCAGAATAAAGGGTAATTGCAGACGCAGCCGATCGATAATCTGCCAGTCAAAGGCCATACCGGTTCCTCCCGCTATCCCCTTGCTGTAGGTATCCAGCAGGAACCCCTGGACCACATCGTTAAAAGGGGTAAAAAGGTCACCCGGTGTTTCGCCGCCAACACGGAAGGCCTTGATCACCTTGCAAGGAGCGGACTGGCGGGCCAGCCGTTCACAGTCTTTTGATTCTTCGCTGCCATGTAACTGCACATAGGAAAGGCCGCAATAGGCAATAATTTCTTCAACTTCCCTGGGATCACGATCGACAAAGACACCAACACAATCAATAAATGGCGGCAAGTTAGCAATAATCCCCCGCGCATTTTCCGGCGAAACGTGACGCGGACTTTCCTCCACAAAGATAAATCCAAGGGCGTCAACCCCGGCCAGCACACCTTCTTCGGCATCATAACTGTTGGTAATACCACACATCTTAACCCGCGTTCTGGCGCCCATAATCTCCCCTTTTGTTATTTCTCTTCAGGTACCCTTCAGCCACTTAACATCCACGCAAGCCCTGCAAGGTATTGCCGCCGTTACCACCCCGCATCAGGGTTTCTCCGATGAGGGCCGCACTTATCCCCGCTTCCTGCAGACGTCGAAGGTCGGCTCCTGTTTTGAGGCCAGACTCACCAACCACCGGAATATCAGCAGGGATTAATTTTTTCAGGCGAAACGTCGTCTCAATATCCATGGAGAAATCCTTGAGATTGCGGTTATTGACCCCGATAAGGCTGCAACCGACCCCGAGTACCACCTCAAGTTCCTGTTCGTCGTGGACCTCAACCAGGGAATCCATGCCGTACCCCCTGGCGCAGGCCTGATAATCCTTCAACTGACAGGCGTCCAGAATGGAGGCCATGAGCAGGATGGCGTCGGCCCCATGGACATGGGCCTCTTCGATCTGCAGCTCATCAATGATAAACTCCTTGCGCAGCACCGGCAGCCTCACTTCCTCGCGCACCTGCAGCAGATAGAGCAGACTGCCCTGGAAAAACTGCTCATCGGTCAGCACCGATATGGCCTGGGCACCGTTGTCCTCATAATTTCTGGCAATGGCCACCGGGTCAAAATCAGGACGGATCACCCCTTTGGAGGGCGAGGCCTTTTTGATCTCGGCAATGATGGCCACGCCGGGATAATCGATGAGCGCCTGACGGAATCCCCGGGGCGGATCAATGTGCTTATGGGCAAATGCGGGCGGTAGATGGATTCCCCGCGATTTCAGGAGACGGACCTCTTCTTTTTTTCTGGCAACAATCGTATCTAAAATCATATATAATATTTGTCAATTCAGCAAGATAACCAATGAAATAAAAAATCGGAACAAAAAGTTACTCGAGATCCCGGCAGAAGGCCACCAGCTGATCAAGCTTTGCCATGGCCTTTCCAGAATCAATAATCTCTGCCGCCATCTCCACACCAGCCGGCAGATCAGCAGCTACTCCTGCGGCCATCAGTGCCGCCCCGCTGTTGATAAGCACCATGTCCCGCCTCGGCCCCTGCTCACCGCCAAGGATGGCCCGCATCTGGGCGGCTGACTCAGGGGCAGTGGCTCCACCCTTGAGATCGGCAAGCGTGGCGCGCTGCAGTCCCAGTTGCTCCGGGGTAATGGCATAGGTGCTCACCCTGCCCTCATGCAGATCAGAGACCCTGGTGCTGCCGGTGACCGTCAATTCGTCCAGATTTCCCTCTCCATGGACGACCAGCGCCCGCCTGGAGCCCAGTCGGCCCAGGACCTCGGCCAGGGGCTCGGTCAGTTCCGAAGCAAAGACACCGAGCACCTGGACATTGGCGCCGGCGGGATTGGTCAGGGGACCCAGGATATTAAAGATGGTCCTGATCCCGATCTCACGCCGCGGGCCAATGGCATGTTTCATCGCCCCATGCAGGGCCGGGGCAAAGAGAAAGCCGATACCGATCTCACGCACACAGCGGCCGATCTGTTCAGGGGTCAGGTTCAGGGAGACGCCGGCGGCCTCGAGAACATCGGCGCTGCCGCAATGGCTGGAGACGGAACGGTTGCCATGCTTGGCCACCACCACCCCGGCACCGGCCACCACAAAGGCGGAAGCGGTGGAGACGTTGAAGGTCCCTGAACCGTCGCCGCCGGTGCCGCAGGTATCCACCAGGATACCGCCATGGCTGACGTCAACGCCGGTCGCAATGGGGGTCGCTTTTTCCCGCATGACCCGCACCGCCCCGGTGATCTCGGCTACCGTTTCCCCTTTCATCCGCAGGGCCGTGATAAAAGAACCGATCTGGGCAGGGGTTGCCGACCCGCCCATGATCTCATTCATCACCACCACCATCTCCTCTTCACTGAGATCCTGACGGGTTACAACCTTGGCAATTGCCTGTTTGATATCCATGGTTTTATCCAATACTCATTAATTTCAAATAGTTACTATACCCTCAAGAGTGAGAGATAATCAGGGCGCATAAAATTCTTCAACAGGGTGATACCCGCCGGGGTCATGATGGATTCGGGATGAAACTGCACCCCTTCTATGGCCAGTGTCTTGTGCCGCAGCCCCATGAGCTCTCCCTCATCACTGCGGGCGCTGACCTCAAGACAATCGGGCAGAGTGGCCTCTTCCACCACCAGAGAGTGATAACGCATGCCGTCAAAGGGGTTCGGCAGGGAGGTAAAGACTCCCTTGCCGTCATGGGAGATGGGTGAGGTCTTGCCATGCATGATCCTCCGGGCCCGAACCGTTACCCCGCCAAAGGCCTCGCCCATGGACTGATGCCCCAGGCAGACCCCGAGGATGGGGATCTGGCCGGCAAAATATTTGATTGCCGCAATGGAGATTCCCGCCTGTGCCGGCGTACAGGGGCCGGGAGAGATCAGCAGACGGTCGGGATGCAGCGCCTCGATCTCTTCGAGGCTGATCTTGTCGTTGCGGAAGACCCTGATCTCTGCCTTCTCGCCCATGGCCGCACTGTTACCGGCAATAGTCTGGACAATATTATAGGTGAACGAATCGTAATTATCAATGATGACCAGCATGATCTAAACCGTTGTAATAGAATAAGTGTAATGGGGCAATATCACAAGGAGCATAAGGAGGAAGCAACGAAACAACATTTTGTATGTTATAGGCCTAATGCCACTCCAAGAAACAGCCGGAAGAGCTTGGCTGTTTCTTGGAAGCGGCATAAGGTGCCGTAAAGGAAACAAGCAAGAAAAAGCCCTTGCTTGTTTCCTAACGGCACCTAAAACCCCTTTTCGGCAAGCTCAACGGCCCGACGCAGACCCATGGATTTATTTATGGTCTCCTCAAATTCGCTTGCAGGATCGGAATCATAGACAATGCCCGCCCCCGCCTGAATCCACAGGTCCTTTCCCTGCATGACAAAGGTGCGGATGGTGATGCAGAAATCCATATTGCCGGAAAAACCAAAATAGCCCACTGCCCCGGCATAAGGGCCGCGCCGTTCTGGCTCCAGCTCTTCAATGATCTCCATGGCCCGGATCTTGGGCGCCCCGCTCACCGTTCCGGCAGGGAAACAGGCGTCCAGCACATCAAACTGATCCTTGCCCTCAGCTATGACTCCATGGACGGCAGAGACCAGGTGCATCACATGGCTGTATTTTTCCACTACCAGCAGATCCTTAACCTCAACACTGCCATCACGGGCCACCCGCCCCACATCATTGCGTCCGAGATCAACGAGCATCAGATGTTCGGCCCGCTCCTTGGGATCAGCAAGCAGCTCAAGGCACAGGGCCTCATCCTCACCAGGGGTGGCACCCCTTTTTCTGGTGCCGGCAATGGGTCGGAGCTCAATATTCTCACCATCCTTGCGCACCAGGATCTCAGGCGAAGAACCGATCTGCACCAGATCATCCAATTTAAGAAAAAAGAGATAAGGGCTGGGGTTAATATGGCGCAGGGCACGATAGAGGGTGAGCGGAGCCAGCCCGGTGCGGGTATGAAAGCGCTGAGACAGCACCACCTGGATGATATCACCGGCCTTTATATAATCGCGGGCCCGTTCAACCATAGCCTTGAACTGTTGCGGCTCCATATTGGAGCTGAACTCATGAGAAGAGGGAGAGCCCTCGATATTGGAGGCCATGAAGGCAACCGGAACCGGTGCCTGCAGTCGGCAAATAACCTCGTCAATCCGATTGGTGGCAGCGAGATAAACAGATGCAGCATCAGCTTCTGCAGTCAGCTGTACCCAGCAGACCACGGTCACGGTCTGGCGAAAACTGTCATGGACCAGCACCATCTTCGGCACCATGAACGACGAATCAGGAAAGGCAAGCGGGGGTTTTTCATCCGGCAGCTCCTCCATGAAACGGACCATATCGTAGCCGAGAAACCCCACCGCGCCGCCGCAGAAACGAGGCAGGTCACCATCCACCTCCGCCGCCGCAAACCCCTCCACCAACTGCTTCAGGGCCTTTAGAGGATCACCGTTATACTCCACTTTCTCCTGTCGGGAATCCCGGAGGGTGCAGATCTCAATCCGATCTCCCTTGGAGGAGAAGGTCACCAGCGGATCAAAACCGATAAAGGAGTAGCGGCCCCATTTTTCTCCCCCCTCCATGCTCTCAAAGAGGAAGACATGACTCTGATTTTCGGCAACCTTGGCTAAAAGGGTGAGCGGGGTATCGAGATCTGCTATTATGTTTCGATAAACAGGGACAAGTCCGGCCTGACCTTGCACATTCCGAAAGGCCTCAAGGTCTGGCAAATGATTGTGTTGTGACATGCTGACTGATCCGTAGGAGGATTATAGACAGAGGGATTTCCCCCGCCCTTGACAAGGGCAAAAAGAAGAACCTATGATATTAACGTAAGCGCCAAAAGAACCGCATCTTTTCTTCCCATCCGTCACTGCGAGGCGCGCAGCAACGTGGGCAGCCCAGAGAGGTGTGGGGCCACGGTCACTAAGGCCTCCTGCGTTACTTCACCCTCGTTCGCACAAACGGGCCATATTCTCTGGATTGCTTCGCTGCCGCTCGCAAAGACGATGTCCCTTGCCCCTGGCCACTTCCTCCGAGAATTACCTGGCTCTGCTCCCCCTGGAACTTGAGGCAAGCGCAATTGCTTGGACAAGACAGGTGGGGGGGGGTAATTATTGGGCGCTCACATATGAACTGACATTTTTAATCAGAAAAGAGAATGTACCACATATTATTTTATATGAAAACAGCATAAAAAAAAGGCCATGAAATCTAATGACTCCATGGCCTTTACAATGGCACATCCAAACTTCATGACGCCCTACTCTATTCAGGACACCTGTAAAAAAATGTTTATGCGGCTACGGCTGCCTGCATGTTGTTGACACGTTTGGTTAAACGGGAAACCTTGCGGGAAGCGTTCTTCTTGTGGATGGTTCCCTTGCCGCCTGTCTTGGCGATAACGGGAATGGCAACCTTCAAGGCCTCCTGTGCCATCTCAACAGAACCTGCGGCCACGGCCTCATCCACCAGACGAATGACATTCTTCATCCGTGACTTGATGGCACGGTTACGCAAACGTTGAGCTGTTGCCTGACGATTTCTTTTTTCTGCAGATTTATGATTAGCCACGAAATTCTCCTGTTGTTGACTCGCTCAAATTGTAATCCGGATCTCCCGGCGAAATATCATATAAAAATAGAGGCACAAAAGCACCAGATCTTTCCTGAAAGGAACATAATAATTTAATACGACCAGACAATAAAGTCAACAGATATTGCTATCTACAGGAGCTATAATATGCTTTTTTCCCGGTACCCCTTAATAAGCTGTAGTGATTCCCCGGTAACGTCTCACGATTCAATTATATAAAAAGATAATTGCCCAGGGAACCTATTCCAGAGTGCCAAGATAATTAAAGGTGGGAAGCTTGGTTACCCTGGTTGCCCCGCTGAGCCTGTCGGCCAGGGCCAGCATATCCTGCTGACTGGTGGGAAGATTGCAGAGATCAACCACCGCATAATCCAGCCCCATATCCCGCAATTCTCCGAGATAGGGCAGCAGCGAAAAGGGGCGGCAGGGTACGGTTCTGACCAGACCGTCTTTTCTGTGCATGGTGAACGACTCCCCCTTGGGGCTGAGCAGTACCCGATCATACTGAAAATGGCGGGCCGCAAGCCTGGCGGTAAAGAGGGCCGGAGCACCATAGACGGTCAGACCCTTGCGAATACGCTGAGAACTGGCCCGACTGCCTTTGATAATATCACCAAGCAGCGTCCGGTCTGACTCGATGGACAGCTGAGCCGCCTCCGCCCCCAGATGTTCGACCGCGGCCACGGCCTGATTATTCATGAGGCTGATGGTATAATCACAGGACAGATGCACCCTCTCCCCTCGAAACATCCAGGCCTGACTGACGTGGCCGATCTGAAAACTTTTGAAACCGGAACGGACGAGCACAGTAAGCTGCTTCTGCACCTGCGCCAACTCTGACTCAAAGAGAAGAGGCGGCAGGCACCAGGTTATATTGCGTACACCGGAACCCATATAGCGCTTGATCTGCCCAACCTGGCTGACCGCCGCTTTGTCAAGAGGCAGGAGAAAACGGTCTGGGGTAAATGGCAGCCGATCTTGTAACAGCTTGATGGAATCAGTCTTCAGCCACCACTCGAGCGGTAATTTCATCTTGACCGGACCACTTTTTCCGCTTTTTCGTTGCCCGGCACCACGCTGCCTGCCGTCACCCTTTCCACCCTTGTCAACAGACAGCGGCCTGGATTCCTCCTTACCTGCTGCAGAACAGACAGCCCGACGGATGGTTGCAATACGCCCCCGCTCTGTTTCCTGGGCCTTGACAACAAGATCCTTCATCACCCGGACATCAGGAAGCCCGAACTCCATATCACTGATCTGCGGCCTGGTGCGGACATCCACCTTATAGAGGTCTATCAGCTTCGACCCTGCCGGAATAAGATCCGGCGGCAGACCAATCTGCACCTTCTCCCCAGCCATGGCCTGTGCAACAGGATCCTTACCCTTGAGCATCTCCTGCAGGGTAAAGCTGTGGCGCTCGCCTGATGTCTCCAGATGCAGGCGCAACCGATCCCCGATCTCCAGCTCATCCTTTAGAGTCAGTCCGCCATAAGAACCATTTTTCCTCTGCGTCACCGCATCCAGCCGGCCAAGATGCAGACCAGTATTGCCGGAATGATAGGGCGTGATCGCCTCAACGGGTTGCGGAGACTGAAAATAGCCGGAGGTGACCTTGCGACTCATAGCCTTTTCCGCAAGCTGCACGGCCTTTTTCAGGACACCTGGAAAGCTGGCGGCATCCGCGTCAATCACCATCCTGTAGGCCTGGACCACATGGGAGACATAGTGGGCCGTGCGCAGCCGCCCTTCAATCTTCAGCGAAGCAACACCGGCCTCGGCTAGCCAGGGTACGGCCTCCAGCCCGCCCAGATCATTCATGGAAAAGAGATAACTGCCCTTGCCGGAGGAGGGCTTCCTAGTGCCTCTCATACCGCTCTTAATTCCGCCTTTGGCATCCCAGGTATACTGGCGCCGGCAGGGCTGGACGCAGCGGCCACGCAGACCACTCTTGCCGCCGAGGAAAGAGGAGAAAAGACAGAGGCCCGAATAGGAAAAGCACATGGCCCCATGAACAAAGACCTCAATTTCGGTCTCACTCTTTTTACAGATAGCGCTGATCTCTTTCAAGGTCAACTCACGGGCAAGCACCACCCGCTCAAAGCCCATATCGGTAAAGGAACGGACCACAGCAGAATTATGGGCGGCCATGAGGGTTGAGGCGTGGAGCACCAGACCGGGAAAATGGTCCTGTACCAGTTTGATCACCCCCAGATCCTGGACTATCAGGGCATCCGGCTTCAGCTCATCGAGGATGGCCAGGGTTTCAATCATCAAGGGAAAATCCTGTTCCCTGACCAGACTGTTGGCAGCAAGGTACAATTTCAGCCCATGTTCCCGGCAGTAGTGGATCATGGCGGCTATTTCTTCCAGACGGAGATCCCGAGCCAGGTTCCTGGCATTAAAACCAGGGGCGCCGACATAAACGGCGTCAGCGCCAGCTTGAACGGCAGCCCGAAAGGACTCCATATTGCCGGCAGGGGCGAGTAATTCCATATAATTCTAACTTTTCCTCTGGATCACCACTTGATCATGGCCGCCATGTTCTTTGAGTAATACCTGAATGTGTTCATCGGGAAGAACCGTGGCCTGCATACCAATATAATCGGCCTGGATGGGAAGCTCTCGACCACTCCGGTCAACAAGCACCGCCAGCTGAATGGAGTGCGGACGACCATAATCCATGATCGCCTCCATGGCCGCCCTGATAGTGCGGCCGGTAAAGAGGACATCATCCACCAGAATCAACCTGCGGCCCTCCACCGAAAACGGGATATCAGTGGTCCGAACCACGGGATTCTGGGAGATAAGGCTCCAGTCATCCCGGTACAGGGTGATATCGAGGCTGCCGTATGAGATCTCCGTCCCCTCCTGTTCCTGGATAATCTTTCTGATCCTCTCAGCCAGATCCACCCCGCAGGTGTGAATACCGACAATGGCCAGATCAGAGGCGGAAGGGATGTGCTCCAGGATCTGCAGGGCAATTCTTTGTAAGGCCAGGCCCATCTCCTGGGCTGTGAGGATAACGCGCGACTCGTTGCTCATGACTGTACCCGCTGCCAGAAAAAACCCACCCCTTTTTCATTGACCCGGTTGAGGGCCTCGGGGAAGGCCTCACACTCCGCGGCAAAAACCTTGGTCGCAATGATCTCAGCGGTGTCTTCATACTCAAGCTCAACACACTTCTGCACGATAATCGGCCCCTCATCATAGACCTCACTGGCAAAATGGACTGTGCAGCCGCTGACCAGACAACCACGTTCCCTGACCGCTCTGTGGACCCGCGAACCGTAAAAACCGTCCCCGGAAAAGGCCGGAATCAACGAGGGATGAATATTGATCACTGACCTGGCCAGAGCCTGTGGTGGTGTATAGAGCTTCAGGAATCCGGCCAGACAGACAACATCCACAGAATAATCCTGCAGAATCGGGTTGATCGTCTCATTGCCGACGGCATGAAAGGCGGGGTAGCCGTATTTTTCCGCCTTACTTAAGCCCAGCGCATCGCCGACATTAGAAATAACCACCTGAATCTCCGCATCAAGCGTACCCTTGCTGATACGCTCATGAAAATTATCAAGGGTCCTGCCGCTCCCGGACAAAAGAACTGCAATCTTCAACATTTTCCCTTACTCCTTATCCGCAAAATAAGGGTTGACCTCCACGTCAACCTTGTCCAGCCAGGCTGAAATAGCAGTGTCATATTGCGAGGTCAGGGCAAAGACCTTGGCGGCCAGACGGAACCGGGTCTTGAGGGTCGTGTTCCCCTGCGCCCTGATCTCCTTGATCACCTGCGGGTAGTCAGCCGGATCAACGATCACGGTGACATCATGGAAATTCTTGGCCGCGGCCCGCAGCATGGTGGGGCCGCCTATATCTATATTCTCAATGGCATCGGCCAGCGAGCAGTCGGGATCGGCAACGGTCTTGGCAAAGGCATAGAGGTTGACGGCAATCAGATCAATCGGCTGCAGGTCATGCTCCGCGCACTGCTTCTGGTGCTCCGCATTGTCCCGCTGATTGAGGATACCTCCATGGACCTTTGGATGCAGGGTCTTGACCCTGCCATCAAGCATTTCAGGGAATCCGGTAAAGTCCGAGACATCTCTGACCGCAATCCCTGCCTCCCGAATCTTTTTGGCCGTACCACCGGTGGAAAGGATATCGACTCCCAGCTCAGACAACTCTCTGGCAAAGCCCTCTATCCCTGATTTATCGGTCAAACTGATCAATGCTCGTGTTATCTTGTTCATGGTCAACTCCTTTGCTGGATTCTATATAAAAAAATACACAATAAAATATTAACGTTACTCATCTTTTCTGGTAAATTCCCTGATCTTCCGCCGATCCCTCTTCTCAGGCTTTTTGGCAGGCATGGCCTGTCCGGCTGCCAGCAAGGAGCGCATCTTTGCCGCATCCTGACGCAGCTGAATGGATTGCCCTGACTCTTCATAGAGAAGTCTGGCCTCAACAGCAGGACGCCGGTACATGGAAAGAGCGAGGACGGTAATGGTAAATTCAACCTCACCACGCCTTACCCGCACGACATCACCAATCTGCACGATCCGTGACGACCTGGCTCGATTGCCATTGACCTGCACCTTGCCGCCATTGACCGCCTGGGCCGACAGGCTTCTGGTTTTAAAAAATCTGGCGGCCCAGAGCCACTTATCAATCCGCACCTGTTTATCTGTCTCTGTCGCTTCACTCATTCACATACACTCTCAACACTGCCAGCGCCTGACCCACGCATCATTCAAAAAAAAAGAAGTTTACACCGAATCCGCGGGAAACGCATGAAAAAAGACATTTTCAGCAAGTGGCATCATGCCGGAAAAACATACACCCTCACCTTCATTGTCGCCGAAATTTCCACATTGTCGAATAGATAAAAAAAGGGTAGAAAGGGTAACTTATCATCTTGATAAAGATGATACTAACCTCTCTTATTATTTCTTTATTGAATCAGGACATTCCATGCTCGTAAAAGACCTTCTCGCCCAACAGAAAACCACGTTCAGCTTTGAATTCTTTCCACCTAAAGAAGATGCTGCCGTTGATCGTCTCCTCACCACCATTGCCAACCTGATGCCGTTTGCACCATCCTATGTAAGCGTGACCTATGGCGCCGGCGGCACCACCCGCCACCGCACCCATGACCTGGTGGTCAGGATAAAAAAAGAGACCGACATCACCGTGGTCTCGCACCTCACCTGCGTCGGCTCAAGCAGACGGGAGATGCATGGGATTCTCGAAAAATACAGGGAGGCAGGTGTGTTCAACATCCTGGCCCTGCGCGGCGACCCGCCCAAGGGAGTAGCTGATTTTGTCCACCCGCAAGACGGCTTCAACTACGCCGCCGATCTGGTGGCCTACATCAAGAAACATTTCCCGGAAATGTGCGTCGGAGTAGCCGGATTTCCCGAGGGTCATCCCGCCACTCCTAATCGCCTGCAGGAGATCGACTACCTGAAGGCCAAGGTTGATGCCGGAGCCGATTATATCGTCACCCAACTCTTCTTTGATAACCGCGACTTCTATGATTACTGCGAACGCTGTGAACTGGCAGGTATCCAGGTGCCCAATATCGCCGGGATCATGCCGGTGACCACCAGAAACGGCCTGATCCGTACCGCCGAACTTGCCGGTGGCGCCCATATCCCCGCCCGACTGCTGAAGGCTGTCTCTCGAGCCGAGAATGATGAATATGTTGAAAAAGTGGGGATCCACTGGGCAACGGAGCAGATCCGTGACCTGCTCGACCATGATGTCCGCGGAGTCCAATTTTTCACCCTGAACTGTTCGACAGCCACCCAGGAAATCTTTAAGTCCCTGGGGGTCAGCAATTCCCAGCAGCTGAGGGCGTAAGCTGATGGCAGCCCTTATCAACATCGAGGCCGTCGGCATCAAGGACATTAAACTTCCGGTTCGTATCCGTGAAAAAGATGGCGGCCTGCAGGATACCGTGGCCACGGTCAGCATGCAGGCCCGTATGCCAGGGGCCTACCGGGAGAGCTGTGTCATTGTCTTCACCCAGGCCCTGAATAAATACATGGACGAGATGAGCGTAACCATCTTTTCCACCTTGCTGGAAGAGGTCAGAAGAGCGCTCCAGGCGGAATCCGCCAGCATCGTCATGTCCTTTCCCTATTTTATCGAAAAAAAGGCCCCGGTAACAGATACACCCAGCCTCATGGAATACAATTGCACCTTTACCGGTAGCGTGGCCAGCGGCGTGGAGGGTGAAGAATTTATCCTCTCGGTGCTGGTACCGGTGACCACCCTCTGCCCCTGTTCCAAGGAGATCAGTGCCGTAGGGGCTCATAATCAGCGGGCGGAAGTCAGCCTCAATGTAAAGTTCAGCACGTTCATCTGGGTGGAGGAGCTCATTGACATGATTGAACAATCGGCATCCTGCCCAGTCTACGCCCTCCTGAAACGGCCGGACGAGAAATATGTCACCGAACAGGCCTATAACAATCCCATGTTTGTGGAGGATGTGGTACGCAAGGTGGCGGTAAACGCCCTGGCCCATCCGGACATCACCTGGTTTTCCGCCGGGGTGGAGAGCTTTGAATCCATCCACAAGCACAGCGCCTACGCCTATGTAGACAGTGAAGATATCCGCTGGAAAGGTCAATCAGCGGAAACCCGAGACTGCTCTCAGGCGTAAAGGCCATGTGCCTGGATATAATCCAGGACAGCAGCAGGAACCAGGCCTTCAATAGGTCTGTTAGCCTTGACGCTCTGACGAATCCGGGAGGAAGAGATGGCAACAACTGCCATTGGGGGGAAAAAGATCTTTCTCCGGTGGCCAGGATGATGCCATATCCGCAGAGAATCTTCCACTTCATAACCAAGCCTTTCCATGAGATTTTTCATCTCCGAAGAGGTACATCCTGCCCTGTCCATGACCACCAGATGGGCAGTCTGAAGAACCTGTCGGTACAATTTCCAGGTAGTGATATCAAGAAAGGCATCCGCCCCGATGATGAAAAAAAAATCAGTGGGCATGGCTGCATGGGAGTGAAGATACCGCAGAGTATCAATCGTATAGGATGGTTCCGGCAGGCTGGCCTCTATGGTGGACAGTCTGAAAGAAGGACTGGAGGCCAGAGCCAGTTGAATCATATTGGCCCGATGGCTGAAGCTGGCAACCACTTTACGATTTTTGTGGGGTGGCACCGACGCAGGGACAAACCTCACCTCCTGCAGCTCACAAAAGCTCCTGGCAATCTCGGCAATCTGGAGATGCCCCTGGTGAACAGGATCAAAGGTTCCTCCCAGCAGCCCAATACGCTCAACTCGCGGATTCAACTCCGTACCTGTCCAGCACCATAAATGATGAATTTTCTGGTGGTGAGCTCAGAGAGTCCCATCGGGCCATAGGCGTGCAATTTCGTCGTACTGATCCCGATCTCCGCCCCCAGACCAAGCTGTCCGCCATCATTGAACCTGGTGGAGGCATTGACCATGACCGCCGAGGCATCAACCGAAGCCAGAAATCGCTGGGCATTGCTGTAATCCTCGGTAATAATCACTTCGGTGTGCTGGGAACCATACTCGGCGATATAGGTCATGGCCTCATCGAGCGACGCTACCACCTTCACGCAGAGAGTCAGGTCCAGAAATTCAGTTCCCCAGTCACTGGCCAAGGCGGGCTTGATCGTGGAGATCAGGGCAACACTTTCAGGGCAGCCTCGAAGTTCAACGCCTGCCGAACGGAGTGCTTCGGCAATGACAGGAAGATAGCCGGCGGCGATATCACGATGGATGAGCAGCCCTTCCAGGGCGTTACAGACTCCGGGACGCTGGGTCTTGGAGTTCAAGATGATCGGCGTGGCCTTGTCCAGATCGCCGCTCCTGTCAACAAAGATATGGCATACCCCCTTATAGTGTTTCAACACCGGGATTCGTGACGTCTCGGAGACAAAGCGGATCAGGCCTTCTCCACCGCGCGGAATGATCAAGTCAATGAATTCATCCTGGGCCAGGAGCACCTTGACAGCGGCACGATCCGTGACCGGCACCACCTGGATGGCCGCGGAATCTATCTCAAACGAGGCCAGCACTCCCTGCAATACCTCAGCCAGAGCCAGATTGGAATGGATAGCTTCTGATCCCCCCCGTAAAATAATGGCATTGCCGGCCTTCAGACAAAGCGCCGCCGCATCTACGGTCACATTGGGACGGGACTCATAAATCATGCCGATCACCCCCAGGGGCACCCGCATCCTCCCTACCATCAGGCCGTTAGGTCTCTTGCGGAGATTCATGATCTCGCCTACGGGATCCGGCAGGGCTGCAACTTCCAGCAGACCACCAATCATGGAGTCCATCACCTTATCCGAGAGCTCCAACCGGTCAAGCATGGCCGCGGACAGACCCTTTTCCTGGCCAGCCGTCAGATCCTTCCGATTCTGCTGCTGGATAAACTGCCTTTTCTCCTCAAGTGCCACAGCCATCTGCCGGAGCAGACTGTTCTTGGTCTCGGTCGGTAAGGAGACCAGGCTGCGGGCAGCCTTCTTTGCCCTCTGGGCCATCAAACGAATACTCTTGTCAATCTCTTGATCTTGTGACATTTCTTATTGCTGCTCCTACAGTAGGACCAGATTATCCCGATGGATAACCTCATCGCAATCCTTAAAGCCAAGCAGGGACTCAATCTCGTCAGAATGGTGCTTTTTGATGATATCGAGGTTGGCTGAGCTGTAATTCACCAGCCCTGCGGCCATTGGTTTATTGTTGCTATCCAGACAATGGACTGCGTCCCCTACCCCGAATTCACCTCGGACCTCAAGGATGCCGGAAGAAAGAAGACTCTTCCCGTGCATGGCCAGGGCGGCACAGGCCCCGGTGTCAAGAACGAGATAGCCTTTCGGCCGCAGAACGTAGGCGATCCAGTGTTTCCTCCGCTGGATCTTCTCTTCGGCCGGAAGGAAGAAGGTGCCGATCATTTCCCCGCTGAATAACTTCTGCAGAATGGCACCATCGCGACCAGGCCCGATAAAAGAGCTGCCCCCGCCTGCCGCCACCATCTTGGCGGCACGAATCTTGGACTGCATGCCGCCGGTGCCGAGAATGCTTTTCACATTGCCGGCCATGGCCTCAATCTCCGGGGTGACCCGGGCTACTGTATACACAGGGCGGGCCGCAGGGTCAGAGAGAGGGTTGCCGGTATAGAGACAATCGACATCAGTGAGACAGATAAACATGTCGGCCTCAATGAGATTTGTGATCAGGGCCCCCAGGGTATCATTATCCCCGAAGCGGAGCTCTTCGCCTGATACAGGGTCATTTTCGTTGATAATGGGAATGGCGCCGAAACGGAACAGAGTGAGAATGGTATTACGAACATTGAGGTAGCGATCTCGGCTGTCGAGATCGGCGTGCGTCAGCAGGAGCTGACTAATGATCTTGCCGTGTCGTTGAAAGGCCTCGTCATAGGTCTGCATCAGACAGGACTGGCCTATGGCTGCCAGGGCCTGTTTTTCCTTGAGGCCTACCTTAAGGGTTTCGCTAAGGACAATTTTTTTCCGGCCGGCGGCCACGGCCCCGGAGGTTACAAGGATGACCTCACGTCCGCTGTCCTTGAGAAAGGATAAGTCGCGGGCAATATTTTCTACGACATTCTGATTAATGCCGGACTCGGTTGTAAGGACGGCGCTGCCGACCTTGATCACAATCCGTCTGGCCTTATCAAAAAGGGTTTGACGATAATAAAGGCCATCCTCTCTGCTTATCTGAGTGGTCATAATCAAATAAAACCAAATAAACCCAATACGTTAATAAAAACAGTCGTTAGAGGAAACAGTTGTTGCAGAAATCACTCGTCATCAACTCCAGGTTCCTGCCCCCCTTGATCTTTTTCTTCCAGCCCCTGACGTTCAAGAATCCGTAATTCCTCAAGCTTTTCTTCAATAATATCCTTGAGGTGTTGAATCCCCTCACCGGTAAGGCCGGAGATAAGGGCTACCTGGAAACCAAGTTCGGTAAAAGAAGCGAGAGCAGCGTTCACTTTTTCAGGGTCGACAATGTCAGTTTTATTCAAGACAAGAATCCGGGTTCTGTCAAGGAGATCCTCCCGATAGGATCGCAGTTCATTTTCGATAACCTTAAAATCTGTCTGTACATCATCTGCAGAGACATCGATTACCTGAAGCAGGATTCGGGTTCGCTCGATGTGCCGCAGAAAGGTATGCCCCAGACCAGCACCTTCATGTGCTCCCTCAATAAGACCTGGTATGTCAGCGATGATGCATGGTTCTTCGTACTTGAACTGAAGGACACCGAGTTGGGGCTCAAGGGTGGTGAAGGGATAACTGGCCACCTTGGGATTAGCCGCGGAGAGTCTGGAAAGCAGAGTTGACTTGCCGGCATTGGGAAGGCCCACCAAGCCGACATCGGCAATAAGCTTCAGTTCGATTCGCAGCCAGTGTTCTTCGCCCTCTTTGCCTTTACTGGCAAAACGGGGTGTCCGGTTGGAACCGCTTGAAAAATGGGCATTGCCAAGCCCTCCACGACCCCCTCTGGCTGCCACGAAGGTCTCGCCTTCGGTCAGCAACTCGGCCAGCACCTCTCTGGTCTCGCTATCTTTTATCACCGAGCCGACTGGCACCTGCATATGGCAATCATTTCCATTGCGGCCATGCATGTCTTTGCTCTGACCATTGCCGCCTCGATCCGCCTTGAAATGAGAGCGATAGCGGAAATCAATCAGGGATTGCAGCCTACTCGAGGCCTCCAGAATAACACTACCGCCATTACCGCCATCACCACCGCTTGGTCCGCCCTTAGGGACATACTTTTCACGACGAAAGCTGACACAACCATTGCCACCATCGCCAGCCTTTACGAAAAATTTTGCTTCATCCACAAAGGCCATTTCTATTCACACCCCTTCAAAAATAATATTTAAAAAAAAAGCT
The DNA here is from genome assembly GCA_019429465.1 of Desulfoarculaceae bacterium. Lineage (GTDB taxonomy): Bacteria > Desulfobacterota > Desulfobulbia > Desulfobulbales > Desulfocapsaceae > UBA2270. The sequence continues at coordinate 60,679 of JAHYIV010000001.1, forward strand.
CGACAATCAATAAGGATCATTGAAGTCGAGCCTAAACCTGTGCTGAAACCATACCTCATGAGAGGGCTTCAGGAAGGGAACTAGAACAAAACGCCGCTATGAAAAAAATATGGCCACCTGACCGTCAAATACGGTACAAGGATCCGTAACGAAATCAGTTTAAAAAGAGGTGGAGATTTCGCAACGGCTCCTAATCAAACCGCGGGATAGATGCTGACCCGCTTTTTTTTGCGACCGAAATCTTCAAAGGTCACGACGCCATCCACCTTGGCAAACAGGGTGTAATCTCTGCCACAGCCAACGTTGGTTCCAGGATGGATCTTGGTGCCAACCTGACGAACCAGGATGCTTCCGGCCGTGACACTCTGTCCGCCGAACCTTTTTACTCCCCGTCTCTGCCCTGCACTGTCGCGACCATTTCTGGAACTGCCGCCCGCCTTTTTATGTGCCATGATTTACTCCCTTTTACCGGATTATTCACTCAACCAGGTGATGTACTTTTCGTTTGTATATAAGATACCGTAAAAAATCTTATGCGTTGATTTCCTGAATCTGCAAAGCGGTATAAAGCTGCCTGTGGCCATTTTTTACCTGATAGCCCTGTCGTTTCTTTTTCTTGAAGATGAGAACCTTCTTGGCCTTCCCCTGCTCCGCGATCTTAGCGACAACCTTGGCGTTCTCCAGAACAGGGCGACCGACCTGGGCATTTTCGCCATCAACAACCATCAGGACATCATTTAACTCAATGATATCTCCAATGTTTCCGTTTATTTTCTCTACTCGCAGCTGGTCTCCGCAAGCTACCTGATACTGCTTTCCACCGGTACGTACTATTGCATACATTATGAATTCCTCTTTGGAAAAAACCTGAATATCACCATTCACGACTACGAGAAACAGTCTAAAAGACACTTTTTTTCACTTGATGTCAATCTTTTTTCTTTTATCAGTTCAATATCTTCAGCCAAGGGACTCGGAAAATCCTAACGGCCTGACCCAAGGAACCGCAACGAATTAGCCGGGAAGACAATGGCTGTTTTGCCGGCTACTAAAAATAAGAGGGCACTTTCCTGAGAACCATTTATAATATATACTCTTTTTTTACAATACGAAAATTGAACATTAAGCGGCCCTCCCTGTAACCAGGATACTTAAAAGACAGACCCAACGACATGGAAACAAGAGGCATTATTGAGGCGGAAGACCAGGGAGCTGACCTCTCTCTGCACTTCAAGGGACAATGGACAATCGGCAGCACCTTCCCGCCCTTTACTGAGATCAGATCTCTTCTCTCCGAGACAAACGACTCAATCTGTTTTGACACCAAAGAACTGCAGGACTGGGACAGTCGTTTTCTGATTATCTTAAACGATATCCAGGAGTATGCCGCCGCCAACAATATCCTGTTCACTGCCGAAGGATTGCCGTCCGGAGCGCAACGCCTTTTAACCCTGGCCTCCGCCTCTCCGGGCAAGGTCCCGGTTAAACCTGACGACAAAAGTCCATCTTTCCTGCAGACTGTTGGCAACAAAACCTCCTACCTGATCCAGGACAGCCGTGAGTTCCTCTCCTTTACCGGCAAGATCACCCTGAGCTATCTCCGGCTCTTTTCCGGAAGGGCCCAGTTCCTTACATCAGACTTCCTTACCTTTCTTGAAGAGTGCGGCCCGGCGGCGCTGCCCATTGTTTCGCTTATCTCGATCCTGGTCGGTGTCATCCTTGCCTTTGTCGGAGCTGTGCAGTTGCAGATGTTCGGGGCCGAGATCTATATCGCCAATCTGGTTGGCCTGGGCATGACCAGGGAAATGGGGGCGATGATGGCCGCCATCATTATGGCCGGCAGAACCGGCGCCGCCTTTGCCGCCCAGCTTGGCACCATGCAGGTGAACGAAGAGATTGACGCCCTGCAGACCATGGGAATCGACCCGATAGACTTTCTTGTCCTGCCACGCCTGTCAGCCCTATTGATCATGCTGCCCCTGTTGACCCTCTGGGCTGACCTGCTGGGCATCAGCGGCGGCTTCCTGATTGCCTGGTTTACCCTTGATATCAGCATCATCGAGTATTATAACCAGACCATCGACTCAATCTCCCTCAGACATTTCGGGGTCGGCCTGTTTAAATCTATCATCTTTGGCTACCTGGTTGCCTTCTCCGGCTGTCTCAGAGGGATGCAGAGCGGACGCAGCGCCTCAGCGGTGGGGACAGCAGCCACATCAGCCGTGGTCACCGCCATTGTCCTGATCGTGGTCTCCGATGCGGTCATGACGGTTCTCTTTAATATTCTTGGCATTTAGGCCGCTGTCAAAAACAGCAAGAGACATCATATTTTGCCACGATCCCTAACTATCGCACCAGCGTCTCCCTGAAAACATGCAGCCACAACCCCTGATAACAGTCACGAACCTGACCATGGCCTATGGCTCATTTGTCCTCCAGCGGGACCTGAATTTCACCGTCCGGCAAGGGGACATCTTCATCATCATGGGAGACTCGGGATGCGGCAAGTCCACCCTGCTCAGACACCTGATCGGCCTGAAGAAACCGACGGCCGGGGCCGTCCATTTCCGTGACACCGACTTCTGGGCGGTAGCCGAAGAGCAGCGCAGCCAGATCATGCGCCGATGCGGCATTCTCTATCAGAGCAGCGCCCTGCTCAGTTCAATGACCCTGGCCGAGAATGTCGCCCTGCCCCTGCGCCAGCATACGACCTTGGGCCAGGATGAGATCGGAGACCTTGTCTCCCTGAAACTCCGCTTGGTCGGCCTGGCCGGATTCGACAATTTCTACCCCTCGGAAATCAGCGGCGGCATGAAAAAACGGGCAGGACTGGCCAGGGCCATCGCCCTTGATCCGGAGATCCTTTTTTTTGATGAACCTTCGGCAGGCCTTGACCCTATCAACGCCAGACTTATGGACGACCTGATCCTTGAATTGCGCGACAGCCTGGGAGCAACAGTGGTGATCGTCACTCACGAGTTGGCCTCAATCTTTGCCATTGGCAGCGATTCAATTTTTCTGGACGGCGACTCACACACCATGATTGCCCAGGGGGCTCCTCACGAGCTGCTTGAATCAACGACGAACAAAAAGGTTAAGCAGTTCCTGACCCGCGGCGGCAGCTTATAAGGGAATAGTAGGCCGTTCCCCTTCTTCCTTACAAAGAAAAAACGACAAGGATTACAGTTACCTCATGAGCATAAAAGCAAACTCCACCCGTATCGGCGCCTTTGTCGTCGTATCCTTTCTGCTGCTGATAGCCGGAATCGTTATTTTTGGCGGCGGCAATCTGTTCGGCAGAAAAAATACCGCCATCGTCTACTTTGAAGGATCGTTACAGGGCCTCAATGTTGGCGCCCCGGTCGCCTATCGGGGGATCACCATCGGCGCGATCAAAGAGATCAGCCTCGATGTTGATGCTGCCACCTACCAGATCACGGTACCGGTCCTGATCAGCCTTGCTCCTGACAAGATAGTCAAGATGGAGGGGAAAGACAGCAAAGAGAAAAGCTACGGCATCAACACCTTTTTAAAAATGATGGTCGACCGGGGCCTGAGGGCCACCCTGAAATCACAAAGTCTGCTCACCGGCAAGCTCTATATTGATCTGGCCATCCATGAAGACACTGAGGCAGTGTACCATGACAAGGACGGAAAATATCTGGAGATCCCGACGGTTCCTTCCGAGATGCAACAGATGGCCAGGGCCATGCAATCCCTTGATTTCTCAGAACTTGCCACCAAATTCTCAAACACCATGACCGCCCTCGAAACGATGAGCACCAGCCTGGAAAGGGCCCTGGGCTCAGAGGCCTCCAAGGAAAACCTGGCCATCTTCTTTGCCAGCCTGGACCGTTTTCATTCCATCCTGGCCAAATTTGACGACAACCTGCTGCCAATGATGGCTAAACTCGACACCAGCCTGGACAAGGTTTCTCAACTCTCAGACAACACCAGCAGCATGATAGGACGCATCGATGGTCAGGTTGATCCTTTTTTTGTGACGATGAACGCCACCATGAACGATATGGCGGCAACCATGCGGACAACCGAGGCCCTTATGGCCGGCCTGCGACAGTCCACGGGAGTTGATTCCGCCCTTTATTATCAATTAACCGACAGCATCAACGAGATGGGAAAAGCAGCAAAATCCATCCGTGCCTTTACTGAATATCTCAAACGCAATCCTCAGATGCTCATCTTTGGAGCAGAAAAATAAAGGGCTCGGAAATTACTAACCCCGATGGACGGGATAAGTGCCTTTCGCAGATTATTTTCTTACAAAAAAAACAAGAAAATAATCTGTGCGGCACTAAAATGACAGGCAAAATGATATATCAGAAAATTCTGCGCCCCCAAGGAGGACCTGTTAAATGAACGATAAAACGATCACCTGCTGGACCGTTGTCCTGGCCCTTGCTCTCCTCTCCCTCCTTGTCGGCTGCTTTCAAGCAAGCCCTGCAAGGCAATACCTTCTGATCACGGAATCACTCCCACAAGATCCTGGCCAGCAATCTGAGTCCATGACCATTCTGGTCGGGCCGGTCAGACTGGCAAGTTATCTTGATCAGCCGCGGATAGTCAGGCGTCATGGCCCGACCCGTATTGATTCCATGACCGGCCATCAATGGGCCGGAGACCTCACAGAGATGATCCGCAATAAGCTGATAGCAGAGATGGGAGATCTGCTTCACCCCTCCTCTGTCTTTCCCTTTCCCGGCACACCGCTCTTCACAGAGGGAAGAAGGATCGCCATCGATATCCTTCGCTTTGAAGGGACTGATGACAAGACCGCCATCATTGAAGCTCGCTGGACTCTCTATGATCTTGGCAACAAATCGGTTATTAAAACCCAGTCCTCCCTTTTCCAGGTACCACTGGCAGATGACAACTATGAAACACTGACCACCGCCTTAAGCCAGGGACTGACCCGGCTTGGCCGGGAGATTGCAGCGACGATTCTGACCGGCAAAGGTGAAGAGAGGTGAAGAGACAATGAACCCAGGAAAAGCCCTCACTCAAAGATGTTTTGTCAATGCCCCCTGGCAGCTACTGAAAACAGACTGCCTGGATCTCTTTCTTGAACATGGGATGCAGCCGGAAATCGGCCTGGAAGGAAGCTGCCTCTACGATGAAGACCCGGCAGAATTTCGACGTATCGCAGAGATTCTGCAAAGACACAACCTTGCCTGCACCCTGCATGCCCCGTTTTTTGACCTGGCACCAGGCGCACTCGACCCCCATATCCTGGCCGCCAGTCGTGAAAAATTGCGGCGCGCCTTTGACCTCCTTCAGGTCTTCAGGCCACGCTCCATTGTCTGTCATCTCCAGTTTGAGGAAAACAAACAGGGATACAAACTGGGTGAGTGGACCACCGCCGCCCTTGCCACCTGGCAGCAACTGCTGCCAAAGGCCGCACGTCTGAAGGTGCCGATCATGCTGGAAAACACCTATGAAAAATCCCCCGCTGTCCACCAGACCATCCTGAGCCAGCTCAATTCACCCTATGCCGGCTTCTGCCTTGATGTAGGCCATCTCCTAAGCTTTTCCGGATCGCCATGGCAGGAGTGGCTGCCCACCCTGTCACCCTGGTTGGGGCAATTACATCTGCACGACAATCATGGCGACTCAGACCAGCACCTGGCGCCGGGACGGGGGAATTTTGACTTTCCAGGTCTTTTTCAGTTTCTGCGTCACCATGACCTCCATCCGATTATCACACTCGAACCCCACAGCCGGGAAGATCTGTGGCGGGCCTTTGCCTATCTGGAAGAAACTGGACTGTTCACCGGGGTTTAATGCCGGATTAATCAATTCTTCTTTCATCAAAGAAGGCTTTTTCACAATGTCAAAAAACGTTCCAACAACAAAAAAAACAGAAGAGAACCTACCTTCATGATCGAGCTCAAAAATCCCCTGGAAATATACAAAATCCTGCCCCAAACAAACTGTGGCCACTGTGGAGTTCCATCGTGCATGGCCTTTGCCGCTTCGGTTCTTCAGGGAATGAAGGCCCTGAGAGGATGCCCCTATCTGAAAAAAAACGTTCTCGATCAGTACGCTCAAATCACCAGACGACGTTCCATGGATGATGAGCACATGGAGGTAATCAGGCAGCTGCAACAAAAGGTGCACTCTCTGGATTTTTCAATTATTGCCCCGCGGATCGGGGCCCGGCTGATAGACGACAAACTGGCTGTCAACTGCCTGGGTAAGGATTTTTTTATTGACCAGACAGGCGAAATGAGCTCCAGCTGCCATGTCAACCACTGGCTCTATGTCCCCGTGCTGCACTACATTCTCGAGTGCCAGGGAAAAGAACCAAAAAATGACTGGATTCCCTTTGGAGAGCTGCCGGGCGCTGCGGAATGGAGCCAGTATTTCAGCCATCGCTGCGAGGGTGCACTGCAGCAGATCGCAGACGCCCACAGAGAGCTTCTCTTTGAGATACTTTTTCTCTTCGGGGCCCAGACAATGTCCACGGCTGGTAACGCTGATCACTCTCTGCTGATCATGCCCTTGCCCAAGGTGCCGTTTCTGATCAATTACTGGCAACCGGATAATGAGTTCCCCTCGGAGCTGAATATTCTCCTCGACCGTTCTGCCGCCCATAATATCAACGCCCATTCCATCACCCTCCTTGCCCGCGGTATAGTCGAGATGTTCCGCCAGCTTATCGTCTCCCACAGTAAAGCAGGAAAGTTGTTTTAAAAGCTGCCCCTCCATGAACCTGTATTTAGCAACAACGGTGGCCCGAACAAGAGGCAATGCAATCCGGGGCGGGGCAGGCCCTTACAACCAACAGTAGGGGCAGGACTGTTTATCAAGTGCAAAGCATTTTCCTTTATGGTATATTTGTCAGTTTGTCTAATCATTTTTATTTCAGTACGTTACCCTACAAGGAGGTGCGCTGTGTCTTCACGACTTTTTCCAACCATTTTTTTCTGTACTCTCTTATTTGCAGGCTGCGCTCCAGTTACCCAGAACCAGATGGCGGCCAAGGGCAGCTCTCCCCTGGCCGCCCAGCAGATATTTGATCTGGTCACCGGTAACACCTTATATTTTGAGACTATTGATTTTAATTCACATCTCTATTTTCTGACCGACGGCACGGTTCTGGCCCGTGCTGAATCCAGGAGCGGCGATGATAAAGACAAGGGCGACTGGGACATTAATAGCAAAAACCAGCTTTGTCTTAAATTCAAAACCTGGTATTACGGTGAGATGAAGTGCTATTCCATTTATCCAAAGACCGGGAAGGATGAATATGCACTCTTCCACAATAATGGCGCCATCGCCTATACCGCAAAGGCCTTCAGTGGCGATTCGGAACATCTGTACATACCGTCAAAATCAAGCCAGAAAGAGGTCTATCTCCGTGAATCGCTGACCACCGGACAAACACCTTCTTTACCTGTGTCAGCCCCCACCTCTCAGCCAGCTGTTGAGCAGACCACCTATCTCCGGGAATCCCTGGCCGCTGCAGGACAGGACGTTGCCTCGCCGCAAGAGGCCGGGGATTCTATTGCGCCTCCCAGTGAAGAAGTGAAGCAGACCGTCAAGACCATGGCCAAAAACTGTCCGGGATGCAATCTGGACAAAAGTGACCTTAGCCAGGTTGATCTCGTGGGCGCCAACCTGAAGGGAGCCAAGCTGAAAGGTGCCGACTTGAGCCGCGCCAATCTGCGCCGCGCCAATCTTGAAGGGGCAAACCTGAGCGGGGCCAGCCTCGTGAACACCAATATGCCGGGAGCCAACCTGAGGGGAGCCAACCTCACCAATGCCGACTTCACTGGTGCCAACCTGATCCAGGCCGATTTCACCGGCGCCAGGACCGAGAATATGATCCTGACCAACGCCAACATAGAGGGTGTGAAAGGGCTGAAATGAAGAAAATCACGAATTACGAATAAAAATAAAATGGATAATTCCTCCTTCGTAATCCTGAGTTTTAATTCGCAATTCGTCATTAGTCATTCGTCATTCCTGTTTCGTCATTCGTAATTCTTAATTCGTAATTTCTCTATCATGAACACCGATTTTATACATCTTCACGTCCATACCCAGTACAGCCTGCTGGACGGGGCCATCCGCATACCTGACCTGCTCAACAAGTGCAAGGAATACGGAATGGACAGCGTGGCCATCACCGATCACGGCGCCATGTACGGCGCCCTCGAATTCTACGTCAAGGCCAAAAAGGCCGGGATCAAACCGATCATCGGCTGCGAGTTCTACATGGCGCCCGGCAACCGGGCAGACAGAGAAAAAGGACATTTTCACCTTGTTCTGCTGGCGATGGACTTTGCCGGCTACAGGAACCTGATGAAATTGGCAGCCATTGCCCAGTTTGAAGGGTTTTATCACAAACCTCGCATCGACATGGAGACCCTCAATATCCACAACGAAGGCCTTATCGCCCTCACCGCCTGCCTCCACGGCCAGGTTCCCTGGCTCATTGGCCAGAACGATATGGAAGGGGCCAGGAAAAAGGCCAGAGAATTCCAGGATATCTTTGGCGACCGGCTCTACTTTGAACTCCAGGAAAACGGCATCCCCGAACAGACCCCGGTTAATACGGGCATGAAAAAGCTGGCAGCAGAGCTCGGGATCAAGACGGTGGCCACCAATGACTGTCACTATCTGAACAAGGATGAGGCCCATGCCCATGACGTCCTTCTCTGCATTCAGACCAACAACACCATAACCAATGCCAATCGTTTTAAATTTTCCACCGATGAATTTTACTTCAAATCACCGGAGGAGATGAAGAAAAGGTTTCATCATACCCCGGAGGCCATTGCCACAAGCGTCGAGATCGCCCAGCGCTGTAACCTGGAGATAGGGTTTGGCGACTATTTTTTCCCAATTTTTCCTGTCACAGAAGGCGAAACCCTCGAATCCATGTTCGCCACCTCCTGCTGGCAAGGTTTGCAGGAACGATTCGCGGCCATGCGCGAGGCCGGGACATTCAGCCCAGCCTCTGAAAAGCTGTATAAGGAACGGTTGACCACAGAGATTGATGTGATCAACACCATGGGCTTTCCCGGCTACTTCCTCATCGTGGCGGATTTCATCAACTGGGCCAAGGATCAAGCCATCCCGGTGGGACCTGGCCGTGGATCAGGGGCGGGCAGTCTTGCCGCCTACTGCATGCGCATCACCAATATCGACCCTCTCCCCTACGGCCTTCTCTTCGAGCGCTTTCTCAATATCGAGCGCCAAGGAATGCCCGACTTTGATGTGGACTTCTGCCAGGAACGACGGGGAGAGGTTATTGAGTATGTGCAGAACAAGTATGGCGGCGCCTCCCATGTCGCCCAGATCCTGACCTACGGCACCATGAAGGCGCGCGGGGCGATCCGTGACGTAGGCCGGGCCATGGACATCCCCTATGGCGAGGTCGACCGGATCGCCAAGCTCATCCCCGAGCAGTTGAAGATGACGATCAAGAAGGCCTTTGGTGAGGAACCCCGTCTTCAGGATGCCGCGAACAGGAGCCCCCAGATTGCCGAACTGCTGAGCGTGGCCCAGTCTCTCGAAGGTCTGGCCCGGCACACATCCACCCATGCGGCAGGCGTGGTGGTTTCACCCCTGCCCATGGTGGAATTCCTGCCCACCTGCAAGGGTAAAGATGGCGAAACCCTGACTCAGTATGACATGAAACATACCGAGATGACCGGACTTATCAAGTTTGACTTCCTGGGCCTCAAGACCCTTACCGTCATCGATAAGGCGCTCAAGCACATCAAGGCCGACATCGGCACCGAACTTGACATCGACGCCATCCCCATGGATGACCTCAAGACCTTTGACCTGCTCTGCCGGGGCGATGCCCTGGGGGTCTTTCAGCTGGAGAGTTCCGGCATGCGGGAGCTGCTGGTCAAGATGGCGCCCGAACAGTTCAGCGATCTCATTGCCCTCGTCGCCCTCTACCGCCCCGGACCCCTCGATTCGGGGATGGTTAATGATTTTGTCGAGACCAAACATGGCCGCGCCACTGCCAATTATCCCCTGCCCCAGCTCAAATCCGTCCTTGAAGAGACCTATGGAGTCATTGTCTATCAGGAACAGGTCATGCAGATCGCCAATATCCTGGCCAGTTATTCACTAGGAGATGCCGACAACCTGCGCAGGGCCATGGGTAAAAAGATCCCTGAGGTCATGGATAAGGAAAAGGTCAAGTTCATGGCCGGGGCCAAGCTGAACAGTATCCCGGAAGACAAGGCCGAATATGTCTTTGATCTGATGGCTAAATTTGCAGGATACGGCTTCAACAAATCACACTCTGCCGCCTATGCCCTGATCTGCTATCAGACCGCCTATCTCAAGGCCCACCACCCTGCCCAGTTCATGGCCGCCCTGCTTTCCTGCGACATGAATAACACGGACAAGATCGTGCTTTATATCAATGAGTGTCGGGAACACAAGATCGAGATCCTGCCGCCTGATATCAATGAATCGATCTACGACTTCAGCGTCACCGACGATCGAATCCGCTTTGGTCTGGCAGCGGTCAAAAATGTTGGTGGTGCCGCCCTTGAGTCCATCATTAAGGAGAGAAAGGACGGCGGGACATACACCTCGCTCGAGGATTTCTGCAACCGGATCGACTCCAGGAGGGTCAACTCCAGGGTCATTGAGAGCCTGATCAAGGCGGGTTCTTTTGACTCCCTGGGCTGCAAACGCTCCCAACTCTACACCATCCTGCCCCAGGCCATGGAACAGGCCAAGGCTGCACAGCGGGACCGGCAGAGCGGCCAGATGTCTCTTTTTTCCCTGGCCCCGGACACCACCCAAAAAGAGCTCATTACTATTCCCCTCCCTGAGATAGAAGAGTGGAACGAACTGGAACGGCTGGTCTTTGAAAAAGAGACCGTCGGTTTTTACATTACCGGCCACCCGCTTGATGACGCCATCCATGAGATCAGGACCGTGGTCGACTCCGATATCGGCAAGCTGGCCGAGTGGGGCGACGAGCAACCGGTTCGCGTTGGCGGCCTTATTCGTACCTGCAAGCTGCTGAAGAGTAAAAAAGGTGATTCCATGGCCTTCATCACCCTGGAGGATGTTCTCGATTCCGTGGAGGTGGTGGTTTTCCCTGAGACCTATTCACGCGCCTATCATCTGTTATCGTCAACCGAGGCGGTGATCATCCAGGGGACGGTACAGAAGGATGAACGGGGGGCCAAGATCATCGCCGAGTCCATCGACCTTCTTCCAGAGGCCCGGGAGAAATATACTGAATCTATCAAGATGGAGCTGAAGGCGGCGTTTATTACCAGACCGCGACTGGAGGCACTGAAAAAAGCATGCTACCAGTTTCATGGGACGTGTCCCCTGCTGATCACCCTCCATTTTCCCGGGCGCGGCGAGGTGGACGTTGAGATCCTCAAAGACCTCACCATCAGGCCATGCCATGAATTTTCCCAAAAAACCGAGGAAATTCTCGGCTATCCGGCCCTTTCTTTCAAGAAAAAACCACTCATCATGCCTACCCGTAAAAAATGGGGCAAGGGGTGATATCAATCAGGAATAATTGAATTCGTCATTCGTAATTCGTAATTAAAATGGCCATGGTAAATAATAAATTCTGGAGAAACTGGACCATAGCCAGCAAGATCAGTACTGTCATCTCCATGGGGGTCGTCACCAGCATTCTTGTTATTGCCATAGGGGCTGTCACCTTTCTCAAAAAAGAGTATCTCTCCACCTTTGGCAAGCAACAGTTCACCACGGTACAGGCCTTTGCCATGTACCTCGATGATAATCTCTCAAAAGCGGCGAGACGGCAAACTCCAAGGACTGCGAGTGATGGCCTCTTTTCAACACCTTCAAGAGGCACCATGGTTCCTGGCTGCCAATCTTCCTATGGATGAGATCCTGGCACCTTTTTATGCCACCCAGAAGATGGTCATCTCCATTATCAGGGTTTGCGGGCTTGCTGTCATTCTCTTCAGCATCTGGTCTCTTTTCCGCTTCATGGCCCCTCTGAACCGTTTCATCGTTCATATCCAAGAATGCGGAGATAAAGATACTTCTTTTGAATATGCAGTCGGTCCCGAGGTGACACGCCTGACCACCATCTTCAACCAGATGCTTGGCCGAATGAAAGAGAGCCAGGCTGAGCTGCGTTCCAATGAGGAGTTGCAACGTACCCTGCTCAACACCTCTCCTGACATCATCTGTCTCCAGGACGCGGATGGGCGCTGGCTGTTTGCCAACGAGGCCGCCCTGGCTCTGTTTCAGCTGCATGGCGTGGAATTGTATCTGGCCAAGGACGCTGGACGTGATTGCTGGCGATCTTTCAGCGATGTCCTGAAGGACGCTGACGACAAGAACCGTATAAGTGCAGGGCGGGTTAGCGCAGCGTAACCTGACGTGCAGTCAACAGACAACTGAAGGGAAGGGGGAACACACCATGTGGAAATCTAAAGACGTCTATTTTCTTTCCGGCAGCACCGGTATCCTGGCCGAGGATTTTGGCAAGACTCTGCTCTGTCAGTTCCCTGAGATCAGTTTCAACGAGGAAAAAATCCCTTTTATCAGGACTGAACAGGATGCCTGGAATGCCCGTGAACATATCCTCAGGCAATCATCCGGTCGCCACCCCCTTGTCTTTTCCACTATCATGAATCCCGAACTGATCAATATCCTGGATGCGCCCGAAATTGAGATCTTCAATATCTGTGACACTTATCTTACCAGGCTCGAAGAACTCCTGGAAGCCAAGGCCCTGCGGGAATCAGGATTTTCAAGACTCCTCGATGACACCACCATGGCCAAACGAGTCTCTGCCATCCAGTATTGTATCTCTCATGATGATGGCACCTCAACCAATGATTACGATGAAGCAGAAGTCATCCTGCTCGGGGTCTCCCGTTCAGGCAAGACCCCGGTTTCCGTCTATCTTGCCACCCAGATGGGGATCAAGACCGCCAATTATCCTCTGATCTGCGACGATTTAAATATCTATCGTCTGCCTCCGGATATCGTCCGGAATAAAAAACGGGTTGTCGCCCTGTCAACATCGCCGGAGATCCTGCATTATATCAGGGAAAAACGGTACAAGGGCAGCTCATACGCCAAACTTGCCACCTGTGTCAATGAGCTCAATCAGGCTCACCAGATCTTCCTTAAATATGATATTCCGGTTATCATGTCTGACGGCAGATCCATTGAAGAGACTGCGACCCAGGTTGCCCAGGAGCTGACCATCAAGAAAAAAATTGATTTACACGCCAAGAAGAAAGAATAGTCCAATCTGGAGCATACTTTTTTCTTACCGTTAAAACGGGTTCATTTCGTGGGCCAAAACATACATAAGTTAAGACAATACAGGTTGACTGCATGGCTGATTATTCAAAACTGGATCGTCCTGAAATTCTCTCCCATATCTTTTACCCGCAACAGGAGGAACGTACCCCCTTGCCTCCTGGTGCCAGAGATCTTCATTTTGATATGGAGCCAGGGGTTCGCATCGGCTGTCGTTTTTATCTCAGCGGCCACGACGCCCCCTCGATCCTCTTCTTTCACGGCAACGGCGAGACGGTCAGCGACTATGACACCATTGGCCCGCAATACAATGAGGTGGGCATCAACCTGCTGGTGACAGACTATCGAGGTTATGGCTGGAGCAGCGGCCAGCCCACCGTCACCACCATGTTCAGTGATGGAGAGATGCTGTTGCAGGAGGCCGGAAAATGGCTGGGAGAAAACGGCTACACCGGTGCCCTCTTCCTGATGGGCCGATCACTGGGTTCCGCCTGCGCCATTGATCTTGCCGAAAAATTCTCTGATGATATCAAAGGCTTGATCATTGAAAGCGGATTTGCCGACACCCTTCCCCTGGCCCGTTCACTTGGACTCAACTTTAACGACTCTGAAATCGGCGAAGAAGAGTGCTTTAATAACAGCGCCAAGATCGCGCTGGTCACCAGACCAACGTACATCCTTCATGGCGCCAGAGATCAGATGATTCCCGCTGTTGAGGCGGAGAAACTCCAATCTTTTTCCGGGGCCAAAATCAAGGAATTTCAGGTTGTGCCTGGGGCAGACCACAACTCAATCATAGCTGTGGCCGGCAGACTCTACTTTCAGGCAATCAAACAGTTCATCGACAAGATCACCGGGGCCGCAACCTGGCGTAAAAAAAGAAAAACCGGAAAAACGGAAAACAAAACTAAGCCGCTGTAAAAAAATAACATGGCCATCTAAGTGACCGGAGCGGCATAAGCGGCATAAGGAACCGGTCGCTCCTACGCCGTCCATAGCGCTCGCGACACTGGGCCGTCCCTGGCCTGCGTAACGAAATAGATATAAATGGCCATGTTATTTCGTAACAGCTCCTAACCAACCGGACATGGCTGACAAGCTGTAAACAAACATTCACAGCCATATATTTTCATGCAAATACAGATGCAGAATCATAGTATTCGTCCCTTCCTGACAGTCATGGCACTGCTCTTTTTCATCAGCCTGAGCGGATGCGGGCCGAACATCCCTGAATATGTCTTGCCCACCAGCAAGATATCACCCGACCTGACACCACCAGTCGAGCCAGCTCCCGCTGTCATCATGCCGGTACAGCCGGAACCCCTGGCAGACCCTGAAATAGCTGCCTCTCCCGAGGTGTTGCGTGTGGGGATATCTCGTGACCAGCAACCTTTTATCTATAGAAAAAATCAAAAAATACAGGGACTTGAGGGAGACCTTGCCCAGCAGTTAGGTAAATTCTCCGGCAAGGCGGTGTATTTTATCAAGGTACCGGAGGAAAGGGCAACAGAGGCCCTGGAGAAAGGGTATATTGATATGATCATACCCGGCCGTAAGATATCCGGCGCCAAGGATGCTCAAGTAACTTTCAGTGAACCGTACCTGCGTGCCGGACAGATCCTGCTCATCAGATCCCGGGATGTAGCCATCTTTTCTAACGGGATCTATAGCCTGGAAGGTTCCGGTTTTACCTTTGGCGTCATCGAGGGAAGTAGTGGCGACCAGTTTATCACCAAGACCATTCAAGGCGTCATAATCAGACGCTTCAAGACAGCTGAAACTGCTGTTCAGGCCTTGATTGGCAAAGACATTGACCTCTTTCTCCATGACGCGCCAACGATCTGTCATCATGCCGCCATCAACAAATCGGCCGAGCTTATCCCCATTCTGAACCTGGTGACGGAAGAATATATCGGCTGGGAGATGAGAAGCGAAGACAAGGAACTGAGGCAGCAGGCCAATCTTTTTATCCGGCAAAGTAGGGCGGAAGGCCGGTTGCAGAAGACAATCAGACAATGGATCCCTAACCTGTAATTCGGATACGGAATATGAAAGAGTCTCTTATGAAGAATAACGATCAAAAGCGGAGTGACTATCTGTCCTGGGATGAGTACTTCATGGCAGTGGCCCTGTTGTCCGCCCAGCGCAGTAAAGATCCGAGCACCCAGGTGGGTGCCTGTGTGGCCAATGAACAGAACAAGATCGTTGGGGTCGGCTACAATGGTTTTCCCTGGGGCTGCTCTGATGACAAGTTACCCTGGGCCCGGGAAGGGACGCTTCTTGACACCAAATACCCCTATGTATGTCATGCGGAGGTCAATGCCGTCCTCAACTCCATCACCTATAACCTCAGCAATTGCCGCATCTACGTGGGACTCTTTCCCTGCAACGAATGCACCAAGGTGATTATCCAGGCAGGGATTAAAGAGGTTATCTACATGTCAGACAAATACAAGAAGACCGATACGGTGCGGGCCTCAAAAATAATGCTCGATCATGCCGGGATCCCTTACCGAAAATTTGAAAGCACTAGAAAAATGATCTGTCTTGATCTGACACACTTGCCAGAAATAAGTGATGAATGCTGCTGATTATTGATGATCTCATAATAAACCGCTGTAAAAAAATAACATGGCCATCTAAGTGCCCGGAGCGGCATAAGGAGCCGGTCGCTCCTACGCCGTCCATGGCGCTCGCGATACTGGGCCGTCCCTGGCCTGCGTAACGAAATAGATATAAATGGCCATGTTATTTCTTAACGGCTCCTAACTATCAATGGGATCATCAATGTTCGTAGCCCTGGAAGGTTATGTCACAACGGCTACCGTCGCTTTTTTCCAGGAGAACGCCCTGGCCTTTGATAATGGTTCCTACCGGATAGATCTGGTGGCTCAGCTCGGTCAACAGTCGCGCCTCCAGCTCTTTTTCCTTCCCCGGACGCACGGTGAACAGCAGTTGATAATCCTCTCCCCCTTTAAGCATCAGATCAAGCTTCTCCTTATTCAAAAAAAAAGCAGCGTTGTCAATGACCGATAAAGCGGGCAGCCTGTCGGCATAGAGGATACTGCCGGTTCCGCTTTCCTGACAGATATGGGCAAGGTCTGTTGCCAGACCATCTGAAACATCCTGCATGGCGCTCACGCAGCCACTGGAGCCAAGCTGCTGCCCCAGTTTGACCTGAGGACGCGGATTCAAGTGGGCATCAAGCAAGTCCTGCCACTGTGACCATTGTTCAGGATCCGTCCCTTCCAGTTTCGCCCTTTGAAACAGCGCCAGTCCGGCGGCGGCAGAACCAAGCGGGCCACTGACATAGACGCTATCTCCGGGAGTGGCCCCCGTTCGATAGAGAATCTGATCGGGCGCCGCCTCTCCAATCACCGTGACCGAAATCACCAGTTCGCGGCCTCGCACCGTATCTCCACCAATCAAGACACATCCCTGTTCGGCCAGGATGGCTGCAACCCCGGCCAACCAGCGTTGCAGCCACTCTGTCTCAAGATCCTGAGGCAGGCAGAGCGAGAGCAGAACAAAGCGGGGCCGTCCGCCCATAGCCGCGATATCACTTAAATTTACGGCAATGCTCTTGCGGCCGAGCAGTTCAGGAGGATGCCAGGCCCGGTCAAAATGCACCGAATCGACCAGGGTGTCGGTTGTAATCAGCCACTGTCCCGCCCCTGGAGTTCCAAAGACGGCACAATCATCCCCTATCCCCTGGATAAGGTCTGGGGCCGCAGCAACACTTGCGCCTCTGATCAAACGGATAATGGCCCGTTCAGACAAACCGGCCATTATTTGACCCGTTTGAGGAATGATGGCTTTTTCTCATTTCTGGACGCTGTTCCGGGCGGTGGCGACTCCAGGTTGTCCGGGGCTGGCGATCGCCCCTGCAGGGAGATATCGTCCAGACCAACCGCCTTGACAAAGCGTTCTTCACCTCCCATGGTGAACACCTCCATCCCTGTCAACTGGGGAGTCCGCAGGGTCCAGATCATCTCTTGCGGCGGAATGGATAACAAGACCAGAGTGACATGCCACCATTCATTCTTGCGGCTGGTGTCCGGCTCAATATTTGTGACCAGGGCATAAGACGCCATGATCTGCGGCTCCTTGGCCACGATCAGAACCAGATCTCCGACATCCGTGCTGTCCTTGAACCTGACCACCTTTTTTAACTCAGCAATTAATTTTTCCATATCATTCGTATTATTTTTTTATAACTCTTCAACATGAAAATATATTCAACAAAAATCATGATATTATAGATCGTTACATTTGCAGGTCGGGTTTCAACAGGACGCCGGGTTTGCCGCGAGACCCTGCTGACGGACCACAATCCGATCTACTGGGCCAGTATAGTCGTTGATTCAAGGATAATGGCATCACCCTCGATCACGCTGCGCGCACCAATCACATCGTACATGGCCAGGCCATCGAGCAGAGGAAGGATCAATTGCTCCAACACCACCGTAGATTTCAAGGCACTCTCACGATCCTGCATGGAGAGCATGACTCCACCCCAGCTTGCCAGTTCCTTGATCATCTGCAGCAGAGATGAAAACCTGACAAAGCTGACGGAGTTATTTACCGAGCTCAACCCTTGCTCCAACCCTTTATTGATCTGCTGGAAACTAGCATCATCAACCAGGGCGCCACCAATCCCCCCGGTAACAGCACCCGACGCTTCAGACCGCTCCTTATACCCGGCCGGGCTGTCAATAATTTCCTTCACCAGATCCATTGTGCTTGCCAAAATCAGATAGCCCTGATGCAAGGCATAAACCGGTTGTAAACCTGGATGGAGTGACACCCCCCAGGAGATCAGCTGGACACCTTTATATTCCTCGGTCCGGGTGGAGATGTTGGCCTGGCGAAGCAGTGGCTCAACCATCTTGATGAAATCCTCTTCCTTTTCTAGTTTTATAAAAATGGCCCCATTGGGCAAAGGAATGAATCCATCGGTGGCTACCTCCTTGAGCAGGAAGACGGTCTCAGAACCAAAGATCGCAAAGAGCTCCTGTAATTCCACACCCGTGCTCGTTTTCACATTCTGCCCTATGGCCTGGAGTTGTTCAGCACTGTATTTCATCTCCCGGGTGTACATCTCCCAGAAGACGCTCATATCCCAGGTATTGGTCCAGTAATAGCCAAGAATATCGGCAGGAACCATGGCCAGTGTTTTATTTTCCACCGGTTGCACAGCGCACATCTTGCCGACAAGAGGATCCAGCTTTTCCTGGGTGAACAGGATAACGGCCTTATCCCGGACCTCCCCTTTCTCCTTCCAGGCCCCAAAGGCCAGCCCCTCCCAACCTTTCCACTGGTCAATGGTCTTCTGAACATTCTCCTGCTGAATTTGGTCAAGGTCTTTGGCCCATTTGCTGGCCTGTTCATAAAGTGCAGGTATCGAGACATAGGTAAAGAGCTCGGCATCAACAAACTCATGACGCAGACGAAGATATTCCTTCTTCTGCGCCAGGCCCTTCTGCCAGCTCTCATACCGATCCAGACTCGCCTGCACAAGTTGCTCATCAAAGGCGGCGATCATAAAGCCCTCAACAGTTGCCACAGTCACAGTCGTTCCTTCTTCCACGCGATATTGTTTAAGACTGTGCTTTCCGTGCTGGATGCTTGTCTGCTCAAGATTCTTTGCAAAAAGAGAACTCAGCAGGTCAAGGATATCGGCGTTGTGCCTGGGTCTGGCAATAAAAAGAAAACTGCTGGCCATCATTTGTTCAGGAACGTCAAGTGCAAGGTCAGGAAACGGCAACAGGGCCAGCGTAAACTCTCGACCAAAAAATTCTTTAAAGAGCGGACTGCCGAGGAACTCCTCCAGCTGTTTTCTGGTATCCCTGACCGTATTGATTTCCTCCGGGGTCAGCTCAAGGTCAGTGGCAATCTTCGTATAATCAATTGCTGCCATCGCGCGACCAAGGCGTGAGACCTTGAAATCATCAAACAACTTACCCAAATCCCGCTGCTCGACAGAGACGAGAGTTTCCACGGGGAGGAAATCCGCGGCCGTCCCCTTCCCCATCCTTACTGTGACCAGAAAATAGAGAACAGCCGCCAGAATGCAGACTGCCCCAAAGATCATTCCTGCCTTTTTCATTTATTTCTCCTTCTTCTCTCTTGCATAATTTCTTGTTTTTCAGGACGTTGTCACAAAACGATGTCGTCATCCGCAGGGCGAACACGCAGATAAGGAGCTGTAACGAAATGGTCAACAAAGAAAGGGTTATTTTGTAACGGATCCTAAGATCCACTGCACGGCCTCCGCCAGATCAGCCCCGACAAAGGCGGGCTGCACCTCCTGGCCTGGTCCGATATATTGTGCATCTCCACGGCCATAACCGGTCAGCACGAGCACCGGAGTAGCACCGCAGGCCTTCGCACTCTTCAGATCGGACCAGCGATCACCGACGACAAAAGACCGGGCGAGATCAAGGCCCATCTCTTCGGCCGCCCGGACAAACAGACCGGTTTTCGGCTTGCGGCAATTGCAGTCCAGCCGGTATTTCTCTTTCTTGGCCTCAGGATGATGGGGACAGATATAGATGCCATCAACATGGGCCTCATGCTCGGCCAGTAACCGTTCCATCTCTTCATGGACAGCTGCCAGCAGTTCCTCCGGGAAATAGCCACGGGCCAGACCCGATTGATTGGTCACCACCACCACCGGGATATTGGCCTCATTGAGCCTCCTGATGGCCTCCACCACACCCGGCAGCAGATGAAAGCGGCTGATATGATTGATATACCCCATCTGTTCATTGATGGTACCGTCACGATCAAGAAAGACAGCGGGCCGCAGAGTTGTCACGGGTGGAAGCGTTTCCCTGGCCATCACTGTCCGGTCCCTGGCATCAGAGGCTTTTCCGGGCTGGAACCAAGCACCTTTGCCACCTCAAGGTAGACCTCCTCACTGCTGATCTCCTCCAGGCAGTTCAGGTGTTTCCGGGGACACTCTGATTGCAGACAGGGGCTGCATTCCATCTCTTTGCGAATGACCACGGCCCGCTCTGAAAAAGGGCCGGTGGCGATATGATCGGTGGAACCGAAGATGGCAATGGTGGGAGTTTCAAGACCGGCAGCCACATGCATCAGCCCGGAATCGTTGGTCACAAAGACGTTGCAGCGCTGTATCAAGGCCATGACCTGCTGGAGGGTGGTCTTGGCCGTCATATCAATGACATGAAAAGGAGTGCGCGCCGAATACTCTCTGATGACACGGGCAGCCTCGGTATCATCCCTGGTGCCAAAGACCAGGATAAGGCACCCTCTCTCCCCATGATGATGAGCGATAAGGGCTGCCAGTTGTCCGAACTTCTCAGCCGGCCACCGTTTGGCCGGACCATAAGCGGCCCCTGGATTAAAACCGATGACCGGGATCACTTTCTCGCCTGCATTCCTGGTTTCAGTTGACACTGTCCCCTCAGGGTGGGCCTTCCCGTCGTGAGAGGAGAAAGGTCCCTGGCCCTTGAGACATTCGATATAGCCCTTGGCCCAGCCGGCCAATTCATCTGACAGGGGGAGGCGCAATTTGTCAGGCCCGAGATCAAGTCCCAAGCCCGCCAGCATCATCTGATAATAATGAACCTGGTGCCTGGTACGAATCTCCGCGGTCAACTCAACCCCATGGGTCAGGAGCAGGCCGCGGCCATCACGTTTGTAGCCGGCCCGCAAGGGAATACCCGCCTTCCAGACGATGAAGGCGGCCTCAAAGGCATTCTGCAGAAGAATTGCGGCATCAAAGCGATACTGCCGCAGATGATTGGCCAGTTTCAGCACCCCTTTAATCCGGCCTGGATAAAGGTCCTTCTTATCATAGACCAGCACCTTGTCCACATCCGGACTCAGGCGAAAGATGTCCGCCACCCAGGGCATGGCCAGCATGGTGATTTCCGCATTGGGGAAATTTTTGCGGATGGTATGAACGGCCGGCGTCGTCATGACCGCGTCCCCTATCCAGTTCGTGGAGCGGATCAGAATCCGCTCCGGGTTCATCTGCTTAAAAGTCACTTTTCCTGCCACAACAAACCTCCCCCAAAAAACTTATAAAGAATTCTGCTTTATCCTTGCACAATCAGCTCAGCAAGCTGGGCTTGAGCAAAATCAATGGAGGGATCGAGAGACAGGGCCAGGTTGAAGAAATGAATCGCCTCATTCCGATTGTCTATTTTTCGATAATTAACACCCAAGTTAGCGTAATCCATGGCCGAGACAGGGTTCAGCTCAACCGCCCGATGAAAATGGACAATGGCCTGATTATAGGCCTCCATCTTATAGTGACAGACACCAAGCATATTGTGGAGATCCGGACGTTCATCGTCCTCTTCCCTGCCCAGTTCCAGGATCTTTATGGCCTCATCATAACGGCCAAGATCCTGCAGACAATGACCCTTGTAGGAGTAGATATAAGGCAGATCCTCCTGTTCAGGGGATAG
This sequence comes from Desulfoarculaceae bacterium, assembly GCA_019429465.1. Taxonomy (GTDB): domain Bacteria; phylum Desulfobacterota; class Desulfobulbia; order Desulfobulbales; family Desulfocapsaceae; genus UBA2270. The sequence goes on from JAHYIV010000001.1 coordinate 82,398, forward strand.
GGCCAGGGCCCGGTCAAAGGCATCAAGAGCGGTTTCAGGCTGGCCGTTATTATAGAGATTACGCCCCCGATAAAAGGCCAGGTAATAGGCATCCGGGATCAACTGCTCCATCTGGGCCAGTTTCTCCTCAAGGTGCCTGGTATTATCAACCAGTTCGACCAGCAGCTTGGCGGCAAAGAGCCCCACATCCTTGATCATGGAGCGTTCACGGAAATGGGCGCCGGGGATAATGGTGTAAATAGCGGGAATCTGCAAGGCAGGATGGGTGACATCCAGCATGAACACCTCCATGTCTCTGCCAGCCAGGGCACCAACACAGTTCTCCACCTCGGTCTTGATATTATCATCGGCAAGAGAATCCATCCGGCCGATGGTGGTGCCAAGGCCTGAATCGGTCACATAACGCACCTCATCCATGGACAGGGGTTTGGGCAGCCCCGAGGCCACATAATTGGAACCACTGTTAAAGTCTCCAGCCAGTTGCGCTACCTCGGTTATAGCACGGATCAGGGCCTTTTCAGGATCAGGGGTGGTGCCGGCGGTAAAGACGATCTCACTGGTCTCAGGAAAGGAGCTTCTGTCAATGGCCAGCGCCGCTACGGTGCTGATTCCGGTATCAAGACTGAAATCATTGAGATAGAGCTCTATGTTGTTTCTGGCGAATTTTTCCAGCAACTCTCTGGCCACCGGATCCTGAACCGAGGCTGGATCTATGATCGGTGTCGCTCTTTTTTCATGGTTGACCAGGGCGCAGACGTGGCGCTCGACCACCTCGGATATACCCTGGAGCGCCGCTTCTTCATAGGTGTTGCCGGCGGACGGGCCATTAAACTCATTGATGGCAAAAAACCAGGAAAAGGGTATCAGGGTGTCACGACCGGAAGTCAGGCTGGTGGCCCAGGTCCACTGCATGGGGATATCCCGGAGCAGCTCCTCGAGGAAGGGTACATCATGACGGCTGTCATGCACCGACTGGAGCAGACGGGAGGGATCAAGCACCGGATAGCCGGACTCCCGCATCTGCTGATAATCACCAGTAATGAAATTATTATCATCGTCTTTGAAGGCAAAAAAGGAAAAGCGCTCGGCAAGCTCCATACAGGCCGAGGCCTCTGCCTGTATGGGCGAGGCGCCCTTACCCATCTGTTTTTTGGTGCCGGTCAGGACATGGGCACCTTCGCCGCAGACACTGAAATAAACAGGGATATCCAGCCTGCCGTTATCAATCCGTTTCACCTCTTTGAGGATCTGGATATCAAGATGTTTCAACCTTTCCTTAAAACGGGCAATGGTATCTTCAGGCCGAATGGCCTTGTCCTGATCAATGGTATAGGTCTTCAGACAATCCTGTAGTCGAATAGATTTTTTTTTCATAATCCCTCGTAACAATTTGTAACTACTTATGTAATTTAAAAAAAAACAGTTCACTACTGTCTTGATTCATCCAATGAAATATCCAGACCAGCGCACTGCATCCAGATAATAATCCATTATATTGGCGCCATCCATTTGCAACTGTGTCATAACAAGATCCAACTCAGCCCATTGTCCCGTCTCATACAACTGAATAAGATGCAGATAAGGAAACAGGGGTCCTGAATTATGCACCAGGGCCACTGTTATATCACCAGAAACAGGGAGCTGTCTCATCAAGGATTCCATAGGGGCGTCAAGAATGGCATCAAGCAGAGAAAAAAGTCCCAGCAGAAAAAACAGCCCCTGGTCCTGTTGCAGTTCCTTGCCAATAAGCTCTAAGAAACGAGCCCGAATACAGGAGAGACGAATAAGTTCATCCGGTTTGTTCTCTGAGAGAGAACTTGTGGCGATCAGAGAGACAAACATTCGTGTCCCCCGTTCTCCCAGAAAGGCGATGGCCTGACGAATGGAAGAGAGCGGTTGCAGCCGCGAATAATAAGCCGAGTTAAGATACTTGAGCAACTTATAGGAGATGGCAACATCCTGTTTCAGGAGAGACTCAAGGTTGTTTATTTCAAATTCAGCCCGGTTGACCTCCATGATCAATTTCATATAGATCATTTGCGAGGAAGAGATCTCTTTATTTTTCAGAATTTCCGGTTTGGCAAAAAAATAGCCCTGAAAATAGACAAAGCCCATACCGTAGGCACGAGCGTACTCCTCATGGGTCTCTATTTTTCCAGCAAGCAATTTACAATGGTATTTCCTGGCAATCTCAACCAGCTCAACTATCTGCTCATGGGAGCTTTGCCTAAAATCAACTTTAATAATTTTAGCAAGTTCCAGCAGGGGAATGAAGTTTTCGGCATAGACAAAATTGTCGAGCGCCAACACATATCCCTTGTTCATCAGGGCATGGCAGGCGGCAACGACCTCTTCCCTGGGCTCCACATCTTCAAGAATCTCAACCACAACAGAACGGGCGGGAAACATGGCGGGAACCCCACGAAGCAACATGTCTTCGGTAAAATTGATAAAGGCCTTGTGTCCACTTGCTATCTGTTCAATCCCGACCGTAAAAAAGGAAGACGAGAGCAGACTGGAGGTGGCCTCGTCGCCATCAACCCCGGGAAAGGAATTAGACATCCCGTTTCTGAACAGAAGTTCATAGGCAATAACACGTCGATATCGATTAAAGATTGGCTGCCTGGCCACAAAGATATCCATATCTTCTTCTCACCATACAATCAGATAAAAATTTCCGCCCAATACACGGCTTCCAGATAAAAATCCATTATTTTATGTTCGTCAAGATGCAGTATTCCCATGGCCGCATCCAGCTCTTCCCACTCTCCAGCCTCATAAAATTGAATAAGCTGAAGATAAGGAAAAAGCAGCCCTGCCTTATGCACCAATGCCCTGGAGATATCCTCAGAGATAAGGAGCTTTGCCAGCAGGACATCCATAGAGGTATCAAGCATGGCATCAAGCAGGGAAAAAAGACCCAACATAAAAAAAACTCCATGATCAAGCTTCACTTCTTTGCCGACAAGCTCCAGAAAACGGGCGCGGACACAAGAGGTGCGTATCAATTCATCCGGTTTATGTTCCGAGAGTTTACTGGTGACAATCAATGACACAAAAAGGCGTGTCCCTGTTTCTCCCAGAAAGGCGATGGCCTAATGGGTAGAGGAGATTGGCAGCAGTCGTGAATAATAGGCGGAATTGAGATAGCTGAGTAATTTAAAGGAGATGGAGAGGTCTCTGTTCACCAGCTTCTCGATGTCATCCACCTCAAATTCAGCCCGGTTCACCTCCACGAGCAACTGCATCAGGGCCAACTGAGAAGAGGGGATGTCCTTGTTTTTCAAAATTTCCGGTTTGGAAAAAAAGTAGCCTTGAAAATAAACAAAACCCATTCTGCCGGCCAGGATGAATTCCTCATAGGGTCTCTATCTTTTCTGCCAGCAGCTTACAGGGATACCCCTTGAGAGTTGCTACCATCTCCTTGAGCTGTTCAATGGGGGTGAGACGGAAATCCACCTTGATGATGGCGGCAAGCTCTATCAGCGGAGTGAGATTTTCCCTATAGACAAAATCGTCGAGGGCCAGGGTATATCCCTGACTGACGAGTTCACGGCATACAGCAATGACCTCTGCAGTTGGCTCCACGTCTTCCAGTACCTCCACTACAACACGATTGGCGGGAAACATGGAGGGAATGCCGTGAGTCAGCATATCTTCAGTGAAGTTGATAAAGGCCTTACGCCCGCTTGTTATCTGTTCAATCCCGACCGTAAAGAAAGAAGACGAAAGCAGGCTTGAAGTATCCTCGTCGCCATCAACCCCGGGAAAGGCACTGGACATCCCGTTCCTGAACAGAAGTTCATAGGCAAAGATTCGTCTATGTCGATTAAATATCGGCTGACGTGCGACATAAACATCCATAATTCAATAATAAGTCAAATAAAGTTTACCACGGCCATCGTGTTCTCTTCAGGTCGTCATAATCAAGTTCTGCCACCTTTCCTGCCAGGTGCCGATTCCAGGGTCACAGGTGAGCAGCCTGGAGTCATCCGGCCCGATGGTCAAGTTGATCTTCAGTCGGGTTGCCGGGACAAGATCGCCGGCCCTCGCCGACCATTCTAACACAGAGAGACCGGAAAGAAAAAAATATTCATCCAGCCCCATATCCTGGATATCAGCGGCGCCTGTCAGCCGGTAGAAGTCCATATGGTAGAGCGGCAACCGGCCTTGATACTCATGGAGAATGGCAAAACTGGGACTGGTCACATAATCGCCTGCAGGCACCCCCAGCCCTTGGGCTATGGCCTGGGTCAGGGTGGTCTTGCCCGCGCCCAGATCACCGTCAAGACAGATCACGTCCCCCGGCTGAGCGCATTGTCCAAGAAGACGGCCCAAGGCCATGGTGTCAGCAAGGGTCTTCAGCAGCATTGTTTTCATGATTGTCATGGCTGAGATGGCGCTCCATCTTGCAGCCACCAGCTCATCAATAATTGAACATAATTATAATACAAGGGCTGGGTTTCCGGTTGCCTGAAGATATCACGATAGGCCAGTCGATGGCCATCCATAAACCAGTTGGGCACCATGTAATGTCCATACCAGAGGATGCGGTCCAGGGCCTTGCAGGCAGCGGTCAACTCCTCCTGGGTCCGGGCATAGATGATCTTGTCCACCATGGCATCAACCGCCGGATCCTTGATCCCCGCCAGATTTTTAGAACCCGGATTGTCTGCCGATGCTGAATGCCAGAAATTTCGCTGTTCATTGCCCGGTGACAACGATTGGCCATAGACATGGACAATCATGTCGAAATCGAATTTCTGTTCCCGCTCGACATAGAGTGCTGGGTCAATGGTACGATATTCCGCCCGAATGCCCAGCTTTTTCAGATTGCTGACATAGGGGGCCATCACCCGTTCAAAAGAGGGAGAGACCAGAAGAATTTCAAAGACAAAGGGCGTACCCGCCTTATCTTTCAAGACACCATCCTGAATCGTCCAGCCAGCCTCGGCCAGTAGCTCAGCTGCCTTACGCAGATTTGGCCGGACTCCCTCTTTTTCCGTGGTTACGGGAGGGGTCAACGGCTTCAGGAATACCTCTGCTGGCAGTTGCGGGCGAAACGGCTCCAGATATTCCAGTTCCAGGCCGACCGGCAGACCAGTCGCCGCCAGAGGAGAATTGCTAAAAAAAGAAGTTGTCCTGCGGTACTGATCAAAGAACAGGGCCTTGTTGGTCCATTCAAAATCAAGGGCCAGGCCCATGGCCTCTCGTACCTTGGGATCCTTGAAGAACGGCCGCCGGGTATTCATCAGAAAACCCTGCATCCCGGCGTTATTCTTGTGGGGAAAGACCTTTTTAATCAGCGTGCCATCGCGAAAACGGCTCCCTTCCATGTCACGTGCCCATTGCTTGGCAATGTTCACCGCCATAAAATCAAACTCGCCGGCCTTGAAGGCCTCAACTGCAACGATCTGATCCTTGTAATAATTGACGGTGATGGTGTCAAAATTAAACTGACCCTTTCTGACCGGATGATTAACAGCCCAGTAGTTCGGGTTTCGTTTATAGGTGATAGATTTCCCCTGCTTGACTGCAGCCACCACATAGGGTCCTGAGCCAACAGGAGGCAGGAGGGCTGACTCGCCACCCTTCTGTTCAAAGCCATATTTCTGGTAAAATTTTGCCGACATGACCGGAATCTGGGCCGCGATCATATGCAATTCCCGATTGGCCCTGGCAAAGACAAAACGAATCCGCCGCTCATCCAGAATCTCTGCCTTGACAATATCCTGATAATAATAGGAATAGGCTGGATGGGCCAGATCGCTCTTCAGGGTGTCGAGAGAAAACTTCACATCCTCAGGGGTTATGGGACTGTTGTCAGAAAAACGGGCCGCCTCATTCAAGGTGAAGACCACCGATAACTTATCCTTGGCCACCTCAATGTCTTTGGCAATCAAACCATATTCGGCAAAGGGCTCATCGAGGCTGGACACGGCCAGCGTCTCAAAGACCAAGGTCTCGAGGCCAAAGGGAGGCGTGCCTTTCAGGGTAAAGGGATTCATCTTGTCAAAACTGCCCAGATCGTGCAGCACCAGCTTGCCACCCTTTACCGCCTGGGTGGAAACATAGTCAAACTGCTGAAACTGTGGCGGGTATTTCAATTTGCCATCGATTGAGATCCCATGCGCGGCCAGCAAAGGCGACGTCAGGCAACCCAGGAGGCCAGACAAAAACAACAAACCAAGGAGAGATGAGACAAGGCGTGACATGATAGAATAATCCTTTAAGGGGGAATTCCAGCTGCTTCCTGTGCTCAATCAAGCTCGGTGTCAGATCGGCTCTGCACGCGCTCAACTGAACGTTGACAACTGAGATATGATATTAAGCTGTGGCAATAGTACCCTTTTTCGACTAATATGTCAGCCATTCTTGGACCTTCACCTCCAAAGAGAGTGAAGGTGTTTGTATAATAATTATATTTACCAATCTGGAGCATACTGATGGGAAGAACCATAGCCAGTAAGATATTTGCAGCGCATCTGCGCGACACCCCCACACCGGGCAATATGATCCTTGATATTGACGTGGTCATGTGCCATGAGATCACCACCCCCATTGCCATTATGGATCTGATGGAAAAAGGGATGGACCGGGTCTTTGACCCCACCAAGATCAAGGCGGTGATCGACCATGTAACCCCGGCCAAGGATTCCAAGACCGCTACCCAGGGCAAGATCATGCGCGACTGGGCCCGGCGGCACCAGATCAGGGATTTCTTTGATATTGGCGCCAATGGCGTCTGCCACGCCCTCTTCCCGGAAAAAGGGTTTATCCGGCCCGGCTACACGGTGATCATGGGAGACTCCCATACCTGCACCCATGGCGCCTTTGGCGCCTTTGCCGCCGGTGTCGGCACCACTGACCTTGAGGTCGGCATACTCAAAGGTGTCTGCTCCTTCCGGGCCCCGGAGACCATGCGCATCATTCTTACCGGCACGCTCACGCAGGGGGTGACGGCCAAGGATGTGATCCTGGCGGTGATCAAAAGGTTGACGGTCAACGGGGCCACGGACAAGGTCATTGAGTTTGTCGGCCCAGTGGTAGACGCCATGACCATGGCCGCCCGCATGACCCTGTGCAACATGGCGGTCGAGGCCGGGGCCACCAGCGGTCTCTGCCTGCCCGACCGGGTGACGGCCGAATATCTGTGGCCCTTCATCAAGGATCAATATGCCACCATTGAGGCAGCGGTTCAGGATTTCAGCAAATGGCACTCCGACCCAGATGCCAATTATGTGGAGACCATTGAACTGGATATCTCCACCCTGGCACCCCAGGTCACCTTTGCCTTCAAACCGGATCAGGTCAAGAATATCAGCGAGATGGAAGGCACCCCTGTCGACCAGATATACATCGGATCGTGCACCAATGGCCGCATTGAAGATCTCAGAGATGCCGCCGCAATTCTGCGGGGTAGAACACTGGCCGTTGGAGTGCGGGGGATCGTCACCCCGGCCACACCTGCCATCTACTCCCAGGCCCTTGAGGAAGGTATCATAAAAATCTTCATGGACGCCGGTTTTTGTGTGCTTAATCCCACCTGTGGAGCCTGCCTGGGGATGAGCTCAGGAGTCCTGGCCGCAGGCGAGGTCTGCGCTTCCACCACCAACCGCAACTTCAACGGTCGTATGGGTAAAGGCGGCATGGTTCATCTCATGAGCCCCTACTCGGCTGCTGCTGCTGCCGTCACCGGGACCATCACCGACCCCAGGAGATTCCTGAAGGTCTCCTGAATAAAAATTCGTGGCAATTGTTCAGCAAAAACATTTATTAAGACATCTACTACTCCCGCAGAGGCGCTGAGAAGAGCGGAAAAGCTTCCGGCCTCTACGGGAAATGAGTCTTCAATCCGTGCATACTTTACCAGAAATCTACCCGAGGAAACTCCATGAAAACATTTGGCGGTCCAGCCATATTACTGGACAGAAGCGATATCAATACCGACGAGATCATCCCGGCCAAGTACCTCACCGAAATCACCAAGGCCGCCATGAAGCCCCACCTCCTGGAGGACCTGCTGCTCGATGGCAAGCCCTTTGACGCCCAGTCACCAGCCATGCAGCAGGCACGAGTTGTAATCACCCGCGCCAATTTCGGCTGTGGCTCCTCAAGAGAACATGCAGTCTGGGCCTTTGAAGTGAACGATATCAACATCGTCATTGCCGCGAGCTTTGCCCGGATCTTCCGGCAGAACATGTTCAACTGCGGTATCCTGGCCATAGAACTTCCCGGCACTGATATCGAGCAGCTCTTCAGGATGCGGGGCCAACTCACCATCGAGGTTGACCTGGACAAAACGGAGATGACCGCCCGCTCAAACGATCCGGCCCAGGGGCCAATCACCTGCTCTTTCGAGATGAATCCCTTTGACCGTGATCTTGTCGCAGCTGGCGGCTGGCTGGCCTATGCCGACAAAAAATTCTAGCAAAATACCGGTACGTTAAAAAATATGCGCATTCAGTTAACGGCAGTGGTTCTCACCTCAATATGACCAGAGCAAATTTTCTCATTGCTATCGCCATCACCATGATCTCGATCCTGTTCTGGTCGATTCTCAACCGTCCGGAACAGGCGCCGCCATGGCCGGGCACAATCCAGGGGTTTTCGTTTTCACCCCTGCGGGAGCACCATAATCCCATCAAACATCTCCTGCCGACCGCCGAGGAAATTGATCAGGATCTGGCCCTGCTGGCAGATACCACCCATGCGGTGCGTACCTATACCCTGGAAGGAGACCAGATCCTGATCCCGGCCCTGGCCCAGAAGTATGGCCTGAATGTGTCCCTCGGCGCCTGGCTGGACACTGATCTCGAGTCCAATAAGATCGAGATCGAAAAACTCATAAAAACGACCCGGGAGAATTATCGTAACGTGGTGCGGGTGGTAGTCGGCAATGAGACACTCCTGCGAGGAGAGCTGAAAATCGAGCAACTCGGCCAATATCTGGATCAGGTCCGGGCGGCCGTGACAGTCCCGGTGAGCACCGCCGAGACCTGGGATGTGTGGCTGGCCCATCCGGAACTGGCCGACCATGTCGACTACGTGGCCGTTCATATCCTTCCCTACTGGGATGGCGTTGAGCTGAATCAGGCAGTTGATCATGTGGTTGTCACCATGAACAAACTGAAAAACAAATTTCCGGATAAAGAGATTGTCCTCGCCGAGGTAGGCTGGCCCAGCAATGCCCGCACTTACAAGGGAGCTGTCGCCTCACCTGCCAACCAGGCGACCTTCCTGCGCCGGTTCCTGTTACAGGCCGAACAAAAAAATTACGTCTATTACATCATGGAGGCCTTTGACCAGCCGTGGAAAAGGGCAAGCGAAGGTGCGGTCGGTGCTTACTGGGGGGTTTATGACGTAAAGCGGCAGCCCAAATTTGCCTTTACCGCGCCCATTGTCGGCATTCCGGAATGGCGCCTGCTGGCCGGGATTTCCATTGTTATCGGCATCATCACCTTCGCCATGCTGCTCATTGACAGCAAGACCCTGCGAAATCGAGGCCGCAGCTTTCTGGCTATCGTCGCCTTTTTTGCCGCCACCGGCGCTGTATGGATCATTTATACCTACTATCAACAGTACATGACGATCTCCTCCATTATTGTCGGCATCCTCATGATTGTCGGCATTATTGGCGTCACCCTGGTCCTGCTGACTGAGGCCCATGAATGGGCCGAGGCCACTTGGCTGCAGAAATGGCGGCGACCATTTACCCCGATCCAGGTGACCGATGCGGATCTGCCCATGGTCTCGGTCCATGTCCCGGCCTATAATGAACCGCCGGAGATGATGATAGAAACCCTCAATGCCCTGGCGCGTCTTGACTATCCCCGCTACGAAGTCATTGTCATCGACAACAACACCAAGGATCCCGCTATCTGGCAGCCGGTTGAAGCCCATTGCGCCGCACTCAACGCCACAACCTCATGCCCCCGATTCCGTTTTTTTCATCGGGATCCCCTGCCGGGATTCAAGGCAGGTGCCCTCAATTTCGCCCTGACCCAGACCGCACCGGAGGCGGTGGTCATCGCCGCTATCGACAGTGACTATCAGGTCTCTCCCCTCTGGCTGCGTGACCTGACCCCCCAGTTTACGCGACCGGAGGTGGCCATTGTCCAGGCACCCCAGGATTATTATGATGACAAAGAAAACCTGTTCAAGGCCATGTGCTACGCTGAATATCGGGGTTTCTTTTATATCGGAATGCAGACCAGGAATGAACGGAATGCCATTATCCAGCACGGCACCATGACTATGGTCCGCAAATCCGCACTGGAAGAGGTGGGCGGCTGGTCTGAATGGTGTATCACCGAAGACGCGGAGCTGGGTCTGAAGATATTTGCCAAGGGATATGAGGCTAATTATATTGCCAAAAGCTACGGCAAGGGAGTCATGCCCGACACCTTCATTGATTTCAAAAAACAGCGGTTTCGCTGGGCTTACGGGGCAGTGCAGGTCATGCGACACCACGCCGGCATCCTCTTTTTCGGGCCCGGCAAGACCAAGCTGACTACGGGACAGCGTTACCATTTCATTGCCGGGTGGCTTCCTTGGATGGCCGACAGCCTGAACATGCTCTTCACCCTGGCGGCCATTGGCTGGTCAATAGCCATGATTTATGCGCCACTCAAATTTGACCCACCGCTGGTGATTCTCTCATCCATGCCACTGATGCTCTTTTCCTTTAAAATGGCAAAGATGATTTATCTATATCGTACCAGGGTCGGCGCCTCTATCAGCCAGACAGCCGCCTCGGCCTTGGCGGGGTTATCTCTTTCTCACACCATTTCCATGGCCATCCTGCAGGGGATATTCACCAAAAGCAAACCGTTTTTCAGAACCCCGAAGATGGAACAGGCCCATGCCCTGCACCGTGCTCTGCTCTCGGCCCGGGAAGAAGGGTTGATCATGCTGGCCTTGTGGCTTTCAGCATACGGGGTGGCGGTAAAACAAGGAATAGGGAATACAGATATTATGGTCTGGATCACGGTCCTCGTCATCCTCTCCATTCCCTATATGGCAGCCGTCCTCTTTTCCCTGATCAGTGGTTTCAGCCGCCTGCCCAGTTCCTTGATCTCAAACAAGAAAAGTTCCATTTCTCAATCAAAAGTACATTGACTATTCAGGTGGTCAGTTTGCAAGACCTCCATCAGGCTGAAGCTAGATCTGCATGGGGCCAAATTCACCCGCAAACGCTTTTTTTTCGATTGTGCTCAACAAGAATCAACGCGACGCCAACTCGCTTTTTCAAGAGGCCATGGTACCTGCCGCTTTGAGCCACTAGGAGAACATTTCGTTGCGCCGCCGCCAGCCGTTTCACCAACGCCCAGCGCCGTGCCCGATGTGTTCCGCATCGGGCATAAAAACGGGGCCGGGCCGGAATCCTTTTCATGCCCAAATCAGATGCCGTCCAGACGGCATCCCGATCAAAGAGTTCGTAATACCTTCCCACTTGCAACAAAATGACGCCACGAAAACGCCGACGAAAAAATCCGTACTGACTCTTGAGATGAGCCGGCTTGCCCGAACATACCCAGCGTTTTCTGATCTTTTTCCGCCATCGCTCAAAAAGCAGTCCCAGCCAGAAAAATCGAACAAACAAAGAATCTCGCAGCCGCGCTGAGGCCGCATGACGAAACAAGCCGAAGTACGATTGCATGGTCGCATGCAGTTGCCGATAGACATCAGGCGGAAAGGAAAGGATAAGGCCTTCCGCCTCTTTCCGAACCACCCTTTTGGAATAGCGGGCAATCGCCGCCTTGCACCGATCGACGATTCTCCGGCGAACCAGCAGATGCGTGGGCCGCACGACATAGCCAACAAAATCAGCCCCATTGGAAACCGGGCGAATAAAACGCCGCGTTGGATGCAATTCCAAAAGCAGTTGGTTTTTCAAAAAAATCTCGATCTCAACCAGCCAGCCCGCAAGAACCTGTCGATCTTCATGGACCAGGATCATATCATCCACATAACGAAGGTATGACTTCGCCTTGAGCTGGTGTTTGACGAACTGATCCAGGGGATTGAGATAGACATTGGCCAGGAACTGACTGGTCAGGTTGCCGATAGGCAGCCCTTTACCGGGCGGCGCGCCAAACAGGCTTTTTCCCGGCGGAATGTTGCGCCACTTCTCGCGAGAACAGGTGAGCATAGGGTCTATTGCCGGATCGTGCGCGATCACAACCTCGGCCAGCCATTGCAGCTCTTCACTGTGCAGGCGAGAACGGACATACTCAAGGAGCAGGCCCCGGTCAATGGACGGGAAAAAGGAGCGGATATCAAGCTGGAGAAACCATGCCCGGCGGGTGGTGTTGGCAGTGGCCCGCCACATGAAGGTCTGGAGCCGCTCGACCGCTGCGTGCGTCCCCTTTCCCCTGCGGCAGGCATAGGAATCATGGATAAAAACAGGCTCCCAGATTTTTTCCAGCTCGCGCACCAGCAGGTGATGCACCACGCGATCCCGGAACTGGGCGGCAAACACCTCGCGGTACTTGTCGTTACGGGCTACAAAGCAGAACGAGGGGCGGGGACGATAGGTCCGACCGGCCAATTCGGAGGCAAGGTCGAGAAGTTCTTCCTCGGCCCTGGCCTCGAATGCAAGGGCCGCCGTCTTGCCGCGCTTGCGGCGGCGGCAATCAAGCCAGGCCCCATACAGGTTTTCAAAGGTAAAAAAGGACGTCATCATCTTCGCGGAAGCGACCGCACTCCAAAAACCCTGTTGTTGTTGGAGTTATCCCGGTTGTTCCAGTTCTCGTTGCCGTTGTTGAAGTTGAAGTTCCACGCCGACGACGAATCGTTATCCCCTCACTTTCCGGGCTCAACAACCACCCGGCCACCGGAAGCCAATCCTCTGCGGTATGACTCCCTGCATTCCTATGCCGCTTGGGCGGAGGGAACAAGATGATGATACTCGGCACGCTCATCGCGACAGCCCCGCCGGGGCATGCGTTGATGATTCAGGCCTCGGCCCGCCTCGGGCCATAACACTCCGCACCCACCCCTCGTTCTGCTTTGCAATCCCGATTACTTGTTGAATGCTGGTTTCAAAGGAATTGAAATTGGAAAATGCCTTTACCTCCTTGCAAATACGGATAACCACTTTCAGCTCTTCAAGCTTGATCCGGAGTTCCTCAAGCACCGGCACCCTATCGTGGCAGTTATTGGCGCGCACAATCAGCATCAACGCCTCCCGCGTCAGGTTCCGCAAGGCCGTTCCATGGGTGTACTTGTGATACCGGCTGAAGTGGCGGACAATGGTCTCAAAGTAGATTTGGAGGTCAAAGGCCGCCTTGTAGATCGGCAGATGCTCATACTGGGCCATGGCAAAATCCTCCCTAAAAAAAATCGTCCAGGGGCTTTGCCCCTGGACCCCACCAATTTTTTAAAAGAATACAAAGGACCGAAAAAACAAAGAATCAAAAGGATCAAATCAGCAAATGACCGACATCATCATCGCGGAAGCGACCGCACTCCAAAAACCCTGTCGAGGTTGGAGTTATCCCGGAGGCGCCAGTTCTCGTTGCCGCCGTAGAAGTCGAAGAGCCACGCCGACGACGAATCGCGAGGTTCGGCCCAAACCCACCAACCAGTGGTCTTAAAAGGCGGAACCATATTCCGTTCGCCAACACCCTTCCGATACAATTCATTCAACTCCGCCCCTGTCGGCATGCGCCAGCCGCCGCCCGCCACTTGACAGGCGGCCACCCACTGCTCGGCCTGTGCATAATTGGTATCCTGATCCGGCCCCACCACCCATTCCAGCTTGGTCTGACCATCGGTGATCATCCCATCCGCCGAGACCTGGAAACGTGCGGCCCCGGTGACCAGATCACCAACCTCGCCGCCACCTTTTTGGGCAAAGGCCCTCTCAATTTTCATGGGCTGGGGCAGAACCGCCGTCTCCCCCTGGGGGGCGCTGTCCACCTTGGCTTTCGCCGTGGTGGTCCATTTGTCGGACCAGGGTTTGAGCACATAGGCGGACGATGGAAACAAACCCTTCAACGCAAAGGAGCCATCCGCGCCGGTCACCGCTTCGAACTGCTCATAGCCCTTGATCGGCTGCACCTGGTACGCCGTGATCTTCACTCCGGCCACCGGCTTGTTGTTCCAGTCCACCAGCTTCCCCTCCACCGACGACGACTTGCCGCCCTTACAGGCGGCAAGACTCAGCGCACAAACCAGCAGCAATGCCAGCCAAATGAGTCCGCCCTGTATAATGCCAGCAACCCTTCTTTTCCCCACTCCCTTTGCCATTTTCTCCTCCCTTTTCCTGCTTCGGTCAACCCGAAGGTTCTGAGTAAAGGATGCGCCACCTCCGGCGCATCCCGTTTCTGAATGGAACTGTTTCATTGTAACCCGCCATGTGGCTCAATTTCTTAATCAAGCGAGCCTCTTACAGGTAAGCAAAGTTTACGAGACGCCGAAACTCTTTTACATATCAACAGCAAGACAGCCCTCGACGGCTTCATAGATGTTGTTCAATAATTCGTCAAAGGTGTCCCCCTTGTGTTGCACACCCTGGAATAGAGGAAACTTCTGCCTAATAACCACCTTTTTCTGCTTCATGGATCACAACTTTCAATTTCATGATAAGCGACGCAGAATTTATTGATATACCGTTTTTTAATGTAGGGGCAAAGCAAACGCCTCACCTGCTTTGCCCATGGTACCACGCTGATGCAAGGAGGGCGAAGCAGATAAAACTTGTTTAGCCCCTATAAGTTAAAATAATATTTTTATAAATTCCGAGCCTCCTACCCTCCAGTGGTAGATCACCTCGTTCACCATTCCCTATCTCCTACCCAGAAAGCCCTCCACCATATCCACTTCCTTCTTGCTGCCGATGATCAGTGAGACCCGCTCATGGAGCTCCGTGGGCTGGATATCGAGGATCCTCCGGCCGTTATCGGTGATGGCGCGGCCACCAGCCTGTTCCACCAGAAAGGCCAGGGGTGATGCCTCGTACAGCAGGCGCAGTTTTCCTTTGGGTTTATCCGGGTTCCGGCAGTCACGTGGATAAAGGAAGACCCCTCCGACAATCAGATTACGGTGAAAGTCCGCAACCAAGGAACCGATATACCGGGAGCAGTAAGGACGTCCCGAATCTCCGTCAATCTCCTTCAGATAATTCACATACTGCTGCATCTCAGGGGCCCAGTAATGATAATTACCCTCATTAACCGAGAAATATTTACTCTTTTCCGGAATCCGGATATTTTCATGGGAGAGAAAGAACTCCCCGACACTGGGATCCAGGGTAAAACCATGGACGCCCGCCCCGGTGGAATAGACCATCATGGTGGAAGAACCATAGATAATATATCCGGCGGCAACCAGGCTGTTTCCCGGCTGGAGGACATCCTCCAGGGTTCCCTGCCCGCCTTGGCTCCGGCGGCGATGGATCGAGAAGATGGTGCCGATGCTGACATTGACATCGATATTGGACGAGCCGTCCAGGGGATCAAAGGCCAGGGTATATTTCCCCTCGCATCCCTCCTGGGCAGCGACAATCTCGTCGTCTTCTTCCGAGGCCATGACACAGATATAGCCGCTTTTCGCCATTCTGCGTTTAATGGTATTGTTGGCAAATTCATCCAGTTTCTGCACCTCTTCCCCCTGGATATTGGTCTTGCCCGAGACCCCTATGATATCCGCCAGCCCTGCCATGTTGGCCTCGGCAGAGATAATCTTGCCGGCAACAATCAGTTCCGTCAGCAGACCTGACAGTTCCCCCGTTGCCTCCCCGTGCATGTGCTGGCTGTCCATGATCTGCCTATGGACGGTTATTCCCGCTGGTCGTTTCATCTTTTCTCCTGATTGAATTGAGGACTGATCTCCCGCTGAAAGGCGGAGACGCCGAGCAGGCGCCTCCGGGCCATGCATGGCCCGCGGACAGAAAAAGTTTTTCTCTGCGTCTCTGCGTCTTCGCGTCTCTGCGCGAAAAAAAATTAATTCGCTTGCCTCTGTAAACTATTTACGCTGAACAATTACTGTTTTTTCTTCTTTTTTCCATCTCCGCACCAGCTCGAGAAGGGTCCTGGCCCCGATTCCTGACGGCCCTCTAGGGACATACGACTTTTCCGTAAACTCCCAGGCGGTGCCGGCAATATCCAGATGGGCCCAGGGGGTATCACCGACAAATTTTTCCAGATAGGCCGCCGCCGTGATGGTCCCCGCCGACTTGCCACCCGTGTTTTTCATATCGGCCACCCGAGATTCAAGCTGTTTTGTGTACTCCTTGCCCAGGGGCAGTCGCCACAGGGGCTCACCACTACGATCACCGGCGGCCAGCAGACACTCAACCAGCTCATCATTATTGCCGAGCAAAGCGGTGCGATGATGACCAAGAGCGATAATCGCCGCCCCGGTCAAGGTGGCAAGATCAATGACATAATCGGGTTTGAATTTCTCGAGGCCAAAGGCCAGGGCATCTGCCAGGATCAATCGCCCCTCGGCATCTGTATTGACAATCTCCGAGGTCAAACCGTTATAGTGGGTGATAATGTCACCCGGTTTCAGGGCAGCCCCGCCCGCCATGTTCTCCGTTGCCGGCACGATGGCGACAATTCCCAGATCGGGCCGTTCCTCTCCCACTGCCTGCATCAGGGCCATGACCGCCGCGCCGCCGCACATATCATATTTCATATCCTCCATGCCGGCTCCCGGCTTGAGGCTGACCCCGCCTGAATCAAAGGTGAGACCCTTGCCCACCAGCAGCAGGGTCTGGGTCTTATGAATCGGCCGGTATTCCAGGACAACCATCTTGGGCGGTTCCGTTGAGCCCTGATTCACGGCCAGTATGCCACCCATCCCCATCCGTTTCATTTCATCTTTGCCAAGCACCGTACATTTCAGGGAATATTTCTTGGCAAGCATGCGGCCATGGGTAGCAAAATGAGAAGGTGTCCAGCAGTTTCCAGGTTCATTGGCCATATTTCTGGCCTCCCGAGCTGCCAGGGCTGCAATCTGCCCCATGCGCACCGCTTTATGCAAGGCATCAGTACTGGCCCTGGCAAACAGACGAATTTCCTCTAGACCTTGGTACAACTCTTCTTCGGGGGCATTCTTTTTATACTTCAGAAAACGATAATCTCCAAGCAGCACCCCTTCACTCATGCATTCGGCCACCTCTTTTGCCGGTATACCCATAATTTCAGGAAGACAGATCATGATCTTCTTCGCCTTAACCTTGCCTGCCTGCTGGGCTATAAGGCCACCAGTCAGACGGCACCTCTCCCGCAGCTCATCATGAGCCTCATTGCCCTCAATCTTCCCCAACCCCACCAGCAGAAGGCGCCTGGCAGAAAAAGAGACACTTTCCTTCTCTATCCTTGGATAAAAAAGTAACAATTCTCCTTCCTTGGCCCTGAACTCTTCAAGAGTCCCGCTCTGCTCCAACCAGCTGCTCACGATGGAACTGTCGCACTTCAACGCCCCTTTTTTAGGCTGTTCCACACAATAAACCAATAAGTCTCCACTGAACTGTTCAGGTTTTTTCTCAGTTACAATCACTTTTGTCGATTTCACGCTTGCCCTCTGTTTATCTGTTTCCATGATGAAGGGAGATCGAGCCACCCTGGACAGCCCTTTCTCTCGGCTGTGACTGCCAGCCCGTCAGATCGGCCACTGTTGAAGGAAAAAAACGGCGGCATCAATGCACTCCCCACCGCTTTCCTGTTGAAAAACTAATACGTTATTTAGTATATACTGCTATAGTACGTCAAGAAGCTTTCAGGTTAATTGGTACCACAGCTGCTTCTTGCCATATTTTCTGTTCATCATGGCACATCGCTCTGCGTCCTTCAGCATCAAATTTACTCAGGAGCATATAGTGTTATCCACCCTTGTAACCGCCGTTTTCCTGGCTCTGGCCATTTCATTTCTTTGTTCACTTATGGAGGCAGTTCTTTACACCATCTCCGCCAGCCAGGTGGAGATGCTCAAAAAAAAAGGACATCCCGCCGCGGACCTGTTGATATCCATGCGAAGTGATATCAACAGACCCATCACCGCCATCCTCACCATGAACACGCTTGCCCATACGGTTGGGGCCACGGTAGCCGGAGCTTCAGCGGCAATGGTACTTGGAGAAAAGAATCTGTTTCTCTTTTCCGCCGTTTTCACCCTCGCCATCCTTATTCTTTCAGAAATCATCCCCAAGACCATCGGGGTCACCTATGCCGTGAAACTTGCCCCCCTGATCGCCAGACCGCTCTACCTGTTGGTGATCACGTTGAAGCCGGCAATCTGGCTGTGCCAGGTGGTCACCCGCCTTATCCCCCAGAACAAGGACGGAGGGCATATTTCCGCCGAAGAGTTACGAACGATTGCCTCCCTGTCGCGGAAGTCGGGACAGATTGAGCCGGACCAGGAACGGGTCATCAACAATATCCTCGAGCTTGGCCACAAGACTGTCCGCCAGGTCATGACCCCACGCACGGTCACCTTTTCTCTGGATCAGGATATGACCGTTGCCGACACCTTAAAACTTGAAGCCATGTTCAGCCGTCACAGCAGGATCCCGCTCTATCATAACACCCCTAACGATGTAACAGGGATTGTCATGCGCAAGGATATCTTACTGGCCGCAGCGGAGCAGAAAAACAGCCTGCCGCTCTCACAACTCATGAATCCGGTCCATTTTGTGGCAGAGACCGCCCCTTTAAATCGAGTGCTCGTCGATTTTTATGAGCGACACCAGCATCTTTTCGTGGTTGTTGATGAATACGGGGCCATGACCGGGATCATCTCCATGGAGGATATCCTGGAAGAGATCGTTGGCCGGGAGATCATGGACGAGTCCGACAGGGCAAAAAACATGCGGGAACTGGCCAGACACCAGTACAGGTCAGCCTCCACAGAAGCGCTCACCCAGAAGGAAGAATTTAAGAAAGACCAAAAGTAAGGGACTCGGAAAATAGTGCTGTACCTGAATTGCGACTGGATTTGGGCCGGATCTGGCTGCACCGATTGAGTAAAACCGCAGATGTAGTTGCGCGCTCCATCGAGGATTTTGCGATTGTTTTCATCATGACCTGCCTCCTTGATTTTGGCTCTGAGTTGATTGTGGCTTCTCAACGTAACCCACGCTTGCAAGGGAGGAAGGTCTTTTTTTGCTTAAGTGTTAACCATCATATCTAAATTCTGCAATCGTTCGAGCATCGAGGGCGTCAAAACAAGGCCAGAGGCAAAGAGGCTGGCGGATTTCAGCGCCGACGTCGTCATGCTGCATTGAGCCTGAAATCCTGTAAGTCAACTCCGCAAATGTGCTTATTGACGTCCGAATGCCGGATGATTGCAGGATTCAGAGAAAAGTTATCGGCTAACGGCTTCCAGCCAGACAACAAGATCACCGGCAACCTTAATGGCTGCCTGATTGATTGCCGTTGTGGCGCCGCGCGCATCTGACGTTACAGCCTCGACCATGGCGACCAGTTCTTTGCCGGCAATAACCCTCCTGTTTCTGTTGTCGACCAGATGGAAGCGCATCCTGACAACACCTTCAGAGCCCCTGCCCTCCCCGAGAACATGGCCAAATTCCAGCAGGGTGCTCTCCAGCAGCAAATCAGCCCTGGACACCGAGGTGGGCGGAAGCACGGCCTGGAATAGACCGCTTTTCTCCACGGCCACCTCAAGCACGGTCTGCATCGATCTGACCGGCGCCTCTTGCCAACGACTGTAAGCATAGCTGTGTTGACTGTTGCGTCTATCACTATAGAGGATATCGGTAGTGGTAAAGGCCCCGGTACCTCGAACCAGGGCTATCTGAATGATGACGGAATCTTTCTTTTCTGTCTGGGTCGGTCCATTTTGACTCCACCCGGGCTCAAGAGTGAAGATCTCCACCGGAGGAAGGTTCTGCAATGTGCAACCTGCAGTCAAAGCAGAGACGATCAGGACAGCCAGGACCAGGACGTAACAGCTACTTCTTATCATACCCCTCCTCTCCTGGTCCTGGGCGTAACCGGGATCGCTTGAATATCAAATCTCCGGGACTGGCCTCAATCGCCCGGGTCGTTCTTTGCAGATCTCCCGCCAGGACCTCCAGTTCATACAGCAGCTGCTGGAACGACTCAAGATTCTGGCGGACAAGGCTGGCCAGGTTTCGATCCGGATCGGCATAATCATGCTCCAGTCTCACGGCCATTCTCTCAACATTCAAGGCCGCGGACTCAACCTTGACAAAGGCCTGCACAACTCCCTTTTCCATCGCTATGCTGCTGTCAATAAAATCCTGGAAGCCCTTTAATTTCACCCTGACATCTCTGGTCAGCCCCTTCATTTCAACAAGGATTTCATCAACATTCTGCAGGTTCTGTACACTGAGCAGCCGATCAATCTTATCCAGGGCCAGAGCCAACTTTTCGGCAAGGATCGTCAGAGACTCGTCAAATCGGGCATAGGCTGAAAGGCTGGCGGGGATGACTGGAACAGTATCATCCCTCATCACCAGCGGTGAATCTTTGCGCCCGCCGCTCAGCTCCACAAAGGCCAATCCGGTCAGGCCAAAGGACTTGAGCGTGGCTGTGGTATCAACCTTGACCGGGGTGCCGCGCCTGAGCTTTAACAGCAGTTCCACCTCTTCGGAATTATCCGGGTTCAGCTTCATCTTCTCGACAATGCCCACATCCACTCCCCGATACTTGACCGAGGCCTCAGAGCTTAATCCGGCAACAGACTCTACCATATAGACGTAATAGTAGTCATATTCTTGCTTGTATCCGTACTTCCCCAGCCAATAGACAAAAATGATCAGCCCGGCCAGCAACAGGACCACAAAGATGCCAACGATGGTATAGTTGATTCTACTTTCCATTATGCACCGCTGTAAAAAAAAATGGTCATTTGGATAAAAAACCGGGCACAAGGAGCCGGTCGCTCTTCATCTCTTCATGGCCAGTAAAACACATTGGGGACTCGGAAACTCTTGATGTACCTGAATTGCGACTGAATTTGGGCCGGATGTGGCTGCACCGATTGAGTAAAACCACAGATGTAGTGGCGCTCCATCGAGGATTTTGCGATTAAGGTGCGGTCAAAGATGGCCCGAAGACGGACAGCAAGATGGTATAGTAGTATTTTCCTCGTCCCTTGGTTATTTCGTAATGGCCCCTAAACTCCTGATCCTTCCTCGCGCGCCCTCAAAAAATCCCCTGGCAACAGGATGGGGGTTTCCCCTGACTTCAGCAAGAGTGCCTTCGGCAATCACCTTCTTATCACCCAGAACAGCAAACCGATCAACAACGGTCCAGATTGAATCAAGGTCATGGGTGACCATGACCACGGTCAGCCCAAGGAGATCCCGCAGCTTGAGAATCAGGACATCAAAGGCCTCGGCACCGATGGGATCAAGGCCTGAGGTTGGCTCATCGAGAAAGAGCAGTTGCGGATCCATAGCCAGGGCTCGCGCCAGAGACGCCCTTTTGACCATACCGCCGCTCAATTCAGCGGGATAGAGTTCTGCCGCATGGGCAGGAAGACCAACCATGTTGATTTTCATGGCCACGATATCGCCAATCAGGGTCATGGGAAGATCGGTGTATTCCTTCAGGGATATGCCGATATTCTCGGCAACGGTAAGGGAAGAGTAGAGGGCCCCTCCCTGAAAGAGAACCCCCCACTGGCGCCGCAGCCAAGCGGCCTCCGCTCGGCTGATCTCTGACAGTTTATGTCCAAGAACCGTAATTTCTCCTTCCTGGGGAGAGAGCAGCATCACCATCTCTTTCATCAGGGTTGATTTTCCTGAACCGCTGCCGCCAAGAAGTCCATAGATCTCAGTCTGCCGCACGGTCAGACTGATGTTGTCATGAATCAGGTTCCGGCCAAACCTGGTCACCACATTGGCGACGGTGATAACTGGTTCACTCAAATGCCGAGCTCCGTAAAAAGGACTGAAAAAAGGGCATCACAGGCAATCACCAGAAAAATGGCGTTGACCACACTGATCGTGGTGTACCGTCCTATGCTCTCGGTGCTTTTCGAAACCTGAAAGCCCCGAAAGCAGGCAACTGCCGCAATCATCCAGGCGAAAAACGGCCCTTTAAAAAGACCAATCCACACATGTTTGACTTCGAGTGCCACCTGCAGTCGACGAAGAAACTCACCGTAAGAGATATTCAGGTGGATGCTGGAGATAAACATCCCGGCCAGGATCCCCACTATATCGGCAAAGAAGATCAGCAGCGGCATGACAATCATCAGGGCCACGATCCGCGGCTGTACCAGAAAGTGAAGGGGGTCAAATCCCATGGTGCGCATGGCATCGATCTCCTCGGTTATCTTCATCACCCCGATCTGGGCGGTATAGGAGGAGCCGGTGCGTCCAGCCACGACAATGGCGGTGATCAGGGGTGCGAGTTCCCGCGTCACTGAGATGCTGATCATATCGACAATGAAGATATTGGCGCCGAATTTTTCCAGCTGCACCGCTCCCTGATAGGCAATCACCACACCGATCAGAAAACTGGTCAGGGCAATAATAGGCATGGCCCTAACCCCTGCCTCTTCAATGTTTTTGACAATCGCACCATAACGGACGGATAGGGGATGACGCAGGGCCAGCAGAAAGATGATGAAATTCTCGCCCAGGAAAGAGAGGAAGGCCGCCATATCCAGAAAAAAGGCGACAGAGCCCTTTCCCAGAGCATGCGGTAAACCCAGAAGGCGGGAAGAAAAAGCAGCCCCGGCAACTGGAAGTTCCGGGACATACTGCCTGAGCAACCGATACATCTTGTCATGGCCGGCACTGGCCCCAATGATTTCCATGGCACAGTTGTGGCGTGTCAGCAGGTCATAATAAGTGATGAAGAGCATCATCCCTGCCGAATCAACATGCCTCACCTCAGAGACATCCCACAGGACATGGACACTATGAGTCTTCCCGGCAAAGTGTTTCAGCTTCCTCTCCACTCCCCGCAGACTCTCAATGACCCAGTCGCCACTACTTTGAATCGTCGCGCCGGCAGCGGTGTCGACAAATTCTATCTGCCCCTGGTGAGATGAAGTTGCGCCCATAGGCTTTTCCCAAGTGTCGTTGAAGGAGAAAAAACAGCATACAACTCCTTTATTGGTAACGATCCAGCAGACACAATCTTAACTGGTAGGGGCACACGTCAGTGTAAAGCCATAGTTGAAGAGTTACCTTCATTTCAGTCTATTGATTTCCATTATTGACGTCAAGGAACTTATTCAAAACCTCTCTGAGAAGAAGCTTCCTCAGGGTTTTGCTCATTGTTCTATTTTTACTCCGGCAGTATAATTTCAGAAGGCAGATACAGGCAGAAATAATCCCCAGAGGTTACTTCTGCCTTGTCCAAAGTTGCCACAGAGAGGTTCTGTATGGAAGACGTGAACTTAATTGCCAGACACTGGCACCACCTGCCGATTGCCGAAGTGGTGGAGCTGCTGGAAGGAGACCGGGAACAGGGGCTTGACAGGTTCACGGTCGAGCAGCGCCTCAAGGAGTTCGGGACCAATAGCATCACCTCACACAAGGAACAGGGACCTTTCTTCCGTTTTCTGCTCCAGTTCCATCAACCCCTGATCTATATTCTTATTGTTTCAGGGTTAGTCACCGCCGTTCTCGGAGAATGGGTGGATTCCGCGGTTATCTTCGGGGTGGTGCTGGTTAATGCCATTGTCGGCTACATCCAGGAAGCCAAGGCAGTCAACGCCCTGGCGGCCCTGGCCAGGACCATGACAACCGAAGCCACTGTTTTGCGCCAGGGGAAGAAGAGGCGTATCCCGGCCACGGAACTGGTACCCGGTGACATCGTCTTTCTGCACAGCGGCGACAAGGTTCCAGCTGATCTGCGGCTTTTCAAGGTGCGTGATCTGCAGATCGCTGAAGCGGCCCTCACCGGTGAGTCGGTTCCCGTTGCCAAGGATCATGGACTGCATGGCCATGACACTGCCCTGGCCGAACGGCGGAACATCGCCTATGCCTCAACCCTGGTCACCTATGGCCAGGGCAGCGGCATTGTCACTGCCACTGGGGATGCAACCGAGGTGGGACGCATCTCCCACTTGATTTCAACAGCAGAAACGCTGGCCACCCCACTCACCCGCAAGATCAATAAATTCAGCACGGTGCTGCTTTACGTGATTCTGAGCCTGGCCGGGTTGACCATTATTATCGGGCTTCTGCGGGGTCAGACCTTTCTCGACATCTTCATGGCGGCGGTGGCCCTGGCCGTTGGCGCCATCCCCGAAGGGCTGCCCGCTGCAGTCACCATTACCCTTGCCATCGGCGTCTCGCGCATGGCCAGAAAACGGGCCATTATCCGCAAACTGCCGGCAGTGGAGACCCTGGGCAGCACCACGGTAATATGTACCGATAAAACCGGCACCCTCACCGAAAATCAGATGACCGTGCAGGAGATTGTGGCCGGCGGTCTGTTGTACACGGTAAACGGTTCCGGTTACAACCCACTGGTCGGTCAAATTGCCGGCCCTGAATCGACTCCTGCCGGCCCTGCTTCTCCAGCATTGCTGGAATGTCTGCTGGCTGGGCTTCTCTGTAATGACAGTCAGCTTATGGAGGAGGATGGGGGCTGGGAGGTACAGGGTGCCCCCACCGAAGGGGCGCTGCTGACCTCGGCCCGCAAGGGCGGCCTCGGGCTGGCAGAACTGACGGCAAATCCCCGTCTGGACACGGTTCCCTTTGAAGCAGAGCACCAGTATATGGCCACCCTGCACGATGCAGGCCATGGTGCCCCCCGCCTGATCTATGTCAAAGGTGCGGTTGAGGCGATCCTGGCCAGATGCGGGAGTCAACTTGACGTACGGGGCAATCCTGCCCCCCTCTCCAGTGCCGATATCCATGGCGCAGTTGAGCTTATGGCTGCCAGAGGGATGCGGCTACTGGCCATGGCCCGCAAGGAGATGGCCCCGGAGACAGAGGGCATATATCATGGTGATCTGGTCACGGACCTCGTCTTTCTCGGCCTGCAGGGGATGATCGACCCGCCGCGACCGGAAGCGATTATTGCGGTCAAGAGCTGCCAGGCTGCAGGTATCCGGGTCAAGATGATCACTGGCGATCATCCGGTAACCGCTGCAGCCATCGCCAGACAGGTCGGCCTCTATAATAATCTTCCCTCGAGGCACATCATTGCGCCGCTCACCGGCTCCGAGCTTGAAAAATTATCAGACAGTGAATTTATCGACAGGGCTGAAGACACTGTAGTCTTTGCCAGGGCCACCCCGGAACAGAAACTTCGTCTGGTGCAGGCGCTCCAGGTCAGGGGTCAGGTGGTGGCCATGACCGGCGACGGGGTCAATGATGCCCCGGCCCTGAAACGGGCGGATATAGGTGTGGCCATGGGTAGTACCGGAACGGAGGTGGCCAGGGAAGCGGCTGACATGATCCTCACCGATGATAACTTCAGCTCTATCGAAGCGGCAGTTGAAGAGGGCAGAGGCGTATTTGACAACCTGACCAAGTTCATTGTCTGGACCCTGCCCACTAACCTTGGTGAAGGACTGGTTATTCTCACCGCCGTTTTTTGGGGCGTCACCCTGCCCATCCTGCCGGTGCAGATTCTCTGGATCAACATGACCACTGCCGCATTTCTCGGCCTGGCCCTGGCCTTTGAACCCAAAGAACCGGGCATCATGCTGCGGCCTCCCCGGGCGTCAAATGCGCCGATTCTTACTCACGGGGTGATTTTCCGTATCTTCCTGGTAAGTCTGCTCATGCTGATTACCGCTTTCGGGCTCTTTACCTGGGAATTATCCATCGGCGCCACCGATGCCGAGGTGCGTACTGCGGCGGTCAATGCCTTTGTCATGGTCGAGATTTTCTACCTGTTCAACTGTCGTTCCTTAAGAAAATCTTTTTTCCGGATCGGTTTTTTTTCAAATCTCTGGGTTCTTGGCGGCGCTGCCTTCATGTTCCTGCTGCAACTCGCTTACACCTATCTACCGGAGATGAACCGGTTGTTCCATAGCGCGCCAATTGAACTGGCCGTCTGGATCCCGACATTGGCTGCAGGGATGATCGTTTTTGTCATTGTCGAGATCGAGAAATGGCTTTGGAAAAAAAGAAGGAAATAATCGAGCTTCCAGCCCAACTCCTTCCACCTGCTAGAACAACCGGTTTTGTCGAGATGGATCCAGACCTGCAGTCCGGCAATATCCCGGTTCACAAATCACACTACAGCCCGAACACAATTCCGACCAGCCGCTTTCGTCTGAGCCTCTAATGTAGCTGCCTGTTTAACGGGGTAGCTCGATGGTTTTGATACGCTCACGACTCGTTTCCACCAGCGGCACAGCCTCTACAAACGTCATATCGGCGAGCTTTCTCTTGACAACAGTCATTTCCGCACTAAGTTCATCCAGGCATGATGCCATTATTAATCGCAGGAAAACACTAACAGATGAAGACCATCCACTGATTGACTATGAACAGACAACTTCCTTTGAATATTGTGCTGATTGAACCGGAGATCCCACAAAACACCGGCTCAATCGCCCGTTTGTGCGGGGCAACTGATACCGTTCTCCATCTGGTCAGGCCCCTTGGCTTTTCCACAGACGACAAGTATTTAAAGAGAGCCGGCCTTGATTACTGGCCGTTTGTCGACATCAAATACTGGGATACCTTTGATCAGTTCCTGGCGGAACAGGCGGAATCCAGACTTTTTTTCTTTACCACCAAGGTCAAAACGGCATACACTGAGGCCCGCTTCTCACCAGGGGCTTTTCTTGTCTTTGGCAAAGAGACAAAAGGACTGCCGGCGGAAACGCTGCAACTCTATCACGACCGCTGTTATACCCTGCCCATGTCAAATCCTAATATTCGCAGCCTGAATCTGGCTATGACGGCAGGCATAGTTCTTTATGAGGCCCTGCGGCAGAATAATGAGTAGTGAGTGATGAAGAGCGAGCGCTAAGTGGTGGCAGATTTCCTGTTTTTCCCGACTTCCCACACATAACGTACCACTTTTCTATTCCTTGTTTTTTTATAAAGAGGTATCTTGCCGGCAATCTGCAACAGTTCTGTCCGTTCTTAAATTACAAAATAATTATTACTAAATTATTCCAAGGAGATATCAGCAATGTCCAATCGCGTTTACAACTTTAGTCCAGGGCCGGGAACTCTGCCCTATGAAGTCCTTGAGCAGGCCGCCAAAGATGTGGTCAATTTCCAGGAGACCGGCATGGGGCTGATCGAGCTGAGCCATCGTTCCAAAGAGTTTATGGCCGTCACTGCCAACGCCGAACAACTGCTGCGTGAGCTCATGGAGATCCCGGACAACTACAAGGTGCTGTTTCTCCAGGGCGGCGCCTCCAGTCAGTTTTTCATGATCCCCATGAATCTGCTCGGCGCCGGGAAAAAAGCCACCTACCTCAATACCGGGGTCTGGGCCAAAAAGGCGATCAAAGAAGCCAGACTCTTTGGCGAGATCAACGTCGCCTACTCAAGCGAGGACCAGAAATTCAACCGGGTACCCACCGAAGGCGAATATACGGTGCCGGCAGACTCTGAATATCTCTACCTGGTCTCCAACAACACCATTTACGGCACCCAGTTCCCCGCCTTCCCCACCACCGACACCATGCTGGTCTGCGACATGTCTTCAGACATCCTCTCCCGCCGGGTCGATGTCAGCAAATTCGGCCTGATCTTTGCCGGGGCCCAGAAAAACATGGGACCGGCCGGTGTCACCGTGGTGATCATCAGAGAAGATCTGCTTGACCGCACCCCGGCGTGCACCCCGACCATGCTCTGTTACAAGACCCATGCCGACAATGACTCCATGTTCAACACCCCGCCCTGCTTTTCCATCTATGTGGTGGGCGAGGTCCTGAAATGGCTGAAGAAACTGGGTGGAGTCGCGGCCATGGAAAAAATCAATAAGGAAAAAGCGTCCCTGCTCTATGGGGCCATTGACGCCACCGATTACTATCGCGGTCATGCCGAACCTGCCTCCCGCTCGCTGATGAATATCTCTTTCAACCTGCCGACCCCGGAACTTGAAGCCAAGTTTATTGGAGAGGCGACCAAGGCCGGCCTGAACGGCCTGAAGGGCCACCGCTCCATCGGCGGCTGCCGGGCCTCTATCTACAATGCCTTCCCCCGGGAAGGAGTGGTGAAGCTGGTGGCATTCATGCAGGAATTTGAGAAACATAATCCAGCCTGATTACCATGAATTATGATGGGGACATCATCAGACCGCCCAGTGAGGCGGATTCAATCATCCTGCAGGTGACGGTCGGATGTTCCCATAATCATTGCACCTTCTGTGGCGCTTACAAGGATAAACAATTCCGCATCTGCTCGGATGTGGAGGTTAACGAGAATATCGCCTTTGCCGCCCGCTACTGCAGTCGTCAACCCAAGGTCTTTCTGGCCGACGGTGACGCCCTTATCCTCTCGCAGAGGCGGCTGACCGCCCTCTTCCGCCGCATCAGGATCAAACTGCCCCAGGTCCGGCGCATCTCGCTCTATGGCAACGCCAAGGCCATCCGTTCCAAGAGCCTGGAACAACTCCGGGAGCTGAAGGAGCTGGGGCTGGACCGCATCTACATGGGACTTGAAAGCGGCAACGACGAGGTCCTGACCCGGGTCAGAAAAGGGGAAAACGCAGCATCCATGATCAGTGCCGCCCACAAGGTGGGCCAGGCCGGGATCTTCCTGTCGGTGACGGTGCTGCTCGGCCTCGGCGGCATGGTGCAAAGCCTGGAGCATGCGCGGGCCACCGGGATGGCCTTGTCGAAGATGGCTCCGCGCCAGATTGCCGCCCTCACCCTCATGCCCCTGACCGGGACTCCATTAGGGGAGGAAGTGGCAAAAGGTGATTTTCTCCTCCCAGATGCCCTCTCCATGTTGAAAGAACTCAAAGAGATGGTTACTTGTATAAATTGTGACAAGGTGCAGTTCATGGCCAACCATGCCTCCAACTATCTGCCCATCTCCGGAAGGCTGGGACGTGACAAGGACGCCATCCTGACGACCATTGATCAGGCCATGAATGGCCGGATAGCCCTTACGCCTGAAGTATACAGAGCCTTATAGATTATTTTTTTTAAAAAAAGTAATATGATGAACAAATTCGACCTTCGTAACCTGACTCAGGATGACATAGTAACATATGTGGAGTCGCTTGGTCAGCCGGCATTCCGTGGCCGTCAGCTTATGTCCTGGCTCTACCGTCCCGGGATCACCCAATTCTCCGAGATGACAGACCTGGCCAAGGAGTTCCGGGAGATGCTGGCCGAACACGCCAGCATCTCCCGCTTTACTGATCCTATCCTCGAGCGCTCCAGTGATGGCTGCGTCAAATTCGGCTTCACCCTCGATGACGGGCGGATCATCGAAACGGTCCTTATCCCGGAGCCGGACCGCAACACCCTCTGTGTCTCCTCCCAGCTTGGCTGCGCCATGAACTGTTCCTTCTGCCTCACGGCCACCATGGGTTTTATCCGCAATCTTAGTCCTTCCGAGATCGTCAATCAGGTCTGCGCCGCGGATGATTTTCTGCGGGTCCAGCCGGAAGCAGAGCGCATCGGGCCGGCCAAGGTCACCAATGTAGTCTTCATGGGCATGGGCGAGCCGCTGAACAACCTGGAGAATCTGCTCAAGGCCCTCTCCATCCTCACTGAGCAACGGGGACTGGATCTCACCAACCGGAGGATCACGGTTTCCACCTGCGGAATCGTCCCCAATATGCGGATCTTGGGAGAAAACTCCGACGCCAATCTGGCCATCTCGCTCCATGCCATTGATGATACCACCCGCAGCCGGCTCATGCCGATCAATGAACGCTATCCCCTCGACGAGCTGCTGGCTGCCTGCCGCGACTTTCCCATGCCCAAACGAAAAAGGATCATGTTCGAATATATCCTGCTCAAAGGGATCAATGATTCTAACGGTGCGGCCCATGAACTTGCCAGAAAGCTCAAGGATATCCCCTGCAAGATTAACCTGCTGCCCTACAATGAATCCCCGGGCATCCCTTATCAAAGCACCCCCATGCACCAGATTCTCTCTTTCCAAAAGATCCTCATGGATGCCAACTACTCAGTTTTTATCCGCAACAGCCGCGGCACGGACATATCAGCCGCCTGTGGTCAGCTGGCCAAAAAGGAAGAGGCCAGCCAGCAAGAGCGGTCAGTGCTGTCACCTGCATGACAGAACAATGTCTGCATCTCTTACGAAATATTTTGTAAGGGGGGTCTTCCTGTTGGCAACGACTCTCATAAGCAAAGAGAGAAAGGAGCTCAGCATGCCTGAATTGACAAAGACCATAGGTGCTCAATATCTAAAGAACAGTCGTTTTGACCGCATCTCCGTTCAGCACCGGCACAGACCAGTCATTGCCGGTGCTGAAACATTCAAGCGCTATCCCCATGCCGAAAAATTCCCTTTGCCCCGGAAGTGGAGTCTTGACGAGCAACGACTCACCACTCTCCTGCAGAATCGTCGATCGTTAAGAAAATACAGTGTGGAACCGCTCAGCCTGGAAGACCTGGCCTTCATGCTCTGGGCCTCCCAGGGGATTACCGGCCAGGCAGGCAGCTATCTTTTTCGTGCCACTCCATCGGCTGGCGCCCTCTATCCTGTTGAAACCTATATCAGCGTTCATTCCATCCTGGGACTCGATGCCGGTCTCTTTCATTTTGACGTGGAACATTTCTCTCTCGACAGGTTAACCTCACAAGATCAAGCAGAGGCAGTGGCCAGCGCCTGCCTGGATCAGAAATTCATGGCCCGGGCGGCCGTGATCTTTCTCTGGACCGGTATCTTCAGAAGGGCCATGAGCAAATATGGCGACCGGGGCATGCGTTATATCCTCCTCGATGCCGGTCATATCTGCCAGAATGTCATGATCGCGGCAGAGGCCATAGGCTGTGGAGGCTGTCCCGTAGGAGCTTTTTATGACAGCGAGCTCAACCAGCTGCTCGAGATTGACGACCAAGAAGAATCAATCCTCTACGCAGCCTCCGTGGGCAAAAAAATCGCACCAGGCATTTGACACCATAATCCGGCAAAAAAGCCTCTGCTCTCTTTCTGATGGCAGCCCGTTCATGGCCAGTTGACAACATGCCGTAATCTTAAAAAAAAACCATTTTTTTATCTCTTCTCCGCCAAACAGCACGATTTTTCCAAGGGGGTTGGGGCAATTCATCTTTGACTTCTCTTTTTTTCCCCCTTAGGATTAATAAACAGCAGATTTCAAGAATTGTGAGGCAGACTCATCGCCCTGTTCATCTATTACGTCCTCACACTATGAATACGGGAGAAAATTCGATGAAGATGCAGGAGATCAAGAAAAAGGCGACAATATTGGGAATCAAGACTGGCAAGATGAAAAAAAACGACCTTATCAGGACCATTCAGTCCAAGGAAGGAAACTCTCCTTGTTTTCAGCAAGAGATTTCTGCTTCCTGTCTCCAGATGGACTGCTGCTGGCTGCGCGACGACTGCATTTCCCTCCGCTGACCTGTCTTGATCACGATCATATCCGCAACAATCTGCAGGCCATTCAGCTCTTGCCTCTTGACAGGTGAAGACGTCAGGTTGCACAGAGAACCGGGGCTGTCCGGTGAGACATTTCAGACAGTGTTGAAGATGAGTCAGATACTTTGACTCGGCTACAGGGTGACTGCCTCTGGTTGACACCCTACATTATTCATCTTTATCAGGAGGATATGCCATGTTTGATTTATTGCCATTTAAACGTCGTAGTGAAGTTCCCAGTGTTTTCTCGGAGATGGACGATATGCTCCAAAAGATGTGGTACGACTTCCCCTTCCATAATCTAGGGGAAGATGTCGATGTGAGCTGGAGTCCCCGTCTCGATGTCAGTGAGACGGACACGACTCTGGAGATTGTGGCAGACCTGCCGGGCATGGAGAAAAAAGATATCAAGGTCTCTCTCGACGCCGACCTGCTGACCATCAAGGGTGAGAAAAAAGAGGTGAAAGAGAAAAAGGACAAACATTACCATACCATTGAACGTCGAAGTGGTTCCTTTTATCGCGCCCTCAGATTACCGGCAGAGGTGGAGAGTGATAAGATCGAGGCCAATTTCAAGGATGGGGTACTAACCCTCACTCTCCCCAAGTCCAAAGAGTCTGCCAAAAAAGTCGCCCAGATTGAAATTAAATAAAAAATGCGGGTACACAATGAGCCGGAGCCGGTAGAACTCACACGAGTTTCACCGACTCCGACTCACTTTCCCCGCAGTTCCATCTAGACATCCCTCGAGAAAAAAGACAGGACCGCAATCATTCTCTCAAAAATGATTGCGGTCCTGTCAGCTGTTTTTCTTTCAATTTTATTATTATTGACCTGATTTCTGAAAACAGGTAATTATATAAAACATGATATAATTCCATCAACTTCATCATTCGAAATAATTGATTACAAAACCATATTTTTCAACTCCCCATAGATTCCTGTAAGGGCTTTGACCCTCTTCGTCTTTAGCTGAGGCAAAACAGAAGGCTCGCCTCCTCAGGGATCAAGAGCCACTCGTTTCTGTTACCTTTAAGTCCTATCCCCCACAAAAGGATGGGATCTTTTTGTGTTGTTTGGCATGGCAGCCAGCAACAGGCAAACACACTCTCCACTGCATAGATCTTTTTGATGGACAGAATACATGAAAGACAATGAACAGAGCTGACAACCAAGGCAATGGCCGCCAGTATCGAGGCCCTTGTGGCCACTATTCAACGGACCCACCTGCAGGAATTGGCCCTGAAATCAGAAGAAATCGGTATCAACCTGATACGTTAGAGGCCGGGTCAATCGATGCAGAATGGTCTCATGTCATGCGGATTCGTTCACAATCGGGGCAGATCCAGGTCGGTCCATTGCTCATCCCCCACAGATTTTCCTGAAAACAGGCCTCACAGATCATGAATCCACAGGGGCAGCTCAGACAATAGGGTTTCTTCTCCTTGCAGCAATGGCACTGGTATTCACCAATTTTTTTTCTCCGGTAACCAGCACCCTCACCCTTGTTTACATTCATATCCGCAGCTCCTTTTCCAGCCATCGGCGGTAGTCCTCACTCAGATGGATAATCACAGTGGCAACGATCTCGGGTGTCTCATAGGGATGTAAAGCCAGGATCAGCTGTTCCAACTCATCATAGCGGGATTCGTCGCTCTTCATCACTAGGAGATACTCCTCAGAGGAGACGATCTTGCCCTGCCACCAGTAACTACTGCAGGCAGGGCCTGTGATCTGGGCACAGGCAATAAGCCGTTTTTCAAGGAGTGCGGTGGCCATTTTTTCACCATCAGAGCGACTCTCAAAAGTCGTGGTAATCAACAGAGGAACAGACATAGGACAAGGCTCCTTTCTTTTACACATATCAGGATGAGCGCATTGATTCAATCAAAAAAAAAACAGTTCCAAGTCAACAACCATCACCAACCTGGTCGTCGATGACAAAACAGTTTAGGAGCCGTTACGAAATAACATGGCCATTTATATCTATTTCGTTACGCAGGCCAGGGACGGCCCAGTGTCGCGAGCGCCATGGACGGCGTAGGAGCGACCGGCTCCTTATGCCGCTCCAGGCACTAAGATGGCCATGTTATTTTTTTACAGCGGCTTACCGTCTCGATTACAGGATATTGGCAGAGTTTGTTTCTTTCAATAAAAAAAAGCCGCTCTTCTGAGCGACTTTTTTTTATTGAAAATCAAATTTGCCGTTATCCTCGGCTCATTCCTTTTCTTTCCAGACCGTAGCCCCAAGAGCAGTCATTTTTTCAACCAGCTTCTCATAACCACGCTCAAGATGATAGATCCGGGAAATTTCGGTTCTGCCCTTTGCCGCCAGGCCTGCTATCACCAGTGAAGAGCTGGCCCTCAGATCAGTTGCCATAACCGGTGCCCCATAAAATCCAGATCGGCCAATCCCTTTAACTACAGCTGTATGACCATCAATGGTGATATCCGCCCCCATCCTATGCAACTCGGCTACATGCATGAATCTGTTTTCAAAGATCGTTTCATGAACCAGCGAAACCCCGTCACTCATGGCCATCAAGGCCATGAACTGGGCCTGCAGATCCGTGGGATAGCCGGGATAAGGCATGGTGGTAATATCAACGCCCTTGATCTGTCTTCCCCCTGTGGCATCAAGGGTAATTGTATCTTCCGTCTCTTTGACATCCATTCCTGCTGACCGCAACTTGTCAAGCAGGGCGGGAAGATGGGCCGGATTACAGTCGGTCACCGTGGCCTCTCCTCCAGTTGCGGCAACGGCAATAAGATAGGTCCCCGCCTCAATCCGATCAGGAATGATCTCACTTTCAGCGGCATGCAGTCTCTCTACCCCATGAATGGTCAGACTGTCGGTGTCACGACCTTCAATATCGGCTCCCATGGCCGTCAACATGTCAACAAGGTTGCCGATTTCCGGCTCCCGCGCCGCATTCTTAATGACCGTTGTGCCCTGCGCAAGCGCCGCCGCCATGACCAGATTCTCGGTGCCGGTAACCGATGGCACATCAAAACAGATGGTGCAGCCCTGCATGCGTCCAGCAATCTCCGCATCGACATATCCCTGTTCAAGCCGGCAGGTCACCCCTAACTGCTCAAAGCCCTTGATATGAAAATTAATAGGCCTGGCCCCGATGGCACACCCGCCGGGCAGAGACACCTTGGCCTTGCCCAGACGGGCCAGCAGCGGCCCCAATACCAGAACCGAGGCCCGCATGGTCTTGACCAGATCATAGGAGGCCTCGGAATAGGTAAGATTGGTCGAATCGATTCTCAGGGTTGCCCCCTGCCTTTCCCAGGTGATCCCCAAAGATTCGAGAAGACGAAGAATCGTTCTGGTATCACGCAGATCGGGAACATTGGTCAACGTATGAACCCCACCAGTCAACAGGGTTGCGGCAATAAGAGGCAAGGCCGCATTCTTGGCGCCACTGATCCGCACCGTACCGAATAAAGGCTCTCCGCCTTCTATAATGAGTTTTTCCATCGAGTTGTTCACTCCTGATGCCGATCACGGCGTATTCCAATGTTACAGTTAGTTTTGGACAACACCCTGCATATTCATTTTGGCATGCAGAACCCTGTCACGTCCGCTATAATCCTGCAAGACCTCAACCCCTTCAAATGTTTTTTCACCAGCATCATCACCGCTGAAAAGCGCCAACACCTCATGGCCCTGATCAGCACCGATCTCCATAAAAAAATCGCCACCAGGTGTCAACACCCGGGGCAAGGTTTTTCGTATCCGTTTAATAATATCCATACCGCGCACACCGCCATCAAGGGCTAAATGCGGCTCAAAAAGTGCCACCTCAGGTTGCAACCCCTCTTGCAGCTCCTTGGCACTCACATAGGGAGGATTGGAAACAACCAAGGAAAAATAGGGGCGTGGGGCAAAGGCGCTGAGCAGATCCGCCTGCAGCAGGGTAAGGCGATCAGCAACCTGATGCCTTACAGCGTTGAGCCTGGCAACCACCAGGGCTTGCGCAGAAATATCAACCGCCGTCACTGCCCGTCTCATTTCCAGGGCCAGGATGATACCAATAACCCCGCTCCCACAACAAAGATCAAGGACAGGACCAGATTGCCACTGCCCGCTTCTGGTTACGCCAAGGACTGTCTCCAGGAGAAACTCTGTTTCCGTCCTGGGGATAAGGACTGCAGGGGTCACCAGAAAAGGAAGGGACCAGAACTCCTGTTCACCGAGGATATAGGAAGTGGGTTCATGTCCTGCCCGACGCGTCAGCAGTCTCAGAAACTCCAGTTCCTGAGAGGATTCCACGACTTCTGCTGCGGCCAGCATGAGCCCTGTCCTGTTTTTTCCAAGGCAGAACCCCAAGAGCAGCTCAACCTCAAGGGCAGCGTTTTCAACACCTACCGATTCAAGCCGACTTACCCCGGTACGAACAAGATCAATAACACGCATGGGAACAATGGGAGAGGCAGAGATAATATAAATAAAGACAAGAGAGAAACAGCAGACAACCAACCCCGATAAACGGGACAAGTGCCTTTCGCAGATTATTTTCTTGCAAAAAAACAAGAAATCAATCTGTAAGGCACTAATTATTGTGTTTCTCAATCACGAAGGCAAGGCAAAGACAAGCGAGTGGCAAGGAAACAGTACCCAGGGTACGACGAACTACCGCGGCACGAAGTAGACAACGTGCTCACTTGCTCCGGCAAGAGAACCAGGAGAGTTCACACGATAAGAACCACGTTTCTCCAGTTATTCTGCAACAACCCCTTATGACAGTTCCATCATCTCCAGCATGCAAAACTCTTTTCGAACAACGATCTACTCGATCTCTCTTAACTTTTCCGCCTGATCATGATTAATCAAAGGATCAATCACCTCATCAAGTTTACCATCCATAATTGAATCTAAGCGGTACAGGGTAAGATTAATACGATGATCCGTCAATCGGCCCTGAGGAAAGTTATAGGTCCGGATGCGCTCGCTCCGATCACCGCTGCCGACCTGACTTTTGCGATCCTGAGAGATTTTATCATGATGCTCCTGCTGCACCTGATCAAACAACCTGGCCCGCAATACAGTCAAGGCCTTGGCCTTGTTTTTATGCTGGGATTTCTCATCCTGACAAATAACCACCAGCCCGGTCGGCAGATGGGTTACCCGTACCGCCGAATCAGTTGTATTAACGCTCTGCCCGCCAGGTCCGGACGAACGAAAGACATCAAATTTCAACTCATTCATTTTGATATCAAGCTCAACTTCATCAGCCTCTGGCAAGATGGCAACAGTCACCGCCGAGGTATGAATTCGCCCCTGGGTCTCAGTTTCAGGAACACGCTGCACCCGATGCGTACCGCTCTCGTACTTCATCCTGGAGTAAACCTGCTCGCCACTGATCAGGGCGATAATCTCTTTAAACCCACCTGTCCCCAAAGAACTTGAAGTCATCACCTCGATCTTCCAACCTTGAGACTCGGCAAAACGGGAATACATCCGATAGAGATCGCCGACAAAAAGCGCTGCCTCGTCGCCACCGGTTCCGGCCCGGATCTCGAGGAAGGTATTGCGCTCATCATTGGGATCTTTTGGCAGCAGCAGCAGGCGGATATCTTTCTGGAGAGCACTTTCCTTTTCCTTCAGTTCCTCAATCTCCGCCTTTGCCAGTTCCTGAATCTCCTCATCTTCATCACCCTGAAGAAGCTGTTTGTTATTCTCAAGGTCCAGGGCTATCTGGCGATACTGTGAATACAGAGTAGAAAGCTTCAGCAGATGAGCATGTTCTCTCGTGATCTTCTGATAGGCCTTCTGATCATTCATCAGGGACGGATCAGAAAGTCTACCCTCAAGGTGCGCAATCTTTTCCTGCAGATCGTCAAACTTATCAAACATGGGATTCAAAAGGTGGAAAGAGTGGTGCGTGAAAAAACGAAAAGTCCACAGCGATGTCAATCATTGCTGTGGACCAGAGATATCTGAAAAAAAGAGATAAAGAAAGGTGACGAAATGACCATGAGAGGAGAACTTATATCGTAAGGGCTCCTAAAAATCGGCCAGGATCAAGCCTTCTTACTCTCAAAATGCTTTGCATACCGCTTATTAAACTTTTCAATACGCCCTGCGGTATCAAGCACCTTCTGCTTTCCGGTAAAAAAAGGATGGCAGGCTGAACAAATTTCAACCTTCATTTCAGTCTGTGTCGAACCTAGCTCTACTTCATTCCCACAGGCACATGTGGCTTTTATTACAAAATATTCTGGATGGATATCTTTCTTCATAATTCCTCTTCCTTCGACAGACCTGACAGATTGTTCAGGTTATATTTAACGACGTCCTCAAACGGTCCCATCAAGGCAGAACAGCATCCAAAAACATCACATCAGACAATACAAATAATTTGATTAATATAATAAATATGGCAGGAATTTCAATAAAAAAAATCAGAGGCCGTTACGAAACATGCTGTTTTTTTATATTTGTTTCGCCAGCTCTCCCTGTATAATTTTGCTGACTCAGCTAGCCGGAGTTGTTTTTATAGCAGATTAAGCACCACCGTGATCAGCACTGAGCTGAAGCCCTAGCTACATCATCTGTTTGTTCATGGATTCAAAAAATTCCTTATTGGTCTTATGATGCTTCATTCTGTCCAGAAGAAACACTATCCCGTCAGCAGGATTCATGGAACTTAACAGTTTACGCAGAATCCACAGGCGATTGATGGTATCCGCATCCAGTAACAGTTCTTCTTTACGAGTTCCGGAGCGCTTGACATCAATGGCCGGAAAGATCCTCTTCTCTGACATCTTCCGGTCAAGAACCAACTCCATGTTCCCTGTCCCCTTAAACTCTTCAAAAATAACCTCATCCATCCGGCTTCCGGTTTCAACCAGGGCCGAGGCAATAATGGTCAGACTGCCGCCTTCTTCTATGTTTCTGGCGGCCCCGAAAAAACGTTTAGGTTTCTGCAGGGCATTGGCCTCCACACCACCGGAAAGGATCTTACCGCTGGAGGGAGTCACGGTGTTGTAGGCACGAGCGAGCCTGGTGATACTGTCAAGCAGAATCACCACATCTTTTTTATGCTCCACCAGACGAATTGCCTTCTCAAGCACCATCTCAGCCACCTGAATATGACGTTGAGGCGGTTCATCAAAGGTTGAGCTGACAACCTCGGCCGCAAGGACTGACCTGCTCATCTCGGTGACCTCTTCCGGTCGCTCATCAATAAGCAGGACAATCAGATAGACATCAGGATGATTTTGGACGATAGAGTTGGCGATCTTCTGCATCAGAACTGTCTTACCAGTGCGGGGAGGTGCGACAATCAGACCACGCTGTCCTTTGCCGATGGGAGCCATCATATCGATAAGCCGCATGGAATAATTATCAGGCTCCGATTCGAGGTTTAATTTTTCTTCTGGGTGCAATGGCGTCAGGTTGGCAAAAAGAGTCTTTGTCTTGGCCGCCTCAGGTGGGTCAAAGTTGACACTCTCAACCTTCAGCAAGGCAAAATAGCGCTCCCCTTCCTTGGGCGCGCGGACCAGACCTTCAATGGTATCACCCGTACGCAGACTTAATCGCCGGATCTGTGACGGAGAGACATAGATATCATCCGGCCCTGGCAGATAATTATAATCTGGAGCCCTGAGAAAACCAAAACCATCAGGTAAAATCTCCAGTACCCCACCGCCGCGAAGTTTTCCATCTTCATCGGCCTGAGACTGGGCCTGCAAAATAGCAAAAATCAGTTCCTGTTTACGCAAGGAACTCACCCCTTCAATCTTTAATTTTCGACCAAGCTGTACGAGATCATCAATTTTTTTCAGCTTTAATTCAGCCAGATTCATTAATCATTTTCTCCTATTATAAAACTATTGCAGAACAAACTTACCAAAAACAACTTTCAGATGCCCAGTGGAATGGAAGAGGTCACCCAACGGACTAACAATTTGACGATATTGGACAAGGACTTTAATAATGGTTCAAGAGCACTCGGTGATATCCGGAGAGCATATCAAATAACAACAGAACTGGGGGGGTTAAAAATAATCCATGGAACAGAAGTGCGGAAGCGAGCTCGTTTATATGATCTTGAGTGACTGATAATCTCTAAAGAAAGGCTCACGCGTATAGAGAATAACGACCGAACAAACTGACGTATCGTGCCAGATGCCGACTATCCACAAGAGGTCTATTCAGGCATTAAAAAAATGGTCAGATATGAGATGTTTTTTTGTTTTTAGTATTTATGATTCTAAAGAATGGAGCAGAGACAAGATTGATACAGAAATAATTATTTTGATGACTTTCTATTTCTTTGCTCACAGCAGGCAATCACCAAAGGAGACTGGTAAGCATATAGAGTACACGGTATTAGTTTAAGCAGATCGGTCAAAGGCAGGATTTTCTCTCTGATGATTGTAGCTATATACGTACTTCAAAAAACCATGTCAACCTTTTTCGTCGACCCTGGCCCCATTAAAAGTAAAAAAAAATCAATCCCGCTGCTTTAAAATACGGGCCAAATGATAAACCTGAAGGAATGTCAGGGCAAGGGGTCCGGAATTTTCGATCACAGAATCAGCCTTCAAGGCTTTTTCCTCAAGAGGAATCTGAGCGCTGACAGCGCCCAGCGCCTCCTCCAGACAGACCAGGTCACGTCTTACAATACGCTGGATGCAACGCTCTCTTTCCGCATAGACTACCACAATCCAGTCAAAATCATCCTGCCAGCCAACCTCGAAAAGCAGGGGAACCTCAACAACCAGCCCTGCCAGAGCTGATCTCTTTTGCGCAGCCCGGATTATTATTTCCTGACGCACAAGCGGGTGCAGAATCAGCTCTACACCCTTACGCACCGCAGGATCACCAAACAGGGCCTTGCGCAGAGCGGGCCGATCAATCTGGCCAGTCCGATCAAAAAAACGAGGGCCCCATTTCTCTTGAATGCCCTGCCATCCAGGCATATGCTGCTGCAACAGATCACGGCAGACGATATCCGCATCAAGGACATCAAACTCCAGCAACCGCGCCAGAGTTCCAGCCACCAGGCTCTTGCCTGCGCCCATGCCTCCTGTAAGTCCGACAATCACAACAGATCCTGACCAGCCTGTTTTGTTTCATCTGTAAGTTGATCCACAATCAAGGAAAAATCAGGCCACAAGGGGGCAGAGAATACAAGATCTTCTCCGGTCACAGGATGGACAAAACACAAGTGGGCAGAATGAAGCAGCTGTCTGGGGAATTTTCTTTTTCCGCGTCCACCGCCGTAGACGATATCACCAGCAACCGGATGCCCAATGGAGGCCATGTGCACCCTGATCTGATGCGTACGCCCGGTTTCAATCTGCAGCCTGACCAGACTGAAGCCCGGCGAAAACTCCTGCAGTACCTGCCAGTTTGTTGCAGCATACCGTCCATCCTCTCTGACCGCCATCTTCTGGCGATGTACCGGGTGGCGGCCGATTGAAGCCACTATCCTTCCTGCTTTCGGCGCCGGTACGCCATGCACCAAGGCCAGGTACTGCTTCCCAACCATCCTGGCCTTGAAGGCATCAACAAGTTTCCGATGCGTCCGCTCCTCTTTGGCCACAACCATCAGCCCGGAAGTATCCTTATCAAGACGATGGACAATCCCGGGCCTGACCACATCATCACCAACCCCGCCAATAGTTTGACAATGATAAAGCAGCCCGTTCACCAGGGTACCTGTCTGATTCCCGCTGCCTGGATGCACGACCAGCCCTGGAGGTTTAGAGAGAACTAGAAGGAACGAATCCTCAAAAAGGATTTCAAAGGGTATTTGCTCGGGCAGCAGATCCATTGCCGGGGCGACAAACAGAGATCCGGCAATGCACTCTCCTGCTTTTAAACAATAGCTGCTTTTTTTTTGGAGGCTATCAACCGTAATCAAGCCTCCACGAACAGATTCAGTTAAAAGCGAACGAGAGGCCTCGGGGACAGCACGCACCAGAAAGTGATCCAAGCGACAACCGGCCTGCTCGGCAGTAACATGAAAGATGAAATGATGTCCCGAGAAAAAAGAATCAAAAGAGGAGTTACAATTACAATGACTCATGACTGTCAGCCATGCAAAGAAGACGTTAAGACAACACAGGGTTTATGCCAAGAAAACTGAAGGCATATATAAGACAGCACTCCCGTATCAGGAAAACATTTTTTCAATCTGATCTGCAGTTTTATCCACATCCATGTTCTGGGCCAGGGAAATTTCCTTAACAAGTAGATTTTTTGCAGTATCCATCATCTTTCTCTCTCCATAAGAGAGATCCTTGTCCACACTGAGAAGAAACAGATCCCGGAGGACAACTGCTACTTCAAAGATGGATCCGGTTTTGATCTTTTCCATGTAATCACGATAGCGGCGATTCCAGGTCTGCGCACTGATCTCAATATCCCTTTCCCGCAGAATCTCCATGACGCTCTCTACTTCATCCTGGCCAATAATCGCACGAAGCCCAACGTTAATGCTGTTTCTGATAGGGATCATGATTTTCATATCATTTTCAATGATTTTCATCACATAAAACGAGTGATCAATCCCCGCAACCTTCTGAGTCTCTATTGACTCGATCACCCCTACACCATGAGCCGGATAAACGGCCATATCGCCTGCAATAAACACCATATTCTCCCGGTCAAGATGAACTAATTATCTGGACAACGACCCTTTATCTTGGTAAAGGCCATGCCACAGTCCCCCTGCAAACGACAGTCACAAAAACAGCAACTGCTCGCCCACCCACTTACAAGAGACCTCTGCCAGCAACCCTACTATAAAAAAGCAAGTTCTATTCATAACATATTTTCTATCATTACGCTCTTCAAAAAAAGTTTTTTCTCCGGAGCAGACAACAATCATCACTGTTTCATGGTATTCAGAAGATTCATGGCCTTGGCAACTCCATCACAGACCAGATACTCCAAACCTTTTTCAATAAGATCCATCCTCTGTTCCAGGAGCATTTTTTCATCTGGGGCGAATGGAGCCAATACATATTTTTCCACCGACATTCCCGGACAAAGACTCAATCTCCCCGGCCTGCCGATACCCATCTTTAATCGGAGAAAATCTTTGGTACCCAGGCACTGGACCAATGAACGGATGCCGTTATGACCACCGGTTCCGCCCCCGGCAACCAATTTCACCCGACCAGGCGCCATATCCAGGTCATCATGCACCACGACAATCTGATCTGGCCGCATCTTATAAAAGTCGACATATCTGACCACTGCCTTGCCGCTCAAGTTCATAAACGTGACCGGCTTCAGGAAACATATCTGACGGCCCCACAGAACGACCTGCGCAGAATGCGCCTGCCATTTCTCACGATCAACAGACACCCCGAACCTTCTGGCCAGCTCATCCACCACCATAAAGCCGACATTATGCCGCGTTGCCGCATACTCACTCCCGGGATTCCCCAAGCCAACCACTAAAAACATATTTTCATTCATGCCCTCACCCCAACGTGGTTACAAAAAAAACACATCGTAAATTGAACGGCAAAGCGGCAGTCGCTCTTCATCCATACGCCAATGGCAATTCCTCTGGGGCGATCGCTCCTGCGCCTTCCCGGCTCCCTCGACACCGGGACATCTCGCGTGGCCAGCGTCAACGTCCGCAAGCTTCACTGACACACCCCTGCCCTGCAGAAACAAATGCGGCAACCTCACCACTGGCACATTCATTATTTTATAACGGCTCCTAAAAACAAAAATCCGGAAAGAGCAACCGCTCTTTCCGGATAATAAAAAAAAAAGACAAACAGCTTGTTGAAGATCAGGCTGCTGACGGTGACAGAATTGTAACACAGATAGCATCAGCATTTGTCACAATCTTGACATTTTCGGGAATTGTCAAGTTGCTGACCAGAAATTCATCACCAATGGCCAACTCAGTCACATCAACTTGCAGAGTGTCAGGAATATCAAGTGGATTTCCTTCCAGGATTACTGTTTTGGTACCGACTTCCAAAATCCCACCAACATCAACACCCTTGGCCACACCGTCAATAACCAGCTCAACAGTAAACTTCCGGGCTTCATCAAGGGGTATCTCATAAAAATCAGCATGAATCAAGGTATCCCGGACAGGATCCGTCTGCAACGCCTTAATCAGAACATTCCGGGAAGAATCCCCTTCGATATTCAGCGTGATCACGGCATTTCTCCGACGAAGCTTCAATAACTGCTTAACAAGGGGCAGAGTCTCAAGCTGAAGAGACAGTACTTCACGACCTGCTCCATAAAGAACCGCCGGTGTACTTCCGGCCATCCGTAAACGCCGCATGGCCCCCTTCCCAAAATCTTTTCTTACTGAAGCGGACATTTCCTGTTGAAGCATTTTTTCCTCCATCACGTTCGTGCATCACC
Source organism: Desulfoarculaceae bacterium (assembly GCA_019429465.1). Classification (GTDB taxonomy): domain Bacteria; phylum Desulfobacterota; class Desulfobulbia; order Desulfobulbales; family Desulfocapsaceae; genus UBA2270. The sequence continues at coordinate 126,239 of JAHYIV010000001.1, forward strand.
TGCGAAAAACAGACAATCACAGAACTTATTTATCTAAAAATACGATTACGCAGATCTCTCCAGACTATCAAGCCATCACAACACAAGATCAGTTATACAAAGAGCGAGCTGACTGAATCCTCATTATGAATACGATTAATGGCCTCAGCAAGAAGATTCGACACTGACAATACTTTAATAATATCACACTTCAAGGCATCTCCAGACAGGGGAATAGAATTGGTAACAACCAGAGATTTAATACATGATTTATTCAGACGTTCTATGGCAGGCCCTGACAAAACAGGATGCGAACAACAGGCATGCACCTCTTTGGCACCATGCTCAAGCAGAGTAGCAGCACCATTACAAAGGGTACCGGCAGTATCCACCATATCATCAAGAAGAATAGCGACCTTGCCTTTCACATCACCAATGACATTCATAGCTTCACACTCATTGGGGCGATCTCGTCGTTTATCAATAATGGCAAGCCCCGCATCAAGCCGCTTGGCAAAGGCACGCGTCCGCTCAACCCCACCGGCATCAGGTGATACCATGACCACATTACTAAACCGCTCTTTAATATAGCCCAACAAAACCGGAGCCGCATAGAGGTGATCAACCGGAATATTGAAAAAACCCTGAATCTGTCCGGCATGCAGATCCATGCACAGGACGCGGCGCACACCTACAGCCATAAACATCTCAGCCACAACCTTGGCAGAAATCGGTACTCTGGGGGCCACCTTTCTATCCTGCCGCGCGTAACCATAATAGGGAACAACCGCCGTGATCCTTCGTGCCGAGGCCCGACGCAGGGCATCAACCATGATCACCAATTCCATCAGATGGTCATTGACCGGGGTACAGGTTGGCTGCACGATAAAAACATCGTCACCGCGAACATTCTCTTTTATTTCAACAAATATTTCACCATCACTAAACTTTCTGACCTCTGCTTCAGATAAAGGGAGATCAAGAAATCCAGCGATTTCACGTGCCATTTGCGGATGAGCATTACCAGAGAATATCTTGAGTGGTTTAGACATAATATTTTTCCGTTTATGGTAAAAGATTTGTTCAGCCTGTGCAGTATGGCTGGGGTGGAAGGAATCGAACCTACGAATGCCGGGATCAAAACCCGGTGCCTTAACCGCTTGGCTACACCCCATCACACAGGTTGAGTCACAAAAACTTTCACACCATTTTGTTGTTGTAAGGCCTTGACAGCCAACCGAACAAGAGTTGACGAACCATTGTTTTCATCCGGAAAAACCCCAAAAACTGTCGGACCGCTACCGGACATCAAGACCGAAGCAGCACCCAGGGCGATAAGGTCTTGTTTAAGAATCTCCAGCTCAGGATAAGTGGCAAGGGTTACCCATTCAAGATCATTCCGTGCTGCATAGGGGGAAACATGATCCATTTTTTTTTGAAAATCATATATTTTAGAATCTTTGTCTGCTATTGTCAACGCATATTTTTCATAAACCCACCGCGTGGACACAGAAATTCCCGGATTCACCAGCACAATAGTACAATTTTTCAGAGATGGCACAGCGACCATTTGATCTCCTACCCCTTCCGCCCGGACAGCGCCGAAATCAGTAACAAAAAAAGGAACATCCGCCCCAAGTGGCCTGGCCAGTGCTATAAGCTCCGCAGTTGTAAGACCGGTTCCCAGCAGCCTGTTCAGCCCGACAAGCACAGCCCCGGCATCACTACTCCCCCCCCCAAGTCCGGCAGCAATCGGGATGTTTTTCTCAAGGGTTAGAGCAATACCCAGTTTTTCACATCCACATGCCGTCAGAAAAGTCTCTGCCGCCCTCCAGACTAAATTGGAGCGATCTTCAGGCAATTCTGAGTCAGGACATCGCAAGACGATCCCTGATGCATCGGTCACTGCCAGGGTTAGCAGATCTGAGAGCTCCAGCTTCTGCATCACGGTATCAAGGTTATGATACCCATCAGACCGTCTCTCCAGAATCCGCAGCGACAGATTCACCTTGGCCGGCGCCCGTAGTTTAAGGAAGGATCCAGGACCCCTTGACACCACACTGTTCACATCATTCAAGGCCGTGGAACCTGGGCTGTTTATTTTTTAACAGCATTGACAAAACGCATCTTCACATCATAGAGGATACCTTTCAGCATCCCCTCCTCATCGGATGTTAGATTCCCCTTTGTCTTCTCCTGCAGAAGCATCAAGGTTTCAATCCCATGCCGGGCCAGATCAAAATCCGCCTGCTTTTTGCCGGTTGCCGGGTCTGATATTTCACCCAGATGGTAGAGAACCGAAGTATTCAAGGACATGATAAAAGCAGGAAAGGTCACACTGGGCATAACACATTTTCCGTTTCGGTCAGGAACCTTTCCCTCTCCACAAGGACAATCCTGTTTGTTTTGTTCAACCATATCGCGAACCCAACACCTTTAAGATATCGAACCCGGCAAAGTCCAGCCAGATCCCGTTATTTATAATTCACCATCTCCAGGGCAATGGCCCCGTCAATGTAATCCAGGGCCTGCACTTCAGCCAGCAACTCTTTGGAGATTGGAATATTGGTATTGAGGAAAATGACGTTCTGCTCACTTGCCTCCTCCCGGCCGACTGTCATCCTGGAGATATTCACCCCGGCCTTACCCAGGGTAGTACCAAGATCACCGATCACGCCGGGAACATCTTTATTGTAGACAAGAAGCATGGGTCCTGCGGGCAGTGCCTCCAGGCGAAAGGCGTTCAAGCGGACCAGTCGAGGCTCTTTCTTGCCAAAGACAGTGCCCATCAGGACATTGTCACCCTCACTGGACTTGACTCTGACGGTCAGGGTATTGGTAAAATCATCCGATTGTTCTGTTCTGGACTCGACCACCTTGATTCCCCGCTCCCTGGCAATCACCGGGGCATTCACATAGTTAACGGCTTCTTGAAGGATGGGGGTAAACAGGCCTTTCAAAAAGGCAACAGTAATAGGGCTGGTATTCAGATCCGCCAGTTCACCACCGTATTCAATGCTCACATCCTGCACGCTTCCTTTCGCCATCTGCATATGCAGGGAGCCCAGCATCTCACCCAGGTTGATATAGGGCCCAACTTGGGCCAGCACGTCGCCACTGACCGAGGGGACATTGACGGCGTTGGCAACAACCCCGGTTTTCAGATAATCAGCCACCTGCTCAGCAATGGTCAGAGCCACATTCTCCTGGGCCTCACTGGTGGAGGCGCCAAGATGAGGGGTACAGATAAAATTGTCCAAGGCCAACAAGGGACAATTCTCCGCGGTGGTTGGTTCCTGGGCAAAGACATCGAGGGCCGCACCGGCAATCTCACCATCAGTCAGGGCTTTATACAGGGCCTCTTCGTCGCAGACTCCGCCGCGCGCACAGTCAATGAACATGGCGTCTTTCTTCATATTCTTGAAGAATTCGGTGGAAAGAATCTTGTCCGTCTCCTTGGTCAACGGCACATGAACCGTAATAAAATCAGAACGTCTGGCAAACTCCTCCAGGGTGTCCAGCAACTCCACACCCAATTTGTCCACCAGCTCTTTGGGCATATGGGGATCATAGGCAACGACCTTCATCCGCAGTCCCTGAGCCCTGTTGGCGACAATGGCACCGATTCGGCCGATACCGAAGATGCCTAAGGTCTTGCCCGTCACCTCACGACCCATGAAGCTCTTTTTCTCCCATTTTCCAGCCTTCATAGAGGCAGTCGCCTGGGGGATATTGCGCGCAAGAGACATCATTAAGGAAATGGCATGTTCAGCCGCGGTTGTGGCATTACCATCAGGCGCGTTCATGACCACAATGCCTTTCTGGCTGGCCGCCGGGATATCGACATTGTCAAGACCGATACCGGCACGACCTACCACCCGTAACTTTTCGGCCGCGGCGATGATCTCTGCCGTCACCTTGGTGGCGCTGCGGATAACCAGACCGTCATAATTGCCGATAATCTTTTTCAACTCTTCCGGGGCAAGGCCGGTATTGATATCAACTTCCAGACCGGCATCCCGTAGAATCTGAGCTCCGGCAGAAAACAGATTGTCACTAATCAGTACTTTCATTTTAACTCCTCATAATTCATGATTCGGAGCATAATTCTTTCCGAATCAACCCATAGACCATGCCCGCCCTCAATAAGCAGCCATGAGCAATTTCATTCCCTCTCAAGACCTTGCCCTGAGCCACCATACCAGTACCAGCAATTCTTTAATCTTATGATTAAATGTTACAAAAAATAATTATCATACAAGTTTCGAACAAAGAGAACAACATAAAATACGCCAATCTATCAGGGATCCCCCCTAAAGAACTGCGGCCACTGCTCATCAGGGCTGCCAGGACCAGACTGAGCCTTACAGCCTCTGTTGCGTCAAGGGCAAATTCCAGACCTCGCATCCTGTGTTCAGTGACGAGCAGAGCAAAGCGTTGTCGACTCGAAAGTCTGCCACTTTTCCACAACTTCGGTGACCGCCCAAAACATCAGCGGATCTGCTTTTCCACCATCATATCTATTGATCAATAGCGCTGAAAACGATATAAAGAGTCTTTATTCATGCTTTATTCTACTTTTCCTATACACACTGATCCCTGATCTAATCAGCCGATCATATTAAGGAGTTCTCATGACAGAAACACGACTGCGATTTCCGCCAAGCCCCACCGGTTATCTCCATATCGGCGGGGCCAGAACCGCCCTTTTCAACTGGCTCTACGCCAAAAAAACCGGCGGAAAATTGATCCTGCGCATTGAAGACACTGACACTGAACGATCGACTCAAGACTCTATCCAGGGCATCCTGGACGGCCTCGAGTGGCTGGGCATTGACTGGGACGAGGGCCCCTATTTCCAGACGGAATACAGCCATGATCACCTGGCTGCCGCCAACCGCATGCTGGCCGAGAGTCATGCCTATAAATGTTTCTGTACCAAGGAAGAGCTCGAGGCCAGAAAAGAAGCGGCCATGGCAGCCAAACAGGTAGTTGGCTATGATGGCACCTGCCGCAACCTGAGCCCTGAGCAGGTTACTGAAAAAGAGAGTGCGGGATCACCCTTTGTTCTCCGCTTCAAGGTGCCTGAACGCAGCGGCATGCTCGGCTATGACGACAAGGTTCTCGGGCGTATTGAAATCAACTACAAAGAGGTCGATGATTTTGTCATTGTCCGCTCCAACGGCACCCCCCTCTACCTGCTCTGCAATGTAGTGGACGACATCCGCGACCGGATCAGCCATGTCATTCGCGGTCAGGATCATATGACCAACACCACCCGCCAGGTCCTGCTCTACGAGGCGCTTGGGGCTCCCTTGCCGGTCTTTGCCCATATGCCGCTCACCCTTGACCTGAAAAAGGCCAAGATCTCCAAGCGCAAACATGGCGAGATTGTGGCCGTTCATTTTTATCAGGAGCATGGTTTCATCCCCTGGGCCCTCTGCAATTTCCTGGCCCTGCTCGGCTGGTCGCCCGGCGATGACAGGGAGATTTTTTCCCGCGAGGAACTGATCGAGGCCTTCAGTCTGGAGCGGATTAATAAGGCCAACTCCATCTTTAACTACCGTCTCGGCGACGAAAAATTCTTCACCGATCCCAAGGCCATTGCCATCAATGAGCACTACCTGCGGACCATGGATATTGGTGAGATTGGTGACATGGTGCAGAAGGTCCTGGAAAAAGAGGGGTTATGGGACCTTTCCTACGCAGGCGAAAGAAAAGACTGGTATCTACACACCCTCGATCTGACCCGCGACCGCTTTCACACCCTCAATGATTTTGCAACTCTGGGCCGCGCCTATTTTGCCGATGATTTCCAGGTTGAGAAGAAACCACTTGAAAAGAACCTGCTCAAATTTCCGGAGCTCAAGGAATGGCTGCCCCAGCTGGCCGACCGCTATCAGACTCTTGACCTTTTCACAGCTGAAGAGACGGAGCGAGTAGCAAAAGAGCTGGCCGACGAGAAGGGAGTTAAACCCGGTGTCATTATCAACGGTATGCGCACCGTGGTCACCGGCCAATTGGCCGGCCCCTCCATGTATGATATTCTCATGGTCCTGGGCCGGGAAAAAGTGGTCCAGCGTCTTCGTGATGTCAGCAGGCTCTTTCAATAAAAAATTCATAACTATTCAGCAGCGCCTCATAAGCGAAAAAGAGGCCTGCGAAGTGTACTGATTCGTACATAAGCAGGCAGATGACGAAGCAGATGAGGTACTGCTGGATAGTTACGTGACATGTGTTTTGGCATTTTCTCAGCATTAAGCTGGATAGTTACAAAAATTCATTTTTTAATACATGGCAGGACAAAAAATATCATGACGGACAGCACTGAAATCTCACCCGCAGCAAGGCCCCTTGATTTTATCAGGCAGATCATAGCCGAAGACCTGCACTCAGGAAAACACCAGCAGATCGTGACCCGTTTTCCGCCTGAGCCCAATGGCTTTCTGCACATTGGCCATGCCAAATCCATCTGCCTCAATTTCGGCATCGGCATGGAGAACAACAGCCCCTGCCACCTGCGCTTTGATGACACCAATCCCAGCAAGGAAGAATCCATCTATGTTGAGTCGATCAAAAAGGATGTCCAATGGCTGGGTTTTGACTGGGGCCGGAACCTCTTCTATGCCTCCGATTACTTTGACCGCTTGTATGACTCTGCCTGCCAGCTGATCAAGCTGGGCTGTGCCTATGTCTGCGAGCTCTCAGCAGAAGAGATTCGGACCTACCGAGGCACCCTCACCGAACCCGGCAAGGAAAGCCCCTACCGGGACCGGACCATTGCAGAGAACCTCGATCTGTTCCAGCGGATGAAAGAAGGTGAATTTGACGAAGGCAGCCGGGTGCTGCGGGCCAGGATCGACATGAACTCCCCCAACCTCAACTTACGCGACCCGGTCCTCTACCGGATTCTGAAAGTGACCCACCATCGTACTGGGGATGCCTGGTGCATCTATCCCATGTACGACTACACCCACAGCCTCTCTGATGCCATTGAGGGGATCACCCATTCCCTCTGCACCCTTGAATTTGAAGACCACCGCCCTCTGTACAACTGGTTCCTGGACACCCTGAAGACAGAATATCATCCCCGGCAGATTGAATTTGCCCGGCTCAACCTCACCTATACTGTCATGAGCAAACGCAAGATCCTGCAACTGGTACAGGGCGGCTATGTAGAGGGCTGGGACGATCCTCGCATGCTCACCATCTCCGGCCTCAGACGACGCGGCTACAGTGCCTCCGCCATCCGTAAGTTCTGCTCCGATATCGGTATTGGCAAGAAGGAAAGCTGGATTGACATGAGCGTGCTTGAAAACACAGCGCGTGAAGCCCTTAATGAGACAGCACCCAGGGTCATGGTCGTGCTGAACCCGCTGAAGGTGATCATTGATAATTATCCGGACGGACAGATTGAAGAGATGGAGGCCCAGAATCATCCCCAGAGACCGGAGATGGGCTCCCGCAGAGTTCCCTTTTCCCGTGAGCTCTACATTGAGCGTGATGACTTCATGGAAGAGCCACCCAAGAAATTCTTTCGCCTGGGGCCAGAACGTGAAGTCCGGCTGCGTTACGGCTATTTCATCCGTTGCGTCTCAGTGGTCAAGGATGCGGCAACCGGGGAAATCACCGCGATCCACTGCACCTATGACCCGGAGACACGGGGCGGTTCCGCTCCCGATGGACGCAAGGTCAAAGGCACCATCCACTGGGTTTCTGCCCCGCACGCCATTTCATGTCCGGTACGGATCTATGACCGCCTTTTTTTGACCGAAAATCCAGATGCGGACAGGAACGTCGATTTCAAGGAACATCTGAACCCCAATTCCCTGACCATCCTCGACAACTGCATGCTCGAGCCCTCGCTGGGTAAGGCCCAAGCAGGAGAGCAGTTCCAGTTTGAACGTCAGGGATATTTCTGCACCGACCTGATCGATTCCCAGTCAGGGACCCCGGTCTTCAACCGAACAGTTACCCTGAAGGATTCCTGGATCAAGACCGATAAAGGGAGCCACAAGCCCTGAAAGCCGGCAAACAAGCTGCTTTTTTTGACTTTTCCTCCATTCTTATTCCTGAGCAATGAAGAAGTACTTTTTTAAAATTCCTTGCCAGATATAGAAAAAAAAGATAAACATACATTTTGATGCGCGCTTCTTCGGGTATTTATCAAAGACATTTTTCCTGTGCGCAGCATCGTTTTACCTCTGCCTATCATACCAAACCTGCTTGTACACATATTGAAACTGATCATACGACCGAACACTCGTAAACAAGAACGAAAGGAGTTCTCTTGAAGAAAAAAATACTTGTAGCCAATCGCGGAGAGATTGCTATCCGCATTATGAGGAGTATCCAGGAATTAGATTATGAGGCCGTGGCTGTTTATGAAACCCCTGACAAGGATTCACGCCATATCCGGCTTGCCAGCGAAGCAGTCCTTCTTGGTGATGGACCACGCTGCGATTATCTGAACATTGAGAAGATCATCAAGGCGGCCAAACGCACCGGAGCCTGTGCCATTCACCCAGGCTACGGTTTCCTTGCCGAAAATCCTGATTTTGCCAAGGCATGTGAAGACGCAGGGATCATCTTCATCGGTCCTTCATCAGAGGTCATCTCCAATCTGGGGAACAAGGTTATTGCCAGAAAGATCATGGCTGATGCCGGAATCCCCATGGTTCCAGGGACCCAGAATCTGTCCACGGGAGAAGAAGGCGTCCAGGAAGCCTTGACCTTTGCCGGCAAAATCGGCTACCCCCTTATGCTCAAGGCTACCTGCGGCGGCGGTGGCCGTGGTATCAGACTCATCGAGTCAGACGTGCAGATGCGCAAAGAGATCCCGGTGGCCCGGGCTGAGGCCAAGGCGGCATTTAATGATGAATCAGTCTATCTAGAAAAGGTGGTGCTCAACCCCAAACATGTGGAGGTTCAGATCATTGCCGACAAGGAAGGAACCACCATCCACCTGGGGACACGAGACTGTTCCATTCAGCGCCGCAACCAGAAATTGATCGAAATCGCCCCTTCCATGATAGACAACCCGGAGCTTCTGGAGCGGATCTGTCAGACTGCGGTCAAGGCTGCAAAGGCATCCAACTACAGCAACGCCGGCACCGTTGAGTTCCTGATCGACAAAGACTACAACTACTATTTCATGGAGATCAATACCCGGGTCCAGGTCGAGCACACCGTCACCGAGATGATCACCGGCATTGATATCGTTCGCACCCAGATCAAACTGGCGTTCGGCAAGCCCCTTTCCTTCGCTCAGAAGGATATCCAGCTGCGCGGTCACGCCATCGAGATGCGGATCAACGCCGAAGACCCGCAGACCGACTTCATGCCGGAGGGCGGTAAAACCGTCTCGGTATATCGTTCGCCGGGCGGCTATGGTGTCAGGCTCGACGGTTGTGTCTATCAGGGTTATACCATTCCCCAGGTCTACGACTCACTGCTGGTAAAACTGACCGTCCATGGCTTCTCCTGGAATGAAACTGTGAGCAGGGTCCGCCGCTGTTTGGATAATTTTGAGATTTCCGGTCCTAAAACCACCATCCCCTTTTACTTGAACATCGTCCAGGATCCTGATTTCATCAAGGGTAATTTCGACACCTCTTTCCTGGAAAACCATCCTCAACTCTTTGAGTATAAGGAAGAGCCCAATGAGGCCGAGAAACTGTCCAAACTGATTGCCGAGATCCATCATCGCGGCCTGAACCCTTACGCCCAGTAAAGTTCCAGGATCAGCGCCTCAGTGAACACGTTATAACTAATTTCAGCTGCTCTTTGTCTTTATTCCGGGCCCTGCCCGGAATAAAGACAAAGATGACGATATACCAGGAGGATTAATTATGGAACGAATCATACAGGGAACACCCCCGAGCGAGGTTATCGCCCAACTCAGAAAGGCTGATGGCTATTACATGACCAATACGGCCCGCGATCTTTCTCAATCCGACTTCAAAAATCGGATCCTGCTCCACACCGATTTGCTGGCCGCACCATCCCGGGAACGGGCCGGCTATTTTTCTCTCGAGATAACCGGAGGGGCCTCGATCCATGTGGATATTCTCCGCAAACAGGTTGATCCCTTTCTCAAACTTGAACTCCTGCGCGAGAAGATGCCCAACACCATGTTTCAGACCTTGTGTCGCGGGGTGAATCTGTTTGGCTATCGGCCCTACCCACAGAATGTTATCCGTTTCACGGTTCGAGAGTTCGCTAAATACGTGGATGTATGGCGAACCTTTGACTTCATGAACCATGTCCCTAATATGCAGGCGGTCTTTGAGGAAGTGGCTAAGGCCGGGAAGATCAACGAGCCCTGCATCTGCTTTTCTACCGGCCCGGAGCATACTGACGAGTTCTACGTCAAGAAGGTCAAGGAGATCCTCGATGTTACCGGCACGGATGTCATCCTCTGCGTCAAAAACCATGGCGGTCTCGGCTCTCCGCAACGCATTGGTCAACTGGTCAACGCTATTAAACAGAGCTATCCTGATCTGCCAATCCACTATCATGGCCACAATACCGACGGCAATGATATCGGCCGGATTGTCGCCGCCGTCGTCAATGGTGCATCCATTATTGATGCCAGCGACTCATCCATGACCGGATATTATGGCCCCCCCCCAAGCCTCACGGTTATCCAGGCCCTGAAAGATCAGGGGTATAAGGCAGTAGGCCTTGATGAAGAAGCGGTGATTGAAACTTCTGAGGTGATCCGCGACCAGCGCCAGTATTACCAGGACTTTGAATCCCAGATCAAAGGTTTTCAACCAACCGTGCAGATCCACAAACTTCCTGGCGGGGCCATGGGCTCCAGCCTGGAACAGGCGGCAAAAGGCGGATTCCTTGACAAGATGCCTGACATCCTGCACCAGGAACTACCCCGAGTCCAGCAGGAGCTTGGCAATTACTGGTCGGTAACCCCTGGCTCCCAGATCCTGTGGACCACTGCGGTCGCCAATGTCCAGGGCGGAGAACGCTACGGCAATCCATCCGGCGATCTGCGCAACCTGCTCCTTGGCAAGTATGGTCCTTTTCCTTTTTACCAGCCGGAAGAATGGATCTACGAAAAAGTACTCGGCGCCGACTGGAAAAAAGTGCTGGAGCAGGAAGGGGGAATGGACGAGATTGAAGACATGGATCTCGACCATGAACGCACAATCCTGGGCAAGAAAATAGGCCATGAGCCCACTGACCAGCAACTGGTTCTCTATCTGCAACATCCTAATGATGCCGTTAATTTTTTCAAGTTTGAGGAAGAATTTGGCAAGGTCTATGTCCTGCCGCCGGCAATATTCCTGCATCAAGGTCAGTTTAAAGTAGGCAAGACCCTCTCCTTTACCGATCATCACGGCAAGGAGCACGTCATCGAAATCGGCCCGTCCATGGTCAATGGAGATGGCGAAACCAATGTCTATCTCAATGTGGATCACCATCAGCGGATCTACTCCTATGCCCCGGAGGCTAAAGAAGGAATGGCTGCGGCGGCCACGGTTCTCTCCAAGGAAGAGATCCGGACTCTGGCCAATAATGGTGATATCCGCGCCCCTTTTGCCGGAAATATCTGTGAAATAAGCGTCAAGGAAGGTCAGGAAGTAGCTGCCGGTGAACAGGTAGCCACGATGGAGGCCATGAAGATGCAGACCCCTGTGGTCAGTGCCATTGCCGGCATTGTGACCACTATTTCGGTCAAGGTGGGAGATGCGATCAAACCCGGCGCCAAAATAGCAAAGGTTGACATCGACGAATAACAATCCTGCGACCTGGGGCCTCTCAGGCTGAGTAATAAATCACCAAAGCCCCTTCATTCCGAGTCATGAAGGGGCTTTGGTGATTTTGAGGGACTCGGAAATTATGAATGTACCTGGATTGCGATTGAATTTTGGCCGGATTTGTCTGCACAAATTGAATAAAAACGCCGACGTAGTTGTCTACGTCGAGAATTCCACGAATGAGGTGCCGTCAAAGAGGGCTCGGGGACGGAAAGCAAAATGGTAGTTAGTGTACTTTCTGCGCCCCGAAGGAGAAAGCGGCTCTGGGGTGAATAGAGATCAATATCGCCTCACTCAAGAGCGGCCCGAATCATTATCTCTCTACTTTGACAGTGCTGGCCTGGGGGCCGTTATGTCCCTCTTCCTCATGAAAGCGGACCATGTCGCCAATGGTAAGTGCATCGAAATCCATATTCAGGACACTGTTACGGTGGAAATAGATCTCCCGCTCATCCAGGGTAGTGATGGTTCCATAATCCTCCATGGGGAAGAGTTGACTGATCCGGCCCCGAGGCACCTCCTCGTGCATCTTGACCTCCCCCTTGCGCTTGCTGGAATATTCGTCGAGCTGGCGATCGACGGCATTAAAGGCATCGCGGAGCGATATGAGTACATCCTCGTGCTCTTTACGCTGGGGAGCTGGTTCCCGGTTGATGACAAACTTTCCTTCCGGACAGCTGATATCAATCCTTGTCTTGAACAACCCCCCCTTTTGCTGGTGTTGGGCCGGAGCCTCCACTACGACATGGCAGCTGATGATCTCCGGATGGTGACTGGTCAGTTTGTCGACCCGTTTTCGGATATCCGCTTCTATCTTTTCAGATGTTTCCATATTGCGAAAGGTGATCTGTAAAGGGACTTGCATTGTTTTCCTCCAGGTGTATACAGGGTTCATGGTCAAATCGTGACGATCCATAGTCCTTGGCTTCTGTCATCGTAACTGATCACAGGGTATGTCTCGACACAATGGAAGGCCCGGAAATAAACAGTCACCGGGTGTCGCGGGTGAGCGGCACAAAAGAGACAGGCAAGACATTCCTGGTACTGAACTCCCCATTCTCGTCTTTTTTCAGTGCCAGCAGTTCTTGAGTCTCATAGGGGGGACCAACTGGAATGATCAATCTTCCCCCCGGTTTGAGTTGTTCCTGCAAGGAGAGAGGCACATGAGTAGCTGCGGCAGTGACAATGATACCGTCAAACGGGGCATGCTCTGGCCAGCCCTTGTACCCATCACCCAGCCGAACCTCAACATTCCCATAGCCCAGCTTCTGCAGAAGATCCCTTGCCCTTTCTGCCAGGTCAGGGTTTTTCTCAATAGTGTAAACCTGCCTGACCAGCAGTGAGAGAAGAGCGGCCTGATATCCCGAACCAGCACCTACCTCCAGAATCACATCCCCCTTCTTCGGGCAGAGAAGATCTGTCATCAGGGCAACGATGAAAGGCTGAGAGATAGTCTGACCGTTGCCAATGGGCAGGGGGGTGTTCTCATAGGCCATTGCTTTCAGACTGGGCGGCACGAATTCCTCACGTGAGACCAAACGCATGGCCGCCATAACCTCTGGCTGCAATGACGCCAGTCCAGTCCATCCTTTGGTAAACGAGTACTCAGCCTCAATGGTTTTGAGCATGGCATCAATTTTTTGTCTGCTGCTCATCTTCTGCTCATATCCTTCCTTAGCTCTCCTATCACGACAATTAATTCAGAAGACCTTGCCAATGAATCATTCATCTTCTTCTTCACATTTTTTTTTGGGGAGCAGACACGTCCCCCGTCACAACGAGCGGATATATTCCTATTCGCGGATCCAGGTCATACGAATAATTTTTTCCCCATCACCGTAGACAAAATCCAGATCTCCCTGATAGGCACGTTTCAAGGCCTCACCAAGACGCCTAGCCAGATGGATACCAGTGGTTGTTATCAGCATCTGATCTTCTTCTGTGGTAATTGCCATCAGCCGCTCCATCGGACGTTCACCCTTTTCCAGGGCCTCAGTATTGTGAATCAGATTAAGCATCTCCTCCTGATGGCTGCCGAAGAAGCCTCCTTTTATCTCCAGATAACCGGCCGGGAACCCATCTTTAATACGCTGACAGGCCGGGCAGACGATGGCATTGGCATTGTCTGCCGGCTCGTTCCACGTCCATCTTCCTTCAATAAACACGGCGTTGCATTCACTGCAGATTGTAGGTTCAGGCCATTTCTGCTTTTCCCTGTAGGTGTCATGCCGCTCTTCCTGAATCAACTTGTCCTGCCGTCCCTGTTTCAGGTTCATTCTTCCTTGGTTCTCGCTCATACACAACCTCCTTGCACATTGTCCCTGCCTGATATCTGCGCTTCCTTGACTGAAGCGAGCCCTGCCAAGCAAAGGTTTCCTGAATTCCCCGTTTCCTGCTTCTATCCTGGTTATTCCTCTTACTAAAGTATACATCTAAATACGGGCTAAAATGCAAGGAGATAAATGAAAAATATTATAAATAATCAGTTGCTCCTCAGTGGGTTACGACCTTATTTTTTGTAACTACAGTGAAGAGATATCAGATGCCGGACATTCCGAGACCTCTATTCCGCACAGGGCCATTTTGTCCTCCCACTTGTTTTTTATACGGACAGTATGATATGCCCATAGAGTAGGGCTTGAGCGGTCAAGGGAGAAGAACCATCCTTCGGAGTTGTTGAGACCTTGAACCATCCGTTCGTAAGATCCTTTATGATCTCACAGGTCTGTCAGGTAACAAGAGGAAGGGAAAACACCCAATCTGGGGAAAGGAGGGACCAAGAACCTATGTCACTTTGCACTCGAGACTCATCTGAGCAGATAATTTCTAAAATCTTTTCCATGGCTGATATTCGTATCAACGGAACACGTCCCTGGGACATCCAGGTGCACCGGCCCGAATTCTACAATCACATCCTCTGCAATGGTTCTTTGGCCCTGGGTGAGAGCTATATGGCCGGATGGTGGGACTGCCAGTCCCTTGATCAGTTCTTTTTCCACGTCCTGAGAAATGACCTTGATCTGAAAATAAAAAAATCCAAATCGGCCATTCTCTGCAGTATCAAGGCCACCCTCTCCAACTGCCAGAACAAAAAAAAGGCACTGGAGGTAGCTCAAAAACATTACGATGTCGGCAACGATCTCTTCGAATGCATGCTTGACAGACACATGGCCTATAGCTGTGCCTACTGGGACAAAGGGGTCAGTGATCTCACCGCGGCCCAGGAGGCCAAGCTGGAGCTCATCTGCCGGAAGGTCGAGCTTGCACCCGGCATGCGCATTCTCGATAT
The DNA here is from genome assembly GCA_019429465.1 of Desulfoarculaceae bacterium. GTDB lineage: Bacteria > Desulfobacterota > Desulfobulbia > Desulfobulbales > Desulfocapsaceae > UBA2270. The sequence goes on from JAHYIV010000001.1 coordinate 141,287, forward strand.
AGGTTGCGGCTGGGGAAGCTTTGTCCGCTATGCGGCCCAGAAACATGGTGTTGATGCAGTAGGTGTGACCATCTCCAAGGAACAGGCCCAGTTGGCCCGTGAGCGTTGCGCCGGTCTGCCCGTCGATATCCGCCTCCTTGATTACCGTGATCTGTCTGAGGAATTTGACGCCATTGTTTCCGTCGGTATGTTCGAGCATGTGGGCTACAAAAATTACCGCCAGTTCATGCAGGTAGTCAATCGCTGCCTGCATCCGGATGCCCTTTTTCTGCTCCATACCATTGCCTCCAACCACTCAACCCGCAATGGAGACCCCTGGTTTGACAAGTATATTTTCCCCAACGGCATGCTCCCCTCCATCGAACAACTGGGGAAGGCCAGTGAACTACTGCTGGTTATGGAAGACTGGCATAACATCGGCATTCACTACGACAAAACGTTGACAAGCTGGTTTGGCAATTTCGATCAGAACTGGCCAGGGCTGCAGAACCGATACGGAGACACCTTCTATCGGATGTGGAAATATTACCTCCTCTCCATGGCCGGCGCTTTTCGCTCCCGCTCCATACAGGTCTGGCAGGTCGTTTTTTCAAAGCACGGCAGGCTGGAAGGCTACCAAAGACCTCTTTAAAGGGCTGAACAAACTCCTGACAAAAGAAGATCGTATAGCCCACAAGGATAGCTTTTTTTTGAGCTATCATTGAAGCTCAAGGTGACACTCGTTTTTTGTACAAACACAGGATTTACCGGGACAATAAAAAAAGGGGCTGCATCTCCACAAGAGAGCAGCCCCTGTTTCATTAATGCACTGGGCAATGCTTATTTGTACTCGTAAGTGAACTGATACTGCCGTTTCACACCGTCGATGAGCGCAGTACCGACACTGAATTCATACATGCCCTTCTGCTCCAGGATGATATCGGCGCCGAAGTGGCCATCCATCCCTTCCAGGTGCAGAGGTGCGCTCTCTTCACCAGCCGGGTTGCGAATTTTCACCGCGACCGTGCCTTCTCCGATGGGATCGCCGCTTTTTTCATCCATGAACATGACCATGAAGTGATGGGTGTAGGGCATGCCCACGTTGGCCATAGCTTCGGTCACATTGTTGAGATGGCTATTGGCCATGACGCCTTTTTCCGATACGCTGCCGAGATCAAACATTTCGTCGTGCATGGTCGCGGAGGTGTCCATTTTTTCAGTTGTGGTCATGTCATGCCCCTCATGCTCTGAATGGCTCATAGTCTGAGCGCCCAAGGGTAGGGAAAAGAAAAAAATGGCGGCAAACAAAATGCTAAGTCTCGATTTCATGATATGGATCTCCTTTTAAGGTTGATGAAGCGGAACAGGTCCGCCCGGTTGTCAAACATTTACAACTAAGATAATCATTTTTTGTCGATATCCAACTCCGAAGTCGGCATAAGGTTCTTTTTCAGAATCAGGCTGCGCCACATAAAAAAAATCACCGGATAGACCAGCAGTTCCAGCATCAGTGAGGTGACAGCCCCGCCGACCATGGGTGCGGCAATACGCTTCATGACGTCGGCCCCGGCGCCGGTGCTCCACATAATGGGCAACAGGCCGGCGATGATGGTGATGACCGTCATAAGCTTGGGCCGGATACGCTGTACCGCCCCGTAGTGCACCGACTGCATGAGGTCGCCGTGGGTCAGCATACGCCCCTCTTCCGTCCACTTTTTATGCGCCAAATCGAGGTAGAGCAGCATGACCACGCCGGTTTCGGCATCGAGTCCGGCCAGAGCTATCAGACCGACCCACACACCGATGGACATGTTATAGTCGAGCAGATAGAGCAGCCAGAAGGCGCCGACCAGAGAAAAAGGCACGGCGAGAAAGACGATACCGGTTTTGACCGCCGAGCGGGTGCTGACATAGATGAGCACGAAGATGATAAGAACTGTCAGGGGAATAATCACCATCAGCCGATCACGTGTAGATTCAATGTATTCGTACTGACCGCTCCAAACGATGCTGTAGCCAGGCGGCAGGCTGATATTCTCGTCCACGGCGCGACGGGCGTTTTCCACATAGGTGCCGACGTCAATGCCACGGATGTCGACATAGACCCAGGCGGTGCGGCGGGAGTTTTCGCTTTTGATGCTGTCAGGCGCGTTAACAACATTGATGCTGCTCAACTGGCCCAGCGGGATGTGCCGCCCCCTTGGTGCCGGCACCAGTACCCGCCGCAGGGATTCAATATCGCTGCGGAAATCCCGATCATAGCGGACGCTGATAGGATAGCGCTCCAGGCCTTCGACAGTTTCGGCGATATTCATGCCGCCTATGGCGCTCTGAATAACATCCTGAATATCGCCGACGTTGATGCCGTAGCGAGCCGCCGCCAGCCGGTCGATATCAATATCCAGGTAATAGCCGCCCACCGTGCGCTCGGCAATGGCGCTCAGGGTACCAGGCAGCACACGCACGACGCTTTCGATTTCTTCACCAAGCCGCCCGAGAACAGCCAGGTCGTCGCCCATGACCTTGATGCCCACCGGGGTCCGGATACCGGTGGAGAGCATATCAATGCGGGTGCGGATGGGCATGGTCCAGGCGTTAGTCAGGCCCGGAAAATGCACGGCATTATTGAGTTCCTCGATAAGCTCATCGACGGAAATGGTACTTTTCTCGGGCCAGATCAGCCGCAGGGGTTTCTTGACCAGTTCACTCCAACCCGGCCAGGGCGTGTAAAAACGGTCGCGGGGGATGGTGCGCCACTGATCCTCGGGTTTGAGCAGAATGGTTGTTTCAACCATCATCATCGGTGCCGGATCAGTGGCCGTTTCGGCCCGGCCGATCTTGCCGAAGACCCGCTCCACCTCAGGGAAAGAGGCAATGATCTTGTCGGTCTGCTGCAACAGTTCGCGGGCCTTGGTGACCGACAGACCGGGCAAGGTGGTGGGCATGTAGAGCAGATCGCCCTCGTAGAGGGGAGGCATGAATTCCGTTCCCATCTTCGACAGAGGATAGGCAATGGACGCCACCAGCAGCAGGGCCACTACCAGGGTGGTCTTGCGCCAGTGCAGCACCAGATCGACGGCCGGATGATAGAGACGGATCAGCGCGCGGTTAAGGGGATTTTCGTTTTCATGACGGATGCGGCCGCGGACAAACCACAGCATCAGCACCGGCACCAGGGTGATGGAAAGAAAGGCGGCAGCCGCCATGGCATAGCTCTTGGTAAACGCCAGGGGCTTGAACATCCGGCCTGCCTGCTCCTGCAGGGTGAACACCGGGGCAAAGGAGACGGTAATCACCAGCAGGGCGAAGAAGATGGTGGGTCCCACCTCCTTGGCAGCCTCGATGATCACCTCTGAGCGCGGCCTGTCCGAGTCGCGTTCCAGGTGTTTGTGGGCATTTTCGACCATGATAATGCCGGAATCGACCATGGTGCCGATGGCGATAGCGATACCGCCGAGGCTCATGATGTTGGCATTGAGTCCCTGGGCGTACATGATGGTGAAGGCCATGAGGATGGCCACTGGCAGGGCCAGGATGACCACCGCCGCGCTGGGCAGATGGAAGAGAAAAAGGATAATCACCAGAGCGACCACCACGGTTTCTTCGAACAGCTTGTGCTTCAGGTTGTCAACTGCCCGGTCGATGAGGCCTGAGCGATCATACACCGGAACGATATCCACCCCTTCGGGCAGTCCTGTTTTCAGCTCTGCCAGCCGTTTTTTGACCCGCTCGATGACAATGCGTGCGTTTTCACCGTAGCGCATGACGACGATGCCGCCGACAACTTCTCCCTCTCCGTCGAGTTCAGCCACCCCGCGGCGCATCTCCGGCCCCAGACGCACCTCGGCCAGATCCTTGACCAGGATCGGGACACCTTGGGGCGTGGCCATAACCACCACATTTTCCAGATCTTCCACCGACTGGATATAGCCGCGGCTGCGCACCATGAATTCGGTTTCGGCCATCTCGATGGCACCGCCGCCGACATCGACATTGGAGCGTTGAATGGCCTTTATCAGATCGGTGATGGGCAGGTCATACGCCATCAGTTTGTTGGGATCAACCACCACCTGGTACTGCTTGACGAAACCGCCCAGACTGGCCACCTCGGAGACCCCTTCGAGGGCAGTCAGTTCATAGCGCAGATACCAGTCCTGAATGGCGCGTAATTCCTGCAGGGTGTGACGGTCACTGGTCAAGGCGTATTCGTAGACCCAGCCGACACCGGTGGCGTCAGGTCCGAGCACCGGCGTCACCCCGTCGGGGAGCTGCCCGCCCACATAGTTGAGATATTCGAGCACCCGCGAACGTGCCCAGTAGATGTCGGTACCGTCTTCGAAAATAATATAGACGAATGAATAACCAAAGAAGGAATAACCGCGCACCACCTTGGCGCCGGGCACGGAAAGCATGCGCGTGGTTAGAGGATAGGTGATCTGGTCCTCGACCACCTGGGGGGCTTGCCCCGGATAGTCGGTGTAGATGATGACCTGAACGTCGGAGAGATCGGGAATTGCATCGACGGCAATGTTGCGCAGGGAATAGATGCCTGCCGCCACAAGAAACACCGTTGCCAGTACCACCATGAATCTGTTATGCGATGACCACTCTATGATTTTTTCAAGCATATTTGATAGATCCCTGGTTCAAATAATTCGCCTTTGTCCAGCCCCTTCCGGACTGATCCGCGGCCAGACTTTCCGGCCTGCTAAAAAAGAGTCTCAAGATCAATCTCTGCTTCCCCTGCCGTCGGCGTCGGTGCCAGCATCTTCTCGATGGCCTCCTGCAACCTGCTTTCCGAATCGAGCATGAACTGGGCCGAGATCACAACCTGCTCCCCCAGGCGCAGACCGGAAAGCACCTGGATAAATCCCTCATCGTCACTTACTCCGGTGGTCACCGTCTTCGGCTCAAAGCGGCCCTCGCCGAGAGCAACAAACACCGTCTGACGCCTGCCCGAACGCAACACCGCGTTGACCGGCACGGCCAGCACATCGGATACCGTCTGGGCTTCGATCAGCACATTGGTATACATGCCGGGACGCAGTTCCAGACCGGGATTTTCAAACTCGATGCGCGCCTGGGTGGTGCGGCTTTCCCCGATCACGTAGGGGTAGAGATAGGTGATCTTTCCTACCCGGCCCGGTCCGGCGGTAAAAGGCAGTTCGACGGTTGCGGAAAGACCGGTCCGTACCCAGGGCATCTCGAACTCGAAGATGTCAGCATGCACCCACACCCGGCTCAGGTCGGAAATCTGCAGCAGATCGGCGCCGCTCATGACCCGCATGCCCGCAACCACATCTTTCTTGGTCACCACGCCGCTGTAAGGGCTGTAAAGCGTCAGGCTTTTATGCACCTGGCCGCTCTTTTCAAGCTCAGCAACCTGGCTGGCGCTGATGTCCCAGTATTTCAGGCGGGTGCGTGACGCTTCGAGCAATCGCTCACCGCCCGCGGCAATTTCGGGAAAGGGACTGTGGACGAGGCGGTCACGATTGCGCAAGGCCAGCAGATACTCCTGCTGCGCCGCCACCAGTTCGGGACTGTAGATGTCGAGGAGCGGCTGACCTTTTTTGACAGACTGACCGGTTTCATTGACATAGAGACGTTCCACCCAACCATCGATCTTGCTGTTGACAACGTACTGCCGCGGCTCTTCGTAGTCGACCAGGCCCACCGTGCGGATGGTGCGGTTGAGGTCACGCCGCTCCACGGGTGCTGTACGCAGGCCCATGTTCTGCACCGTGACCGGATCGATCCGCACCTGCCCGGGAGCAGCGCCGCCCTCGTAGACCGCTACCAGATCGTGGTCCATATTGTCCTTGCCCGGTGCATCACGCACATAGGTCGGATCCATGGGCGACACCCAGTACTTGACGCGGCGTTCCGCCGGCGGCGCCGTGGCCTCACCGGAGCGGATGGGCGTAAGTTGCATGCCGCATATGGGGCACAGGCCCGGTTCATCCCGAATGATGAAGGGGTGCATGCTGCAGGTGTACTGCATCTTCGCCTCAGTTTGGCCCGGTTCGCCGGTTACCACGTGTTCATGACCGATATGGAGGCCGCCGGAACCGGCGAAATAACCTACGACCATGGCGGCAATCAAGCCGAAAATCAGCAGCATTCTTCTGGATTTCGTTGATATGCTCATGCCCAAGCCCCTGTTGTCTTTATTATCGAAAAAAGTTGGTAACTATCCAACAGCACCTCATCTGCTTCGTCATCGGCCTGCTTATGTACGAATCAGTACACTTCGCAGGCCTCTTTCTCGCATATGAGGCGCTGCTGAATAGTTACGTGACATGTGTTCCGGCATTTTCCCGGCATTAAGCTGGATAGTTACAAAAGTTGAGTATATTGCGTTTTTCGGTAGAGGCGCCGCCTGCTGCAGACCTACCCCTGAGTCCCGCCCCCTGTTACGGCAGTGGCGTGCCTACCAGGGCCTCGAGTTGCGCCAGCACCATTTCATGCTCGGCGACGGCTTCGTAATAGTCCTGCTGGTAGCTGAAAAGAGCCATCTGACTTTCAAGCACCTTCATGAACTCCTTTTGACCGACGCGATAGGCGGCCAGGGACGCATCCAAGGTAACTTCCGCCTGGGAAATGATGCCGCCCTGATAAAGTTCGGTCAGGCGCCTGTTGCGTTCAAGGCGGGCCAGGCCGTCGGCGATGCCGAAACGAATTTCATTGCGCACTCTTTCGATTTCCTGTACCGCCGTGCGCTTTTCCGAATCGGCTTCGGCCACCATAGCCTGGCGACGCTGACGCTGCACCGGCAGATTAAAGCTAACCGCAGCGCTGTACATGTCGAAGCCTTCATCACCCATGGCCGCCTCGCGCTGCATGTATTCAAGGGAAAAAGTGAAGTCGGGATAGTTTTCTTTCTGTGCCAGACTGCTGGCGACCCGGGCCTTCTCCATTTCCACCTGCAAGCCGCGCCACAAAGGGCGATGCTGCTCCGCCAGCCTTTCAAGATCAGCGGCATCATAGGCAATGACCGTCAATTCCGTCGCCGGGATAGTCGGAATGGTAACTGTCACCGGGCGAAAGGCCAGGGTATTGAGCCGCGCCTCCAGGCTCTGCCGTTGCTGATGCAGGGAAATGCGCAGACCTTCCATCTTCGAACGTTCCAGCTGGGCGCGCAGCACATCCAGCTGCAAGGCATCGCCTACCCCGTAGAGAGTTTCCGCCAGGGTAACCAGATCGTCGAGCAGAACAATATTGCGCTCGACGATCTCCAGCGACCGGTCGATTGCATAAAGCTGGTACCAACTTTCGCGCACCATGCGCTCCAGCTCGATCTTGCGCTCTTCAAACCTCCAGCGGCTGACCTCGGCGTCAAGCTCTGCCGAACGACGCGCCAGATCACGTTTGCCGAAAAAGGGCACCATCTGACTTATGCCGATGACCTTGGCGGTCATGGAGTCACGGTCAAAGCCAAGGGGGGCTCGAATCAGCGCGTTCTGAATCTTGAACATGAGCATGGGATCATCAAGCGTCCCTGCCTGCTGCGCACGGTTGACAAAGGCCTGCCAACGCGCCTCACCAGCCTTGAGTTCGGGATTGAACGCCTTGGCGTCGGCCACCAGGATGTCAAGAGAATGATGATCCGCCGCGACGGACTGAGCTTGGGCAACCAGAGACATGCCGAAAACGGCAGCCAGCAGCAATAAGAGGTGAAGCACACGAATCATGCGGATCTCCGGAAGGACGGAAATGATTAAGGAAACAGCAGGTGGGTGGATGCAAAGAACTTACTTTTCTTTTGTAGCTGGCCAATCTGGTCCACCCATACTGGTTACTGGAAAGCTGAGCTATTCGATATGGATGCATTCCGCCGGGCATGACGCTGCGGCTTCTCCGGCGCATTCGATGTCTCCTCCATCTGGTTTTAAGACAAATGCCTTATCTTCGTCATCATTGAAACCAAATACGTCCGGGCATATTTCCACACAACTTTGGCAACCTATACATTCTTCCGTATCAATAGTAACTTGCTTGGACATAATAAATTCCTTATTCGTTGATTCCTGAATCTCCAATTGCTGGGCATTCAGCTGATTATCTATTGCTCGTGCCCCCCTTATCCTCGAACTCACTCACTATGGTGGGCTCCGCCTCCTTTAATATTTGCGTGCAATCCTTCCACATAATGCGTGAAGACGACATAGGCCTCGACAAATTCGCGACCGGCCGCCACTGACTCATCGGCATGTTTTTTTGTTTCACTGGCCTGCTGAAAACGCTGACGAATGCCATTGGCCATGGCGTTCGTCAAAACACCGACCAGCTTGTCGACCGTTCCACTTTCCAGGGCTTGGTCGGCAAGGGCAACGGCTGGGTCCACTGCTTCACCTGGTTTCAAGCCAGTATAAGGCGCCCCTTCACCAGTCCGATGAACACGAACCAAGGTTTCGAAAAAGTACATATCAGCCAATTCTTTGACCTCTGCACCCTTGGTGCGAACAGCAAGAGTCTTTTGAAAAGCGCTTCGAATCTCTTTCTCATCAGCGACCTGCACCCATTTAAGCAGTGGCGTTACATCACCCTCTGCAAGTGCCATCCTTGCCGTTTGCACAACTGGACCATCAAGCGTGTCACAATGCGCAAATGCATTTTTGCTCACTACAATAAATAATAGAGCGATGCCCAAAAATACCACCAGGATACGAGCCGAATACCTTCCAGCCATAGTATAACTCCTTCGATTTTTAATTTAACGTTCAAATTGAGGGATTGGTTACTTTTGCATCGGCTACATGAGCCTTGTTCGCCCTTCAACTTTCTTTTAAAATCGATTTTGCAAGCCACCACCAATTCCAACATCCGAGTGCCATTGACATGCAAGGTATAAATAGCATGAAATCATGGAGGACAGCCCTGCCCTACCACTTTGTTTGAGTATCATATTAGTGTGCATCGCCGAACAATGCAAGGCGGGGCGTCAATTCAAAGGATCTCCCCAGGTTGAACCGTGCGCCCCCGTCCGTATCGCCCCACAGACGAAACTCCAGGTTGAGCGGCAAAAGATAGCGAAAGCCCTATCCCCCCGAGTCTTCTCAATATCGTCCCCTTCGGCCAGCAGATCAATGCCGTAGAAATTGAGAAAAACCTGTTCAGATAACGATCATAGGTGAAGATTCCTTCTGATTCCGTGTCTTCGAGCTTTTCCCATCCTGTTTCCCACTCCATGGAAAAAATATTACGGGTATTAGCCAGGGTCAGTGCGGCCTCGGCCATATTGCTGAACAAACTAGCCTGTCCCCAGAAATACAAAGGGTCCATAGAGAGTCGTGGCCGGATGATCGAATGCGCCGCCTTCTACCTCCCGATCGGATATTCCCATGGTTCCTGCTGGGGTGAGGGCAAAGATCTGTTTCAGGCCGCTGCCCCCATGGCGTGATAGAGGTTCGGCTTGGGCACATCGCTGGCCGGGTGGCGTTCGCCGAAGCCGATCCAGACCGAGGCGTAGCCCGAACCGCCATAAGCAGTGGCCCTGAGTTCAAATGCTCCGGCGGCGGGCACCTTGATGAGCACGTCATAGGTTTCGGCAACAGCCACAAGAAAATGGTTCTCTTTGACCGGTTCCACATCCTGGCCGTCCGCCGCAACAATTGTCATCGGCCCGCCGGCGCATTCCAGATGAAAATAGGTGGTAGCTGATCCGTCTATGATTCGTAAAAGCACAGTCTCATATGGCTTCGCCGGGAGCGTTGATTCAGACTTGTCATTGGCGAGGAAGCGGTCATAGGCCACGTCCCAATATCCATGACCGGCATGCGCTGGAGTTCCCGCTTGAAGTAGTCGCCGAGCATGCCGAGACGGGCGGCGCCGAAGATGCTCTGGGCGCTGCCTTGTTCGAGTGCGTACCATTCACTGCCACGCTTGAGTGTCCGGTTCACCTCGTATGGATCCTGATCGGTCCAGTCGGAAAGCAGGACAACATGGTCATGATCGGTTTTTTCCCCTGGCTGACGAGGTTCAATAACAATGGAGCCATAAACACCGCTTTATTCCTGCAGGCTGGCGTAGGAGTGATACCAGTAGGTTCCACTCTGGCGAAGGGGAAACTCATAGGTGAATATCGCGCCGGGACTGATAGGGGGGAAGCTGAGATCAGGTACGCCGTCCATATCAGGAGGCACGAGCAAACCGTGCCAGTGGATGGAGTTTTCGACGTTCTTTTGTTCTCGACGCGGATGCGGGCGAGATCCCCTTCCTTAAAACCTTAAAACGTAAGGTCGAACCTGGAATGTCTCCATTGATAGTCATCCCCCTTGCGGGATTTCCCGTAATATTGATCTTCTGCTGCGAGATAACAAGATCGTATTGTTTTGCCTCAGTCGGAAATGGACATTCAGACTGCTTGCTCTAGGGCTGCCCGCTGTTTCCCTGAGCGCATGATTTCAGGGGAGACGTTCTGTCGTTTTTACGATCTCATCTCTCTGCCATTCAGCTTGTCTGCTGGGATAACACAGCCAATAGCGCTCTGCCGTCAGACGGTATGACAATGTTCAGTATAATTGAACGTCAATTCTGCTGGTATCGTCAAGAAAAAGATGGAAAGCCAGGAAGAATACCTTCAGCTTTAATGATTTTGCGGGAGCTTAAGTTTGCTGTTTGACTGCGGATAATAATGCGAATCTCCTTGGCCTATTGGAGAAGTTTTTGGACGTCAGTCCCGGTCACCTACTTTCTTATTTCCCAAGAGATGAGGGCACGACTGCAGCCATCCTGAAAGCCGCACAGGGAGCAGAAGGTGCCATCCATGTTGAGCATATTGGAAACGCTGGCCTCTTCCCCCTGATCGGATTGCGGGTTGACACCGTCGGCCCCTTGCAATAAACTAAAATTAATTCCTTTTTCATCTCGTCACCATCAAGAAAAGAGCATCCCTGAAAAGACGTGGTGCGGGATCACGCCCAAGACTTCCTTTACCCGCCAGAGGCCGTTCGAGACTTCCATACCAACCCCGGAATTTCGCACCGTCTCCTCTTCCCCTCGTACCTTGCAGCATAAACTGGAAAGCGTTGATTGATCTCGCACTTTCACAGCAACAAGGAGAACGCAGAATGAAGCAGCGCCCCATCCCCATCCTGGCTCCCCCTGGTGAGGATCTTGCCCGCCGGGTTTGGATCGAACATATCCAGCCTGCGGTAGACGATGGCCGCTACCCTATCAAGCGGACGCCGGGCGAGGATGTGACCGTGAGCGCGGACGTCTTTGCCGATGGTCACGACGTCCTGGCGGTCATGCTGCGCTATCGGCCGACCAGAACCAACGAATGGCTGGAGACCCCCATGCGCTTTCTCGGCAATGATCACTGGCGCGCCTCCTTCCCGATCACCAGCCTTGAGCCCTATTGCTATTCCGTTATCGGCTGGGTAGACTTCTTTGCTACCTGGCAGGAGGAGATACGAAAAAAGGCCGCTGCCGGACAGAAGGTGGAGAGCGAACTCCTTGAAGGTGCGGCCATGGTAGAGAAAGCTGCCGACCGTGCTTCCTCCCTTGATCGGAGCCAGCTCGTTGACCGCGCTTCCATCCTTGCCGATCGACATCAACCTGCCGCAGCCCGCCTCGAAACGGGACTGGCCCCGGATCTGCAGGCCCTCATGAATCGCTACCCCGATCGCGAAGGGGCCACGGAGCATCCCTCACTCGCCGTGGACGTGGAGCCACTACATGCCCGCTTCAGCGCCTGGTACGAGCTCTTTCCCCGCTCCGCCAGATCGTACCCCGGCAGATCAGGCACCTTCGGTGATGCAGAGGGGCTTCTCCCCTATGTCGCCCGTATGGGCTTCGATATCCTCTATCTGCCGCCCATCCATCCCATCGGCCGCACCCACCGCAAGGGACAGAACGATACCGTGGTCGCCGGGCCGGATGATCCCGGCAGTCCCTGGGCCATCGGCGCGGAAGAAGGGGGCCATGACAGCATCCATCAGGACCTCGGCACCCTGGAGGACTTCCGCCATTTCGTCGAAACGGCTCACACCCATGGCCTCATGGTCGCCCTCGACATCGCCTTCCAGTGTTCGCCGGATCACCCCTGGGTGCGGGAACATCCCGAATGGTTCCGACATCGACCCGACGGCACAATTAAATACGCGGAAAACCCGCCCAAGAAGTATCAGGACGTCTACCCCCTGGATTTCGAGTGCCGGGACTGGCAGAATCTCTGGCAGGTGCTGGCGGAGATTGTTCTTTTCTGGATGGATCAGGGCGTCACCGTCTTCCGCGTCGACAACCCCCACACGAAACCTCTGCGGTTCTGGGGGTGGCTTATCGGCCAGATACGGGAGTCGCGGCCGGATGTCATCTTTCTCGCCGAGGCCTTCACCCGGCCTGCGGTTATGTATGCCTTGGCCAAGGCCGGCTTCAACCAGTCATACACCTACTTCACCTGGCGCAACACCGGGCAGGAGATAACCCAATACCTCTCCGAGCTTACCCGCAGCGAGGTCCGGGAGTTCTTCCGGCCGAACTTCTTCGTCAATACCCCGGACATCCTGCCCGAGTATCTCCAGTTTGGAGGGCGCCCCGCCTTTATTGCCCGGCTGGTCCTCGCCGCCACCTTAAGTTCCAGCTACGGTGTGTACAGCGGCTTCGAACTCTGCGAGGCCGAGGCCCTGCCCGGCACCGAGGAATACCGGGACTCGGAGAAGTTCCAGCTCCGCCAGCGGGACTGGAAACGGCCCGGCAACCTCACCGATTACATCAGCCGGGTGAACCGTATCCGCCGGGAAAACCCGGCGCTTTCCCATAATTTTCATCTCCGTTTCTACCCAGTGGACAACGAACAGATACTGTGCTACGGCAAGACCACGCCGGACAACAGCAACATCATCCTGGTGGCGGTGAACCTTGACCCTCACCACGCCCACGAGGGCTGGCTGCAGTTCCCTGTGGGTGAGTTCGGCCTCGGCGAGAGCGAGGCCTATCAGGTCCATGACCTGCTGGGTGCCGGCCGCTATCTCTGGCAGGGCCCCCGCAACTATCTGCGTCTCGACCCGTCCTCCTCGCCAGCCCAAATCTTCCTGGTGCGTCGACGGGTGCGTACCGAGCGGGACTTCGATTACTTTATGTAAAGGAACTCAAGGCATGCACGCAAAGAATCAGGCCCCACCCCTTTGGTACAAAGACGCCATTATCTATGAATTGCACGTCAAGGCCTTCTGCGACCAGAGCGGTGACGGCAAGGGGGATTTTCGGGGACTCATCAGCAAGCTCGGCTACATCCAGGACCTTGGAGTCAACACCATCTGGCTCCTGCCCTTCTATCCTTCGCCCGGCAAGGATGACGGTTACGACATCTCCGACTACCGGGGGGTGCATCCCGATTATGGCACACTGCGCGATGTTCGCCACTTCGTGCGGGAGGCCCACCGCCGGGGTATACGGATCATCACTGAGTTGGTAATAAACCACACCTCGGATCAGCATCCCTGGTTTCAGGCGGCACGCCGGGCCAAACCGGGATCGGCCCGCCACCGCTACTATGTCTGGAGCGACTCCGACACCAAATTTCCAGAAACGCGCATCATCTTCACCGATACCGAGACCTCCAACTGGGCCTGGGATCCGGTGGCCGGGGCCTATTACTGGCACCGGTTCTTCTCCCATCAGCCGGACCTGAATCTCAACAATCCCCAGGTGGTGAAGGCTGTCAACCGCGTACTCAATTTCTGGTTCGACATCGGGGTAGACGGCCTCAGACTCGACGCGGTGCCCTATCTCTGTGTTCGTGAAGGCACCAGCAACGAGAATCTGCCGGAGACTCATGCCGTGATTCAGGAGATACGGCGGCAGATGGACTTCCATTACCAGGACCGAATGCTGCTGGCCGAGGCCAACCAGTGGCCGGAGGATACGGCGGCCTATTTCGGAAAAGGCGACGAGTGCCACATGGCCTTCCATTTTCCGCTCATGCCGAGGATATACATGGCCCTGCGGCAGGAAGACCGGAGGCCCATCACCGAGATTCTGGAGAGCACACCGGAAATTCCCGCTAACTGCCAGTGGGCTATTTTCCTGCGCAACCACGACGAACTCACCCTGGAGATGGTCACCGACGAGGAGCGGGACTATATGTACCGCGAATACGCCAATGATCCCCGCATGCGGGTGAATGTCGGCATCCGCCGCCGGCTGGCGCCACTCCTCAACAACTCCCGCCGGCGGATGGAGTTGTTGAACAGCCTGCTCTTCTCCCTCCCCGGCACCCCCATTATCTATTACGGCGACGAGATCGGCATGGGTGACAACATCTTCCTGGGCGACCGCAACGGGGTGCGTACCCCCATGCAGTGGTCTACCGACAGGAACGCCGGTTTCTCCAAAGCCGACGCCGCCAGCCTCTATCTCCCCGTTATCTTGGATCCGGTCTATGGTTACATGGCCATCAATGTAGAGGGCCAGGAACGGGACCCTTCATCGCTGCTCCAGTTCATGAGAAGGATGATAAAACTTCGTCGCCAGCACAAGGCCTTTGGCCGGGGAAGCCTCCAATTTCTGCGTCCGGAGAACCGTAAGGTGCTGGTCTATTTGCGGCGCTACAAGTCGGAGGTGATCCTGGCGGTGGCCAATCTCTCCCGCTTTGTCCAGCCGGCAGAACTCGACCTCTCCGAATTCCGGGGCTGGGTGCCGGTGGAGATGATCGGACGGACGGAGTTTCCCGCCATCGGCGAACTTCCCTACTTTATCACCATCGGGCCCCATTCCTTCTTCTGGTTCCGGCTCGAGCCCCCGGCCGAAGTCATTCATCTCATGAGGGCACATGATCCCGCCACACCGCAACTTTCCGCCCTCTCGATCTCCGAGAACTGGCATGGCCTGCTGGAAGGGGTTTTCCAGGATGCTCTAGAAAACGAAATCCTGCCCACCTGGCTCCCGAACCAGCGCTGGTTCGGGAGTAAATCCCGAACCATCACCGGGGTCGCCTTCTCCGACTGGAGCAAGATAGGAGGTGGATTTTTTATCGTCTTTCTGATGGTAAGCTTCAGCGAGGGCGAAAAGGAAAAGTACTGCCTGCCGCTGAAGGTAGTGACCGGGCCGACTGCCGAACGACTTGCCGGAGAAGCCCCGGAAAGTGTCCTCACCGTGTTCAAGACCCCTAAGACTGACGGGGTCTTCCTGGACGGACTGGCTGACAGGTTTGCCTGTTGCGAACTCTTCGAGGCCATGGCCAACAACCGGAGCTACCCAACCGTCCGGGGGGGGACGATCCAGGCCTTTGCCACCAGCGCCTTTGACCAGGCGCTGCCGGGGGAAAGCCCCTGCGGCAAGGTCCGCCGCCTGGGTGTCGAGCAGAGCAACAGTTCGGTGGTCCTGGATGAGCAGGCCATCCTCAAACTTTACCGGCGCCTTGAGGATGGCACCAACCCCGATTTCGCCATCAGTCTGCAGCTTACAGATCACACCGATTTTACAGCCCTGGCTCCTGTTGCCGGTGGCATTTCCCTCAACATCCAAGGCCAAAATGCGGCGCTGGCCATGCTCCAGCCATACCTCGCGAGCGACGGCGACGGCTGGACCTATGCCCTGCAGTCGGCCCGGGATTTTCTGGAGCAAACCCGGGACCTGTCCGAAGAGGACCTCCGTCCCTTTGGTGGCATGCCGCTTTTAAAGGCAGCTGCTGCCTATGGTGAAGGGAGCGGCTGTGATGCCTTTGCAGAAGGACTCACGACCTTTGAAAACCTCGGGAGGAGGACAGCCGAGTTCCACGTAGCACTGGCGAGCTTGACGCGACAGTCGGCCTTCAAACCGGAAGCATTGGACACGGCCTATCTCCAGGGCCTGGCCGATAATTTCTCGTGCCAGGCCAGACAGGCCCTGGAACACCTGAACACCAGCCTTCGAGAACTCCCAGTCGACATACAGGACAGGGCCAACCTCATTCTTGCCGAAGGCGACCGGCTCATCAGCCGGTTCCATGAACTGGCGGCGATGAAGAGTCGCGCCACCCGCATCCGCTGCCATGGTGACTACCACCTGGGCCAGGTCCTCCGGCGGGAAACGGACTGGATCCTCCTCGATTTTGAAGGTGAACCGCTCAAAACCCTGGCCGAACGCCAGGAAAAACATTCCCCCATGAAAGACGTGGCCGGCATGCTCCGCTCCTTTGCCTATGCCGCCACGACTATCCTTTTCTCCCGGCAGGAAGCACCCCCGGAAGAGACAGCATTTTTGACCAGGCGGCTGCAGGCCTGGGAGGAATGGGGGCGGTCCGCCTTCCTGCATGGTTACCTCGACCGCGCCGCCGGTGCGTCCTTCCTCCCCATCAGGGAAAAGCATCTGGAGCTGTTGCTGAATTCTTTTATTCTCGACAAGGCCTTCTACGAAATCGAGTACGAACTGAACAACCGTCCCGACTGGCTGCGCATCCCTCTGGAAGGGATACTGGCCTTTCTACCCGGGAGTAAGGAGATATCACCATGAGCAAGACCTCTTTTCTCTCCGACTATGACTTCCATCTGCTCAATAAGGGGGTGCACTACCGGGCCTGGGAAAAACTCGGCGCCCATCCGGGCCAGAAACAGGGTCGGCAGGGAACCTGGTTCGCCGTCTGGGCGCCAGGCGCAGCGGCGGTATCCGTGGTGGGGGAGTTCAATGACTGGCAGGAAGGAGTGGCAATACTCAAAAACCATGCCGGCAGCGGTTTCTGGGTGGGATTTGTCCCCGGCGCGGGTCATGGTCATCTTTACAAGTTTGCCATCACCTCGCGCTATGCAGGCTACCGTGTCCAGAAGGCCGACCCCTTTGGCTTTGCGGCCGAAATCACTCCCCACACCGCCTCCCGGATCTGGACACTGGGGGGCTATGAGTGGGGAGATAGCCTCTGGATGGCGGAGCGACAGAAAAAAAACAGTCTTTCAAGCCCCCTATCCATCTACGAGGTCCATCTCGGTTCCTGGATGCGGGGAGAGGACAACCGCTGGCTCACCTACCGGCAACTGGCTGAAAAGCTGGTGGTGTATGTCGCCGAGATGGGGTTCACCCACGTCGAGTTTCTCCCCATGACCGAACACCCCTTCGACGGTTCCTGGGGATATCAGCCGGTGGGCTACTTTGCCCCCACCAGCCGTTTCGGCACCCCCCACGACTTCATGTACCTGGTGGATTCCCTTCACCGCCACGGCATCGGCGTCATCCTTGACTGGGTGCCGGCTCATTTCCCACGGGACGAGCATGGCCTCGGTTATTTCGACGGCACGCATCTTTACGAGCACGCCGATCCCCGGCAGGGACTTAACAAGGACTGGGACACCGCCATCTTCAACTTCGGCCGGCCGCAGGTGGTCAACTTCCTCTTGGCCAACGCCCTCTTCTGGCTCGAGATCTACCATGCGGACGGCCTCCGGATGGATGCAGTGGCCAGCATGCTCTACCTCGATTACTCGCGGGCAGAGGGCGAATGGATTCCCAATATCCATGGCGGCCGGGAAAATCTGGAGGCCATCAGTTTTATCCGGCGCTGCAACGAGCTCGTTTACCTGGAACACCCGGATGTGATCATGGCCGCCGAGGAATCCACCACCTGGCCCATGGTTTCCCGACCCACCTATCTGGGCGGCCTGGGCTTCGGACTCAAATGGAACATGGGCTGGATGCACGACATCCTCCTCTACATGGCCAAGGATCCCATCCACCGCAAGTACCACCATAACCAAATTACCTTCAGCCTGGTCTATGCCTTCCAGGAAAACTTTCTTCTCCCCCTCTCCCACGACGAGGTGGTGCACGGCAAAGGATCGCTCCTTGGCAGGATGCCCGGCGACCGCTGGCAGCGCTTTGCCAACCTCCGACTGTTCCTGGGCTTCATGTTCACTCATCCCGGCAAAAAGCTCCTCTTTATGGGGGACGAATTTGGTCAATGGGCGGAATGGAACCACGATACAAGTCTGGACTGGCATCTGCTCAACGATGGTGATCACCGTGGTCTGCAGCGCTGGGTGCGTGACCTGAATACCACCATGCGGGAAGAACCCGCCCTCTATGAACTCGACTTTGAGGCGGCCGGCTTTTCCTGGATCGACGCCAATGATTCCGAACAGAGCGTCATCTCTTTTAGCCGCCACGGCCGGAACCAGGGATCAGCAGTGGTCTGTGCCTGCAACTTCACACCCACTCCCCGTCACAACCACCGACTGGGTGTGCCTGCAAATGGTTTCTGGGAAGAGATCCTGAACAGCGATGCCCCCCTCTACGGCGGGTCAGGCCAGGGCAATCTCGGCGGTGTCGAGGCAACTCCGGTGGCGGCCTTCGGCCATTACCACTCCCTCATAGTTACCCTGCCGCCACTGGCCATGGTGGTCTTCCGGAGAAAAGCTGATGCGTGAATCCGAAGATGCGCACCGCAGCGAGACACAGAGAAGTCACGATATTAAACCTGCCGATGGACTACCCGCCGCCATCCAGGAGGCACTGCAGCTTCTCGGCATCCGCCACCTCCTGCTCGGCATCCAGGATCCGGCTTTTCCCTGCCGCCCGGAAGAGGATATCGGCAGGGGCTCACCCTACAGTGCCGGCTCCCGCGAATTTCTCTCCTTTGTCCGGAATTTAGGCTTTAACGGGATACAGTTAGGCCCCCAAGGTATGACCTCGCCCTCCAACCCCTCACCTTACGATGGTACCCTCTTTTCGCGAAACCGCCTGTCGCTGGCACCACTGCCGCTTACCACCGCGGCCTGGGGTGAACTGCTGAGCCAAGAAACCCTGAAGGAGCTGGTGGCCGGACGGCCGGCAAGAGGAAAGCATCATACGGTTCACGAGTATGCCTGCTATGCCCGATCGCGAATTCTGGAGGAGGTATGGCTTCGTTTCCAGTCCAAACTTGCGGCGGGGGGGCTTACAGAGCTCGCCCGGGAGTTTGGCCTCTTCCGCAGAAAAAACGGCGGCTGGCTCATGCGGGATGGCCTGTATGAAGCCCTACGTTCCCACTATGACGGACACAACTGGCGGGACTGGGAGGGGAATTGCGAGGCCAGGTTCGACCAGCAGCTCTGGCAACCTGCCAAGAGGGACGGCAGGAGTACCGCACCACGGCGCCAAGCCCTCTTCAGCAAATACCGCGAAGCCATCGCGGCCTACGCCTTTGCCCAGTTTCTCTTGGACCGGCAACACCAGGAACTACGTCGCTACACGCACCAGCTAGGGCTCGATCTTTTTGGCGACCTGCAGATTGGCTTTTCCGGCCGTGACGCCTGGTTCGCTCAGTCCTTCCTGCTGCCCGGCTATGTCATGGGCGCCCCCCCCAGCCGCACAAATCCTGAGGGTCAACCATGGAACTATCCGGTCCTGGATCCTGGCCGCTATTTTGCGGACACGACCGGTCGGCCCGGCTCGGCACTCCGTTTCCTGCAGCAGCGACTGAAAAAAATGCTCAGGGATTTCGACGGACTGCGCATCGATCACCCTCACGGTCTCGTATGCCCCTGGGTCTACCGGACAGGACAGGACAACCCGCTGGTTGCTGTGCAGGCTGGAGCGCGGCTCTTTGCCTCACCGGACCTCGCGGATCACCGGGAACTAGCCGCCTTCACTATCCCGCGAACAGATCAGATCAATCACGACCGGCCCCGCTATGCCGATGACTGGGTGCGGAACCTGGAACCGGCACAGGTTGAGCGTTATGGTCTGCTCCTCGACCTCATCATGACAGCTGCTGGCAGCAACGGCCAAGGTTCCCACGCTATCGCTTGCGAAATCCTCTCCACCCAGCCTTACCCGATTCGGCGGGTCATGGAACGGCACCGACTTGGCCGCTTCCGAGTCACCCAGAAGGCGGATCTCGACAATCCCGCAGATGTTTACCGGAGCGAAAACGCCAGCCCAGAGGACTGGATCATGTTGGGCAACCACGACACCCTGCCCATCTGGCTCCTGGCCGACCAATGGTGCGCCTCGGGTACTGCCAGGCGGCACGCTGAGTACCTGACCTGGCGACTGCTGCCGGAGGGCGAAGAAGACGAGAACTGGTCAGAGAAGCTGGCAACGGACGCCGGCGAACTCGTCCAGGCAAAGGTGGCTGACCTCTTTGCCGGACCTGCCTCCAATGTCATGATCTTCTTCACGGATTTAATGGGCATAAAAGATATCTACAACCGGCCCGGCACCGTCAATGACGACAACTGGTCGCTGCGGATCACGAGCAACTTTACCCGTGATTACCAGAAGCGCCTGGCCTCAAATCGGGCGATCAACATCCCGAAGGCCCTCGCCCGCGCCATCCGTGCGCGAGGCAGGACCTTTACCGAAAAACATGGCCGCCTGCTGGCAGATCTGGAGACCCTGGCCGTGAAGAGTGCTCCCCCTTACTGATGCAAGGGGCACAGATAATCAGGTAGAAGAGAAAGCTGACTTATTGACGACCACCAGCCAGGATTTTTATTGGACGCCGGGCCGCAGTCATTGGGTGGCCCTCTTTTTCCATGTCAAACAAGCCTTGTCTTCTTTTGTGAAAGCCTATTCATCAACAAGCAATTCGAGCAATTTACCATTAAGTATTGAGAATAAAAGGATATAGAGTGACAGGACAACGGTATAACGTATCCCGAAATAATAAATCATGGCAGGAATAAAATGAATCTTAACGTTTCTGTTGTAGAGGATGGTCGCGAGCAATGCATTTCTTGCCCCATGTCTTCTCAACTCGCCCAGCATCGGATACAAGACATACGGCGGACCGGAAATAATAATACCGCCGATGATTGCGTAAAACCAGCCTCGAAGCCCGGAGTCTGTGCCGAGATGTTTCCGGATCCTTTCCGGATTTAGAAATAAGTTGGTACAGAAAAGAACGATAAAAACCAGTCCTAACACAGGAAGCACCTTGGAGAACATGACGCCAAAATAGCTCAGAGCATCGAGGGTTACGGCAGGATTGAAAAGAGCCATAATGCCATAGAGGACCAAGGTAAAAAACAGAAATTTTGTCCTGCCAGTCAATTTGCTCAGGAAGCGAGGCTGGCAACTCTTCATGACAGAATCACTACAGTGTACACGGTGGCCATTGCCACAAGCAGAGCAAAAACAAAATTGAGCAGGTTGCGAACCACAGCAAAACGCCTTCCTAAAGAGGCCGCCTCCAAAGGTATCATGACCAGACCAACCGTGGTCCAGGTCATGATGAACGCTGTTACGGCAAGAAGACTGATGCCTGCGTGCAAGAGTTCCCCACCTGCTACATAACTGGTTATAGGTATGCCGAATGAGATGGAACCTGCCAACGCTCCGATGAATGGATCGAGAAAATAATTACCGGTAAACCAATGCTGATACTGATTTTTGAAAAGTTGATGCATAAGGCTGACCAGCAGAAGGACGCCAACCAGCATTGGCAACATGCTTTTAAAAAGGTTGATTGTTTGCAGGAATGCCTGTTTCATTTTTGGTTTTCTCATTTATAGATCGGTTATTAATAATTCAGATCTGAGATAGTTGGGTTTATCTCTTATTACATCACCAGCCACAGAGTCTCTGGAGAAAAACCTTCTGTAGAATAACGATCCAAATTAAAAATGAGTGTTTTTTTTACCGTTTTCATTTACTTTTCTTTTTTTTATTCATTAATATCTTCTGGTCGTCTTTTTTTCTATATTACACACTCTCTGAGCAAGCTGTCCGTTTTTACTTGACGGCCTCAAGGAGAGTACGGCGATGATAGACGGCGACAGCATGACTGAGCTCCTGTGTCAGGACCATTCATAGAAAACAGCACACGACCCAGTCCAAGAAAAAGGAGTTTTAGTGACTTACAGATTATTTTCTTGTTTTTTGCAAGAAAATAATCTACGAAAGGCACTTATCCCGTTTACCGTGGTTAGATTAGTTCCGGGGTCGGATGAAGTGCAGACCGGTTTCTACGGCATCCATGACGATTTTTTTTTAGGCCCCTTCTGTGGTCCTCTATGAGGCCGAGCAGGTGGTGAACAGGATGGTATCTATGGTCGCAGATAGTCCATATATGCCAGACGAGCATGTTATATCTTTATATTTACCTAAATCCTGCAATTGGTTGAGCTCCGAGGCTATCGAGCCAGGTGCAGAGGCAAGACGGCAAGCCATTTTCAGCGCAGGCATAGCAGGACTACGCCCACGCATGAAAATAGTGAAGCCAACGCAGCCTATGTGTCCGTATCGACAGCCGAATGCCAAACAGTTGCAGGATTTAGGTTATATGGCAATTCAGTCGGATAGAGGCGACAAAGCCAATATCGTCTGAATTTGGTTACTTAATCTGAAGGAGGCTTTTTTTATGAAAAATCACGTCTTGCGGCCGCTATGGTTTGTTTTGATAGCCATAGCCCTGATTCTGATAGTCAGGCATTTTATGGTGCCCGATGATTTCGGGGTCCACGGCCAAAATTTCACTTACGGTTTTCACCGACTGGGTAATGTCGATGACTGGAAAAATTTCAAACCCAAGTACAAAGGCCGGGAATACTGCCAGGAATGTCATGAGGAAAATGTGGTCGCAGTCAATGCTTCCAAGCACCAGCGAATCCAATGCGAGAACTGTCACGGACCGGCCATAGATCATCCGGATGATCCTGAAAAACTCACTATCGACACCGGTCGAGAATTATGCCTGCGCTGCCACGCCTCTCTGGATTACCCCGACAATCCCCGTTCCCGCATCAAAGCAATCGATCCCGACAAACATAACAGCGAGTCAGCTTGTATCGAATGTCACAATCCCCATAACCCGAACTTGGAGGAAGGTAAATGAGTTGCTCGCGAAGACAATTACTTAAATCGGGTTTAAGCACCTTCATTGCGGCCTCCCTGCCCATTTCAGCTTTCCGCTTTCTCAGCCCGGCAGAATGCCAGGCAGCCACCGGTAAAGAAGGAACCCGGTGGGGTTTTCTAGTCGACACCAATAAGTGCGTTGGTTGCGGCTTCTGCGTCAAAGCATGCAAAAAAGAAAACGAAATCCCTTATGACGCGCCGGTTACCCGAACCTGGGTTGAACGCTACGTCGTCACCAAGGACGACAAAACCCATATTGACTCACCCATGGGCGGCCGCGATGGATTCACCAGCAAGCAGATCAGGGATGATGAGATTAAACAGGAAGATATCAGCAAAACCTTTTTCGTTCCCAAACTCTGCAATCAATGCAAGAATCCAGCCTGCGTGCAGGTCTGTCCGGTCGGTGCCACCTATCAGACCAGTGACGGGGTGGTCCTGGTTGACCGGACCTGGTGTATCGGTTGCGGTTACTGCATCATGGCCTGCCCCTACGGAGTCCGCTTTTTCCACCCGATCCACAAGGTCGCCGAGAAATGCAACTTCTGTTACCACCGGATCAGCAAGGGGCAACAGACCGCTTGTGTCGAGGCCTGCCCCTTCGGAGCCCGCCAGATCGGCAACCTGCTGGATCCGAATGATCCAGTTACCAAGATTATCATGACAGAGCGAGTCGCTGTCCTCAAAGATGAATACGGCACCAAGCCGCAGGTCTTCTATCTAGGCCTGGACATGAACGTGAGGTAATTGAGATGACAGAACAACTTATTGTCCATGGTGTGGAATGGACCGACAAACTCCTGTTTGTTTATCCGAATGAATTTATTTACTGGAGTATCCAGATTGTCATGTACCCCTACATGACCGGACTGGTGGCCGGTGCCTTCGTACTTTCTTCCCTCTACCATGTTTTTGGCCAGAAGGACCTGAAGGAGATGGCCCGTTTTTCGCTGGTTTTTTCTCTCGCCCTGCTGCCGGTGGCAATGATGCCATTGCTGCTGCATCTGCAGCAGCCGTTACGGGGCATAAACGTCATGTTTACGCCGCACTTCACTTCGGCCATTGCCGCCTTCGGTATTGTCTTTTCCACCTACGCCGTGATAGTCCTGACTGAGATATGGTTTGTTTACCGGGAATATTTTGTCCAGCAGACCATTGCCCTCAAAGACAAGGACGATCTAACCTCCACCTTTAAACGCACCCTCTACCACATCCTGACCCTCGGTGCTTACAACATTGACCCGGCCTCTGTTGCCAAGGACAAAAAAGCAATCAAGATCATGGCAGCGATTGGAATCCCGGTGGCCGGTTTCCTGCACGGCTATGCCGGTTTCATCTTCGGCTCGGTAAAGGCGAACGCCCTGTGGATGTCGCCTTTGATGCCGGTAATCTTCATCATGTCCGCGGTGGTATCGGGTATCGCCCTCTGTATGTTGACCTATATCATCATCATGGAATACAAAAAGCTGAAGGCCATTTTGGCCAAGGGCCGGGGTGATGAAAGTGTCATCACTATTCGCGGCGCTGAAATAGAGGTGATATCAAAAACATCCCACTACCTGGTTATGTTCCTGGTGGCGGCTATTTCTCTGGAAATGCTGGATTTGATCTTCCGGGGCTATACGGCGATGAAATCATGGGATATTCTGCGCTCAGTCATGTTCCATGAAGACTTTGTCAAGATCTTCGTCATGCAGTATGGCCTGGGTAACGCCTTGCCGTTCATCCTGCTGATGTTGCCAGGCCTCACCATTCGGCGGACCGCGGTTGCGCTGATCTTGGTGCTGTTCGGCGTTTTCATGATGCGTTGGAACGTTGTCATCGGCGGCCAGGCCTTCTCCCTTTCTTTCGAGGGTTTCATGCACTATCAACTGCCGATAATCCCCCACAGCCTGGAAACCTTCAAGGAAGGTTTGTTCGGGGCCCTGACCGTGATCGCCACCCCGTTCATTCTTTTCTGGGGAATCAACAAGATTCTCCCCACCCTTGACATCAAGGATTAATACCTAAATCCGGTAATTGGTTGAGCTTTGAGGCTGTTGAGACGGATGCAGAGGCAAGGCGGCAAGCCATTTTCAGCGCAGGCGTAGCGGGGGCTACCCCTGCGCTGAAAATGGCGAAGCCAACGCAGCCCATGTGCCCGTATCGACTGCCAAAGACCTAGCAGTTGCAGGATGCAGGTGATACATGAAAATCCCGGCTGGCCATGTTCATGGCCAGCCGGGATTTTTTTTTGGGGATGACCGGCTACGTTAGAGATACTTTAACGTACTTTCAACACTGTCATGCGGATAAAAACAAAGTTTATTAACAGCTAGTATTTAGATTCAATAAAGTATTTACAATTCATGCGATGTCGAGGTCGAATTTTTTCCAGCGATAAACCACTGGTGCCGAATTCATTTCTTCTATCCCTTTAAGGATACGTTCTTTTAGTTCGGCCTTTGAAGAAACACGAATATGCCTCAAAAAGGTTCGCGCCATTTTAGAAAAAGCCGCTTCGATTAAATTGAGCCATGATCCATGTTTCGGGGTATGGACATAAATAAATCTACCAGGTCTGGACGCC